>NZ_JBFPFO010000014.1:0-108290 GCF_047977865.1 Curtobacterium sp. LFS079
TCAATAACATCCTGGCGGAACTCCGCCCCATAAGCCGTGGGCATGGTCAACATCCTTCCACGAGCACCAGCTCGCTAGGTTAAGGAGTCAACAAAACCGGGGGCAGTCCCCGTCCTGACTCAGTACAGCTAGGTCACGACCGCCACCAGCAACCACTGGTCGATAAGATCGATCCATGACCGTGAAGCAAGTCGCCCCATCCATCATCAAGCCGCTCGTCGACGCGCTTTCCGCGGTCTATTGGTACAAGAAAGATCTGCGTGAATTCCTTCTTAGCGCCCTCCCGAACAACGCAGAAGTACGGTCTCGGTCTCTCGATCAAAGCCTGACCAAGAGAGACATGGTGTCCGGGCTCGTCAACGCTCTCTTTCGAAATCAAGGAAGGCACTTCGACGATCTAGTTCAGCTCATTCTTGCGGTCGACGACATCAAGGATCCCGGCTGGCTCAGGCAGTTGACCGATGGTCCGGAGCGTTACTTCGCGGCAAAGGCAGCCCTCAAGACATTCCACTCACACGTTGCGCCGTATCGGGAGCTACGGAGTGAAGTTGACCAAGTTCGTGATCGTCAAGCTCAAGCAAAAGCGCGGGAGAAAAGGCGGCGAACACACGTGGAGGGCCTAAGCGAGCTTCAGCAGCAGTTCAAGATCGTCACAAATCTGGCACCCCAGACCCGCGGCTATGAACTTGAGAAGCTACTCACATCCACCTTCCGGTTCTTCGAAATCGACGCACGCGGATCATTCCGCATCTTGGGCGAGCAGATCGACGGAGCCTTTACGTTTGATGGAACCGAGTTTCTTCTCGAAGCCAAGTGGCAGGGCGAACTGATTGGGCTGGCTGACGTCAATGCATTCGTCGGCAAGGTGGACGGCAAACTCGACAACACGCTCGGACTCTTCGTCTCCATCAATGGGTTCCAGCCGACCGCGATCGAACGCCTCAATGGCGCCGGACGTTCTCGAGTAATTCTCATGGACGGCGCCGATCTAGCAGCCGTGCTCGACGACCGCATCGGTCTCCATACGCTGCTGGCACGCAAGAAACAGCATGCCGCCCAAACGGGTGAAGTAATGCTCGCCGCTTGGTCGATCGGCTAGGTACCTCCACTCCCCCGAAAACATCCCCAATCCGGTCCAGTCCGACCGATGTACGGCCCGGTCCGTCGGGCAAGGTGTGCACATTGTGCACAGGCCGTTTTCGAGGGGTTCAGATCAGGCTAGCGGGGCACCAGATGTTTCGAAATCAGGGCGGCCGAATCCCGCAGTTCAATGTTGCCCGCAGCGACACCAACCACCAGGTCGAAACCCTCATCAGTGGTGAAGTCATGACGGTAGCCATGACGGTTGTCGCGGGCCGAGCCAAAGCCGAGGCCAGCAAACCAGTCGGAGACGCCCGCCCGCCTCGACGACTGCTGGAATGGCCCGATGGAGGTACCGGTGGTCGGCCAATCCCAAGAGCTCGTCGACGGGCCCCTAATCAGGCTCGCACCAAGGTGTTGCGTCCACCTTTCTCACACGAAACAACGTCCACCGGCCGTTCAATTCCTCGCATGAGCGAGGTCTTTTTGTCCTTCGGCGAGACGCCTCCGCACGTCACCAATTACAGGTTTCAGGGGGAAATACGCACTAGGAATTGCAGAATCAAATCCAACCAGGGAGTTGGAGAGCGTTGTAAACAGAGCCTCTCCGTCCGGCTCGAAGACCACGACCGTTTCTTCCAACTCGGACAATGAAAGCCCGGCGAACTTCGCGATCGCAACACGGATGTTCTGCAAACTTAGCCCCACATCCAGCAGCCGCTTCGTGGCCGCCAGCGAAATGACCTCTCGCAAAGTAAACCCTTGCTGTCCTCCGCTTGGATTTACGAGGCCAGTCCTAACCCAGTAATCGAGTTGTCGATAGGTTGTCGCCGAAAGCTTGCACGCCGAGGGCCCCGGGAATAAAGTCTTCTCCCAATCCCTGAGATCAACCTCTTCCAGCGCATCGTTTTCGTCATCGGAGGCTTCCTCTTCCTCTTCATTCCCAGCTGGAATATCCAAGGCCGACTCGCGACCAGCCTGGAACACTGAATCTGAATAGAAAGTTGCATCGAACCGTGTGTTTCCGACTTCAACGGCCAAAGGAAGCCTGCCGCTTATACCAAGAAAAAGAAGCACTCCTCCAAAAGCGATAAGAGCTGTTGTACCCGCTTGATTGTCGCTGACAAAGGTGGCCAGGCCACCAACAGCGATCGACGCCCCACCCAGAATCCAACAGCCGATCAAGCCAGCTTTCGGCAGGGAGATAGACGTAATGCGACGCTTTGTATTTGCGGCCTCTGTTTGCTCGTTCATTGTGAGCACTATATCCGCGAATGGCTCAGGGTTGCCCCGGCCATCCAGCGTGTCAGCACGCTCAAGAGCCGGCCACTCCACACTGTCATCTGCTTGCGGCAGCCACTACGACGCTCATGAGATGGTGATTAGCCGGCTGGACTAAATGTCACTGTCGCTGATTGCGTGGGGTCCGCCCCGCTGGGTTGAAAGCCACGCTGGGACAATTCGCATCGCGGCCAGCAAAGGAAACCCGTGTGTCCCTCACGCATGGCGTAGCGCCAATGGCCCATCTCCTCCGGTCATGGAAGCGTTCTGCCTTATCCCCAACAACTGCTAGTGATCCAAGTAAGCGAGGACTTCTACGCCTCGTCGCGTCCAGACCTGTGCTCTTGATGGGCTGTCCAGCTCAAGGTGAGGCTCGTCCTCCCGAACGAGCCTAGGCACCATGTGGGCAAGAATATGAGTCATGATCACGGAGGCCGCGCTGAATCCAACAAACGCCCCCACGGTCGGTGCACGACACAGGAGCGGCTCTGGACGAATATCGCGAGAACGCCAACGAACGGTGCGGCCACCGAGGCATACTCATTGACTGCGAGGCAGGGATTGTTTGAAATCATGTCGTTCGACCACCGCCCCACCATGGATAAGCAAGATCACAGAACCTGCATCCCCGAGGAAGGCGAGGCCACCCGCCAACAAAAAAGGGCCCCCGAAGGGGGCCCTTCCGTGAACACTCTGTCCACACTCAGCAGCCAACCGGCCCCTGAACAGGGAAACACTGTGCCCGAGGTGGGACTCGAACCCACACACCTTTCGATACCGCATTTTGAGTGCGGCGCGTCTGCCAATTCCGCCACTCGGGCGCGGAACACCCAACAAACAACGACTGGAACGTCATCGCCCTGTTGGAGTGCGCGAAACCACTCTACATGCAGATAGTCTGATTCTCAGAACCGACCCGGTCGAGCAATAAATCATACGCAAGAACCGGGGCCAACTAAGATGGTGGTGAACCCGCCGTACCCCTCCAAGGAGATCCTGTGTCAGAACAGCTGGAATCCAACCCCGCTTCCCAGCCGGCCCGCCGTGTTGTTGTCGCAGAAGATGAAACCCTCATCCGCCTCGACATCATCGAAATCCTGAAGGGCGAAGGCTACGACGTCGTCGGGGAAGCGGACAACGGCGAGAAGGCCGTGCAACTGGCCGAGGAACTCACTCCCGACCTCGTTCTCATGGACGTCAAGATGCCCGTCATGGACGGCATTTCCGCAGCCGAGAAGATCGTCAAGGCCCGCATTGCCCCTGTAGTGCTGCTGACCGCCTTCAGCCAGAAGGAACTGGTCGAGCGCGCCCGCGACGCCGGCGCCATGGCCTACGTGGTCAAGCCCTTCACCCCGGCGGACCTCATCCCCGCGATCGAGATCGCCCTCTCCCGCCACGAGGAAATCAAGGCACTGGAAAGCGAAGTCTCCGACCTCCAGGAACAGTTCGCCACCCGCAAGCTGGTGGAGCGCGCCAAGAGCCTGCTGACCACCAAGATGGGCCTCACCGAGCCGGAAGCTTTCCGCTGGATCCAGAAGACCTCCATGGACCGCCGCCTGAGCATGCGCGAGGTAGCGGAAACCATCATCAACCAGGTCAACTAAGCACCACCCCGCAAAGGGGCGTCCGGACTGCCCGACGGCGGCCGGGCGCCCTTTCGTGTACCCGCACCGGCCAGCCGGAAGTGCTGACACGGAGACAGCAAAGGAGGCTCCCGCCAATGGCGGGAGCCTCCTTTGCTGTCGAATGGGAAGATCAGGCCTTGGCCGGCTTCTTCTTCTTCTTTTCCGGCCACGGACCGAGCTTTTCCTTGCGCTCTGCACTTGCCTTGGAGGTATCGGCAAGGTCGCCGACCTTGTGCACCTTCAGGGAGTTGGTGGAGCCGGCCTGTCCGGGAGGCGAACCGGCAGCGATGACCACGAGGTCGCCGTTCTCGACGAGCTTCATGTCCAGCAGGCTGCGGTCAACCTGGGCAGTCATGGCGTCCGTGTGGTCCACGCTTGAGACGAGTACCGGCTGGATGCCCCAGGTGAGGGCCAGCTGGTTCCAGACGTGCTCCACCGGGGTGAAGGCGAAGACCGGTTTGATCGGGCGCAGGCGGGACAGGCGGCGGGCGGAGTCACCGGACTGGGTGAAGGTACAGATGTACTTCGCTTCCAGCTGGTCGGCGATTTCGACGGCGGCCCGGGTGATCGCGCCACCACGGGTCTTGGGCTTGGTGCCCAGCGGAGGAACGCGCTCCAGGCCGTGCTCCTCGGTGGACTCGATGATGCGCGCCATGGTCTTGACGGTCTCGATCGGGTACTTGCCCACGCTGGTCTCACCGGAAAGCATGACGGCGTCGGCACCGTCGAGCACAGCGTTGGCGCAGTCGGAAGCCTCGGCGCGGGTGGGGCGCGGGTTGTCGATCATGGATTCGAGGACCTGGGTGGCCACGATGACCGGCTTGGCCCAGCGGCGGGCCAGTTCGATCGCGCGCTTCTGGACGATCGGCACCTCTTCGAGCGGCAGCTCGACGCCGAGGTCGCCACGGGCCACCATGATCGCGTCGAACGCGTCAATGATCTCGTGCAGCTGCTCCACGGCCTGCGGCTTTTCGATCTTGGCGATCACCGGGACGCGGCGGCCTTCTTCGTCCATGATCTCGTGCACGCGCTTGATGTCGCCGGCGTCGCGGACGAAGGACAGCGCCACGAGGTCGACGCCGCGCTTGATGGCCCAGCGCAGGTCGTCCTCGTCCTTTTCGCTCAGTGCGGGGACGTTGACGGCGACGCCGGGCAGGTTGATGCCCTTGTTGTTGGACACCATGCCGCCCACGGTGACGGTGGCAACGACCTTGACGTCGTCAACCGCGGTCGCACGCAGGGAGACCTTGCCGTCGTCGATCAGGAGGGTGTCTCCGACGTTGACGTCTTCGGTGAGGCTCTTCAGCGTGGTGGAGCAGATGTCCTTGGTGCCGGGGACGTCCTCGGTGGTGATGGTGAAGGTGTCACCCACCTCAAGGGCGTACGGGCCGTCAACAAAACGGCCCAGGCGGATCTTCGGTCCCTGCAGGTCGGCCATGATGGCAACCGGCTTGTGCAACTGGGCGGAGGCCTTGCGGACGTTCTCGTAAGTGTTGTCGTGAACGGAGTAGTCGCCGTGGCTCATGTTCATGCGGGCGACATCGACGCCGGCTTCGAGCACCGCGAGGGTGTTGTCGAAGCTGGAGATGGCCGGGCCGAAGGTTGCCACGATTTTCGCGCGTCTCATATACCTACCCTAGTAATTGTGCTGCTGGATGTGGATGGGGAACTTGCGTTGCCTACAGGACGGAGATTGCCCGGTCAGTAGGAGCGACAGGTGCCGGGAGGATGGTGCTTCCCATAAGGTGCTTGTCGACGGCGGCCGCACAGGCGCGTCCCTCGGCGATGGCCCAGACGATGAGGGACTGTCCCCGACCGGCGTCGCCGGCAACGAAGACACCGTCGGTGTTCGTCATGTAATAGCCGTCCCGGGCCACGTTTCCGCGGCCGTCGAACTCGGCGTGCACCTGCTCGGTGATCCCGGCCGGCTCTGCTCCGGTGAAGCCCAGGCTGAGGAAGACCAGGTCCGCCGGGATGACGCGCTCGGTGCCGGCCTTGGGCAGGCGCTTGCCGTCCACGAACTCGGTCTCAGCGACCTTGACGCCGGTGAGCCTGCCGTTCTCGCCGACAAAACCGACCGTGGAGGCCAGGTACGTGCGTTCGCCGCCTTCTTCGTGGGCGCTGGCCACTTCGAAGAGCGTCGGGAAGGTCGGCCAGGGCTGGTGCGCGGCGCGTTCCAGCGGCGGCTGCTTGCCGATCGCCAGCGTGGTCACCGAAGCGGCGCCGTGGCGGTGCGCGGTGCCGAGGCAGTCGGCACCGGTGTCGCCACCGCCCAGGATCACCACGTGCTTGCCGCGGGCGTTGATCTGGTGTTCCACGGTTTCGCCGGCAACGGCGCGGTTGGCCGGAACCAGGTAGTCCATGGCGAAGTGGATGCCTTCGAGCTCGCGGCCCGGGATGGGCAGGTCGCGCGGCACGGTGGCCCCGGTGGCAATGACGACGGCGTCGTAGCGGCGGCGCAGCTGCTCCCAGGTGACGTCGGTGCCGACGTTCACCCCGGTGCGGAAGCGCGTGCCCTCGGCCTTCATCTGCTCGATGCGGCGGTCGACCTGTTCCTTCTCCATCTTGAAGTCGGGAATGCCGTAGCGCAGCAGGCCGCCGATCTTGTCGTCGCGCTCATAGACGGCGACGGTGTGGCCCACCCGGGTCAGCTGCTGGGCAGCGGCGAGGCCGGCGGGGCCGGACCCGACGACGGCAACGGTCTTGCCGGAAAGGCGGGTGGGTGGCAGCGGCTGGACCCAGCCGTTTTCGAAGGCCTCGTCGATGATCGAAACTTCCACCTGCTTGATGGTGACCGCGGGCTGGTTGATGCCCAGCACGCAGGACGCTTCGCAGGGGGCCGGGCACAGGCGGCCGGTCCACTCCGGGAAGTTGTTCGTGGCGTGCAGGCGCTCGATGGCTTCCTCGCCCTTGCCGCGCCACGTGAGGTCGTTCCATTCGGGGATCAGGTTCCCGAGCGGACAGCCCTGATGGCAGAACGGCACGCCGCAGTCCATGCAGCGGCCGGCCTGGCTCTTCAGCACGCCCTTGTCCTGGGCTTCGTACACTTCCTTCCAGTCCATGATGCGGACCGGAACGGGGCGGCGTGGCTGCGTTTCGCGCTGCCGGACTTTCAAGAATCCGCGTGGATCAGCCACCGGTTACCTCCAGAATTCGGGACCAGACTTCTTCGCCGTCGGGGTCGAGGCCCTCTTCGATGGCGGAGAGACGGGTCTGCAGGACTGCTGCGTAGTCGCGCGGCAGCACCTTGGTGATGCGGGCGGCCGTGTCGTCGAAGTTTTCGAGCAGGCGGCCGGCCAGGACAGATTCGGTTTCCTCGAGGTGCTTGACCAGCAGGCCGTGCACGATGTCACGGTCCTCGGCGTCGAGTTCAAGGAGCTGGAGCTCGCCGGCGTCCAGCGCTTCCTTGTTGACGCGTGCGGGCTGCAGGTCCAGCACGTAGGCGGTGCCGCCGGACATGCCGGCGCCGAAGTTGCGGCCGGTGCGGCCGATGATCAGGGTCTGGCCACCGGTCATGTACTCACAGCCGTGGTCGCCGATGCCTTCGACGACGGCGGTGGCACCGGAGTTGCGGACCAGGAAGCGTTCGCCCACCTGGCCGCGCAGGAACATTTCACCGCTCGTGGCGCCGTAGCCGATCACGTTGCCGGCGATGACGTTGCGCTCGGCCTGGAACACGTTGTTGCGGTCCGGACGGACGATGATGCGGCCGCCGGAGAGGCCCTTGCCGACGTAGTCGTTGGAGTCGCCGAACATACGCAGGGTGATGCCTGCGGGCAGGAAGGCGCCCAGGGACTGGCCGGCGGTGCCGTTCAGCGTGATGTCGATGGTGTCCGTGGCCAGCACATCGGTGCTGAAGGTCTTGGTCACCACGTGTCCGAGCATCGTGCCGACGGAGCGGTCCGTGTTGATGACATCGAGGGAGATCTTCACCGGCGAACGGTCGCTGAGCGCCTCGGCGGCCATCGTGATAAGCCGCTGGTCGAAGTGCTTGTCCAGCTCGTGGTTCTGGCCGGTGAGGTTCCGCAGCGGAACGTCGTCGTCGAACTCGAGGCCGTGCAGGATCGGGTCGAGATCCAGCCCGTCGGCCTTCCAGTGGTCGATCGCCTCGCGGGAGTCGAGCACCTCGGCGTGGCCGATGGCCTCCTCCAGGCTGCGGAAACCCAGTTCGGCCAGCAGTTCGCGCACTTCCTCGGCAAGGAACTCGAAGAAGTTGACCACGAATTCGGGCTTGCCGGTGAAGCGGGACCGCAGCTCGGGGTTCTGCGTGGCGACGCCCACGGGGCAGGTGTCCAAGTGGCAGACGCGCATCATGATGCAGCCGGAAACAACCAGCGGGGCGGTGGCGAAACCGTACTCTTCGGCACCCAGCAGGGCGGCGATGACGACGTCGCGGCCGGTCTTCAGCTGGCCGTCCACCTGCACCACCACGCGGTCGCGCAGGCCGTTGAGCATCAGCGTCTGCTGGGTCTCGGCGAGGCCGAGCTCCCACGGGATGCCTGCGTGCTTGAGCGAGTTCAGCGGTGAGGCGCCGGTTCCGCCGTCGTGCCCGGAAACCAGCACGACGTCGGCCTTCGCCTTGGTCACGCCGGAAGCCACCGTGCCGATGCCGACCTCGGACACCAGCTTGACGTGCACCCTCGCCGAGGGATTCGCGCGCTTGGCATCATAGATGAGCTGCGCGAGGTCCTCGATCGAGTAGATGTCGTGGTGCGGGGGCGGGGAAATGAGCCCGACGCCGGGGGTCGAGTGGCGGGTGCGGGCAACCCAGGGGTACACCTTCTGGGCCATGAGCTGGCCGCCTTCGCCGGGCTTGGCACCCTGGGCCATCTTGATCTGGATGTCCTCGGCGTTGCTCAGGTACAGGCTGGTCACACCGAAGCGGCCGGAGGCGATCTGCTTGATGGCGGAGCGGCGCTCCGGGTCCAGCAGGCGGTCCACGTCCTCGCCGCCTTCACCGGTGTTGGACTTGGCGCCCAGTCGGTTCATGGCAATGGCAAGGGTTTCGTGGGCTTCCTTGGAGATGGAGCCATAACTCATCGCACCGGTGGAGAAGCGCTTGACGATGCTGGAGACCGGCTCGACTTCCTCAAGCGGCACCGGCTGGCGCAGGCCGTCCTTGAACTTGAGCAGGCCGCGCAGGGTCATCAGGTTCTTGGACTGGTCGTCGATGCCCTGGGTGTAGGACTTGAAGATGTCGTAGCGGCGCTCACGGGTGGCGTGCTGCAGGCGGAACACCGTCTCCGGGTTGAAGAGGTGCGGCTCGCCGTCGCGGCGCCACTGGTACTCGCCGCCGCCAAGCAGGGGGCGGTGCGGCTGCTCGATGCCACCCTCCGGGTACGCCATCTGGTGGCGTGCCGACACCTCGGCGGCGATGACGTCCAGACCCACGCCGCCCAGCTGGGAGTGCGTGCCGGAGAAGAATTCGTCCACGAGTTCCTGGGACAGCCCCAAGGCCTCGAAGGTCTGGGCACCCGTGTAGGAGGCCACGGTGGAGATGCCCATCTTGGACATGATCTTCAGGACGCCCTTGCCGAGGCCCTTGATCAGGTTGTAGACACCGTCTTCGGGAGTAACTCCCACGACCTCGCCGGTGCTGATCAACTGCTCCACCGACTCCATGGCCAGGTACGGGTTCACCGCGGCGGCACCGTAGCCGACCAGGACGGCGACATGGTGCGTTTCGCGGACATCGCCGGCCTCGACCACGAGGGCGGTCTTGGTGCGGTTGGCGCTGCGCAGCAGGTGGTGGTGGACCGCGCTGACCAGCAGCAGGGACGGGATCGGGGCCCACTGTGCGTTGGAGTCACGGTCCGAGAGCACGATGTACTGCACGCCGCGGTTGATCGCGCCGGAAACCTGTTCGCAGATTTCGGTGAGGCGGGCACGCAGGGCCGATTCGCCGCCTTCGGGGCGGTAAAGGCCGCGGACCTTCATGGCAATCTTGTCGCCGTCGGCGTTCTCGATGTTCGCGATCTTGGCGAGCTGGTCGTTGTTGATCACGGGGAACGACAGGGACACCTGCGGCTGGCGGACCTGTCCGACGTCGAGCAGGTTGCCGTTCGGGCCGATGGCGCATTTGAGGGAGGTGACGAGTTCCTCGCGGATGGCGTCCAGCGGCGGGTTGGTGACCTGCGCGAAGGACTGCACGAAGTAGTCGAACAGCAGCCGCGGGCGCTTGGACAGCACGGCCACGGGGGTGTCCGAGCCCATGGCACCGAGCGGTTCGGCGCCGGTGCGGGCCATCGGGCCGAGCAGGATCTTCAGCTCTTCGGTGGTGTAGCCGAAGGTGCGCTGGCGGATGTTCACGGACGCCGCGGTGTGCAGCACGTGCTCGCGCTCGGGGAGGTCATTGAGGTCGATCAGGTTGTCCTTGAGCCACTCGGCCCACGGGTTGGCGGCGGCCACCTCGGCCTTGACCTCGGCGTCGTCGATGATCCGCCCGGCCTCGGTGTCCACGAGGAACATCTTGCCCGGGGAGACGCGGCCCTTCTTGACCACATTGGACGGTTCGACGTCGATCACGCCGACCTCGGAGGCGAAGACGATCAGGCCGTCCTCGGTGATCCAGTAGCGTCCCGGGCGCAGGCCGTTGCGGTCCAGGGTGGCGCCCACGAGGTTGCCGTCGGTGAAGGACACGGCGGCGGGGCCGTCCCACGGCTCCATGAGGAGCGAGTGGTACTCGTAGAAGGCACGGCGGGCCGGATCCATGGTGGCGTGGTTCTCCCAGGCCTCCGGGATCATCATCATGATCGAGTGCGTGATGGGGCGGCCGGAGAGCCACAGGAGCTCGGCCACCTCGTCGAAGGACGCGGAGTCGGAAGCACCCGGAGTGCAGATGGGGTACAACTCTTCCGGGGAGTCGCCGAGCAGCGGGCTGGCCAGCTGCGACTGGCGGGCACGCATCCAGTTCCGGTTGCCCTTGACGGTGTTGATCTCACCGTTGTGCGCGATGGTGCGGAAGGGCTGGGCCAAGGGCCAGGACGGGAAGGTGTTGGTGGAGAAGCGCGAGTGGACGATCGCCAGCTTCGTCTTGAAGCGCTTGTCGGACAGGTCCGGGTAGAAGGGCTCCAACTGGGCGGTGGTCAGCATGCCCTTGTACACGATGGTGCGGGAGGACAGGGACGGGAAGTACACGCCGAACTTGTTCTGGGCGCGCTTGCGGATACGCCAGGCGCGGGAGTCCAGCTCGTTGCGGTCAAGGGTTTCGCCGGAGGCAGAGGCGAAGAACGGCTGGGCGAAGTACGGCATGCAGGCCCGGGCCATGGCGCCGACGAGGTCGGCCACGACGGGCACCTCACGCCAGCCGAGGACAACCAGACCCTCGTCGGCGGCGAGTCCTTCGATGCCGGCCTTGGCGGTCTCAGCCTCGCGGCCTTCGGCCGGCAGGAAGGCGGTGCCCACCACGTACTGGCCGGGGGCGGGCAGCTCGAATTCGGTGACGGCGCGGAAGAATTCGTCCGGAATCTGCATCAGCAGGCCGGCGCCGTCGCCGGTCCCTTCGTCAGCGCCGACGGCGCCGCGGTGTTCGAGGGCACGCAGTGCGGTCAGGGCCGCATCCACGATGTCGTAGCCGGGTTCTCCACGCAGCGTGGCGATGATTGCCAGGCCGCAGGCGTCCTTCTCCTGCTCCGGGTTGTACAGCCCGCGGGCCTCCGGGAGCGCAGCGAAACGCTTGAAGGGAGAAATGGCTCCCTGCGGCTCAACCGTTCCGGTCTGGCTTGGGCGATGAAGACGGGTCATGAAGACGTCCTTCCTCGAGATCGTGCGAATGGAAGGGACAACGCTGGCCCCACCTTGTTGTCCCTGTGACGGGCACAACAAAGCGCTGAATTACTGAAATTGTAGGCCAGCCACCAACGCGCAGCGAAGAGTTACGCATGGGCTCCAGCCCGTCTTGACCCTGGCGGCGATCGTATGCTGCCCGGTTGTCACGAGGGTGCCACGACGCTGTGGCGGGGGTTCTTGGCGGTAGCCCGATGCCCCGGCGGCCGGGACGGCGGCTAGGTGGCCCTGCCTGCGTCCGGCCCGGATTCGGACCCATCCTCCCCCGCGCCTCCGGCGGCCTGCGGTGCAGCTTCCGGGGCGGTGTCCGCGGGGGTATTCCCTTCTGCGTCCGAAGGCGCTGCGGGGTGGGTCAGATCACTGTTCTTCTCCGCGAGATTACCACGCGAACCACTATCTGAGACAGAACTGTCCGGATCATGACCGGTGAGAGCGGTCATGTCACGGTCCGGTCCATGGCCTTCCAGGTACACCGAATCCTGGGTCCTGGCGGCCCTGATTCCGAGGAGGACGAAGACGATGAGCGCTGCGAGGAAAACGAAAATGCTGGTCCATACGTTCAGGCGGGTGCTGATGCCGAACAGTGCGATCTGCTCGGCGTCGTCAATCCGCAACGCCTCGATCCAGACCCGGCCGAGCGTGTAGTACATCGCGTACAGCCAGAACAGCCGGCTGCGGCGGAAGTGGAAACGGCGGTCCAGGAGCAGCAGGATCCCGACGCCGGCCAGGTTCCAGAGCGATTCGTACAGGAACGTCGGGTGGAACAGTGTGTCTGCGGGCATGCCAGCCGGGAAATTCGGACTGGCGGGATCGATCTGCAGCCCCCAGGGCAGAGTGGTGGGACCCCCGAAGAGCTCCTGGTTGAACCAGTTGCCCCAACGCCCGATGGCCTGGGCCAGCAGCAGCCCCGGGGCCGCCGCGTCCAGGAAGGCGGTCAGCCTGAGGCCGAGCCGGCGGCAGCCGATCCAGGCACCGACGGCGCCCAGCACCACCGCGCCCCAGATGCCCAGGCCGCCGCGCCACACCTGAGGGATCAGGCTGAGGTCACCCGTGCCGTCGAAGCCGGGGCCGAAGTACGCATCAGGGGAGGAAAACACGTGGTAGAGCCGGCCGCCGATGATCCCGAAGGGGATGGCCCAGATGGCGATGTCCCACAGGCTGCCCGCGGGTGCGCCGCGGCGCTTCCAACGGACTGAGGTCAGCCAGAGGCCCACGACGATGCCGAGCAGGATGCACAGCGCGTAGGCGTGGATGCGCAAAGTCCCCCACGGCAGCGGGATGTCGAATCCGGACCAGCCCGGACTGGGAATGCTCAGTGGGGCCGCTGCTGCTGCGTGGAGGAGACTCTGCATGTGCTTAAGTTGTTCCTTTTCCTGTGGCTGCGCTGAGTTTCCAGCGGAATAGGTACTGGCGGGCCTGGGTACCCGGAGGGCTAGGCCTGCGCGGTTTCCCGGCGGAGGCCGGCGCTGAGGTCTTTGGTCAGCTTCCCGACGGCGTCCACGCCGCGGTCGCGCACGGCCGCAACCAGTGCGCTGCCGACGATCACCCCGTCGGCATAGGCTGCGATCTCGCGGACGTGCTCCGGGGTGGAGACGCCCAGGCCGACGCAGACGCGCTCCGCGCCCGCGGCGTGGGTGTCGGCCACGAGCTTCTCGGCGCTGCCGCTGACTGCCTGCCGGGTGCCGGTGATGCCCATGATGGACACCGCGTAGACGAAGCCGCGGCTTGCCTTGACGGTCATTTCCAGGCGCTCGGGAGTGGAAGACGGCGCCACGAGGAAGACACGGTCCAAGCCGTACTTGTCCGAGGCATCGAACCATTCGGCGGCCTCGTCCGGGATCAGGTCAGGCGTGATGAGGCCCGCTCCCCCCGCTTCGGCAAGGCGCCGGGAGAATTCGTCGACGCCCATGCGCATGACCGGGTTCCAGTAGGTCATGACCAGCACGGCGGCATCGGTGGCGGCGGTGATGCCGGCAACGACGTCGAAGACGCTGGCCACGCGGAAGCCGTGGGCGATCGCCTCGGTGGTGGCTGCCTGGATGACGGGGCCGTCCATGACGGGGTCGGAGTACGGGATGCCGATCTCAATGAGATCGGCGCCGTTGCGGGCCAGGGCGATGCCGGCGTCGATGCTGGCCTGCACGTCCGGGTAGCCGGCGGGAAGATACCCGATGAGGGCGGCGCGGCCCTCTGCCTTGGCCCGGTCGATCGCAGCCGCGGACTTACTGGTGGTGTTCCCGTTCATCAGTTCTGTTCCTCCGTGCTGCGCTGTTCTTCCGTGCCCCGTTCCGCGGGGCCCTTGTGTGCGCGGGTGGAAAGCGTGGTGCCCTTGACGTTGCCGTCTTCGTCAAGCATGTCGAACCAGGCGGCGGCCGTCTCGACGTCCTTGTCGCCGCGCCCGGAGAGGTTCACGATGATCGAGACTTCGGACGGATCTGCCTTGCCTTCGGTGAGCCGCTGGCCCACCTTGATGGCGCCGGCCAGCGCGTGGGCGGACTCGATCGCGGGCAGGATGCCTTCGGTGCGGCACAGGAGCCGGAAGGCGTCCATGGCTTCGGTGTCCGTGATGGGTTCGTAGCTGACGCGCCCGATGTCGGCAAGGTACGAGTGCTCCGGGCCGACGCTCGGGTAGTCCAGGCCGGCCGAGATCGAGTGCGATTCGACGGTCTGGCCGTCCTCGTCCTGCATGAGGTAGGAGCGGGCGCCGTGCAGCACGCCGGGGCGGCCCAGGGTGATGGCCGCCGCGTGCCGGCCGGTCTCGACGCCGTCGCCGCCGGCCTCGAAGCCGTAGATCTTCACGGAGGAGTCGTCCAGGAAGGCGTGGAAGAGGCCGATCGCGTTGGATCCGCCGCCGATGCAGGCGCAGACGGCGTCGGGCAGTCTGCCGGTCTGCTCCAGGATCTGGGCGCGGGCTTCCTCGCCGATGACCTCATGGAAGAAGCGCACCATGGCCGGGAAGGGGTGGGCGCCGGCTGCGGTGCCCAGCAGGTAGTGGGTGTTGTCGACGTTGCTGACCCAGTCGCGCAGTGCGTCGTTGATGGCGTCCTTGAGGGTCTGGGAGCCGTTGGTCACGGGCACCACCGTGGCGCCGAGCAGCTGCATGCGGGCCACGTTCAGGGACTGCCGGCGGCAGTCCTCAGCGCCCATGTACACCACGCACTCAAGGCCGAGCAGGGCTGCTGCGGTAGCACTGGCAACACCGTGCTGGCCGGCGCCGGTTTCGGCGATCACGCGGGTCTTGCCCATGCGCTTGGCCAGCAGGGCCTGGCCCAGGACGTTGTTGATCTTGTGCGAACCGGTGTGGTTGAGGTCCTCGCGCTTGAGGAAGATCCGTGCGCCACCGGCGTGCTCGGAGAAGCGCTTGGCCTCGGTGAGCAGGGAAGGACGGCCCGAGTAGTTCTTGTTCAGGTCCTTGAGCCGGGCAATGAACTCGGGATCGGCTTTGGCCTTCTCGAAGGTGTCCTGCACCTCGTCCAAGGCCGCGATGAGCGACTCCGGCATCCAGCGTCCGCCGTAGGAACCGAAGTACGGCCCGCTCGCATTGCGCAGCGAAGCTCCGCCCTGCAGGAATGCGTCGGCTGCATTCTGCTCCGGCTTGGATGTTGGTGCGTCCACCAAAGGTCTCACCGTCCTGTTCAGTTGATGGTTCGGGTTCCTCCCGGGCGGCGCAGCGCCGCCCGGGAGCTGGCGTCAGCGGCTGACAGCCATGGCGGCCGCGCCGGCCGCCTTGAATTCGGCAATGCGTTCCCGTGGCGTCGAGTCGCTGACCAGCGCCTCCCCCACGAGGATCGCGTGGGCGCCGTTGCCCGCGTAATGGGCGACGTCGTCGGCGTTCCGTACGCCCGACTCCGCCACAACGACGGCACCCGCCGGAATGTTCCCGGCAAGTGAGCCGAAAAGGGAACGGTCGACGTCGAGCGTCTTGAGGTTGCGCACGTTCACGCCGATGATGCGCGCCTGGGCCGCGGCGGCGCGCTCGATTTCCTCGGGCGTGTGGGTTTCCACCAGCACGCTCATGCCCAGTTCATGGCTCAGGGCGCTGAACTCCTGCAGCTGGGCGTCGGACAGGGCCGCGACGATCAGCAGGATCAGGTCCGCGCCGTGGGCACGGGCTTCCCAGATCTGGTACTCGTCCACCGTGAAGTCCTTGCGCAGCAGCGGGATGTCGACGGCGGCCCGTACGGTGTCCAGGTCGGCGAGCGAACCGTTGAAGCGGCGTTCTTCGGTGAGGACGCTGATCACGGAGGCACCGCCGTCGGCGTACTGCATTGCGAGGGCCGCGGGGTCGGTGATCGAGGCGAGGTCGCCCTTGGAGGGGCTGCGTCGCTTAATCTCGGCGATGACCTTCAGTTCCTCGCGCCGCGCCGCGGGGCCGCCGAGGGCGGTCCAGGCGTCAAGGGCCGGAGCGGCGGCCGCGGCGCGTTCCTTGACTTCGGCGAGGCTGCTCAGGCGCTGGCGCGCAGCCATGTCCTCCCTGACACCGGCGATGATGTCATCAAGAACGGTCACAGTCAGTGGCCGGCGTTCTTCAGCTTGCTGCCGCCGACGCCGTAACCGGCCTTGCGCATGGCCCAGCCGGCGACCAGGCCGAGGAGCATGACGACAATTCCGGCGACGAACACGGGGGTGTTGGCGATGACGAAAGCGATGGAGGACACGAGCGCCCCGACGAGCATGACAATCACACAGGTCCACGCAGCCGGGCTGTTGCCGTGGCCGATGGCGTCGCTGTGGCTGGCGGCGGTTTCGGGGGCTTTGCTGGCGGACACGGTGGTTTTGCTCATGGTGAAATCTCCTCAGGATGGATACTGCTTATCATTCTGCCATTTATTGGCAGGCCCCGGGACACGGCGGCGGCCGTGGCCCGCACACGTTACGTCGGGTCTTCTCCGCGGGACAGGCTGTCCCAGCTGTCGATCTCGTCGACAGGGCCGCTGCCCCCGCGGGCGGCCTGGCCGCCACGGTCATACTTGGTCCGCGCCTTCCAGTGCCGGCCGGCCGCCGGCAGCACGACGGCGCACAAGGCCAGGAGCGCGGCGGCCACGACGGCGAGGACCGGAAACGGCGTGGCGAAGACGGCGGCGTCGCCGCCGGAAATGCCCGTGCTGGCGGCAATGGTGCCTTGCGCAGCGCCGAGCGGATCGGCCAGGACGGTTGCCGCCGCGACGATGATTCCGGCCGAAGCCAGGAGGACCAGCAGGGCGATGATCCAGCGCGCGACCCGGCCCGCGATCGAGGCCGCCAGTCCCCCGGCGAGGGCAACCAGGGCCAGCGCGGTCACCGCGGTGGCTGCCTTGCTGCCCTGGACGTGGAGGTCCGCGTTGGCAGCGGCCGTGGGGTCGAGCCGGACATCGATCCAGCTCTGGGTCGTGGTGCCGAACACCGCCAGGGCGAACACGGCCGTGGCCAGGACAAGGTTGGCCTTGCGTGCCCAGAACGGTGGCTTCACGGGCCGCTCCGTTCCGGCGCCGCGGGCATCTGCGGGCTTCACAGGGCGTTTGCCCCGCTGCTGCCGGTTCCAGCGGTGCCGCTGCCGCCGTCGACGGATTCGGCCGAGATGTTGCGCAAGGAACCGGCGATGTGCGCGGCCCGCAGCGGCGCTGCCGCCTTGTTCACGGACTCCAGGGCCTCAGTCGGCTTGTGCGAATCGGCGACGATGCCGCCGCCGGCCTGGACGTAGGCCCGGCCTTCGCGCAGCAGGGCCGAGCGGATCGCGATGGCCATGTCCATGTCTCCGGCGAAGTCCAGGTACCCGACCACGCCGCCGTAGATCCCGCGGCGGTGCGGCTCGAGTTCGTCCAGCAGGCGCAGGGCGCGCGGCTTGGGGGCACCGGAGAGCGTGCCGGCGGGGAAGGTCGCCTTGAGGACGTCGTACGCGGTGGCGCCGGGTGCGAGGTCGCCGACAACGGTGGAGACCAGGTGCATGATGTGGCTGAAGCGCTCGACCTCCATGAACTGGGTGACATCCACGGTGCCTGCGACGCAGACCTTGGAGAGGTCGTTGCGGGACAGGTCCACCAGCATGAGGTGTTCGGCACGCTCCTTCTGGTCCGCGAGAAGCTCGGTGGCCAGCGCCTTGTCAGCCTCCACCGTCTTGCCCCGGGGGCGTGAACCGGCGATCGGGTGGGTGATGACCTCCCCGTCCTTGACGGTGACGAGGGCTTCCGGGGAGGATCCGACGATCGTGTACGCCCGGCCGTCGGCGTCCTCGAGGCTGAAGAGGTACATGTAGGGGCTCGGATTGGTGTTGCGCAGCACCCGGTACACGTCCAGCGGGTCCGCCGCGCACTCCAGCTCGAAGCGGCGCGAAATGACCACCTGGAAAACCTCGCCGTCCACGATCGCTTCCTTGCCGCGGTCGATGGCGTTCAGGTATTCCTGTTCGTCCCAGCGTTCCTGCACGCTGGAAGCGAAGTCGAGGGCTTCGGTGGCGAGCACCGAGACAGGCTGCGCCACGGGTGTGCTGATCCGTTCGAGCAGGGCCTTCACCCGGGCGACGGCGTCATGCCAGGCTTCGTCCACCCGCTCCGAGCTGTTGTCGAAGTTGATGGCGTTGGCGATCAGCAGGACGGTGCCGTCCATGTTGTCGTGCACGGCCATGTCCGTGACGAGGTTCAGCGCCATTTCCGGCAGCTGGAGGTCGTCTTCGGGCGGGCTCGTCAGTTTTTCCCAGTGGCGCACGGTCTCCCAGCCGAGGAAGCCCACCAGCCCCGAGGTGAACGGCGGCAGTCCCGGGAAGCGTTCGGTCTGGAGCGCGGCCACGGTGTCGCGGACGGCGTCGACGGGGCTGCCGTCAACGGGCACGCCAACGGGCGGTTCGCCGATCCAGTGCGCCTGGCCGTCCTTGCTGGTCAGGGTGGCGCGGGAACGGGCGCCGATGAAGGAGTAGCGGGACCAGGCGCCGCCCACGGCGGCCGATTCCATCAGGAACGTGCCCGGCTGGCCCTGCGCCAGCTTGCGGTAGAGGCCGATCGGGGTTTCGGCGTCCGCCAGCACTTTCAGGCGGACCGGAATGACCCTGCTGTGTGCGGCGAGTTCGCGGAACTCCTCCAGGCCCGGGCTGATGATTCCAAGGTCCTGCATGGCTATTGTTCTCCGCCTCTTCTTGTGTGGGGTGGGTGGTGGGTAGCTCAGTCCCGGGCGCCGGTCACAGCGCCGAGGTCCCGGCCGTCAAAGCAGGTCCGGGTTCCGGTGTGGCATGCTGCGCCCACTTGGTCGACGCGGACCAGCAGGGCGTCGCCGTCGCAGTCCAGGGCGACGGACTTCACGAACTGGAGGTGCCCTGAGGTGTCTCCCTTGCGCCAGTACTCCTGGCGGGAACGGGAGTAGAACGTCACGCGACCACTCGTCAGGGTGCGGTGCAGGGCTTCGTCATCCATCCAGCCGAGCATCAGGACTTCTCCGCTGTCATGCTGCTGGACGATGGCGGCCACCAGGCCGGCAGGATCGCGTTTCAGGGCAGCGGCAATTTCCTCCGGGAGGGGGCCTGCGGCAGGGGCGGTGCTGGGTACTGGCTGATCAGACATCGGATCAAGTCTAGTGCCTCCGTGACACCCGGAATCCAACGGCGGTTCCGCTGCGCATCCGGGCTGCTCTCGTGCTAATTTCACAAGTGATGCATTTCGTCGATCCCTCCCGTGAAGTACTGGCCGAAACTCTCCTGGCGGCCGGTCCTGACTCGCCCACGCTCTGCGAAGGGTGGCAGACCCGGGACCTGGCCGCACACCTGTATTTGCGCGAGCGGAAGGCCGCCGTGGGAATCGGCCTGTTGGTGAAAGGCTTGGCGAAGGCGTCGGACAAGGCCACCGCCAAGCTTGCGGCCAAACTGGATTCGCCGGCGGCGTACGCCGATCTCGTCAACATCTTCCGGGCCGGCCCCCCGCCGCTCTCACCACTGAAGATCAAGGCCCTGGACGAGTCCTCAAACCTGATCGAATATTTCGTGCACACCGAGGACATCCGCCGCGCCGGCGACCGCTGGGCGCCGCGGGCCCTGGATGAAGCCTATTCGGACGCCCTCTGGGACGAGCTGATCAAGCGGGCCGCCATCCTCTACCGCGGCGTCGACCTCGGCATCGTGCTGGTCCGGCCCACCGGTCCGCGCCATGTGGCCAAGCGGGCGCCCGTTTCGGTTGCGATCGTCGGCGAACCGGGCGAACTGCTCATGCACGCCCACGGCCGGACCCGGCACGCGCTGGTCACCTTCGAAGGCCAGCCGGACGCCGTCGCGCTCCTGCAGTCAGCCGAAGTCGGTCTCTGACCGCATCCCACGCTTAACGACGACGGCGGGCCACCGGAAATCCGGTGGCCCGCCGTTCGCTTGAGCGGGTGGGGACTAGCGGACTTCGAAGCCCGCCTCGCGGATCGCCGTCTTGACCTGCGCGATCATGTCGTCGGGGCCGAAGTGGAAGACGGAGGCGGCCAGGACGGCGTCGGCCCCGGCTTCCACGGCCGGCGGAAAGTGCGCGGGCTCCCCGGCGCCGCCCGAGGCGATGATCGGGATGTTCACGGCCGCACGGACCAGCCGGATGAGCTCGAGGTCGAAGCCGTCCTTGGTGCCGTCGGCGTCGATCGAATTCAGCAGGATCTCCCCCACGCCGCGGTCCGCGGCTTCCTTGGCCCAGGCGATGGCGTCGATCCCGGTGCCCTGACGTCCGCCGTGCGTGGTCACCTCGAAGCCGGAGGCCGTGGGCCCGGAACCCGGGCGGGTGCGGCGCGCATCCACCGAGAGGACCAGTACCTGGGAGCCGAAGTGCCGGGTGATCTCGTCAATCACGTCCGGGCGGGCCACAGCGGCCGTGTTGATGGAGGCCTTGTCCGCGCCGTAGCGCAGCAGCTTGTCCACCTCGGCGACGCCGCGCACGCCGCCGCCGACCGTCAGCGGGATGAAGACCTCTTCGGCCGTGCGGCGCACGACGTCGAAGGTGGTTTCGCGGTTGCCGGAGGAGGCGGTGACATCGAGGAAGGTCAGTTCGTCGGCCCCGGCGTTGTCGTAGCGGTGGGCAAGCTCCACCGGGTCGCCGGCGTCGCGGAGGCCCTCAAAGTTGACCCCCTTGACCACCCGCCCGGCGTCAACGTCCAGACACGGGATGACACGTACGGCTACAGCCATGGTTGCTCCTGGATTACTACTGTGGGGTTCGTGCGGGCCTGGTCAGCTGAAGCAGCTCAGATGCGGCAGGCGTGGATGCTGCTGACCAGGATGGCGCGGGCGCCGAGGTCGTACAGCTCGTCCATGATCCGGTTGGTCTCCTTCTTCGGAACCATGGAGCGCACGGCCACCCAGTCGGAGTCGCGCAACGGGGAGACCGTGGGCGATTCCAGGCCCGGGGTGAGCGCGGCCGCGTCCTCCACCAGGTCCTTGCGGATGTCGTAGTCCATGAGCACGTACTGGCGTGCGACCAGCACGCCCTGCAGGCGGCGGATCAGCACCTCGATTTCCTTGACGGTGCCGTTGGCAGCGCCGCCCTCGCCGGTGCGGCGGATCAGGACCGCTTCGGACTTCAGGATCGGCTCGCCGAAGATTTCCATGCCGGCGGCCTTGAGCGTGTTGCCGGTCTCCACGACGTCGGCAATGGCGTCCGCGACGCCGAGCCGCACCGAGGACTCCACGGCGCCGTCGAGGCGGACCACCTTGGCGTTGACCCCGCGCTCGGCGAGGTAGTCCCGCAGGAGGCCGTCGTAGCTGGTGGCGAGGCGCTTTCCTTCAAGCTGCTCGACGCCGGAGAAGTTGCCTACCGGGCCGGCGAACCGGAAGGTCGAGGCGGCGAAGCCCAGCGGCAGCAGTTCCTCGGCCTCCACCTGCGCGTCCAGGAGCAGGTCGCGGCCGGTGATTCCGACGTCGAGGGTTCCCTGGCCGACGTAGACGGCGATGTCGCGGGGGCGCAGGAAGAAGAACTCGATCTCGTTGTCGGGATCGACCATGACCAGTTCGCGGGAGTCGCGGCGCTGGCGGTATCCCGCCTCGCTGAGCATCGCGGAGGCGGCTTCAGACAGGGATCCCTTGTTGGGGACGGCTACTCGCAGCATGGGGAGTCTTTCTGGGGGATTTTGCGGAAGGGTTTGTTTTCAAGCATGGGCCACGCGTGCGCGGCTACAGATGCTTGTAAACGTCCTCCAGGTTCAGTCCCTTTGCCAGCATGAGGACCTGCAGGTGGTACAGCAGCTGGGAGATTTCCTCGGCCGCGGCCTCGTCGGATTCGTATTCTGCAGCCATCCAGACTTCGGCGGCTTCTTCGACGACCTTCTTGCCGATGCCGTGGATTCCGGAGTCCAGTTCGGCGACGGTACGGGACCCTGCCGGGCGGCTCGCTGCCTTTTCGCTCAGTTCGGCGAACAGCGTCTCGAAATTCTTCACGCCCTACAGCCTACTTGTTCGGCGGCCGGAGCCGCTTCCCGGGGCCTTGCATGACGAAGGGGATGTGAGCGAACACACAGCAGGGTAGCGCCCCATCCCCTTCGTCGCTGCTCAGCTGTACTGCTTGAGGGTCAGGGCAGTGGCCAGGGCGGCCGTGACGGCCTCGTGGCCCTTGTCTTCGGAGGAACCGGGAAGCCCGGCCCGGTCCAGGCCCTGCTGCTCGGTGTCGCAGGTGAGCACGCCGAAGCCGACCGGCACGCCGGTGCGGACGCTGACGTCGGTGAGTCCCGACGTCGCGGCCTGGCAGACGTAGTCGAAGTGCGGCGTTCCGCCGCGGATGACCACTCCGAGGGCAACCACGGCATCGAAATGCGGTGCCAGGCGGGCGGCAGCGACGGGCAGTTCGAAGGAGCCCGGCACGCGCAGCACGGCGGGTTCGGCGATGCCGGCTTCCTTGGCCGCGCGGAGGGCACCGTCAAGGAGCCCGTCCATGATCTGGGTGTGCCAGCTGGCCGCCACGATGGCGAGCTTCAACTGGGAGCTTTCCTCGGGGTTGAGGGTGGTGAGGTCGATGGTGGGGGCGCCGTGTCCGCTCATGGGTGTGGTGTTTTCCGTTCAGTCTTGTTCGTGGTCAGTCTTGTTCGTGGTCAAAGGAGCCGGCACCCGCAGCAGCAGGGTCGGCGAGTGTCAGCCGGTGGTCCATGCGGTCCTTCTTGGTCTGCAGGTAGCGCAGGTTTTCTTCCCGCGAGGGGACTTCCGTCGGGACCATTTCGACAACCTTCACGCCGGCCTGGGCCAGGCGGTTCTGCTTGTCCGGGTTGTTGCTGAGCAGCCGGATCTCGTGCAGGCCCATCTCCGCGAGGATCTGGGCGGCGGCCTTGTAGCAGCGGGCATCCACCGGCAGGCCAAGCTGTTCGTTGGCTTCCACGGTGTCGAAGCCCGCTTCCTGGAGGGCGTACGCCTTGATCTTGTTGGCCAGGCCGATCCCCCGGCCTTCCTGGCCGCGCAGGTAGAGCAGGGTGCCGCCCTCGTCGCGGATCAGTTCCAGGGCGTAGGCCAGCTGTTCGCCGCAATCGCAGCGGTAGGAGCCGAAGACGTCGCCGGTGAGGCATTCGGAGTGCAGGCGGACCAAGGGCAGGGTGCCGTTGCGGGGCGGGTTCGGGGAGCTCACCGCCAGGTGCTCCGCCCCGGTGGCCTCGTCGATCCATGCCTGGGCAATGAATTCGCCGAAGGCGGTGGGCAACTGGACCACCGGGCCGCCGCTGACCGGGTGCTTCCTGTGTGCCGTGCCGCCGTTGCCGTTGCCGTTGCCGCCGTCGCCATGACGCTGTGCGGTCATCGTGTCTCCTCTTCTCCTGCCTGGTCGCCGGCTTCCGCCGCGATGTATGCCACAAGATCCTCGATCGAGATCAGCGGGCACCCATGTTCCGCGGCGAAGTCCCGGAGACTGTCCAGGCGCATCATCTCACCATCGTCGTGAACCACTTCGGCGATCACTCCGACCGGGGCGAGCCCGGCCAGGCGGCACAGGTCCACCGCGGCCTCGGTGTGCCCGGGGCGTTCACGCACTCCACCGTTAACGGCGCGGAGCGGGAAAATATGCCCCGGGCGGGTGATCGACGACGGCGTGCTGGCCGGGTCCGCGAGGATCCGTGCGGTCAGCGCCCTGTCGCCGGCCGAGATTCCGGTGCTCACGCCAATGGCCGCATCGCAGGACACGGTGTACGCCGTCCCCTTGGAGTCCTCGTTGATTTCGACCATCGGCGGCAGCTGGAGGGCGTCAGCACGGGAGCCTTCCAGGGGAACGCAGATCACTCCGGAGCTGTAGCGGATGGTCCAGCCCATGAGCGCCGGGGTTGCGTGTTCGGCGGCGAAGATGATGTCGCCTTCGTTTTCGCGGTCTTCGTTGTCGACCACCACGACGGCACGGCCGGCGGCCATGGCTGCGATGGCGTCCTCCACGGGGTCCAGCCCGTGGCGCACGGCGGTGCTGCTTTTCTCGGGAACGGTGCTCACTGGGCGTCCCCTCCGTCCGCGGCCTGTCCGGCGTGGTCCTGTCCGGCGGCGTGGTTGCCGGCCCCGGGGCGGGCTGCGAAGGACAGCAGCCGTTCGGTGTACTTCGCCAGCACGTCCACTTCGAGGTTGACGCGTCCGCCTATCGCTTTGGCGCCGAGGCCGGTTTCCTCCAAGGTGGTGGGGATCAGTCCGACTTCGAACCAGGGCTCGCTTTCCTGGGCGGGGCTCACGGCAGTCACGGTGAGGGAGACGCCGTCGACGGCGATGGAGCCCTTTTCGGCGATGTACCGGGCCAGCGGCACCGGCACGCCGAAACGCAGCCGGTCCCAGTTGCCCTGCGGCTCGCGCTCCAGAAGCTGCCCGACGCCGTCGACGTGGCCCTGGACTACATGGCCGTCGAGGCGGCCGCCCGCAGGAACGCAGCGTTCGAGGTTCACCGGATCACCCGCGGCGAGCTCGCCGATCGTCGTGCGGACGAGGGTCTCCCCCATGACGTCCACGCTGAATTCCTGTCCGTTGATCTCAGTTGCCGTGAGGCATACACCGTTGACGGCGATCGAGCCGCCCAGTTCGAGTCCGCCGGTGGTGCTGGGTGCGGACAGGCGCAGCGTGGCGCTCTCCGTGCCCTGGTGGTCGATCGCCAGGACCTTGCCCTGTTCGGCAACGATTCCGGTAAACATTCAGTATTCTCCTTCGATGGCTTCCACGGCGTCCTTGCCGGGTGTGTGGACTTCGGTGGCTTCGGCCAGTGGTAACAGGCGCAGGGGTTTGAGGTGCAAGCGCAGGTCGCGTCCGAGCATTTGGACCGCACCTCCGCCGGCGTCGTCCCAGGTCCATTGCTGGGCGTCGGCGAGCGTGCTGATCCCCAGTTCCCGCAAGGCAGGCGTGCCGCTGCCGAGCAGGGTGGGCGCCAGGTACACGATCAGTTCGTCCACCAGTCCGGCTGCCAGGAAGGCACTGAGGATCCGGGAGCCGCCTTCGACCATGACGTGGCGGATGTCGCGGTCGTAAAGCATGGCCAGGGCTTCAGCGGGATCCCGGGTGGGCAGGTGGACGAAGTTGCCGTCGGCCCCCCGGATGGCGGCGTCCTCCGGGATGCCCCGCAGGCCCATGGCGGCCCGCAGCGGCTGCTTGCCGGATTCTTCACCTGCGGCGTTGCGTGCCGTGAGGCGCGGGTTGTCCACCAGCACGGTCTCGGTTCCCACCAGGATCGCGTCGATCAGGCCGCGCAGGCTGTGGTTGTCCTGCAGCGATTCGGGGCTGGAGATCCACTGGCTGGTGCCGTCGCTGGCCGCGATCCGGCTGTCCAGGGTCTGGGCGATGTGCAGGGTCACGAAGGGACGGCGGTGCCGGACGGTGTCGAACCATTCGCGGTTCAGCGCGGTGGCCTGTTCCCCGCCGAGCCCGGACGCGACGTCCACCCCGGCCCTGCGCATCGTCAAGGCGCCGCCTGCCGCGTGGTGGTGCGGGTCGTCCACGGCGTACACCACCCGGGAGATGCCGGCCTCGATGATCGCCTGCGCACAGGGGCCGGTGCGGCCGGAATGGTTGCACGGTTCCAGGGTGACCACCATGGTGGTGCCTTTGAGGTCGATGCCGGCAGCCCGGGCCCCGGCGATGGCGTCGGCCTCCGCGTGGGCGGTCCCTGCTCCCCGGTGATAGCCGGTGACGAGCTCGGCACCGTCCGGGCCCAGAACCACGGCCCCGACCAGCGGATTCGCTCCGCGCGGGCCGCCGAGGGCCGCCGCAAGCGCGGTGTCCATGGCAGCTTTCTCAGCTTCCGTGAAGACTGTTTCTGTGTTCAGGACCGTGCTCATGTTGCCGCTCCGGCCGGGACGGCATCTGGCCGTGCCTCCAAGGTCTCCTGCCGCCCGGCACGCCACCAGACGAAGAAGCCGGCCAGGGTGAAGAAGCCATAGAACAGGTACATGAAGGCACTGGCAAAGTAGCCCGCGCTGAACAGCAGCGGCACACCGACGATGTCAACGGCCACCCAGATCAGCCAGAACTCGGTCCAGCCACGCGCCATGCCGTACGTGGCAAGCAGCGAGCCGGTGAAGGTCCACGCGTCAGCCCAGACCGGCGGGTAGGAGCCGAGCGAATCGAACAGCGGGGTGAGTGCGGCGGTGCCGGCGAACAGCGCGGCGACCAGCGCGATGCGGACCTTCGCCGATGCCCAGGACGGCACCACGGCACGGCCCTGGGTGGCTGAGTTGCGGCGTTCGCGCCAGCGGTACCAGCCGTAGGCGGCGACGACGATGAACATCGCCTGCCGTCCGGCCTGGCCCCAAAGAGTCGCCGGAGTCGCGGCACCGAAGACGTTGCCGAGGAAGACCGTGAGGAGGAGCAGATTGCCCGCGATACCCACAGGCCATGCCCAGACTTTGCGGCGCATTCCGCCGAGGGCACTGGCCAGCCCGAAAATGTTTCCCAGCACTTCGCGTAGAACAAGCGCAGACCCGCCGATCGGGATCTGTGCTTCGAAGAGCCATCGCAGAAAATCCATGCCGTTCCTTCCCTGAAAGCCGCGATGACTCCGGGGGTGTACGACAGCGCAATGCCGGGGCGTCCCCAAAAGGGACGCCACAGCATGACTGTACGTGCTTCTCCCATCCAGACTTTGACTGTCGGTACTGGAATTCCACCAGTTCAACCGTTCGCCGCCGCTTCCTTGCTGGAAACGATGGCTCACGGGTCGCGGACTATGACCGCCGGTTCGGAATTACACCGACCCCGGAGCACGTAATGTGTGTTGCTATTCTGACACAACTTCGACGGCGGCCCGGCTATTCCCCGGGCCGCGCGGTCAACAGTTCGTCACGGTTGGTGCCCGGCGCCGTCAACTGGCGCCGTCAGCCTAGCGCCGTGCGGCGGCTCCAATGCCCGCCTCGCGGAGTCGCTCGATGGCCGCGGCGGGGTCGTCCTGGCCGTACACGGCAGAACCGGCCACGAACACATTGGCCCCGGCTTCGGCGGCGCGCAGGATGGTTTCCTCCGTGATGCCGCCGTCCACCTGGAGGGCCACTCCGATCCCGGAACCGTCGATGGCGGCGCGCGCCCGGCGGATCTTGGGCAGGGTCACATCAAGGAAGGACTGACCCCCGAAACCGGGTTCCACTGTCATGATCAGAAGCATGTCGAGTTCGCTGAGCATGTCCAGGTACGGCTCCACCGGCGTTACCGGGCGGAGAGCCATGCCGGCCTTGGCGCCGCGGGCACGCAGCTCGCGCGCGAGTTTGACCGGCGCGGTGGCGGCCTCGGCGTGGAAAGTCACCGAAGCGACGCCGGCGTCAGCGTAGGCGGGGGCCCAGCGGTCGGCGTCGGCGATCATCAGGTGGACGTCCAGCGGGACCGGGCTGACCGCCTGGATGCGCTGCACTACCGGCAGCCCGAGGGTCAGGTTCGGCACGAAGTGGTTGTCCATGACGTCGACGTGCACGGCGTCGGCATTGCTGATCCGCTTCAGCTCCGCCTCCAGGTTCACGAAATCGGCGGACAGGATGCTCGGGTTGATGCAGCACGTGGACAAGTTCGTTCCCCTTGGCGTTGGCGGTGTTCGGGTGCGGGTGGAGCTTAGGACTTCTTCCGGATGAGGGCCATGAACATGGCGTCCGTCCGGTGCAAGTGCGGCCAGAGCTGCGCGGTGAGTTCGTTTCCGGCGCCGAGGTTCCCTTCGAGGCTGACGGCATCCAGCGCGGCGCCGGCGTCGAGCAGTTCCAGGTCCTCCCGCTTGGCCAGCGCGTCGCTGACGACGGCGGTGGTCTCGGCAGGGTGCGGGGAACAGGTTACGTACGCCACGACTCCGCCAGGCCTGACGGCGTCGATGGCGGATTCGAGCAGCTCGCGTTGCAGCGGGCCGAGTTCGGCCAGGTCTTTGGGGGTGCGGCGCCAGCGGGATTCGGGGCGACGGCGCAGGGCGCCGAGGCCGGTGCAGGGCACATCGACGAGGACCCGGTCGAAGGCCCCGGGCTGTTCCCTGCCGAGGTCCCGGCCATCGCCGGTGCGCACCGACCAGGAGGAGCCGGGCACAGCGGCCAATGCCTGGCCGACCAGTTTCGCCCGGTGCGGAGCAGGTTCATTGGCGAGCAGGCTGGCGCCGGACTGGTTGGCGAGGGCGGCGAGCAGCGCCGCTTTTCCGCCGGGTCCCGCACAGAGGTCCAGCCACTTTTCGCCGGTTTTGGTTCCGGTGCCGCTGCTTTCGCCCAGGTCGACGGCGGCGACGGCGCGGGCTACCAGCTGCGAACCGACATCCTGGACGCGGGTGGTGCCGGCCCGGACCGAGGACAGCCGTCCGAGGTCGCCGCCGCTGGACAGCGCCGAACCGGCGACGAGCGGGCCCGGGGTTGCGCCGTTCTCCAAGGCCTCGTCAAGGCTGCCGAGGCCGGGCAGCGCTACGAGGTTCACCACGGGGGCCTCGTTGTCGGCCTCGAGGAGCGCGGTGATTTCCCCGGCCGGGCGCCCGTGGGCCACGAGGGACTGGCGGAGGGCGCGCACGATCCATTCGGGATGGGCGTGGCGCACGGCGTCGATCCTGATGGAGTCAGTCTCTTCGGCCAGGAGGTGGTCGAGCCACTCGGGAAGCGAGCGGGCAGCGACCTTCCGGAGGACCGCATTGATGAGGGATGAGGGACCTGCACCGATGACGGCGCGGGCCAGTCCGACGGTCTGGTCCAATGCGGCATGCGCCGGGACACGCATGGCCAGGAGCTGGTGCACGCCGAGCCGCAGCGCGTCCAGCACCGCCGGGTCCAGCTGCGCGAGCGGCCGGTCCACGCAGGCAGCGAGGATGGCGTCATACGTGCCCTGGCCGCGCAGCGCTCCGTAGCTCAGTTCGGTGGCGAACCCGGCGTCGCGCTTGTCGAGGTGATGGTGGCGGATCCTTGCCGGCAGGACGAGGTTGGCGTAGGCGTCCTCGGAGGCCACGGCCCGGAGCACCTCGAAGGCCACCAGGCGCGCGGGATCCGCACGGCGGGTGCGCTGCGAGGGTGCGCTGGCCGTAGAGCCACGCTGCGGCCCGCGGTTGCGTTCACGGCCCTTGGCATCGCGCCGCACTGCGCCGTTTCCGCCGCCCTGGCCCCGCTCGCCCCGGCCGCGGTTGCCGCCGTCACGCCCGCCATGGTTTGCCGGGTTCCGTCGTCCGGACTCGCTCATTCGAATTCCACGCTTTCTACTGCTACGCCGCGGGCCCAGTCGGCCGCCGCCATCATCTTCTTACCGGCGGGCTGGATCCGGCCAAGCCGCACTGCGTGTGAAGCGGTGCCAACCAGCACGCTCTTGCCGTCGAAACGAAGGCGCCCCGGCTCCAGGTCACGGACATCGGGCCGCAACTGCAGCGGTTCAAGCTTGACCCGCAGGCCGTCCAGCATGGTCCAGGCGCCGGGCTCCGGGGTGACGCCGCGGGCCCTGCGGTTGATTGCCAGGGCAGGCTGCCGCCAGTCGATCCGGCCGTCCTCGAGGGTGAGCTTGGGAGCGAGCGAAACCTCACCGCTCTGCGGCTCCGGGGCCGCCCTGCCGGCGTCGACGGCGGACAGGGTCTGGCTGAGCAGGACCGCGCCGCTGCGCGAAAGCCGTTCCAACAGGTCGCCGGCCGTGTCTTCCGGCCGGACGGTTTCGGTGACTGTTCCGAAGACCGGTCCGGTGTCGAGTCCTTCCTCCAACTGGAAGGTGGCGGCGCCCGTGATGTCGTCGCCGGCGATCACGGCCCGCTGCACCGGCGCGGCGCCGCGCCAGGCGGGAAGGAGGGAGAAGTGCAGGTTGATCCAGCCGTGCCGCGGGATGGCCAGCGCGGCCTTGGGGACGATCCCGCCGTAGGCGACGATCGCTGCGACATCGGGCTCGAAGGAGGCGATCCGGGCGGTGGTTTCAGCGTCCACCTTGCTGGCATGGATGAGCTCAATGCCGAGCTCCGCCGCGCGGGAGGCAACCGGCGACGGCGTCAGGATCCTCTTGCGCCCGGTGGGCGCATCCGGGCGGGTCAACACGGCGACAACGTCGAATCCGGCGTCGACCAGCCCGTCGAGTGAAGGAACTGCGACCGCCGGAGTGCCGGCGAAAAGGACCCTCATTCAGCAGTACCGAAGCTGCCGAAGCTGGAGCCGACCGACGTGGCCCGCTTGCTGGTGGTTTGTTCAGTCACAGCGTGGTAGTTCGCGGCGCGGATGGCCCGGAGGGCGGACTTCCGGTCTTCGCCTTCGAGCCGGTCGGTGAAGAGGATGCCGTCGAGGTGGTCGGTTTCGTGCTGGAAGCAGCGCGCGAGCATGCCCTCGGCCTCTACGCTGACCTGGTTTCCATCGAGGTCGACGCCGGTGGCACGGGTGGTGCGGCGGCGGCGGACCGGGTAGGCAAGTCCGGGGATGGAGAGGCAGCCTTCGATCTGGTCATCCTGGAAGTCCTCGCTGTTTTCCAGCACGGGGTTGATGATGTGCCCCTCGACCCCGTCGATCCGGTAGGTGAAGACGCGCTGGCTCACGCCGACCTGCGGAGCCGCGAGGCCGGCGCCGTCCACGTCTTCCATGGTCTCGGTCATATCGGCAACCAGTTTGGCAAGCTCGGGACCGAAATCCGTGACGGGATCGGCCACCGTGCGCAGCACGGGGTCCCCGATAATCCGGATGCTCAAAATGGCCATGCGCTGTCAGTCCTCACGATCGCGTTTGTTGGCTTCCCATATAAAGGGAGCTAAGCCAGTTTAGTGGAGCCTGCCACGGCCGGGGCGGCCGGGTACGCCGGAGGCGCCACAGGAAGCAGCGCGGTGCCGGCCACAGCGACGTCCGCGGTCATGTCCCAGACCCGTTTCAGGGCGCAGAATTTCCACCAGTGGTGTTTCAGGACGTCCGGGTTGGCGCGCTGCGGGCGGACTTCGGTCTCGCCGATGGCCACGGCCAGGAGCACCGGGTCTTCACCGTACTTCCAGGGCTCCCATTCCCCCGCTACCGGATCCACCAGGCTTTCCTCCGCCTTCATGCCCGCCACCAGCTGCATCACGACCTTGTCATCCAACGCCTTGACTGTGCCGTCGCGGTTGGTGCCCTTGGTCTTGTAGTCGATCAGGCAGACCCGGCCGTTGATCCGCGCCACCAGGTCAAGGGTTCCGGCGTAGCCTACGCTCGTATTCCAGACGGTGATCTCCGGGGCGAGCGGCTCCACGCGGTACAGTTCCCACCATTCATCGAAGCGTGCAGCAAAGGCTTCTTCGCCGTGCGAGGCAAGCAGCGCCCTGGATTCCTCCACCCGGTGCGGCCTGCCGAGCGCGCGAAGGGCCACCTGTTCGCAGTAGCCGTGCACCCGGTCCCCGCGCTGTGCGGCGTCGTCCCTGTATACCTCGGCAGCCTTGGCCGCCTTGTTGACCGCCTGCCGGAGCCCGGCGGGGCTGCCCAGGAGCCGCGGCAGTTCGGGATCGTTCGCCAGGCTGTTCGCCCCCATGTATCCGAACCAGCCATCCAGCGAGTGCGCCTGCTGGCCGATGACCGTGGTGATGGACGGCACGGAAAAGGCTTCCGTCGTGGAACGGGCGTACATCCGGCCGTATTCAGTGGCGTGGGCAAGCAGTGGATCTGTCATAGGAAAACTCTTTCACAGACCACCGACAGGATCCGAGCCCGGGACTCATCCACAAGACGAAAAAGGCCCCTGCCGCTCCTTGCGGAGCAACAGGGGCCTTCAACCCACGGGTGGGCGATACTGGGTTCGAACCAGTGACCTCTTCGGTGTGAACGAAGCGCGCTACCACTGCGCCAATCGCCCGTGCACCAAAAACACTAACCGACTCCGGCCGGAAATCAAAAACCATCCGAACGGGCGCCGAATTCACCCTTTGGATGGCCGCCGGCGCCACCGCCGCGTGCACGCCGGCACGCGCGGGAACCGCTGCTAATCACAAGCGTGTAACTCGAAAGTTCCGCGCCAATTCAAGGAAGCGGCGGCGTAGGCGGGCCTGGCGGGCGCAACGATTTGGAGTTTCCCCGAACCTCCTATAGAGTTCTTACTCGTCGGAAAGCGACGGTCTGCCCACCAGGACAGGCCGCGGAAATCCGGCAATGCGGACGTAGCTCAGCTGGTAGAGCACCACCTTGCCAAGGTGGATGTCGCGAGTTCGAATCTCGTCGTCCGCTCGCAGGACACTGTCACGGCAAAGAGTCCCGGGAAACCGGAATCCTTGCTTACACGGTGGGTTGGCCGAGAGGCGAGGCAGCGGCCTGCAAAGCCGTATACACGGGTTCGAATCCCGTACCCACCTCGGTGAAAACCCTGGATCCCGGTTCCGGCCGGATCAGTAAGGGCGATTGGCGCAGCGGTAGCGCGCTTCCCTGACACGGAAGAGGTCACTGGTTCGATCCCAGTATCGCCCACGGGAGCAAGGAAACTTGCTTGACGTTGAGCGGATGGCTCCGGCCATCCGCTCAACATTTGCGGACGTAGCTCAGCTGGTAGAGCACCACCTTGCCAAGGTGGATGTCGCGAGTTCGAATCTCGTCGTCCGCTCTCCTGTTTTTAAGGATCCGGCAACGGACAACCCCTCGGCATGTGCCGGAAACGGGCGATTGGCGCAGCGGTAGCGCGCTTCCCTGACACGGAAGAGGTCACTGGTTCGATCCCAGTATCGCCCACCAGAGCAAGGAAACTTGCTCGTTGTTGAACCTTGGTTCAGCATGCGCGGACGTAGCTCAGCTGGTAGAGCACCACCTTGCCAAGGTGGATGTCGCGAGTTCGAATCTCGTCGTCCGCTCTCCGGGCCCGCGCCCACATGAAGCAGCTCTGCGGAGCTGCTTTTTTTGTGCCTCGAACCGTGCAGATCCGGGAGACCGGAATTCAAAACATCGGAATATCCCATGAATAAAGCTAAGGAAAAATCGCTTTATCTGATGTGATTCGACTCGCATACTATTCCTCGGACCTTTTTGGCTTTCAGCCACTACGCCTACAGGCAGGAGCACCACCGGTGAACCAACAAACGCTCACGAGTTCGATCCTGAGGAAAAAACCCATCGACACCATCGAGGAGGAGAACAAGCACAGCGGGCTCTTCAAGAGCCTCGGCCTCTGGCAGCTGACCGCCATCGGCGTGGGCGGCATCATCGGCGTCGGCATCTTTTCCCTTGCCGGCCTGGTGGCCCATGGCAACGGCAGCAACCCCGGAGTCGGCCCCGCGGTGCTGATCTCCTTCCTCGTGGCCGGCCTCGCCTCGGCGGCGGCGGCGCTTTCCTACGCCGAGTTCGCCGGCATGATCCCCCGCGCCGGCTCGGCTTACACCTACGGCTACGTCGCCCTGGGCGAGATCATCGGCTGGTTCATCGGCTGGGACCTGCTGCTTGAGTACATCGCGATCGTCGCCGTCGTCGCGATCGGCATCTCCGGATACTTCGACGCCTTCCTCTCCGGAATCGGCATCCACATGCCGGCCTGGATGACGTCCACCGCGGACGAAGGCAAGGGCGGCCTCATCAACCTTCCCGCCATCCTGATCTGCCTGCTCGTGACCTGGATCCTGAGCCGGGGCACCAAAACCTTCGGCCGCTTCGAACTGATCGCCGTCGGGATCAAGGTGGTGCTGATCGTGTTCATCATCGGGCTGGGCATCTTCTACATCAACACCGAGAACTACAACCCGTTCATGCCCAGCGGCTTCGGCCCGGTGCTGGCCGGATCCGCCACGGTGTTCTTCGCAGTGTTCGGCTATGACGCCATGAGCACCGCGGCCGAAGAAGCCAAGGACGGCAAGAAGCACATGCCCAAGGCAATCGTGCTGTCACTTGTGATCGCCATGCTCCTGTACGTGGCCGCGACCCTGGTGCTGACCGGCATGCAGAACTACAAGGACATCAACCCCACCGCAGGATTCGCCTCGGCGTTCACCGGCGTCGGGCTTCCGGTCATCGCGACGATCATCTCGGTCTTCGCCGTGCTCTCCATCCTGACCGTCATGCTCACCTTTCTGCTGGGTGTCACCCGCGTCTGGTTCACCATGAGCCGCGACGGGCTCCTGCCGTCCTGGTTCGCCAAGACGGACCGGAACGGCACCCCGCAGCGCGTCACCTGGATCGCAGGCATCACGTCGGCATTCCTTGCTGGAATCTTCCCCATCAAGGCAGTGGCCGACCTGACCAACATCGGCATCCTTGCCGCCTTCGTGGTGGTATGCGTGGCCGTGATCGTCTTCCGCTACACGAAGCCCGGCGCCCCGCGCACCTTCCGACTGCCGCTCATGCCGTTGGTGCCCGCCTTCGGCGTCCTGGCCTCGGGCTTCCTGATGACGCAGCTGCCCTGGGACACCTGGGTCCGGTTTGTCGTCTGGCTGGTCATCGGCCTGGCGATCTACTTCGGCTACGGCCGCAGGCATTCGCTGATGAACCCGGAGAGCCCCAGGCACCAACAGCGCGTCAGCCTGGACAGCAATCCCTGAGGGGCCGGCCAAATTCATGCTTGGCAGGGCCGGGATGCCGGGTTAAGCTCGGGAACGGAGGAGCGAACTGGCTCCGCGACGGAAGGGAGGTGCCCGTGGGACTAATTGACGATCTGAAGGGCAAAGCTCAAGAGCTCATTGGTGGCAACGAGGAAGCCATCAAGGACGGCATCGAGAAGGCCGGTGATTTCATCGACGACAAGACCGGTGGAAAGTTCGCCGAGCAGGTTGATGCAGTCCAGGACGCCGCTTCCGGATTCGTGGAGAACGCCGGCGGCGGGGCTCCCGCCACGGATGAGGCTCAGTAAAGAGCTGCCATAACAGTTACGTCAACGGGGCATCGGTCCCGCCGGGAGGCGGCACCGATGCCCTTGGCGTTTAACGGGCGCCCGCGGAGTGAATAGGCCGGCCGGCCGGCGCAGACCCGCCACCCACCTCGGGTACCGTTGAAGATCATGCCCTCCCCCGATTCCAGCGCCGCGCCTGCCGAAGCCCCCGCCCCTCCGCTCCCCTCCCGGCAGTTGTCCATGCCCGTGACCGCCGGCGTCGTGACGGCCCTCGTCGGCTTCACCTCCTCTTTCGCAGTGGTCCTCGCCGGGCTGCGTGCCGTCGGGGCCAGCGATGCGCAGGCTGCCAGCGGCCTGCTGGCGCTCACCCTGTGCTTCGGCGTCGGGGTCCTCTGGCTCTCCTGGCGGTCGAGGGTGCCGGTGACGCTCGCCTGGTCCACCCCGGGGGCGGCACTTCTCGCGGGAGCCGGAACGCCCGACGGCGGCTGGCCGGCCGCCGTCGGTGCCTTCCTGATCGCAGGGGTGCTTATCGCACTGACCGGACTGCTTCCACCCCTGGGGCGCCTGATGACGCGGATACCCACGGCGCTTGCCCAAGCGATGCTCGCCGGGGTCCTCCTGCCGCTGTGTGTGGCACCGTTCAAGGCCGTGGGCTCCGCGCCCCTGCTGGTGGCGCCGGTCATTCTGTGCTGGCTGCTCATGATGAAGCTGGCGCCGCGCTGGTCGGTTCCGGCATCCCTCGGGGTCGCCTTGGCCGTCATCGGCATCCACATCGCATTCAATGGTGGAACCGTCCCGGCGGACCGCCTGCTGCCCGAACTGCATTGGACCACTCCGGCGTTCAGCCTGCAGGCCGTGGCCGGCCTGGCCCTGCCGCTGTTCATCGTGACCATGGCGTCCCAAAACATTCCAGGCGTGGCAGTGCTGAAGTCCTTCGGCTACAGCACGCCGTGGCGGCCGTCGATGCTGGTGACCGGCGCGGGGACGGTGCTCGGCGCCCCGTTCGGCGGTCACGCCATCAACCTGGCCGCCCTCAGCGCAGCGCTGGCAGCCGGAGAGGAAGCAGGCACGGACCGCGGCCGGCGGTGGATAGCCGCCTTCACCTCGGGCCTTGCCTATCTTGTGCTCGCCGCCTCCTCGGCGGCCTTGGTGACGGTGGTGGCCGCGGCGCCGCAGGGCCTGCTCGAGGCCGTGGCGGGCCTGGCCCTGCTGGGCACCATGGCGTCGGCGATCGCCTCGGCACTGGCGGTGGCGGAAGAACGGATCGGAGCCTCGGTGACGTTCCTGCTGGCCGCTTCCGGGTTGAGCGTTGCCGGAATCGGAGCGGCGTTCTGGGCCCTGCTGGCGGGGGTGGTGGTCCGCTGGGTCCTCATGGACCACAACCCCCGGCCGCGCATTTCCCCGTAGGCTCTCCCGTCAGATGACGTTCAGCCGGTTCGGGATCGAGTTGAGCTCCTCCGGGCCGTTTTCGCCCAGCAGGATGGTGCCGCCGATGCACACCCGTTGCCCGTCGCGCAAAGCGTTCGGCTCGAAGGCGAAGGCGTGGCCTTCCTGGATCACGAAGTCACCGTCGATCCCGACCCCGGACGGCAGCTTCGGGAGGTGCGCGAGGGCCCCGTCGACGTCCGGGTGGAGGCGGGTGGCGCTGTTGTAGATGGGCGAGACCGTCTGGACCATCGGGCCGGTGTTCCAGGTACGCGAGCGGTGCAAAGGTTCCTCCATGATGCGCGCCAGTTCGGAGAACAGCATCCCCGGTTTCAAGGCAGCCAGGCCCGCCTGGTAGGAATCGATGCACACCGCTTCCAGGTCACGGAGCAGCGGGCTGGGCTCCCCGACCGAGACGTCGATCTGCTGCTGTGACTCGATTCCCCCGTAGAAGGCGAAAATCTCAGCCGCGATCGTGTCGCCCGGAGCGAGTACGCGCGGCGCTCCGCCGCTTTCGAACCACTCCGGAACCGACCAGGCGAACATGCTCGCGCCCGCACGTTCCAGCATGAAGGGCCAGCGGACCCACCCGCCGCCGGCAATGATCGCCTGGAACGACGCGGCGGCGATCTCGTGTTCGTTGCCCCCTGCCCGGGCCGTCTCCACAAAGGCCCGGCAGGCATCCTCGCCGAGCTCTGCCGCCTTGCGCAGGAGCACCCGCTCCTCCGCGCTTTTGATGATCGCAATCGACTCGTACGCGTCGGCGATGTCGACCCATTGGACCTTCGGAAGGGCTCCCAGGACCCTGGTCCAGGTGGTGTGGGAGATTGTTCCCGCCCACTCCCCGACCATCCTGCTCGTCAGGCCCACCACGCCGAGCCGGGCGTGGTCGAGCCCGCGTTCCCGGATTCCACTGAAGAGCTCCTCGAGGGGGTCCCCGCTGACCCAGTTGTCCACCCAGCGCTCCCAGCGGTGCGCCTGGGCATCGAAGCGGTTGAGCGGAACATCCCCGACATACAGCACCGGGTCCTCTTCGGGCGTCAGGAGGACGAGTGCACCCTTTGCCTCATTCGTCAGGTAGGCGTCCGCGTTGTCCCGACCGCTTCCGAAGACAACAACGCCGTCCAGTCCTTCCTTGGCCAGCAGCGCCCGGATGGCGGCCCAGCGGCGGTCCCGCTCCTTCAGGCTCAGGGTGGGGTAGTCGCGGACGGTGCTTGCTCGTGTTTCAGTCATCGTTGCTTCCTGTCTTGTCCATGTTTCGTGTGTGCGCAAGGCGCGCGATGGTGCTGCGGAGATGCGCGGCGCTGCGCTGGATGAATTCGAGTGATTCGTCTTCTCCCAGGGGCTCATGCATGTCGTTCCAGCCGGGCAGCTTGCCCAGGGCCGCACGTGCCTCGTACTCGTTCGTGAGCCGGACCACTTCGAAGGCTTCTGCGAGGGACAGATCGGGGTGGCCCTGCTGCCAGCGTTCGTCATGGATCTGCAGGGTCATTTCGCCGCGCGTGCTTTCCACGATCCCTTCGATGGAGAGCATCAAATCGTGGTCCAGCAGCGGGGCGAGGAAGAGGTCCCAGTCGATGACGCCTTCGCCCACCGGGCTCAGGAGACGCGCGATCCCCTCCGGCCGGAAGAAGAGCGCTACGTCCCTGATGTGGCTCGATCGGATGTAGGGAGCCGCCCTGTTGACGGCCGCCACCGGGTCTTCACAGCGAACCAGGACGTTGGCCGAGTCGAAGGTGATGCCCAGGACGTCCGGTCCTACCTCCTCCACGAGCCGGACAACCTCGAAGGTGGTGATTTCCTCGTGGGTTTCCAGGTTGAGGTGGGCTCCCGCGTCGCGGAGCACCGGCGCCAGTTTGTGCAGGAATTTTCCGGTGGCGGCGAGCTGAGCGCCCCAGTCCACATCGGTCCGGAAACGGTCGCAGGAGTACAGCCCGGAGATCCTGAACTGGTAGTTGGCGGTCGCCGTCCAGAGTTCACGGATACCCTCGGACGCCGCGGCTTCGATCATTTTCCGCATTCCGAGCAGGTAGTCGCCGTCACCCAGGGCCCGCACCCCGGGCGCTTCCGGCGTAGCGAAGGGATTCACCTTCCCCACCCCGGCTTCGATCCGCTGGCCCAGGTCATGGGCTGCCTGCATCGTCCCGCGGATCTCGCCGCGGTCCAGCGTCGGGCTAAGCTCCAGGATCGAGCGGAAGAAGACGCCGTCGAGGCCGAGCTCCGCGGAACGTTCAACGATCCGGACCGCCGAGCCGGCATGCGAATCGGCGAACTTGGTGCTGTCCACTCCGATGTGAAGCATGCCCGCTACTCCCCTGCCCAGTCCCCGCCGGCCGCGGCGGGCTGCAGGTCGACCAGGCCGTGGTCGAACACGTTCGTGGGATCGTAGCTGGCCTTGATTGCCGCAAGCCGTTCGTACTTCTCCCCGTAAATCTCCCGGGCGCTTTGGGCGTCACCGTGTTCGGACGTGAAGTTGATGTAGCTGCCGTGTTCCCATTCGCTGACCGCGGCCGTGAATTTCCTGACCCAGGCCACGAGCTCTTCCCGCTCGTCCGCAAACTCCCAGTCGGCCCCGATGTTTCCTGCCCAGCGCGAGTGGATGTCGGTGGTGGAGTCGTTGCTGTGGTCACGGGGAACAAGCTTTCCGGCGATGAGTTCGAAGGGGCACATCACCTGATGGCTGATGAAGGAACTTGAGTTCAGTGAGCGTCCCGGGTACGCGTCGGCGTGCTCGATGGCGATGTCGATCAGCTCGTCGGGCAGCTCCCGGAACGCCACGTGGCGCCAGTAGTGGGAAATGCCGTAGCGGAACTCGTCGTCGGTGGCGTGCTGCAGGGTCAGGTGCGGAATGGTGCGCACGCTCCGGTAGACGGGCGTGCCGCCCTGAAACATCGCTGCGCTCAGCTCATGTTCCAGCGAGGGATCCCCGTAGGTCACCGTCGCCACGGAAATGATGGGCTTGCCGCGGTATTCCCTGGGCACCTGAGACCAATACTCCGGGCAGCGGTAGAGCCGCACATAGCTGCCGACATTGTCCGGCATGCCCGGTCCCAGGTCCCTGAAGCGCTGGAGGATTTCCTTGCGGTCCGCTGCCGGGTAAAGGGCCAGGCGCACCGTGGCGAGGCCAGGGAGGTCGACGTAGTCGAAAACGAACTCGGTGGCGATGCCAAAGTTGTGCCCGGCCCCCTTGAGTGCCCAGAAAAGCTCCGGTTCATTCTCCGCGTTCACGCGCCGGATAACGCCGTCGGCCGTGACGATTTCCACTTCGCGGAGGAAATCGACCGTGGAGCCGAACATGCGCGAAAGGTAGCCCATGCCCCCGCCGAGGGTGAGGCCGGCGACGCCGGTGTGGGAAACGACTCCGGCGGGGAGGGCGATGTCGTAGGGCTCGGCGGCACGGTCCACGTCACCCCACCGGCACCCGGCGCCGATGGTGAGGGTGCGGTTTGATGTGTCCACGGTGACGCTCCGCATGAGCCCCGTGTCGATGAGCACGCTTCCGTCGGCGACGGAAGTGCCGGCCAGGTTGTGCCCCCCGCCCCGGACCGTCAGCGGGGCATGGTTCTCCACGCACCAACGGAGGGCGCGCGCTGCGTCGTCCGCACCGGTGCAGCGGACGATCGCCGCGGGGTGTTGGTCGATGTCCGCGTTCCAGACATGCCGGAGCGTCTCATACGAGGGGGCACCGGGGAAAACGACGTCGCAGTCGACGGCGGTCGCAAGCCCGGTGAGGTCGTTTGGCTGCTGCATTCTTGCTTTTCTCCTTAGTCGGCAAAGGCGGGCGTGGCCCGGCGTTTGAGGCCCGCGAGCAGTGCTTCGCGGGACTTTGTGAGGAAGTTCCGGTAATCGGTTTGTTCGGGTCGGGAAGCACGCAGCTCCTCCACCCCCGGTGCGTTCCCGGCGGCGGACCGGGCCGCAAACCGGGCGGCAAGTTCCCGGAGCGCTTCGGCGTCGGCGTCTGCCATGTCGGGATGCAGGCTCCGCCAGAGGGGATCATCGGGCTGCATCTCCATCTCCGCGCGGGAGCCGCCGATCCCCTCGATGACGAGGTCGAGGTCGGGGTGCGCGCCGAGCACCTCATCGAGTAGCTGGGCCCAGTCGATGACTCCTTCGCCGATCGGCATGAGGAACCGGGAAAGGCCGTTCGCCGCCGGGACGATGACCGCGTCCCGGAGATGGGTCAGGCGGGTATGCGGTGCCACCCGGCGCACGGCGTCGCCGACGGGTTCTCCGCGGACCATGAGGTTCGCCGGGTCAAGGCAGACACCCAGCACGTCGCTGCCGGTCTCTTCGATCAGCCGGAGGAGCTCGAAGCTCGTGATTTCCTCGTGGGTCTCCAGGTTCAGGCGCACACCGTGTTCCCGGAGCGTTGGGGCGAGCTTCCGCAGGAAATCCGCCGTCGCCGCCAGTTGATCGGACCAGTCCACGTCGGTGCGGAAACGGTCGAAGCAGTACGGTGCGGGGAGGCCGTGTTTGTAGCCGCCCGTGGCTGTCCAGGCTTCGGTCCACCCGAATTCGGCGCAGATCCGGATCATCCGCTCCATGCCGGCGAGGTAGCTTCCCTGGCCAAGGTCGCGCACCCGTGGAAGTTCGGACACCATGTAGGGGTTGACCTTGCCGAGCCCGAGCTGGACGAACATCTCCCGGGCGTTCGCCTCTACCGCGAATTCGGCGATTGCCCGGTGTTCGAGGGTTGGAAAGGCCTCATCCAGGGTCCGGACCAGGATGCCCTCGAAGCCAAGCTCCTGGGCGGCCGCGAGCGTCCCGAGCGGGCTGGGTCCCAGCAAAGAAGCACCGTTGTCGAACTTGACGTCGACGCCGATGCGGTTCACCGCGCCACCGCCAAGGTCCGGCGGCGCTGTGTACGCCGCTCGCGCTCCAGTGCCGGGTCCGGCACCGGTACCGCCTCCAGCAGGGATTTGGTGTAGCTGTCCTGCGGGTTGCCGTAGATCTGCGCAATACTCCCCGTCTCGGCGACCTTGCCGCGGTTCAGGACCACGAGGCTCGAGCAGAGGTACTTCACCACTGCAAGGTCATGCGAGACAAAGAGCACCGTCAGCTTGAGCTGCTTTTGCATGTCCTTGAGCAGATTCAGGACCTGCGCCTGGACAGACACGTCGAGCGCCGAGACGGGTTCGTCGCACAGCAGGACCTTGGGGTCCACGGCGAGCGCCCGGACGATGGCGATCCGCTGGCGCTGGCCGCCCGAGAAATGCTTCGGGTAGCGGTCAAGGTGCTCGGCCCGGAGGCCCACGAGGTGCATGAGCTCCTCGATCCGGCTCCGCCGCTGCCGTTCGGAGAAACCCCCGATCACCAGCATTGGCTCCTCGACAATCCGCCGGACCGTCATGCGCGGATCAAGGCTCGAATACGGGTCCTGGAAGACCATCTGGATTTCCCGGCGGTAGCGGAGCAGTCCGCCCCTTCCGGGCGCCGCCGGGTTGATCCCGTCGTAGGTGATGGTGCCGCCGTCTTCCTTCTCCAAACCCACGATGCAGCGGATGATGGTGGATTTCCCCGAACCGGATTCTCCGACCAGGCCCAGGATCTCCCCTTCCCGGACCTCGAACGAGACATTCTCCAGTGCCTGGTGCGCCCGGCTCCCGGAGCCGAATCGCTTCGATAAACCGTCAACCCGGAGCAGAACATCGTCATGCATGCGGTACACCTCCTTCGAGGACGAGATAGTCCTCCACGGTCCTAAGCCGGACGTCAGGGTCGGCATCGAGCCTGGGCACCGACGCGATCAGTCCACAGGTATAGGGATGTTCGGGATCCGCAAAAAGATCGTCGACGGACTTTTCTTCCACCAGCCGGCCCGAGTACATCACTGCGACCCGGTGAGCCAGACCGGCGACGATGGCCAGGTCATGGGTGATGAACAAGACGGCCAGGTTCATCTCCCGCGATTGTTCTTCCAGGAGGTCCAGGACCTGTTCCTGGACCCGGACATCCAGCGCCGTCGTCGGCTCATCGGCAATGACGAGCCGGGGCTCGGCAACAAGGGCCGCGGCCATGACCACCCGCTGCCGCATGCCGCCCGAAAACTGCCCGGGGTATGCGCCCAGCCGTTCCTTCGCCTTCGGCACTCCGAGCCGGTCGAGCATCGCCGCCGCGCGCCGGTACGCCTCCCGTTTGCGCACACCGCGGACGAGCAGCGGTTCTGCGACCTGCTCACCGATCGTCAGCACCGGGTTGAGTGCCGTCATCGGGTCCTGGAAGATCATGGAAATCTCCCCGCCGCGGATGTTCCGCAGCACCCGGCGGTTGGTACCGAGCAGTTCGCTGCCCTTCCATTGGATCGATCCGGTGAGGTCGAACTGCCGGTCGAGTTGCAGGACGGCCCGGGCGGTCAGGGACTTTCCCGAACCTGACTCGCCCACCAAGGCCAGCCGTTCGCCCGCGCGGATGCTGAGTGACAGCCCGTCGACGAGCGTGAGGCTGCCGGTGCCGCCGCCGATCCGTTCCTTCTCGGGAACAGACACCCGGAGGTTTTCAATCTTCAGCAGGGCGTCGTCATCCATCAGGACCTCCTTCCAGTCGGGTCGGCAAAGCTGCGGACGGCGTCTCCGACCAGGCCGAAGGCGATCGCACCAACTGTGATGGCCAGGCCGGGAAACAAGGAGATCCACCATGCACTGGTGATGTACTGCTGCCCCGCGGCGATCATCGACCCCCAGTCCGGGCTGGGCGGTGGCGCGCCGACACCCAGGAATGCGAGGCCGGAAATCATCACGATGGTTCCGGAGATCTCCATGCTGGCTTGCACGTAAATGGCATCCAGAGAGTTCGGGAGCGCGTGGCCAAGCATGAGGCGCAAGCGGGACATGCCCAGGATCTGTGCGGATTCGACGTACGAGGCCGACATTGTTTCCCGGAGGATGCCGCGGGTGAGCCGGGCCGTGCTGGGCCAGGATGCAGCCACCATGGCGACAATGATCGAAGCCATCGAAGGGCCAAGGGCAGCCGCGAGGCCCAGTGCCAGCACCAGGGACGGGATGGACATGAAGATGTCGCATGCCCGCATGACGAGCTCGTCCGCGCGCCTGGGCAGGAGCGCCGAAACGCTCGCGACGAGGACCCCGACGACCGCGGAGAGCGCCACGATCGCAACGGCGGAGAGCAGGGTGAGTCCCGCACCCGCCAGCAATCGGGAAAATACGTCCCTGCCGACGTCGTCCGTTCCGAGCAGGTGTTTGCCGCCCGGAGCGAGCAAGGCAGAAGGCGTGTCCACCGCGAACGGATCGTACGGGCTGAACAAGGGAGCCGCGACCGCACCGAGAATGAGGAGTGCGGCGAGGCCGAAGGCCACCCGGTCGACGACGGCGGTGCGGCGGCCGAAGACCCTGCGGCCGAACCGGCCGGCCGCGCCCCCGATTGCTGCGGCCGACAAAGCGGTGGAGACTCCTGCGGTATCGGATTTCATGCTGCTCCCAACTGGGCATGCCGTACCCGTGGGTCGATCACCATCTGGACGAGATCCACGATGAAAGACGTGGCAATGAAGACGAAGCCGATGACGAGGACCGACGCGAGGACGGAGAAGGTGTCCTGGTTGATGATCGCGCGGTACAGGTAGCTGCCAATGCCGGGTAACCCGAAGACCGCCTCGACCAGCACTGCGGCACTGATCATCCAACCGAACTGCATGCCGAACACCGTGAGTACCGAACCGAGCGCCGGGCGGAAGGCGTGCCTCAGGACCACCCTGTGCTCCGGAACCCCCTTGGACACCGCGAAGGTGATGTAGTCCGTCTTCAGCGCCGTCATCATGTTCGACCGGATGATGCGGGCCAGGGTTGACACGAACGGGGCGCTGAGCGCCAGCGCCGGCAGGAACAAATGGCCCAGCGAGTCGGCGAAGTTCGCAGCGTCGCCGAAGAGCAGGGAGTCCAGCAGGGTGAAGCCCGTGATATCCGGCGGGGCAGAACCCACGCTGTTCGTCCCCGAAATCGGGAACCAGCCAAGCAGGGAACCGAGTACCCAGCGCATCATGATCGCGAGCCAGAACACCGGGACACCGCCGCTGAGGACCAGGAAGAGCCTGGTTGCGATGTCGGTCCCTTTCCCTTCCCGCACGGCGGCAAGGATGCCCAGCGGGGCGGCTACGAGGACCGTGATGAGCATTCCGAGCAGGACGAGCTGGATAGTGGTCGGCAGGACCGTGCCCAGATCACCCGCGACGCTCTGCCGCGTGATGGTTGACGTGCCCAGGTTCCCTTGGAGGAGCCGCCGGATGTAGTCGGCGTACTGCAGGAACACCGGCTGGTTCAAACCGAGCACCTCCCGCATGTGGTCCACCTGCTCAGGGGTCGCGAGACGGCCGGCGGCAACCCTCGCGACGTCGCCCGGGATCAGCTTCGACATCACGAACACGATCGTGGCCACGCCTCCCAGGGAAAGGACAGCCAGTCCGATGCGGCGGAGGACGAACCTGATCATGGCTGCCCCGGTTCATGCTGCGGACGGGAGCAATGATTGAGCCGCATCCCTATTTCGCCATCCGGAGCGTACCGACGTTGAAGTCCTGCTGGGTGGGCGAGAACGGAATCGGGCCCACCTTCCTGTCCGAAAGCATGGTCACTGCCGGGTACGCGATGTACAGCAGGGCGTGGTCCGCGAGGACCTGCTTCTGGACGTCCTGGAACGCATCGCATGCCTCCTTCTGGTCCGCTGCCGTCAGGCCTTTCTTCAGAAGTTCGTCGACCTTCGGGTCGGAGTAGCGGGTGAAGTTGGTCTGTCCTGCGAAGGCGGAATTCCATTCGCGGTTGAGCATCGGCCCGGCGGCCGGGAATGCGGCGAAGTCCCAGGCGAGCGCGACGTCGGGCATCGTCTCGGGCTTCGAAACGAGCGCCGAGTACTGGGGAAACGTGACTGCCTTCAGTTCCGCATTGAGGCCGATCTTCTTCAGGGAATCCTGGAGGATGGTCCCCGCCGCGTTGAATTCCCGCACTGTGGGCTGGTAGGCGACGGTGACCGTGGTTCCTGCGACCCCGGCTTCGTTGATCAGCTGCTTGGCCCGGGCCAGGTCCTGCCGGGGCTTACCGGCGTCCACCCGGCAGGAGATGCCCTCGGGGAGGATCGAATTGGCGATGCTGCCCTGTCCGCCCAAGGCGCTTGTCAGGTGACCGTCATAGTCGTAGGCGAGCTGGATCGCTTCCCGTACCCGGGCGTCGCCAGTGATCTTGCCCTTGGTGTTGAGCCAGGCGTACGTCTGCCGCGGGGCCGGAATGTTGACGACCTCGTACTTGCTGTCTTTCGAGATGTTCTGGACGTCGACGGCGGCCAGGCCCATCGTGATGTCCAGGTTCCCTGCGAGGAACTCGTCACGGTTGGCGCTGGAGTCGTTGATCATGCGCAGGATGATGGTGGCCGGCCGCTTCTCGTCAAACTCCCAGTAGTCCTTGTACCGCGCAAGGTTGAGCTCCTGGTTCGGCTTGTAGCTGCCCATCGCGAAAGGCCCTGAACCGGCCTCGTGGGTGCCCAGCCATGCCTGGGCATTGTCGGACCCCTCGTTGGGCTTCACAAGCTTCGAATCAAGGATGTAGATCTGGCTCAGCGCTCCGACAAAGTCGAGGTCCGTCTTGGCGAGGGTGATTTCCACGTGGAGCTCATCCACGGACCTGGCTGAGACGTAGTTCGAGAGGAACGACGCGGCCCCGGACCCGATCTTCCTGGCCCGGTCCAGGCTGTACACGACGTCGTCCGCTGTCAACGCGTTGCCCGAATGGAACGTGACGCCCTGGCGGAGGGCCAGGGTTACCTTCGTCGCGTCTGCGTTGAACTTCCATTCGGCGGCAAGCTTCGGGACCTTCTCGCCTTTTGCGTCGAAGTCCAGGAGGCGGTCGTACATCGGCGCCAGGTTGAAGTCATTGTGGGCGTCCGAAGACTGCAGGGGGTCGAGGGTCTCCGCCGTGTTTGAACTGCCTACCACGATGGTGCTCTGCTTGGCCCCGTTGCCGCCTGATGCGTTCCCTGACGGCAATTGGCAGGAAGACAGCCCCATTGCTGCCACCGCTGCAAGCGTCGTAAACACGAGTTCCCGCTTGTGTCGAATCATTTCTGTTCCTTCCAGGAGCCGAATCGTTCAAATGACGTTCTTCCGGGAGCAAGAGTTGATTTCGCACAGGGCTGGCCGGCAGCTGCATTCGCCTGTAGCCCCGGGCTTCTCAACGAGCCACGGAAAACTGACGAACGAAGTTGATCGAGCGAGTAAAGATTGCGGACGCGGAAAGAAGAAGGGAACCCACCTGGGCCGTAATCCTGCCCTGTCTGATATCCCGGAGATCGCGTCCACCCAAGCATCTCTTCGTTGTTGGTATGCAGAATCACACAAATGCCCGGATATGTCACCCCTTTGACAGAAATCATCAGCATGTGGCATACCAGATGAATCAGAGTGTCCATCCAGGAAATGAGGCTTGCGGTGCCGCCACCGGAATCGACGGACGTCGCCGGGCCCCCGGGAAAGGCCGCGCCCCGGGGTCAGAGGCGCATCCGTGCCGCCGGCCCGTTCCAGGCAAATCCCGGCTTCCGGCTGCTCTGGATCTCGAATCTCTTCTTTTTCGGTGGAATCTGGACCCAGACCCTGATCCTCGGATGGATGGTCTTCGACAGCACCCGCTCGGAGTTCCTCCTGGCTGTGTTCACGGCCCTTCGCCTTGCGCCCCTGCTTCTTGGCCCCCTGGCCGGTGCCCTCTCGGACCGCTTCGACCGCAAGCTCGTGCTGGTGGTCGCCTCCACCTGGGCTTTCCTTGCGGTCGCTGCGGTGGCAGTCCTCGCATTCCTAGGCCTGGCCCACTTCTGGGTGCTCGCCGCCGGCGGCTTCGTCATAGGGCTTGCGCAATCCCCGTCACAGCCGGCCCGGAGCTCCTATGTCCTGGACCTCGTGGGGCACAGGCAGCTTGGTAACGCGAACGCCCTGAACGCGGTGGCAACGAACGTAACCCAAATGATCGGTCCGGCCGTCGGCGGAGCATCGATCGCCCTTTTCGGTGCCCCGGCCGCGCTGGCCGCCTCGGCTCTCTGGTATGTCGTGTCCCTGCTGGCGCTGCTGCCCCTCAAGCGCACCCGATCAGGCATTACGGCTGGCCACGGCTCCGTGTGGCGGATGCTTGCCGACGGCTCCAGGGCGGTTTGCGGCAACCGCCTCAGCCTCGCGGTACTCCTCATCACGCTCTCGGCCAACGTCTTCGTCTGGCCGATCCATCAGTCGTTCATGCCGGTCTTCGCCGATGAAAACCTGGGCTTGGACGCCGCCGGGCTGGGAGCCCTCCTCGGATCGTGCGGCGCGGGCAGCGTCCTTGGTTCCCTGGTCATCGCGCTGCTCGGCGACTTCAGGCGCAAAGGTGCCGCCTTCCTGATCGGCACAGGCATCATGGCCTTGGTTGACGGTTTTCTTGAGCTGGAACGCTCAAGTGGAAAATTGGAGTGGAGCGCCATCCTGCAGAAGATGGCGAGCGACCTTGGATTCTCGAAGATCCTGTTCGGCCTGTTGCCTAAGGACAGCCAGGACTACGAGAACGCCTTCATCGTCGGCAACTACCCGGCCGCCTGGCGCGAGCATTACGACCGGGCTGGCTACGCGCGGGTCGACCCGACGGTCAGTCACTGTACCCAGAGCGTACTGCCGATTTTCTGGGAACCGTCCATCTACCAGACGCGAAAGCAGCACGAGTTCTTCGAGGAAGCCTCGGCCGCCGGCCTGGTGTATGGGCTGACCATGCCGCTGCATGGTGCTCGCGGCGAACTCGGCGCGCTGAGCCTCAGCGTGGAAGCGGAAAACCGGGCCGAGGCCAACCGTTTCATAGAGTCGGTCCTGCCGACCCTGTGGATGCTCAAGGACTACGCACTGCAGAGCGGTGCCGGACTGGCCTTCGAACATCCGGTCAGCAAACCGGTGGTTCTGACCAGCCGGGAGAAGGAAGTGTTGCAGTGGTGCGCCATCGGCAAGACCAGTTGGGAGATATCGGTTATCTGCAACTGCTCGGAAGCCAATGTGAACTTCCATATGGGAAATATTCGGCGGAAGTTCGGTGTGACCTCCCGCCGCGTAGCGGCCATTATGGCCGTTAATTTGGGTCTTATTACTCTCTGAATGGGGCTCCTTTGGGCCCTTTTCACCATCAGCCATGCCAGGCCCGCGGCGTTCACGCTCATGGTCCTGATCGGACTCGTCGCAGCCTTGTTCTCGGTGCTCCAGACAACGCTTCTCCAATTGACCACCGCACCCGAGCACCAGGGAACCGCCCTCGGCCTGCAGGAGTTCGCCATCGGGGCAATTCCCGTTGCGTCGATCGGGCTCGGCGCAGCAGCGCAACTCGTGGGCATGAGCAATGCCGCGTTTGTGAGTTCCTTCCTGCTGACGGCGTGCATGGCCGTGCTCGGAATCTGTTTCCCCGGGCTCCTCAGATATCACGGAACCCCTTGGAAGGACCAGCCTTGATCGAACTCCTTGACGAATCGACTGCGGGGTCGCGCCTGCTCGCCACCACGGTCTACGAGTGGCTGCGCGAACGCATCATCGACGGAACCCTTCAGCCCGGAGAGCGGATCCGCGAACGGGAGGTCGCCGAGAGGCTGCAGGTTTCCCGGGTCCCGGTCCGCGAGGCACTCCCGCAGCTGGAAAGCGAAGGCTACATAGAAACCCTGCCCCGCCGGGGCGCGGTGATCACCCACATGACGGCACAACGGGCCGAGGAGCTCTTCGATGTGCGGGCGAGCCTGGAGGTCCTTGCCGCGCGGCTCGCGGCAGCCGCCTGCGCCCGGGGCAGTTCCCCGTCCCGGCTCCTGGACCTCCTCGAGGAGGCGGGCGGGGCGATCGACGCCGACGACGGCAGGCGGATCGCCGATGTGAATTCACGCATCCACGAGGAGATCCTCGCTCTGAGCAGCAACCGTCTCCTGCAGAAGCTCATGGCCCCGGTCAACGGCCACGTGAACCGGCTTTTCCACATCGCCAAGGACCGCGACCAGCAGGAACTGCACCGCGAGCATTTCGAGATCGTGGACGCGATCCTTCGGGGTCAGCCGGAGCTGGCCGCGGCGCTCTCCTTCTCCCACGTCGAGCGGAGCCGCAACGAGTGCCTGCCGATCGTGGAACGGTACCTTGCGGAGCGGCGGTGAACCGGCGGCCGGAAGGCCTTAGGACGGTTCGTGGTTCTGGCCTTCACGGGCCAGTGCGGTGAGGCGGGAGACGGCGCGGTAGTACTTCTTCATGTACCCGCCGCCCATCATTTCCTCGGTGAAGAGCTTGTCGAACGGCACGCCGCTGGCCAGGATCGGGACGTCTTTGTCGTACAGCCGGTCGGCGAGGACCACGAAACGCAGGGCGACGGCCTGCTCGGTGATGGTCTCGACGTCGCGCCACACCACGCCGTCGATCCCTGCGATCAGCTGGCGGTAGCGGCTGGGATGGACACCGGCCAGGTGGTCCACCAGCTGGCGGAAGTCGTCGACGGCGACGGTCTGGCCGTCGAATTCGGCGTGCATCTGCCGCTTGAGGTCCTCGGTCTTCAGCGGGGCCGGAGCCGCCGGCAGGCCGCGGTGGCGGTAATCCTCGCCGTCGATCCTGATGACCTCGAACTGGTCCGCCAGGACCTGGATTTCACGCTGGAAGTCGACGGCGGCGAAGCGCCCCTCGCCGAGGGAACCCGGCAGGGTGTTGGAGGTCGCCGCGAGCCGCACGCCGGCGTCGGCCAGTTCCCGCATGAGGCGGGACATCAGCACGGTATCGCCGGGATCGTCCAGTTCGAATTCATCGATACAGACCAGCTTGTAGTTGCTGAGCGCCTCCACGGTCTTGCGGAAGGACAGCGCCCCCACAAGGTTCGTGTATTCGACGAAGGTGCCGAAGGCCTTCGGCCCGGGCGCCGAGTGCCAGAGGGAGGCCAGCAGGTGCGTCTTGCCGACGCCGAAGCCGCCGTCGAGGTAGATGCCGGCGCGTCCGGTCTCCTTCTTGGCGAAGATCTTCGAGAAGAGCCCGCCGCCGGTGCCGTTGCCGACGCCTGCGGCGAAGGTTTCCAGGGCCTTGACGGCGGCCGCCTGGCTCGGCTGGGCGGGATCGGGACGGTAGCTCGCGAAGGAGACCTCCCCGAACCGCGGGGAAGGATGGAACCCCTGCAGGATCTCGTCCACCGAGACCGCGGGGGTGCGTGCGGCGAGCTGTTCGATCTGTACCAAAACGGTCCGTTCTTCCGGGGTAAGTCCTCAGCAAGAATACCGGGAATGCGCCGTCCACCCGGACACAGGCGGGTCCCTGCGGATGAGACATGTTTCACCATGTGACCGCACAGGAGCAATCCCGGAGGAGCGTGGCTAGTGTTGGTTCCAAGCCGGGCAGAGGAATGCCCCGCCGTCCGGTCCGGCACCGTCCATCATCAGTGAAAGGCCATGCCCATGTCCTACCCGGTTGAACAGAACGAAAAGTTCGCGAAGTACGCTCACCCCGAGCGCCTCGTGTCCACCGAATGGCTCGCCGCAGCCCTCGAAGGCGGAGCGCTCAACGACGGCAAGCTCGTTGTTGTCGAATCCGACGAAGACGTCCTTCTCTACGAGACCGGCCACATCCCCGGCGCCGTGAAGATCGACTGGCACACCGACCTGAACGATGAGGTCACCCGCGATTACGTGGACGGCGCAGGCTTCGCCGCCTTGGCCGCAGCCAAGGGCATTTCCCGCGACAGCACCGTGGTCATCTACGGCGACAAGTCCAACTGGTGGGCATCCTACGCCCTGTGGGTCTTTACCCTCTTCGGCCACGAGGACGTCCGCCTCCTGGATGGCGGCCGCGACAAGTGGATCGCCGAAGGCCGCGAACTGACCACCGACGTCCCGCAGCCGGCTCCGTCGGAGTACCCGGTGGTCGAGCGCAATGACGCACCGATCCGCGCCTTCAAGGAGGATGTCCTGGCGCACTTCGGCAAGCCGCTGATCGACGTCCGCTCCCCCGAAGAATACACCGGCCAGCGCACCCACATGCCTGCCTACCCCGAGGAAGGCGCGCTGCGCGGCGGCCACATCCCCACTGCCGCCTCCATCCCGTGGGCCCGCGCCGCAGCCGAAGACGGCAGCTACCGCACCCGCGAAGAACTCGAAGCCCTGTACCTCGGTGAAGCCGGCCTGCAGGAAGGCGATGAGGTGGTGGCCTACTGCCGCATCGGCGAGCGTTCCAGCCACACCTGGTTCGCCCTGAAGTACCTGCTGGGCTTCCAGAACGTGCGCAACTACGACGGTTCCTGGACCGAATGGGGTAACGCCGTGCGCGTCCCCATCGTCAAGGGTGCCGAGCGCGGTTCCGTTCCGGCGTTGGTCCACTAGCCGGCATTTTCCCTGAACCAACAGTCCGGACGGGGCGAAACCCCGTCCGGACTGCGTAAGCTGGACGTGATGAGTACCAATACCCTGCCCGCCGCACTGGCGGAAATTGTCGATGATTTCCAGGCCCTGAGCGAGCCCGAACGCCTGCAGCTGCTGCTCGAATTCTCCCGCGGCCTGCCGGAGCTGCCGCCGCGCCTGCTTGACCACCCGGAACTGCTGGAGCAGGTGGTGGAGTGCCAGTCGCCGCTGTTCCTGACCATTGAGCAGGAACGGAAGGACGACGGCGGCGCGCTCGGCTACCGCCTGTTCTTCAAGGCCCCGCCGGAAGCCCCCACCACGCGCGGCTTCGCAGGCGTCCTGCACGAGGGGCTCGACGGCCTGACGGCGTCCGAAATCCTCGCGGTGCCCGATGACATGCCGGAGCTCCTGGGGCTCACCCGTGCCATTACTCCCCTGCGTATGCGCGGCATGACCGCCATGCTGGGCCGCATCAAGCGCAAGGTGGCCGCCGCCGACCGGCTGCAGTCCTAGCGCGCCCATGGCGAAAAAACCAGCGTCGACCGGAACGCCGGCCACAGCCGTCCTGGCTGCGGCCGGCGTTCCGTTCACCCTGCACCCGTACGTACACGACCCCGCCGCCGAAAGCTACGGGCTGGAGGCGGCGGAAGTCCTCGGCGTTGACCCTTCGCGGGTCTTCAAGACGCTCATGGTGGACATCGAAGGCAAGCTCGCCGTAGGGATCGTCCCGGTCAGCGGAACACTGGACCTCAAGGCCATTGCGGCCGCAATGGGTTCGAAGAAGGCGGCCATGGCCGATCCGAAGACGGCGGAACGGCGCACCGGTTACGTCCTGGGCGGCATCTCTCCCTTGGGCCAGCGCCAGCCCGCGCCCACCGTCCTGGACGAATCGGCGATGGAATTCCCCACGGTCCTTGTTTCGGGCGGGCGGCGCGGCCTGGATATCGAACTGGCTCCCGCAGACCTCGTCCGGCTCACCGGCGCGCGGCTCGCGCCGATCGCCGGCGGTTGAGGACAGCTTTCCCGGGCCTCAGCGGCCACCCGTGAGCTGGGGCGCCAACGGCCTCAGCCGCGGTTCCAGCCAGGAACGCACCAGGCGCTCCCATTTTTCCGGATCCGCGTTCCACTCCTTGGTGTGTCTGGCCGCGCGGAACGGTTCGAAAGTCACCATCTCCGGATTCCGCTCGGCGAGGCTTGCCGACGGCCCGTAAGGCACGTACTCGTCATCGACGCTGTGGATCACCAGGGTGGGGGTACGCAGCTCCACAGCCCGGGTGTCCCAGTCCATGGCCCGCAAGTCCACCGGCGCGGCCAGGCCCGTCAGCCTGCGGCCCAGTGAGTGCCCGAGCATCAGCTGGCCGTACCGTCCCACCGCGTAAGGGATCCTGTTCAGCCGGGCATGGTGCGCCAGGACATTCACCCAGTCGATGACCGGTGCGTCCAGCACCAGTGCCCTGATGAGGTGCCGGTAACGGGAGAGGTCGGCGGTCTGCAGGCAGATCGCGCCGCCCATCGACCAGCCGAACAGCACCACTTCCTCGGCGCCCTGCTCCAAGGCAAAAGCGATGGCGCCTTCGACGTCGCGCCATTCGGTCGACCCCAGGCCGTATCGGCCGTCCGAGGCGGACGGCGCAAGACCGTCATTGCGGTAGGAAATGAGCAGGCTGTCCAGGCCAAGGCTCCGGACCAGCGGCAAGGCGCGCAGGCCTTCGAGCCGGCTGGCGCCGCGGCCATGCACCATGACGGCCCACACCCGCGCGGCGGAACCGCGCTCCTCGGAACCCTGCTCGGTGGAACCGTGCTTCTCCGCGCGGACCAGCCACGCAGGTGCCCGGCCGCCGTCGACCTCTATCTCCACGTCCTCCGCTTCCAAGCCCAGCGACGCCGGCGAGGCGTATACCGCACCGCTCCACCACCCGCGGTGCGCCTTCGCGAGGTCGCCGCTGTAGACCTCCTGGACCTCCCGCTGCACGGTGCGTTCAGCGGGCGAATAGGAGACAATCCTGCCGATCCGGGCGTGCCCGGCGCCGCCGTCGAAGAAGAGGCTGAAGGTGCCGTGGGCGGTGGTGTCCTCCGTGGCCGCCAGGATGATCTGCAATCCGTCATCACTGCGGACCAAGGCGAGGATCTCCTGGTCGGCCTCGCGGACCGAGGGGGTGATCACGCGCCTGGCGAAGTACGCCGCGAGGGCCGAGCTGCCGGCACCGAGGAGTGCGGCCAGACCGCCGCCGGCGGCGATTCCGACCAGCGCCCATTTGGCGCGGCCGGACATGCCCGCGGAGCCTGGGGCGAAAGGGGCCGGGCGCAAGAGGGAAGCCATAGGACCATTGTCCATGCCGATGACTGCCTGCCCGGAATCGGCCGCAACGCCCAGCCGGATTCGGCGGCAAACCCTGCCGCGGGGACAGGTCGAGGTCTACGCTGTAGCCATGAGCGATCCAATCGTCATTCTGAGCGAAGAGCCCCTCGGCCGCGACGACCGTGCCAACATCGCCAAGCTGGTGGACGGCGGCGACGCCCCCATCGTGGTGCTGGTGCCGGCCAATACCGAACGGCATTTGCTGGTCGATTTCCTGGAGAACCTCTCGCTGCTGGATATTGCGAAGGCCTTCCGGGAACTGCTCTCGCAGGCGCCGGACCCCGCGGTGGAACGCGCCAGCGCACAGAGCGCCCTGGCGGCATCGCTCGAGGCATTGGAAGGGCTGGGCTCCGGGGTGAGCGGTGAGATCGTCGACGGCGGCGCTGTCGCCGGCCTGGTAGCCAAGGTCAAGGCCCTGAACGCTTCCCAGGCAGTGGTGGTGACCCGCCCGCACGCCATCGCGGACACCTTCCACACGGACTGGGCAAACAAGGCCCAGGACCAGCTGGGCCTGCCCGTGCTGCATCTGTATGCCGGTTCGGGATTCATTGGCGACTCCTGAGCGTTGAGCACAACATGAACACCGCGGACAACAGCAAGTATTTCGACACCGCCGACCTCACCGCCGGGGTGCCGCACCAGGATGTTCCGGACAAGGGCGCCTGCGTGGAAAAGAGCGAAGCCGAATGGCGGCAGCAACTGACGCCGGAGGAATTCCGCGTGTTGCGCCAGGCAGGGACCGAACGTGCCTACACGGGCGAATACTGGGACACGCATACAGCCGGCGTCTACCAGTGCCGGGCCTGCGGCGCCGAGCTATTCACCAGCAAGGAAAAATTCGACTCGCATTGCGGCTGGCCGTCCTTCTGGGCGCCGCTGGCAGAGGGCACCGTCCGCTACCTGCACGACCGGACCATGGGCATGGAACGAGTGGAAGTCCGTTGCGCCAACTGCGATTCGCACTTGGGCCACGTGTTTGAAGGCGAGGGCTATGGCACTCCCACGGACCAGCGCTACTGCATCAACTCAGTCTCCCTGAAGCTGGTCGAGGCAGCGCCGGAAAGCTAGCTCGAGTGCCGGCCGGGTGGTCAAGCCTGTTCCACGGCTGGACCTCCCGGCCGCTTCGCAGCCTCCATGCAAAAGAGTTTCTTATGCTCGAAGCAGTTTTCACTTAGCAACACTGTTCGCTTGCTACGCTCGCCTCAGAATCAAAAACTACTGAGGAAAGGCGTCAACGATGACCACCACCGCCACGGCGACCCGCGCACGCATCACCGCAGAGAACCCCGCATGGGGCTCCCTGAAGGCCGCTGCAACCGCGCTCCAGGCCCTGCAGGTCAAGGACGGTTCCGTCCCCGAAGCCACCGACCACGAGGCCGCCCTCGGACATGTCGCCGCCATCATCCGCTCCATCGAGGAGCTCGCCCCCGCCTTCCCCCACGACGCCCTCTACCTTGAACTGCTGGTCAAGGACTTCGTCCGCTGGAGCGAGGCCGGCTTCGGCGTGCCGGACTTCCTGGACTCCCTGATGGCGTTCCAGCCCCAGGAGCAGCGCGTGGACGGACTGCAGCACCTGGTCGTCTTCCCGATGTACACCCAGAACGGCAGCACGAGCCGCCTGGTCGAGGCCGTGCTGATCGAGGTCATCTGGCCCGAATTCATCGGCGGCCTGGAGGCCGGCGACTACTCCAACAAGCTGTTCGTCCCGATCCGCTTCATCGACTTCACCCCGGGCTACGACACCAACTCCGCTGTGCTGTTCCCGGAGACCGTCGCCGTGCGAGAAACCCCCACCTTTACCTGGGGCGCCATCTTCGCCGACCGCGAGGCCGCGCGCTTCCGCCGGGTCCTGAAGGCCGCCGCCGCGACCACCTCCCTGGAACTGCCGGCAGATGCCGCCGAACTGCTTGACAACCAGGACCTCACCCAGCGCGCCTTCGTCATGTGGGACCTGATCCACGACCGCACCCACATGCGCGGCGACCTGCCCTTCGACCCGTTCATGATCAAGCAGCGCATGCCGTTCTTCCTGTACTCCCTGGAGGAACTGCGCTGCGACCTGACCGCGTTCCGCGAGTCCGTGAAAATCGAAAAGGACGAGGAAGCCTCCGAGGACGCCCGCAAGCACGCCAAGCTGGTCCAGTACGCCGTCATCTTCGACCGCATCTTCCGCTTCGCGATCACCGGCAGCCGCGTCCGCAACTACGACGGCCTCGGCGGCCAGCTGCTGTTCGCCTGGATGCACCAGCACCGCGTGCTGCACTGGACCGACAGCAAGCTCAGCATCGACTGGGAAGAGGTTGCCGACGTCGTCGTCGAACTCGGCGAGCGGATCGAGGAACTGTACTGGCGCTCCATCGACCGCCCGAAGACCGCACACTGGCTGGCCGCTTACCAGCTGATTTCCGGTACCGTTACCCCCAACCCCGCTTCGGTCTGGGCCAAGGGCCCCGACGCGCTGCCGCTGACCGGCGCACCGCGTGAACTGACCGATCAGGTCATGGACGACGAATTCCCGCTGTCCATGTTCTACGAGGCATTGGAGAAGAAGATGCGCCCTGTCATCGAATCCACCACCGGCATCACGGGATCGACGGCGGCCTGATGGCATCCCTGAATGTCCTGGTCACGGGCGGCAGCAGCGCTTCCGGCGTTGCTGCCGCCCGTGCCCTTGCCCTTGCCGGCCACCGGGTGTTCACCGTCGGTTCGGATCAGGGCCGCATCACGGCGGCCGCGGAAGAAGCCGGCGACGGCGTCACGCCTCTGGTCTGCGACCTCACCGATCCGGACGCCGTGCGGGAGCTCGCCTCCGTGATCCGCACTTCCGCGGGTCCGGTGGACGGTGTCATCCACCTGGTGGGCGGCTGGCGCGGGGCCAAAGGCATCGAGGACCAGAGCGACGAGGACTGGGACGTCCTGTCCGCAGGCGCCGTGACTACCCTGAGGAACGTCTCGCGGGCCTTCTACCGGGACCTGGCGGACTCCCCCGCCGGGCGGCTCGCCGTCGTCAGCTCGACGGCGGTCTCCGCGCCGACAGCAGCCGCAGCTACTTACGCCGCGACAAAGGCCGCCGCCGAGGCCTGGACATTCGCCGTCGCCGACGGCTTCCGTCGGGAGCAGTCCGGCGCGAAATCCGACCCCGTCGAACAGCACAGCGCCGCCGTCGTCTTCGTCGTCAAGGCACTCGTTGACGCCGGCATGCGCCAGGCCCACCCGGAACGCAAGTTCCCCGGGTACACGGATGTCGAGGAACTGGCTGCCGCCGCCGTCGGGCTGTTCAAGCAGCCGGCAGCCGAAGTGAACGGGCAGCGGATCGGCCTCGTCCCCTGACGTGCGGCTCCCCTGACGTGCGGCTTCCCGGACAGGGCTTCCTGGACCCGGCCCCGGCGCTGCTCCGGCCGGCGCCCTTGGGCGCGGCCCGCGGCGGCAACCCCTCCTTAGACTGAAAGAGTGAACGAACCCATGACAACTGCCCTGCAGCAGTCCGCGGAAACCCTGGCCGGACGGATCCACGATCCGGAAGTCCGGGGCTTCGCGTCCGACAACTACTCCGGCGTGCATCCGGAAGTCCTGGCAGCGCTGGCCGCCGCCAACGGCGGGCACCAGGTTGCCTACGGCGACGACGAGTACACCCACAAGTTGGAGGGCCTCATCCAGGAACTCTTCGGCGAGGGCGCCGAATGCTACCCGGTGTTCAACGGCACCGGGGCAAACGTCGTCGCACTGCAGTCCCTGCTGCCGCGCTGGGGCGCGGTGGTCTGCGCCAGTACGGCCCACATCAACGTGGACGAGAACGGCGCGCCGGAACGGATCGGCGGCATGAAGCTGCTGCAGGTCCCCGCAACGGACGGCAAGCTGACGCCGGAACTGATCGACCGCGAAGCCTGGGGCTGGGGCGACGAGCACCGCGCGCAGCCGCTGGCCGTGTCGATCACGCAGACCACCGAACTGGGCACCTGCTACACGCCCGAGGAAGTCAAGGCCATCGCGGACCACGCGCATGCCCGCGGCATGAAGTTGCACATGGACGGCGCCCGGCTGGCCAACGCTGCCGCCCACCTTGGCGTTCCGCTGCGCACCTTCACGCGCGATGCCGGCGTGGACATCCTCTCCTTCGGTGGTACCAAGAACGGCCTGCTCTTCGGCGAACTCGTGGTGGCGCTGAACCCCGAGGCTGCCCACGGGTTGAAGTACCTGCGCAAGATGGACATGCAGCTGGCCTCGAAGATGCGCTTCATTTCCGCCCAGTTCATCGCGCTCCTGGAAGGCGGCCTGTGGCTGCGCTCGGCGGGACACGCGAATGACATGGCCACCCGGCTGCGCGCTGCGGTGGACCAGATCGACGGCGTCGAGCCGACCCAGGCGACGCAATCGAACGGCGTGTTCGCGGTGCTGCCGCCCGGCGTGGCAGACCGGCTCCGGAACTCGTTCAAGTTCTATGACTGGAACGAAGCCGCGCGGGAAGTGCGCTGGATGTGTTCCTTCGACACCAGTGAAGCAGACATCGACGCGTTCGTGGCCGCGATCAAACGGGAACTGGCTGCCCGATAGCCCCTTGGGTCACAGCACCATGGGCCGGGGCGGCGTGCCTGCGGGATTTCGCCGCCCCGGCCACATAACCTGCCAAGGTGAACGCTCTATCACAGCTCCCTGAGGATTTTCTTCACGCCCTGGGGACACTCCGAAAGGCCCAGTGCCGGCGCGAGCTGAAGCTGGGCGAAATTCCGGCCCCCACCCGCCTTGCCCCGTACGCCGTCGCCATGGGCGCGGAGGTGTTCAGCCACGCGCCGGTGCACCGCCAGCTTCCGGTCCATGGCCCGGCAGCGCTGGCCTTCGCCGCACACAATCCGGCTGCCACGGACGACGACGAGGACAACGAACTCGCCACGGGCCGTTTCATCCTGCTGCACGATCCGGACGGCTCCGCCGTCTGGGATGGCGAATTCCGGATCGTAACCTACATCCGGGCCCAGCTGGAGGCGGACATGGGCAACGACGAGATGCTGGGTTCGGTGGCCTGGACATGGCTGGTCGAAGCGCTGGAAAACCATGGCGCGAAGTACCGCGCCGCAGGCGGCACGGCAACCCGGATCCTCTCGGAGAGCTTCGGCACCCTCGCCGACCGGCCGGACACCATCGACATCGAACTGCGGGCATCATGGACACCCGCCACGTCCGACGCCCAGGCCCACCTCGAAGCCTGGTCCGACATGGTCTGTACCTTCGCGGGCCTTCCGCCCCTTCCGCCCGGAGTGACCCCGCTCCCGTCCCGGCGCCTGAATTAGCGCAGAATCGCTAGACTGTAAGGCACCATGATTCCTGAAAACCCGGAACCCAACACAGCCGGCGGCCCGGCTGCTGAACCCGCCCCACACATCACCGTGGAAGGTTTCGACCACCCCGTCCCCGAGATCATCGACCTCGATGCCCCGCGCGAAGGCGTGCCGCTGGTCATCGACACCCTCGCCGGCTTGGAACGCTGCGCCGCGGCGATTGCCGGCGGATCCGGTCCGGCCGGCGTGGACGCCGAACGCGCCTCCGGTTTCCGCTACGGCCAGCGGGCGTTCCTGGTGCAGATCAGGCGCGAGGGCGCAGGCACCTGGCTGATCGATCCAGAGCCGTTCGACGACCTGAAGATCGTCAATGAAGCGCTGTCCGGCGTCGAATGGATCCTGCATGCGTCCACGCAGGACCTGCCGTGCCTCGCCGAACTGGGCATGTGGCCGGACAAGCTCTTTGACACCGAGCTCGCCGCACGCCTGGCCGGGCTGCCCCGGGTGGGCCTGGCCGCCGTCATCGAACAGCTCCTGGGCTTCGGACTGGCGAAGGAACACTCGGCGGCGGACTGGTCCACCCGGCCCCTCCCTGAGCCCTGGCTGCGCTACGCCGCCCTCGATGTCGAGGTCTTGGCCGAACTGCGCGAGGAACTGATCGAGCTGCTCGAGGCGGACGGGAAGCTGGAGTTTGCGGAACAGGAGTTCGTCGGAATCCTGGCGAACGGCGTCCCCGCACCGCGGGTGGACCCGTGGCGCAAGACCTCCGGGCTGCACCAGATCCGGGACCGGCGCCAGCTTGCCGCCGTCCGGGAACTGTGGCTGGAACGGGACCAACTCGCGCGCAAGCGGGACGTCGCACCGGGCAGGCTCATTCCGGACTCCGCGCTCGTGGCGGCCGCGAAATCGCTGCCCTCAACCGTTCCGCAACTGCTGGCCACCAAGGGCTTCCACGGCCGCGCAGCCCAGCGCGAAGCGCCGCGCTGGCTGCGCTGCATTTCCATCGCCCGGGACCTTGAGGACCTCCCGCCGCTGCACCTGCCTACCAACGCCCCGCCCCCGCCGCGCGTCTGGGCGGACCGGGATCCCGACGCTGCCGCCCGCCTGGCGACCGCGCGTCCGCGCCTGCAGTCGGCCGCCGAGGAACTGAAGCTGCCCGTGGAGAACCTCCTCACGCCGGACTACCTGCGCCGCGTGCTGTGGCGGCCACCGTCGGACATCACCAGGGAGACGGTTGCGGCGGAACTGCGCGAACTGGGCGCCCGCGAGTGGCAGATCGCAATCACGGCGCCGATCCTGGCCGAGGCCAGCCTGAACCCGCAGCCGTTGCCGCCAAAGGAAGCCAAGGAGAAGCCCGCCGGCTAGCCGCCGACGCGTAAATCCAGGGGATTTCCTCATCTCGCCCCGCAGCCTTGCCCCGCAAGTTACTCACGAGTAACATTGAGGCGACGGCGGCCGTCCCTTGCCGGACGTGCCCGCCACGCCTCCATCCCTGTCTCGAAGAGGAGTACACATGAGCCCCAGCGGGAACACACAGCAACGCACGGTCCGCGACGTCGTCTTCGTCGATGGAGTCCGCACGCCGTTCGGCAAGGCCGGGGAGAAAGGCATCTACGCGGGCACCCGTGCCGACGACCTCGTGGTCAAGTGCATCCGCGAACTGCTGCGGCGTAACCCGTCCCTGCCCGCGGAACGCGTCGACGAGGTGGCCATTGCCGCCACCACACAGACCGGCGACCAGGGCCTGACCATCGGCCGCACCGCGGCGCTGCTGGCCGGGCTCCCCCGCACGGTTCCCGGCTTCGCGGTCGACCGCATGTGCGCGGGCGCCATGACAGCCGTGACGACGACGGCGAGCGGCATCGGTTTCGGTGCCTACGACGTCGTAATCGCCGGCGGAGTGGAGCACATGGGCAACCACCCGATGGGCGCCGGGACCGACCCGAACCCGCGCTTCATGTCCGAGCGGCTGGTGGATCCGGCCGCCCTGAACATGGGCAACACCGCCGAAAACCTGCACGACCGCTTCCCCGCCATCACCAAGGAACGCACGGACGCCTATGCCGCTGCGTCCCAGGCCAAGCTGGCCGCTGCCTACGCTCAGGAGCAGATCCAGCCGGACCTCGTGCCCGTGGCCGCGAAGAAGCCGGGCGCAGGCTGGGCCTTCCACACCGCGGACGAGCCGCCCCGGCCCGGCACCACCGTGGCTGACCTCGCGGAGCTGCGCACGCCGTTCCGCCCGCACGGCCGCGTCACCGCGGGCAATGCCGCCGGTTTGAACGACGGCGCGACGGCGGCGCTCCTCGCCTCCTCCGACGCCGCCGAGGAACTGGGCCTGAATGTCAAGATGCGCCTGGTCGCCTACGCCTTCGCCGGCGTCGAGCCCGAGGTCATGGGCATCGGACCGGTGCCTGCCACCGAAAAGGCGCTGCGGAACGCGGGCCTGTCGATCGAAGGCATCGGCCTGTTCGAAATCAACGAGGCCTTCGCCGTGCAGGTGCTCAGCTTCCTGGACCACTTCGGAATCGCCGACGATGACCCCCGGGTCAACCGCTACGGCGGGGCGATCGCCGTCGGGCACCCGCTGGCGTCCTCGGGCGTGCGCCTCATGAACCAGCTGGCCCGCCAGTTCGAGGAGGATCCCTCGGTGCGGTACGGCATCACCACCATGTGCGTCGGCCTGGGCATGGGTGCCACCGTCATCTGGGAGAACCCGCGTCACGCCAGCTACGTCGGCTACATCGCCGCCACAACCGACACCAGCAGCACCAACAGCGAGGGAGCCGCCGCATGAGCGCCGCAGATTTCCGGAAACTGGCCGGGCTCTTCCCGGACGAAACAATCACCCACTCTTACGTCCAGGACATTGCACTCCCGGCCGTCGGCGGCAGGAAGAGCGCCGGCACCTTCGTCCTCATCACCCTCGACAACGACCTCGACCACAGCAAGCCCACCACCCTGGGCCCCAACACCCTGGTGGAGCTCGGCACCGTCCTTGAAGGACTCAAGGAACGGGCCGCCCGCGGCGAAATCGTGGGCGTCGGGGTGACCGGCAAGCCGTACTTCCTGGTGGCGGGCGCCGACCTTTCCGCGGTCAATTCCCTGCGTGAACGCGAACACGGCCTCCTGATGGCGCAGCTGGGCCACGACGTCTACGGAACCCTGGCTTCGTTGGGCGTGCCGAGCTTCGCCTTCATCAACGGCTTGGCGCTGGGCGGCGGCCTGGAGATCGCCCTCCAGTCCGACTACCGCACGGTGTCCACCGGCGCCGGTGCCTTGGCCCTGCCGGAGGCTTTCCTCGGCTTGGTTCCGGGCTGGGGCGGGGTGTACCTGCTGCCTCGGCTCATCGGGCCGGAGAACGCCGTCAAGGTGATGATCGAAAACCCGTTGAGCAACAACCGCACCCTCAGCGGGCCGCAGGCCTTCGAGCTCGGCATCGCCGATGCCCTGTTCGAACCCGCCGATTTCCTGGAACAGTCCATCGCCTGGGCGGCGCGGGTCATTGCCGGTGACACAGCCCCGGAACGCCGCAACGCCGTCGATCCCGCCGATCCGGCTGTCGCGGAACGCTGGGCGGCCGCCGTGGCAGGCGGCCGGGCCTTCGTGGAGGCCAAGACCTCCAACGCCTCCCCCGCACCGGCCAAGGTGCTGGACATCATGGAAGCCAACCGCACCATGAGCCAGTCGGAATCCGCGGCGCTCGAGTGCGACACCCTGGCTGACCTGATGCAGACGGACGAGTTCCGTTCCACTGTGTATGCCTTCCTGGACCTCGTGCAGAGGCGCTCCAAGCGGCCTGCCGGCGCGCCGGACCGCAAGCTCGCCCGCCCGGTGACCAAGGTCGGCGTCGTCGGTGCCGGCCTGATGGCGGGCCAGCTGGCGCTGCTGTTCGCCCGGCAGCTCAAGGTTCCCGTGGTGATGACGGACATCGACCAGGAGCGCGTGGACAAGGGCGTCGCCTACGTCCATGCCGAGGTGGACAAGCTGCTCGCCAAGAAGCGCATCAGCCAGGACGCGGCCAACCGCACCAAGGCGCTGGTCAGCGGCTCGGTGTCCAAGGAGGCCTTTGCCGACGCGGACTTCGTGATCGAGGCCGTCTTCGAGGAGCTCAGCGTCAAGAAGCAGGTCTTCGCCGAGGTGGAGGAAATCGTCTCCGCCGAGTGCATCCTGGCCACTAACACCTCGTCCCTTTCGGTGACGGCCATGGCGGAAGGCCTCAAGCATCCGGAACGCCTGGTAGGGTTCCATTTCTTCAACCCGGTGGCTGTGATGCCGCTGCTGGAAATCGTCCGGGCGCCACAGACCGACGACGCCGTGCTCGCCACCGCCTTCGAGCTGGCCAAGGGCCTGAAGAAGACGGCGGTGCTGGTCAAGGACGCTGCCGCCTTCGTGGTGAACCGCATCCTGCTGCGCCTCATGGGCGAAGTGATCGCCGCCTTCGACGAAGGCACTCCCGCCGAGGTCGCGGACGACGCCCTGCGGCCGATGGGCCTGCCGATGTCCCCGTTCACGCTGAGCGCGATGGTGGGCCTGCCGGTGGCCCAGCATGTGCAGGAATCCCTGCACGCCGCGTTCGGCGAGCGTTTCGCGGTGTCGCGCAACCTGCAGAAGCTGATCGACAATGGAGTGAAAACCCTCTGGGTCGACGGGCCGGACGGCTCCCGGGTGATCCCCGAGGAGACCCTGTCCCTGATGTCCTTCGGCAGCTCTCCCTCCACTGCGGAAGAGGTGCTCCGCCGGACCCAGGATGCCCTGGCCGAAGAGATCGGCCTCATGCTCCAGGAGGGTGTAGTGGCCGGGCCGGAGGACATTGACCTCTGCGTCATCCTCGGTGCGGGTTGGCCGATGTTCCTGGGCGGGATCACTCCGTACCTGGACCGCACCGGCGCCTCGGAGCGGGTCAACGGCAAGCGCTTCCACGCCGCCTGACAGGTACGTCGCCGGGTGAACGGCAAGGGGGGTGGCACAGTACGGTGCCACCCCCTTCGTCATCCGTTCACGCCGTACGCTGGGATCCATGACCCCGCATACGGCCCCCGCCGCTCCCTCGGGACGGCGATTCCTGGACCGCTTCTTCGTAGTCAGCGTCAGCCTCAAGGGCCTGGACGGTGTCCTGGAGCTGCTGGGTGGCGCACTGCTGCTGTTCGTCACACCGGCCCGGATCGTCGACTGGGTCCGGGTGCTGACCCAGCATGAACTTGCCGAGGACTCGCACGACCTGCTCGCCAACGCGCTGGTGCATGCCGCCGGATCCCTCAACGCGGCTGGGGCGCTGTTCGCCGCCGTCTACCTTCTGGCGCACGGCGCGGTGAAGGTGGTGCTGGTGGCCGCGGTGCTGCGGAACCGGGTCTGGGCCTATCCGTGGATGATCGCCTTCATGGTCCTCTTCGTGATCTACCAGGTCGTGGAGATGGTCCGCCGCTTCACCTGGGGCATGTTCGGCCTGACCGTGTTCGATGCGGTGATCATCGCCCTGACCATACGGGAATACCGGCATCATCGAACGCGCCGGGCCACGCAGACGGCGTGAACGCCTGATCAGCGGGACCCCGAAAGGACCCCGCCTTCCAGGCTAAGGATCCGGTGCGCCCGCGCCCGGGCGTAGCCGAGGTCGTGTGTGACCATCACGACGGCGGCGCCGCGCGCGGTGGCTTCCGCCATCGCGGTGTCCAGGACAGCCAGACCGTGCCGGTCCAGGCCGACGGTCGGTTCGTCCAGTGCCAGCACCGCCGGCTCGCGGGCGATGACGGTGGCAAGGGCGAGGAGCCGCCGGGACGAGGCAGGCAGCTCCAGAGGGTGGGCGCCGGCGTGTGCTTCGAGGCCGACGGCGGCCAGCGCGGCGAGGGCGCGTTCCCGCACCCGGGCATTATCGGCGTTCCGGCGGAACAGCCCGCGCTTCGTGCCCAGCCCGAAGGCGACTTCCCGCAGCGCCGTCCGTTCGAAGAGTTGAAAGCGGGGGTCCTGGAACAGCAGCCCGACGTCGGCGGCGAGCACTCCGGCGGGAGTTCCGTCCGTGGCACGTCCGTTGAGCAGCACGGTTCCGGACCCGGGGCGGAGCAGCCCGTTCAGCTGGCGCAACAGGGTCGACTTCCCGCTGCCGTTCGGTCCTGTAACGGCCAGGACTTCCCCGGCCCGGACCGCCAGTTCCACCCCGCGCAGGGTGTCCCCGTCGGGCGCCCCCGGTCCGTCGTAGCGGAAGCGGACGTCCCTCAATTCGAGGACGGGAGCGGCGCTCCCGCCGTCAGCCCGTTTTGGCCCGGCAGGCGGCATCGGCTCCGGAACGACGACGCCGGAACGCGTCAGCGCCTCCCCGCCCGGCCGGGCTCCCTGGGCCAGCAGGCTGTCGGGTGCGCCGGCGGCAAGCTGCCGTCCGCCGTCGTCGTCTCCGCTGCCCAGCACGGTCCAGTGCGACGCGGCCCGGCTCAGGGGATCCACCGCCGAGCTGAACACCACCACAGCTGTTCCTTCGGCGGACAGCCGCCGCAGCAGGTCTTCCATTGTCCGTGCGCCCGCCGCATCCAGGGACGCAAACGGTTCGTCGAGCAGCAGCACGGAGGGCCGGCCGATCACGGCGCAGGCGATAGCCAGGCGGCGGAGTTCACCGCCGGAAAGGGTGGCCGGATCGCGTTCCAGCAGGTCCTGGAGCCCGGCAAGTCCGGCGGTGTCGGCGATCCGGTGCCGCATTTCCGCCACCGGGACCCCCAGGTTTTCCAGCCCGAACGCCAGCTCGCCGGCCACGGTATCCCTCACGGTCGAGAGCATGGCGGGGGCGTCCTGGGGCACGTAGGCCACGTGTGCCGCCCAGGCCGCGGGATCGATCCGGGGGTCATTGCTGCCGCCGTCGAAATCGATGGCAGTGCCTGTACCGGAGGCACCGAGTTCCAGCCGGCCCCGGAGCTCTCCGCCATGGTTCCCGGGCAGCCAGGCCGCGAGGATCCTGGCGAGGGTGCTCTTGCCGCTGCCGGAGCCGCCGAGGACCGCCGTCAGGCTCCCGGCATCCACGCTGAGCCGCACGTCCTGGAGCGCCGGGGTGTCCGCTCCGTGGAAGCTGAAGGACTCCACATGCGCCGCGAGGAGCGTCCCGCCGTTCATGACCGCCCGCCAAGCAGTACCAGGGCCACGCGGCCGGCCACCGCGGCGAGGCACAGCACGAGCAGCACCCGGCGGGCCAGCCGCTGGCGGGCCGGGTCCGGCACGGTCTGGAGGCTGGTGTGCGGTTGCCGGCCGGAGAAGCCCCGGGCGTCGAGGGCCTGGGCCCGTTCCCCGGATTCATGGACCAGGGAAAGCACCAGCGGAACGGCCTGCAGGCGGGCTGCAACAAGACGGGAGGCGATGCTCCGCCCGATCACGAGCCCGCGGGCTTCCTGCGCGGCCCGGATGCGCCGGATCCGGTGCGCTGCCGCCGGCAGCAGGGTCAGGGCCGAAACGACGACGAATCCGAGCCGGGGCGGCAGGCCGCGGGCGGAAAGGACCGTGAGCAGCTCCGGGACGCGGACGGTGAAGGAAAACAGCAGGAAAGCCAGGACGAACACACCTGTGCGCAGGCCGGCGTCGAGGGCGAAGAGCAGCCCTTCCCGGGTGACGGCGGCCGGGCCGAAGCCTGCCAGCACCGTCCGTCCTTCGGGGAAGAACAGCCCATGCACCAACAGCAGGGCCGCCCAGAACGGCAGCAGGATAGCCGCTGCGGCGCGCAGGACGGCGCCCGCCCGGGCCTGCCGCAGGGTGAGGACAAGGAGCCCGGCGAGGGCGGCGAGCGAAAACGCCCAGTGCCCTGCCGCCGTCGTAATGACCGCGACGGCGGCGGCGCCGGTGAGGGTGGTCAGGGGGTTCAGGCGCTCCAGCGACAGCTTGCCGCGGCTCATGCCTTGGCTGCGGGCTCCCCGCCCTCGGGCACCCGGCCCGCGAGCACCCGGAAGCGGCGGACGAAGGGGAACTGGAAGGTGGTGCGGCGCGGCAGGGCGTACACCAGGAGCGCTGCCACCGTGAAGACGATCGCCTTGTCAGCGGGGTCGGAAATCAGCGCCTGCTTGGTGATGGCGGCGAGCAAGGAGTCGCCCATTGCCCGGAACGCGGACACGATGGCTCCGGTGGCCAGTCCGGACGTTCCGCCGAACACGAACGCGGCGATCGGGGCGGATACCACGCCGCCCAGCACGCCGGCGAGGAAGCCTGCGAACGGCACCAGGTAGAAGCGGCGGAAGACACCGGCACGCGCGGCGAGCCCGGCAAGCCAGCCGATCAGGGCGGCACCGGCGGCGAACGGCAGCACCGTGGGGTTGAACAGGGACCAGACGATGGAGCTCAGGGCTCCTGTCGCCGCGCCGGCCGCAGGCCCGGCGAGGACCGCCACCAGCACCGTGCCGATCGCGTCCAGGTAGAACGGCACCAGGGTGCTGCCCACGAACTGGCCCAGCACGATGTTCAGGACCATGGCGATCGGGATGAGGACCACGGTGGAGGTAGGCAGGGTGGGCAGGACCGCGACCACCAGGAGCACGGCGCCGAGAAGGAAGCCGCCCAGCGCGGCGAGGGCAGCCAGGCTGCCGGGACCGGCGGCGATATCGGCGGGCTGCGTGAGCACCAGCACCACGTAGGTCACGATGATCGAGGCGGCGCCGAGGATCTCGAGGAGGCGCCGGCGTTTGGGGGCTTCGGGCAGGAGGAGGGAGTGCTGCTGCGGTGACGGGGAGGCCATGGTGGTTCCTTGCTGCTTCCTTGCTGTGGGCTGTGCACGCGTTCCGCCTATGTCACCTCGGCGCAGACACCATCCTAGCCGTCCCCGGCGGCGCCGGTACCGACTTTCCGGGCCAATGCCAATGCACCCACAGAGCGGATCAGCTCGGCGAAGGCCTCCTCAGGGTAGTTCCCGGACACGATCCGGGCGTTCGGCGCCTCACCCCACAGGCCGCGGTAGTCGGCCACGGTGGTGCCGAACAGCCGCGGAGCCGCGGTCTCCACGTGCACGGTGGCCGTACGGGTGCCGTAGCGGACGGTGCCCGCTGCCACGGCCGCCGCGAAGTAGTCGTGCACGTGGGCGATGTAGCCCTGGTCGTAGGCACGGTGGAACTCGAAATAGAAGCGCAGCATGTCGCTGAGGTACCGGACCAAGGGGTTCGACGCCGTGCTGCGCTGCCCTTCCGGCTGGCCGGGCAAGACATGCTCAGGCACGGCGCATCCGCCTTCCCGGGCCAGCGCCGCCACATGCTCCGGGCGCATTTCGATCCGCTCCGTGGTTTCCAGCGCACACACCACGGGCAGCCGGTCTTCGGGCAGCCCCGAGAACGCGGCGAACACCTCCGCGGCGGCGTGCGGGTCCACATGGGTGTTCCATTCGGCGGTGGGCGTGGTGTTGCCCTGGTAGTAGTAGCTGCCACCCATGATCACCACGCCGCGCAATAGCTCGGGCAGCCGGGGTTCCGCGCGCAGGGCGAGGGCGAAGTTGGTCAACGGAGCCGTCAGGAGTGCGGTCAGCTCCCCCGGACGTGCCCGGGCCGCTTCGATCCAGAGCTCGACGGCGTCCCCCGGGTGCACACGGCCCCGCGGTTCCGGCAGCTCTGCGTAGCCGATGCCCTGCGGCCCGTGGGTTTCCGGCGTGGTCACCAGGGGGATCCGCAGCGGCGCCTTGGCCCCGATGGCCACGGGGACATCCGGCCGTCCGCACAGTTCCAGCAGGGCGAGGTTGTTGCGCGCCACCTGCTCCGCATCGACGTTGCCCGGGGTGCTGCTCACCGCCACGAGTTCCACGTGCGGCTGGCTGCACAGGTAAGCCAGGGCGAGGGCGTCGTCGATTCCCGTATCGCAGTCCAGCAGCAGGCTGACCGGCTCCGGCATCAGAAGAGCGCGACCTTCGGCTGCGTCGGGAAGATGTCGTCCAGCTCGGCGCGTTCGTCCGCAGTGGGCACCCAGCGCACAGCGGCGGCGTTCTCGACGACCTGTTCCGGCCGGGTGGCGCCGGCGATCACGCTGCTGACGGCCGGCTGCGCGGCAAGCCAGGAGAAGGCCAGCTGCACTTCGTTCAGGCCGCGTTCCTGGGCGAAGCGGCTGAAACGGCCCAGCTGCTCCCAGTCGGCGTCGTTCACCAGGTTGGTGCGGGTGTGGCTGAGGCGCGAGCCCTTCGGGGCCTGGCCGGGGGCGTACTTGCCGGTCAGCAGTCCGTTGGCCAGCGGGAAGTACGGCAACACGCCCAGGCCGAAGGCCTCTGCCGCAGGCAGGACTTCCAGTTCGGCGCGGCGGTCCAGCAGGTTGTAGTGGTTCTGGGTGGAGATGAAACGGGCGCCGCCGCTCATGCGGGCCACGTACTCGGCCTCTGCGATCTGCCAGCCCGCGCGGTTGGAATGGCCGATGTAGCGGACCTTGCCGCTGCGGACGAGGTCATCCAGTGCAGAGAGGGTTTCCCCGATCGGAGTCTGCGGGTCCGGGGTGTGGTACTGGTAGAGGTCGATCCAGTCGGTGTTCAGGCGGCGCAGCGACGCTTCGACCGACTGGATGATGTACCGGCGGGAACCCCGGGCACCGAAGTCCTTGCCGTTGGCGCCCTTCATGTCCATGCCGAACTTTGTCGCCACGATCGCATCGTCCCGGCGGCCCTTGAGCGCCTTGCCGAGCATGGTCTCGCTGAGCCCGGGCTCCTTGCCGTAGGTGTCTGCGACGTCGAACAGCGTCACCCCGGCGTCGAGGGCCGCGTGGACGACGGCGTCCGTGCCCTTCTGCGATTCGGTGGCGGTGTTGGCGCGGCCCAGGTTGTTGCAGCCGAGCCCGACCACGGAGACGGTCAAACCGGAATGTCCAAGACGGCGGTATTCAGTCATGGGCACCAGCCTACGGCCTTCAGGAAGCGAAGCGGATTCCGGCTTCTTCCATGGCCTCGTGGAGCTGGGCCATGGTCTTCGGGCCCATGCCGTGCAGGCCGGCAATCCGTTCTTCGCCCAATTCGGCAAGCTGTTCCAGGGTTTCCAGGCCTTCGTGGGCCAGCGCCCGGCGGGCCGGAGCCGAGATCCCCTTGGGCAAAGGCGTATGTCCTGGCCAGTTGCTCTTGGATGTCACAGGGGCTTCCCTTCCCGGCGTGGAACGTGGTCCTTAGAGGGTAAAGCCCGTAACGTTTTTGGGCGAGTGTTTGAGCTTGAACGCCTCCGGGTCCCCGTGCGGCGCGGCGGCAATGCTGAGCTTGGTGAAGTCCAGGTCCTCGCCGCGGATGCATACCTTGATGGCGTTGACCGCCTTGGTCACGTCGGGGCAGAGGCAGAAGATGTTAAGCCGGGAGTTCCCGATTTCCGAACGCTCCACAGTGCCGAGGCCTCGCCAGGCGAGGGCGCTGCGCAGGGCCGCACTTGCCTTGCGTTCCAGGTAGCGGTCCCGTTCGGTGCCGTCCTTGCTCTTCAGGGCAAACTGCGCCACCAGCCAGAACTGCCCGGATTCGGGCAGCTCCGCGTAGCCGTCTTCGTCGCACTGTGCAGCGAAGGCGGCCAGGAGCCCGTCCGCGGCGCCTTCGTCGTCGACGTCGGTGGCGTCAGTACTGCTTTGGTGGCCGACGGTGCCGTGGTTGATGACGAACTGGCCGAAGTCTTCGTCGAACCAGGCCTCACGGAACAGCAGTACGCCGTCGTCGTCACGCTTGTAGCTGCGGATGATCCCGCTCATGACCGTCCTTTTCCGAACCATGCGGCGCACGTGCTGGTGGGCCCGGTGCCGTCGAAGGGTTCCTGTTGAGTGAGTACTTCCTGGTACAGCCGCCCGGCCTCGGCACGGATGGCGGCCACAGTGTCTTCCGGGTAGCCCATGGAGAGCCGGTGTTCCTCGAACTCATCTTCGTCGTCGATGAACACACCGTGCTTCGTGGAACGGATGACGTCCAGGTCCATGTCGATCATGTGGAACTCCGCTACGCCGTCCCGGATGGTTTTCCAGCCGTGGTCCAGGGCCAGGTCGATGTAGATCCGGAAGTCCCCGGGGTAGCTGTCGTCGTAGAAGGTGGCCACGTGGTCGCCGCTGCGCGGGACCAGCAGCACGGCATCGGAGGCGGTGTAGAAGGCAGCTCCGGGGCGGGAGCAGAATTCGTTCCTGCCCTGGAACACCCACCAGCCGTGGATGTCTTCGCCGAGGAAGCGGCCCGGGACCACCCAATGGGCTGTGCCGTCCCATTTGCGGTTGCGGGCGATCACGAGGTCGCCGGGCTGGAGGCCTTCGGGGTGCCTGGCCATCACAGGGTGGGCAGGCTGCCGGTGGTCGGGTGTGCCTGGCCCGGCAGCGGCCGCGCGAAGGGCACCTTCGTCCCGAGGACCTGGGCGACGACGTCGTGCGTGATCTGCTGCGCCGTCAGACCGACCCGTTCGAGCACCTGGCTGCGGGTGCCGTGCGAGAGGAACTCCACGGGCAGGCCCACCTCGTTCAGGGCCGTGTCCACGCCGGCCGCCCGCATCTCCTGGCGGATCCGCGAGCCGACGCCGCCGGCCCGTACGCCGTCTTCGATGCAGATGACCAGGCGGTGGCGTGCCGCGAGGGCAATGATGGATTTGCGCACGGGCAGCACCCAGCGGGGGTCCACCACGGTGGAGCTGATCCCCTGCGAGCCCAGCCGGGCCGCGACGTCGAGCGCGAGTTCGGACATTGCGCCGACGCTGACGATCAGGACGTCGTTTTCGGTGGAGCCTTCGGGGCGCCTGGCCAGAACGTCGACGCCGTCGGCCAGCCGCTCGATGGCCTCGACCTCCTTGCCGACACTGCCCCGGGAGAAGCGCACCACGCTGGGCGCGTCGCCGATCGCCACGGCCTCGCGCAGTTCTTCACGCAGGCGGGTGGCGTCGCGCGGTGCCGCAAGGTGCAGCCCCGGCACGATCTGCACCATGGCCATGTCCCACATGCCGTGGTGGCTGGCGCCGTCGGGCCCGGTGACCCCGGCCCGGTCCAGGACGATCGTGACGCCCGCCTTGTGCAGGGCGACGTCCATCAGGAGCTGGTCGAAGGCCCGGTTCAGGAAGGTCGCGTAGACGGCAACCACAGGGTGCAGGCCGCCGAACGCCATGCCCGCGGCGGAGGTGAGGGCGTGCTGTTCGGCGATGCCGACATCGAACACCCGCTCCGGGTGCCGGGCCGCGAACTTGTGCAGGCCCACCGGGATCAGCATCGCGCCGGTGATTCCGACGATGTCCTGGCGCTCGTCCGCGATGTCCGCGATTTCCTCGGCGAACACGGAGGTCCAGGACTGCGCGCCGGGCGATGCTGTGGGCTCGCCGGTTTCGGGGTCGATGACGCCGACGGCGTGAAACTGGTCGTCCTCATGGGCGCGGGCCGGTGCGTAGCCGTGACCCTTCTCCGTCATGGCGTGTACGATCACGGGTCCGCCGTAGTGGCGGGCCGTGGTGAGGGCGTTTTCGAGCGCCTGCAGGTTGTGGCCGTCCACGGGCCCGATGTACTTCATGCCCAGGTCCTCGAACATGCCCTGGGGGGCCCACCAGTCCTTGATGCCCTTCTTCATGGCATGCAGGCTCCGGTAGGTGAACTGGCCCAACGGGCCGCCGTCCTGCAGCCGCTTCTTCCACCTGTCCAAAGCGACCTCGTAGGCCGGGGCGGCGCGGAAGGAATCAATGGTGGGACGCAGGGACGCCAAATAGTCGGCCAGGCCGCCGACCGTGGGGGCGTAGGAGCGGCCGTTGTCATTGACCACGATCACCACGCGGCGGCGCTTGTCCGCGGCGATGTTGTTGATGGCTTCCCAGGCCATGCCGCCGGTCAGTGCCCCGTCGCCAACGACGGCCACCACGTAGCGGTCACCGTCACCGGTCAGCAGCCGGGCGCGGGAGATGCCGTCCGCCCAGGACAGCGAGGAGGAGGCGTGTGAGCTCTCGACAATGTCGTGTTCGGACTCGCCGCGGTCCGGGTAACCGGAAAGGCCGCCCTCCTGGCGGAGGGTGCTGAAGTCCTGGCGTCCCGTGAGGAGCTTGTGCACATAGGACTGGTGTCCGGTGTCGAAGACGATGCTGTCGCGGGGAGAGTCGAAGATCCGGTGGATCGCCATCGTCAGCTCCACGACGCCGAGGTTCGGGCCGAGGTGGCCGCCGGTCTGGGCGACGTTGGTGATCAGGAAGGACCTGATTTCGCCTGCGAGCTGTTCCAGTTCAGTGGTGCCCAGCGTGGCCAGGTCCTGCGGAGTCCGGATTGTCTCCAAGAGTCCCAACGGCCCCTCCTTAGGTGATTGACGTGCCCGTTAACTCTACCGCCTTGCCCGGCATGGAATTCCGGCAACGCGAAGGCCCCCGCTGGAAAACCAGCGGGGGCTTGGGCAACTGACTGGCGGTTGTTGTCGTTCTGAAGCCTCAAAACGACAACAACCGCGGGTTGCTTGGATTAGTTCGCCGAGATCTGCCGCAGCACGTACTGCAGGATACCGCCGTTGCGGTAGTAGTCCGCTTCACCGGGGGTGTCGATGCGCAGCACGGCGTCGAAGGACTTGGAGCTGCCGTCCTCGGCCGTAGCGGTGACCTTGAGCGTCTTGGGCGTGGTGCCGTTGTTCAGCTCGGTGACGCCTGCCACGGAGAAGGTTTCGGTGCCGCTCAGACCCAGGGTCGCGGCCGATTCGCCGGCCGGGAACTGCAGCGGCAGGACGCCCATGCCGATCAGGTTGGAGCGGTGGATGCGCTCGTAGCTCTCGGCGATGACGGCCTTGACGCCCAGCAGCGCGGTGCCCTTGGCTGCCCAGTCACGGGAGGACCCGGAGCCGTATTCCTTGCCTGCCAGGACGACCAGGGGGGTGCCGGCCTTCTGGTAGTTCTGGGCGGCGTCGTAGACGTAAGCCTGCGGGGCGCCTTCCTGCGTGAAGTCCTTCGTGAAACCGCCCTCGACGCCGTCGAGCAGCTGGTTCTTGATGCGGATGTTCGCGAAGGTACCGCGGATCATGACTTCGTGGTTGCCACGGCGGGAACCGTAGGAGTTGAAGTCCTTGCGCTCCACGCCGTTGGCCAGCAGGTACTGGCCCGCCGGGGTGTCCGACTTGAAGGAGCCGGCCGGGGAGATGTGGTCGGTGGTGACCGAGTCGCCCAGCTTCAGCAGGACGCGGGCGCCCTCGATGTCCTGGACGGGGTCCGGCTGTGCCTTCATGCCCTCGAAGTACGGGGGCTTCCGGACGTAGGTGGAGTCCTCGGCCCAGGCGAAGGTGTCACCGGCGGGCGTGTCGAGTGCCTTCCAACGGTCGTCGCCGTCGAAGACGCCTTCGTAGCCCTTGGTGAACATGGCTTTGTCGATCGAGGAGTCGATGACTTGCTGGACCTCGACGGGGTTCGGCCAGATGTCCTTCAGGAAGACCTCGTTGCCTTCGGAATCGGTGCCCAGGGCATCGGTGTCGAAGTCGAAGTCCATGGTGCCGGCCAGGGCGTAGGCGATGACCAGCGGCGGGGAGGCCAGGTAGTTCATCTTGACGTCCGGGTTGATGCGGCCTTCGAAGTTGCGGTTGCCCGAGAGGACAGCCGTGACGGAGAGGTCGTTGGCCTGGATGGCCTCGGAGATTTCCGGCTCCAGCGGGCCGGAGTTGCCGATACAGGTGGCGCAGCCGTAGCCCACGATGTAGAAGCCGAGCTTCTCCAGGTAGGGCGTGAGGCCGGACTTCTCGTAGTAGTCGGTGACGACCTTCGAGCCCGGGGCCACGGAGGTCTTGACCCACGGCTTGGCGGTGAGGCCCTTGTCCACGGCGTTGCGGGCCAGCAGTGCGGCGGCAAGCATGACCGAAGGGTTGGAGGTGTTGGTGCAGGAGGTAATCGAGGCGATCGACACCGCACCATGGTCCAGTTCGAACTCGCGGCCGTCAGCGGTCTTGACGTGGACCGGAGAAGACGGGCGGCCGTGGGAGCCGTTCGCGGCGGACACGACGCGGGCGGTCTCGGTGGTGTGCGAGTCCGCGTGGGTGAAGGACGGCGAATCGGAGGCCGGGAAGGACTCGTCCAGGGACTCGTCCACGCTGCCGTCTTCGATGGAGACGTAGTTGTGGATGTCCTTGCGGAACTGCTCCTTGGCGTCCGTGAGCTCGATGCGGTCCTGGGGACGCTTCGGGCCGGAAATAGACGGAACCACGGTGGACAGATCCAGCTCGAGGTATTCGGAGAAGCGCAGCTCGCGGGACGGATCGTGCCAGAGGCCCTGTTCCTTGGTGTAGGCCTCGACCAGGGCGACGTTTTCCTCGGAGCGGCCGGTGAGGCGCAGGTAGTCCAGGGTGACGTCGTCGATCGGGAACATGGCGGCCGTGGAACCGAATTCCGGGCTCATGTTGCCGATGGTGGCGCGGTTTGCCAGCGGCACGGCGGCAACGCCTTCGCCGTAGAACTCGACGAACTTGCCCACCACGCCGTGCTTGCGCAGCATTTCGGTGATGGTCAGGACGACGTCGGTGGCAGTGGCGCCGGCCGGGATGTTGCCGTTGAGCTTGAAGCCCACGACGCGCGGGATGAGCATGGAGACCGGCTGGCCGAGCATGGCGGCTTCGGCTTCGATGCCGCCAACGCCCCAGCCCAGCACGCCCAGGCCATTGACCATGGTGGTGTGCGAGTCGGTGCCGACGCAGGTGTCCGGGTAGGCGCGCAGCACGCCGTTGACTTCACGGGTCATGATGGTGCGGGCCAGGTATTCGATGTTGACCTGGTGCACGATGCCGGTTCCCGGGGGGACAACCTTGAAGTCGTCGAACGCGGTCTGGCCCCAGCGCAGGAACTGGTAGCGCTCACCGTTGCGCTGGTATTCGATTTCCATGTTGCGCTCGAGGGCGCCGGAGTTGCCGAAGACGTCGATCTGGACGGAGTGGTCGATGACCATTTCGGCCGGTGCCAGCGGGTTGACGCGCTTGGGATCGCCGCCGAGGTCCTTGACGGCTTCACGCATGGTGGCCAGGTCCACGACACAGGGGACGCCGGTGAAGTCCTGCATGATGACGCGGGCCGGGGTGAATTGGATCTCGGTGTCGGGCTCGGCATTCGGGTCCCAGCCGGCCAGGGCGCGGACGTGGTCGGCCGTAATATTGGCGCCATCCTCGGTCCGCAGGAGGTTTTCAAGCAATACCTTGAGGCTGAACGGAAGGCTGTCTGCGCCCTCAACGGAGTTCAACCGGAAAATTTCATAATCGGTGCCGGCTACATTAAGTACGCCTTTGGAACCGAAGCTGTCCACAGTGCTCATGGCAGGACTCCTCTCGCAACAGCTTTCATCTTTGTCGCGCGGGTCAGCGCTATCTAGTTAGGTAAACCTAATTCAAGCGCCGGGATTCGAGGCCTGCCCTGGCCAGGGACGCGACATGGGACGACTATGGCCCCATCGTAATGTCGGCTAGGCGCCCGGCACCAGCAATGCCACAGTTTCCAGGTGGTGGGTGTGCGGGTACAGATCGAAAGCCCGCAGCCCCTCGAGTTTCCAGCCGCCCGTCCGGAAATAGCCGAGGTCCCGGGCGAAGGAGGCCGGATCGCAGGACACGTAGGCGATGGCCCGCGGACCCGAGTCCATGAGTTGCCGGACCACAGCCTTGCCTGCACCGGCCCGCGGCGGGTCGATGACGAGCGAATCGAAACGGCGGGGACGGTTCCGCAGCACCCGTTCCACCCGCCCCTGGACGATCTCTACGTGCCCTTCGCCGTGCAGGTTCTTGCGCGCGTCCCTGCTGGTGCCCGGGGAACCTTCCACGGACAGCACCGATCCGGTGATGCCGACGGCGTCCGCCAGCGGGGCCGTGAACAGCCCGGCTCCTGCGTAAAGATCGGCGACGGCCGAGCCCGGAAGGAGGTAGCCGCCGTCGTGCAGGAATCCGGTGACGGCGCCCACGAGGGTTTCCGGGGCGTCCTTGTGGATCTGCCAGAAGCCTTCGCCGGTCACCCGGTATTCGTGTCCTGCAGCCGATTCCTGGACCCAGGTGCGGCCGCGCAGCTGCAGCACGTCCCCCTTGGCCGGGTCGAAGCGCGCCACGGAGATTTCGTGCGGCAACCGGGCCAGGATCCTGCCCAGCCGTTTCGGATCGGCGTCTTCTTCGGGCGCCAGCAGCACCAAGGGCCGTGAGCCGTTTGCCGGCGCGGCGACTTCGACGCGGGCGATGCCGTGCAGATCGAGTTCCCAGAGCTTCAGATCGTTGATCGCCTGCAGGGCGAGCGGCATCTCGCGGACCGGAATCACGACGTCGGAGCGGTGCGCGTGCATGCCGAGCCGGCCGTCGGGGGTCACGGCAAAGCCTGTCCGGGTGCGCCAAGCCAGCCCGCCGCCGTCGTCCTCCGCCGCTTCGGGCCCCGCGGCCTCGACGTCCACCTGCAGCTCCAGCCCGGCGAGTCGCTTCAGCTGCTCGGACAGGACCTCTGATTTCAGCTGCCGCTGCCGCTCCAGGCCGATGTGCCCGAATTCGGCACCGCCCACCGGCGGACCGCCCTTGCGCCACGCGGCGGCCGAGTCTGCCAGTTGCCAGAAATGCCGCCTGCGGTCATCCGAGGCCTCCAGGACCTCGACAACGTCGCCGCGCCAGAACCGCGAATCGTCTTCGGCGTCGGTGAGCCGAACCCGGACCTTCTCCCCGGGAATGCCGTGCCGGACGAAGACCACCCGGCCTTCGTGGCGGGCGACGAAATGCCCGCCGTGGGCGACGGGGCCGACGTCGAGCACCAGTTCGCGCGGGGCCGCGTCACCGATGGTGTGCCGGCCGGGACGGGAAAGCTGGTGGTGCGTCATAGGGTGTCCTGCAGTGCCTTTGCTTCTTCGGAGGATTTGAGCTGCCACGGCACGCTGGCCACCATGACGCCTGGTTCAAAGTGGAGGCGCGCCTTGATCCGCAGGGCAGTCTGGTTGTGCACCAGCTGCTCCCACCATTTGCCCACCACGTATTCGGGAATGTAGACCACGATCAGGTCCCGCGGGGAATCGCGGCGCATGTTCTTCACATAGGACAGGATCGGCGTCACAGTTTCGCGGTACGGGCTGGCAAGCACTGTCAGCGGCACCGGAATGTCCAGCTTGTCCCAGTCCGCGACGGTGTGCGCCGTTTCCTCGGAGTCGATGTCCACGATGATGGCGTCGAGCCGTGACGGCCGGGAGGCCCGGGCGTAAGCCAGTGCCCGCAGCACCGGCTTACGGACGTGCGAGACCAGCAGGATAGCGTGCACCCGGGTGGGAAGGGCACGCGGGGAGGAGTCCTCGTCCACAGCCAGTTCCTTGGCCACGTTGTCGTAGTGGGCGCGGATGCTCCACATGATCAGGAACAGGACGAACATGGCCAGCAGGGCCAGCCAGGCGCCTTGTTCGAACTTAGTGATGAGCACGATCGTCAGCACGAGCGCCGTCATGCCGAAACCGACCATGTTGATGGTGCGGGACTTGAGCACGCGGCGCCGCACGGCCTTGTCGCGGGCCAGCTTCAACTCACGGCCCCAGTGCCGGATCATGCCCAGCTGGCTCATCGTGAACGAGATGAACACGCCCACGATGTAGAGCTGGATCAGCCGGGTGACATCGGCGTTGAAGGCCAGGATCAGGATCAGGGCACCGGCCGCGAGGGCGAGCACGCCGTTGCTGTACGCCAGGCGGTCTCCCCTGGTGCGGAGCTGGCGGGGCAGGTAGCCGTCCTGGGCGAGAATGGAGCCGAGCACGGGGAAGCCGTTGAACGCCGTGTTGGAGGCGAACACAAGGATGATGCCGGTGGCCGCCACCACGACGTAGAAGGGAATGGAGCCCGGACCGAAGATGGTCTGGGCGATCTGGCTGATCGCGGGGTTCTGGATGTAGTCGCCCGGGAGTGGCTGGCCATTCAGGAGGAACTCCGTGGCCGGGTCCAGCACGATGTGCACCTTGGTGGCATTGGCCAGGTAGATGATGCCGGCGAGCATGGCGGAAGCGATCACTCCGAGCAGCAGGAGCGTGGTGGCTGCGTTCTTGCTCTTGGGCTTCTTGAAGTTCGGCACGCCGTTGCTGATGGCCTCGACACCGGTCAGGGCCGCGGCACCCGAGGAGAAAGCGCGCAGCAGCAGGAAGGCGCCCGCCAGTCCCACGAGGCCGGAGTCGAAGCCTTGTTCCGGGACGATCTCGAACGCCGCGGACGGCGCCTGCCCCAGCTGCCCCGTGGCGGCCTGGAAGATGCCGACGGCGGTCATCCCGAGGATGGAGAACATGAAGATGTAGGTGGGGACGGCGAAGACCGTCCCGGCTTCCTTGATGCCGCGCAGGTTGACCAACGCCAGGATGACGACGCCGACGGTCGCGATGAGAGCCTGTTGACCGTGCAGGGACGGCACCGCCGTCGTCAGGTACGTCGCCGCGGAGGACATCGACACCGCCACGGTGAGGACATAATCCACCAGGAGCGCGGAGGCGACGGTAAGGCCGGCGTACTTGCCGAGGTTGACGTTGGCGATCTCGTAGTCGCCGCCGCCGGACGGATAGGCGTGGACGTTCTGCCGGTAGGAGGCCACGACCGTGAGCAACACCACCATGACGGCCAGGCCCACGAGCGGCGAGATGGAGACTGCACTCACGCCGGCCAGCGCCAGCGTGAGGAGGATTTCGTCCGGCGCATACGCCACGGAGGACAGTGCGTCGGAGGCGAAGATCGGCAGCGCGATGCGTTTCGGAAGCAGGGTGTGGGACAAGCGGTCGTTCCGGAAGGGCCGCCCCACCAGCACCCGTTTGACCGCATTGAAAATAGTCAGCACCCGGCCACGTTACTCGTAAACACAGACGATGTCATGGCGCACTACATCTGCCCCGGTAGAGTCTTACGCAGCGACAAGCACAAGTTTGAAGGAGAGACGGTGGCTCACTTCGTGATCATGGGTTGCGGAAGGGTCGGCGCTACGCTGGCCCACACCCTTGAGGACTCCGGCCATTCGGTGGCCATCATCGACCAGGACGACCGGGCCTTCCGCCGGCTCCGCAGCGGTTTCACGGGCCGGAAGGTCACCGGCGTCGGTTTCGACCGGGACACGCTGAAGCAGGCCGGATGCGATGAGGCCTATGCCTTCGCCGCCGTCTCCAGCGGCGACAACTCCAATATCCTGGCCACCCGCGTGGCCCGCGAAACCTTCCATGTGGCCCACGTCGTTGCCCGCATCTACGATCCCGGGCGGGCCGAAATCTACCAGCGCCTGGGTATTCCCACGGTCGCTGCGGTGCGCTGGAGCGCCGACCAGGTGCTGCGCCGCATCCTGCCCGAACAGCACCTCGCCGGGGACTACCGGGAACCCTCGGGACGCCTCGTCCTGGCCGAAGTCGACCTGAACGAGAAATGGATCGGGCACGCTGTGAGCGCCATCGAGGCCGCTGCCGGCACCCGCGTTGCCTTCCTGACCCGCTTCGGCGAAGGTATCCTGCCCTCCCCCGGCACTTCCTACCAGGAAGGTGACACGGTGCACATGATGCTGGAAATCGAGCGAAGCGACGAAGTGCAGCGCATCCTGGCCAGCGTTCCCGCGAAGGAGTCCGAGTGAAAGTCGTCATCGTCGGCGCAGGCAGCGTGGGCTCCTCGATCGCCCGCGAACTCCTGGCCCACAAGCACGAGATCCTGCTGATCGACCTCAAGCCCGAGGTCATCGGCCGCAGCGGGCTGCGCGGTGCGCGCTGGCTGGTGGGCGACGCCTGCGAGCTGAGCACCCTGCAGGAAGCGAAACTGGAGGATGCCGACGTCGTGGTGTCCGCCAGCGGCGACGACAAGGTCAACCTCGTGGTGTCCTTGCTCGCGAAGACGGAGTTCGGCGTCGGCCGCACCGTGGGCCGGGTGAACAACCCGAAGAATGACTGGATGTTCAATGATTCCTGGGGCGTCGACGTCGCCGTGAATACGCCTCAGCTGATGACGGCGCTCGTGGAAGAGGCCGTGGAAATCGGCGACCTGGTGCGCCTGCTGACGCTCCAGACCGGGGTGTCTTCGCTCGTCGAGTTCACGGTGCCGCATGATTCGCACATCATCGGCAGCACCGTGGGTGGCATCGACTGGCCGGAGGACTCCACGCTGGTGGCGATCCTGCGCGACCACGCTCCCATCACCCCGAGCCGGGACGACGTGATCGACGGCGGTGACGAGCTCTTCTTCGTCACCACGATCGCTGCCGAGGACGGACTGCGGGCCCTGCTGTCCCCGTCCGCGCCCGGTGAGGAGGCGGAAGACGAGCTTCCGGAGCAGGCCGACGACGACGGTTTCGACGGCTGAGCCGGCTGGCTTATTGAGCCGGCCGGCTTCCGGCGGGCCGGCTCAGCAGCCAGGCCACCCACAGACCCAGGATGTACAGCGGTGCGCCCATGATCAGGCGCATCGTGGCCAGGGCGGCCAGGCCGGCCTCGCCCTGCAGGTAGAGCGGCACCTGGACCACCAGGCGGAGCACCAGCACGCCGATGACCACCCAGGTGGCGATGCTGTAGGAGCGCAGCCGTTCGGGGTCCTTGCGCCATTCCAGGCCCTCGTTCCGCACCAGGCCGAACAGCAGCCCTGCGATGGGCCACTTGAGCACGACCGACAGCAGCATGCCGGCGATGTAGGCGGCGTTGGTGTAGAAACCCAGGACGTAGAAGTCTTCGGCCTTGCCTGTGGTGTTGGCGAGCCAGGCGGAAATCGCGACGCCGGCGATTCCGGCCAGTGCCTGGGTCAGGGGACGCTTCTTCAGGAGGCGGGCCACGGTAAAGACGGCCGCCGTGGCGAGGGCGGCGACCAAGGACACCGTGAGTTCGCGGGTGATGGTGAAAGCGACGAGGAAGACCAGCCCGGGCAGGATGCTTTCGGCGATTCCCTGGATGCCGCCGGCGGACTTGAGGATGTCGACGTGGCCATGCTTGTTCCGCTGCAGGCCGGCTTTCTCCGCATAGCCTGCGGCCAGTGCGGCGATGCCTGGCTCGGATTCCTTTGCGGCCCCTGTTTCCCTGGGCTCTGCTTCGCCTCCGGGCCGGGGTTCCGCGGAACCGCTGTTGTCCGGATCTGTTCCGTGGGCGGCGGTCATCAGCGCTCCTGCCGGTTGAGGATTTCGTAGCGGGGGTTGAACATGGTGGGCAGGCCTTCGCGCACAGTGACCATTCCGTCAAACCGAAGCCTGGCGCCTGCTTCCACCCCGGGCACCCTGCGGCGCCCGAGCCAGACAACCCGAAGGCGGGGCGGCGAGACTGCAACCGCGCCGTGGATGATGTTTTCGACCACGATCGCGGCGAACTGAGCCCGTTCGCTGGCGGGCGGGTATGTCACCGACTCGATGAATCCGGTACAGCTGACCCGCCCGCGGTGCGGAAGGTCGCTGATTTCGTGCGGCTCCCCGGCAAGGCTCCCCCGAAGCTGTCCGTCAGCCAATCTCGGTGATCTCCGGGCCGCGTTCGGGCTGCGCCAGGCCGGGAGCCGGAGCGCCGTCCGGTCCCGCGACGGCGGCGTCCTTGGGCAGGCGGAGCTGGAGCAGTTCGCGCGGCGGCATCGGATTCTCGCCACGGACCACGACCACGCGCCTGAACAACTCTTCGAGCCCGGCTGCGGTTTCGCGTTCCAGTGCGGCCGGCCCCCCGATGACGCCGCGGAGGAACCAACGGGGCCCGTCCACACCCATGAAGCGGGCGGCGCGGTAGCCCTGCGGGCCCTGAGCGGTCTCGCTCGGCAGCTTCGCCACGAGCTCGGGGCCGAACGTCCCGGAAATCTCCTCGGTCTCGCCGCCCTGGCTCGCCACGGATTCGTTGATCTGTTCACGGATCTCGTCCCACAGGCCCTCCGAGCGCGGGGCGGCAAACGCCTGCAGCTGCAGGCTGGAACCATCCAGGTCCATGGTCACGGCGACCACCCGCTGGCTCGCCTCTTCGACCTCCAGCCGAAGCTGGAGACCCTCGACGGGCTGGATCAGTAGGGCACCGAGATCGAGGTAGCCGTCCTGGCTGTCGATCTCGGAGACGTCCCAAGGCCCCTTGGCCACCCGGAAATCGCCCTTCGCCTTTGCGGCTTCCGCTGACTGGCCTTGCGCGGCATCGCCGTCGGCCGGCCCGGCGTCAACCGTGTCCTGGTCCGCAGCCTCCGGCTGGACGGTCTTGGACTTCTTACCGCGCCCAAAAAGCATGGGGTTCTCTCCTTAGTTGTGGTCTATCCCCCGGTAAACCCCGGCCCGCCCGGATGATTGCGGGAAGTCCGGCCCCGGAATGACCGGAGCGGCCGGATGCGGCGGAAGGTGCCAGGCTTGCAGGTATCAGGCGTTCGGGGCCGGGAAACCGCCGGTGGAACCGAAACCGCCCTCGCCGCGTACGGTCTCGGACAACTCCTCCACCCGGACGAAGCCGGCGTATTCGACGCGCTGGATCACCATCTGGGCGATCCGGTCGCCGCGTTTGAGTTCGATCGGATGCACCAGGTCAGTGTTCAGCAGGGTCACGGCGATTTCGCCGCGATATCCGGCGTCGACGGTTCCGGGCGCATTAACCACCGTGAGTCCGTGCTTGGTGGCCAGGCCCGAACGCGGGTGGATGAGGGCCACAAAGCCGTTGGGCAGCCCGATCGACACTCCCGTGGGCACCAGCTTCCTCTGTCCGGGAGCAAGCGTGACGTCCTCGCGGGCCCGCAGGTCCGCCCCGGCATCGCCCGGATGCGCGTACGACGGCGCTTCCAGTCCGGCGTCGAGCATTTTCAGCTCGACCCGGAGGGTCGGGGCGCCGTATTCGGCGGAGGCTTCTGCTGGGCTGATGACTGCTGACTCCTGGCTCACAATGCCTCATTCTAGCGTCCACGGGAAGCGTCCCGCGCCCCGCGTCAGGCACCGTGTGGACGGAACGATAAGCTGGAGCCATGCCTGAAGCGACTGCGTCCTCCCCCGTGCCCGGCCAGCCCCAGAACGGAGCGGACGTCCTGTTCACGGAGAAGCTGTGGCCCTCACCGTGGATCTGGCTGATAGTTCTCGGCCTGTCCGGCGCCGGCATCCTGGTCCTCGCACCGATCAGCATCCTGGCCGGCATCATCGCGGCAGTCGTGCTCGCCGCGATCATGGTGGTCCTGCTGCTCCTGTCCACACCGAGCATCGTGGTCCGCAAGGACACCCTCCAGGTTGGCCGGGCAAGCATCCCCCGCAGCCTGCTGGGCCAGGCGGAAGCGTTCCGCAAGGACGAAGCCACGGCGGAGCGCGGCACCCGGCTCAACGGCCTGGCCTTCCTGTGCATCCGCGGCTGGATCGATCCCGTGGTGCGGATTCCTGTCACCGACCCCCAGGACCGTACCCCCTACTGGCTCACCTCGACCCGCCGCCCGGAGGAACTCCTGAAGGCCCTGGCTTCCTGATCCGGCACCGCTAGCCTTCGCACTCCACGCAGTACAGCTTTCCGTCTTTTTCCCGGGCAATCTGGGAACGGTGCTTCACCAGGAAACAGTTGGCGCAGGTGAACTCGTCGGCCTGGGCGGGGAGGACCTGGACCTGCAGTTCCTCGTTCGACAGATCGGCGCCGGGTAGTTCGAAAGCGTCGGCAAGATCGCTTTCGTCAAGGTCGACCGCCGCGGACGATTTCTCCGTCCGACGGGTCTTGAGCTCTTCAATGGAGTCCTCGCCCGCTTCGTCGTCGACCTTCCGAGGGGCATCGTAGTCCGTTGCCATGGTCCCTTCTTTGCTGCCTAGCGCGTCCGGCCAGGGACTTCTCCCCTGGCCTACGTATGTAACGCCGCGGCATGTGCTTTTGTGCCCGCTCTCCTCTCACGGCGCGGAATTCACGGAAAATCGCGGCACGCCCTTTGTCCTAGTAGGAATTGCCCCTTGCCGGTGGCAGAGTTTCGACTGTCGGAAAAGGCCATGGTGGAGGATTTGATGCGGGAACTACGGCTTGTTGGCGTCCATGACGATGGCGGACATCTCGTGCTGAGCGGAAGCGGCGGCGAAATGTTCCAGTTGCCGATCGACGAAGCGCTGCGCGTGGCAACGAGCCGGACCCCCGCCCAGGTAGCAGCCCGCGCAGCAATCGCGCCGGTGGCCATGTCCCCGCGGGACATCCAGGCCCGCATTCGTTCCGGATCCAGTGCCGCGGAAGTCGCCGAACTCTCCGGGCTCCCCTTGGCCAACGTCCAGCGCTATGAAGGACCCGTGCTCGCCGAGCGCGAATACGTCGCGCAGCAGGCCCGCAAGGTGGAAGTCGCCTCGCCGTCCCCTGGCCACGACCCCTATCGCGCCGCATTCGGCGACGCCCCAGCCAGCCTTGACGACATGGTGAATCACCGGCTCTCCGCCCACGGCATCGACCCGTCAACCGTGGAGTGGGATTCCTGGCGACGCAACGACGGCACCTGGACGGTGGTGGCCCGTTTCGAGCCCAGCGCGGGCGCACCTGCCAGCATCGGCGAAGAGCCCCCGGCCATGTGGACCTTCACACCGGGCCGCAAGACCCTGCAGAACGCCAACCGCTGGGCCCAGCAGCTCAGCGAACTCGAACCCCTGGACGGCCCGTTGCCTGCCCGCCGGCTCTCCGCGGTCGCGGACCGGCCCTTCGACTTCGAGGCGGAAGGTGAGGACACTTCTTCCTCCGGTCCGGATGCCGACGGGCTGCTGGACATGCTCCGCCTGCGCCGGGGCCAGCGCCTGGGCATCGACGAGGACGGCGACGACGCCCTGGCCCTGCTGCTGAGCGGGGGCGTTCCGGCCGCCCACCCGCGCACGGAAGACCAGGACGGTCCCGAAACGGATGACGAACCATCCGGCGAGGAAGGCGAGAGCCGCCCGGCAGCCCGGCTTAGCCTTGCCTCGCTGAATCCAGGCCACGTGCGCAGGCCCTCGGAACACGCGGACGACGACGATTCCCTCGAGTTGCGCGATCCCCTCCACCTGCACGACGGCGTCAGCACCGACACCCGCGAGATCACCGTGGTGCCCGTGCCCCTGCGCGCCCTTGGCGGGACCCCGGCCGACGTTGACCACGCAGCCGAAACTCCCGACGACGCAGAAGATGCCAATGAGGCAGCGGATGAGGAAAGCGGCGAAAGCACCCACCGTGCGGGACTCGACGAACTCCTTGGCGGTGCATCCCGCCGCCAGAGCGAGGAACCGCGGCGCCGCCGGACCCCGCTGAGCCCGTGGAACCGGCATGCCTCCCCCGACGCCGGCAACGCCAGACCTGACACGGCGGCCCCGGCGGCGAAGAACGAGGAAAAGGACGCCGCCCCTGCCGAGCGCCAGACCTCACGGCCGAAGCGCTCAAGCGTGCCAAGCTGGGACGATATCGTCTTCGGCACCCGCGGAGACTGAGCTACTTACCCTGCCTGTTGTTGGACTCGCGCTGCCTGTTGGACCCGCGCTGCCCGCCCGCCCCCTGCCAGAGGCAAGCATCCAGCTCGAACGGCAGTGATTCCTCGCGCCCGGCCATGAGGTCCGCAGCGTGTGCGGTAACCCGGCGCATGTAATGACGCCGGCACAGCGTTTCATAGCCGGTCACCGGCCCGCCATGTTCGGCCGGCCCTCCGTGTTCTGCCGGCCCGCCGTCGTCGAGGGAGACGTCGGTGGCGACGTCGCCAACCACCACCTGCTCGCCGGTGACCACCATGATGCCGTCCACCGTCCGTGCATTGTGCGTCGCACGCCGGCCGCACCAGCACAGGGCCTGGACCTGCAGGACCTCGATCCTGTCCGCCAGTTCCACGAGGCGCTGCGAGCCCGGGAACAGCCGGGCCCGGAAGTCCGTAGTGATGCCGAAAGCAAACACGTCCACGTCCATTTCGTCCACCAGCCGGGCAAGCTGCTCCACCTGCCCGGGCGAGTAGAACTGTGCTTCATCGCAGATCAGGTAGTCGACGCGCAGGCCACCGGTCCGGCGTCGCGCGGTCTCCTCCCAGAAGTCCGTGCCGTCGGTGACCTCGACGGCGTCGCTGCGCAGGCCAAGGCGGCTGGAGATGACGGAGTCCCCCGCACGGTCGTTGCGGCTGAAGCGGATGCCGCCGCGGCCGCGGGCCCTGTGGTTGTGGTCCATCTGCAGGGCGAGGGTGGACTTGCCGCAGTCCATGGTTCCGGAGAAAAAGACCAGTTCAGCCACGCCGGCGCTTCGATCCCGCAGCCGGGAAGCAGAGCAGCGGCACTTCGCGTTCGGGCTTGGTCAGGGAGCCATGCTGGCCCACTACTTCCATGGCCTGCGGGCGGACCCGGCGGGTGTCGTAGAGGGCGAGCGTGTCGCGGGCGGCGATCATGACATCGCCGATCCGTGGCCCCACCTCGGGGCGAAGGTTCCCGAACAGCCCGGCGGCGAGTCCCTGTTCGCGGGTGAACGCCCAGATGCGTTCGCCGAAGCGGCGGCGCCAGGCATCCAGGAGTGCGTCCCGGGCGGCTTCGCCGGCGTCGGGTTCGAGGTAGAGGTGCACCATGCGGGGCTCGCCTGCGGTGTGCCGGACACCGGCCACCAGCGCGGGTTCCGTTGAATAGTCGAGGCGCTGGGATTCGGGCACATCCAGCATGCCGTGATCGCCGGTGAGGATGATGGTGGTGCCGGCAGGCAGCGTGGCAGAGAGCCGCCGCACTGTGGAGTCGAGCTCCTCGAGCTGGTGCTCCCACCGTTCGGAGGCACAACCGTAGCGGTGGCCTGCCTTGTCCAGTTCGTTCGCGTAGAAGTACATGAGGGAGCGGTTTCCCGCGGCCATTTCCTCTGCGGCGAGCGCTGTGCGTGCGTGCAGCGAGGTGCCGCCGACGAAGCGGCTGCCGCGCAAGGCCGCACGGGTCATGGGCGACTGTCCGAACTGCGGGAGGCTGACGGTGACGACGTCCAGTTCTTCGGCTGCCCGTTCGAACACGGAAGGAAACGGCTGCCACTCGAGCGGATCGACTTTGGAGTCCCAATTGCCCAGCAGGTTCACCACTTTGTCCTGCGCGGGGTCCAGGACGTCGTAGCCGACCATGCCGTGTTCGCCGGGGGTGCGGCCCGTGCCGAGGCTGGCCAGGGAGGACGCCGTGGTAGACGGGAACGCGGCGTCGAGCCACACAGGCACCCGGCCCTGGCCCGCCGCGGCCACGGAGCGCAGGAACGGGGTGTGGGCTGCCTTCTTCTTCAGCAGGTTGCGGCCCAGGCCATCGGCGAGGACCACGCAGACGCGCTGCGCCGGGGGCAGCTGCAGGGCGTTCTCGAAGCCGGGCAGGCCCAGGCTCGCGGCGGCGCTGGTGAAGACCTCGGCGATGGACTGCCTGCCGTACAGCGGCGCTGCCGGGAGATCTTCCGGGGAAAAGGCTGCTCCGAAGGGCGCGGGAGGCGCGGCGGAATGCCCGGGCATGGCCGGCTGCTCTGACAGCTCCATGCTCAGCGCTGGTGTCCGCGGCTCAGACGGTTTCCGAACACACCTGAGCGGGTCCGGGGCGCCGGGATGGAGGCGTGGGCGGGAGCTGCGGGGGTTCCGGTGTTGACGGCACGCAGCGCCCGGGCGAAGACCTTGGCGTCCTGCACGGCGCGGGGGCCATCGGCTTCGGAGCTGATCCGCAAGACAATGTCCTCCTGGCTGATGGTGCCGGTGTAGCCGTGGTCCGCTTCGCACTGCGGGTCGCCGCAACTGGCCGGACCGACATCGAGCCGCTGTCCGCCGGACCAGGCGATGGACAGGGTGAGCTCCCGCACGGGATCGCTGGGCTTGTAGTTCTGCGGCTGCGCGTACATGTAGCTCAGCACCACCGAACGGATCTGCGCCACGGGAACGGATTCGGTGGAGATCTGGGCGACGATCTGTTCGCCGGCTTCGTCAAGCTGCTGGTCGTCCACATGGGTGATGACCAGCATGTCCTCGGTCAGGACCAGGACGGTGATGTGGCGGCGGACTTCGGCCCGCTCGAAATGGGTTTCCAGGTGCACCAGGTGGGCCAGGCAGTCGCGGCCGTCCAGGGCGTCATCGACGACGTCGGCCACCAGTACCGGGTAGAAACCGGCCCGTTGGAGGGCCTGCTCCAGGCTCTGCCCCTGCGTGCTGTGATTGTGTGCCGCATTGTGCCCGGCCGCGGCCGGGCCGGAAGAGGACATCGGGGACTTGGAGCTCATTCCCCCATTTTCACAGATCCCCGGCGGGACTTCCTAACCGTGCTGCGACCGCCCGGTCGCCTTCGGTCCGGTGCACGGCCCCCTCCCCGGGCTGTTTGCCCGGCTCAGCCGCGCATTGCCCGGCGGGCACTGTCTGTGCGCTGTGCGGCGTTGCCGATCCATACCTCCGCCGCCAGGATGCGGGCGCCCTCCGGGCCGGCAAGGACCGGGTTGAATTCCACGAGGGCGATCTCCGGGTGTTCGTCCTTCAGCCGGGCCAGCCGCGCGGCCAGGTCCTCCAAGGCGGCGACGTCGACGGCGGGAAGGCCTTGGTAGCCGAACAGCTTCAGTGAGGCGCGGGGCGAGCGGATGAAGTCGCGCACATCCGTGGCGGAGAGCGGCGGCACCCGGTATGCCCAGTCGTCGAGGAGGTTCACGGCGTCGCCGGCCAGGCCGAAGGACACCACCGGGCCAAGCAGCGGGTCCTCGATGGCCCGGAAGGTGCAGGCCTGGCCCACCGGGGCCATGGCCTGGACTTCCAAGGCCGGCGAACCGGGGGGTCCGGAGGCAAAAGGTTCAAGGGCCCGGCGCATCTGGGCGATGTTGCGGCGCAGCGATTCGGCGTCCTCGATGTCCAGCCGGACCCCGCCGAGGTCGATGCGGTGGCGCAGGGCGGGGTCGGTGGTCTTGAGCGCCACGGGCCAGCCCAACCGCCCGGCGGCAGCGACGGCGTCGTCGTCGTGCTCGAAGACGGCGGATGGTTCCACCGCCATGCCGTAGCGGGCCAGCAGCGAGGCGGCGTCCTGCGGTTCCAGGCGCAGCAGCTGCTCGCCGTGCACGGTGGCCAGGAGGCGTTCCAGTATTTCGCGCGTACCCTCCGGATCGCAGCCTTCCGGTTCGACGAAAAGGCCCTGTTCGCGGCCCAGCCAGGCGGAATAGCCGACGACGGCGGACAGTGCGGCCACCGCGTTGCCCGGGCTGGAGTAGCACGGGACGCCGGAATCGGCCGCATCGGCGGGCAGCAGGCCGTCGAGCCGGGCCGCCGGGTCCAGCACCCCGCCGAACGAGGCCACGACAGCTTTGCCCGTCCCTGCGGAGCATTCGGACAGCACCTTCGCGATGTCTACCATGGACACGCTGCGGGCCGGAATCATTGCCGCGACGACGGAGTGGACTTCCGTCCCGGCGAGGGTTTCCTGGAGCTGCCGGCGCAGGCGGTCCAGCGAGACGGATGCCCCGGAATCCAGGTCGAGGCCGGTCAGCAGCCGTTCCACACGGAGCCCGTGGTGCCCGGCGGAATCGGCCACCACCTTGCCCAGTGCGGCGGAGTTGCTGACCACCGCCACTCCGGGGCCTTGCGGGAGGGGCTGGCTGGAGACGATCTGGGCGACGTCCATGAGCTGTTCGACGGTCTCCACTGAGATCACCCCGGATTGCCGCATCATGGCATCGAGTGCTGACGGAGGGGCCATGGCGGTCCTGCCGACGTGCCCCGGCGGCAGGCTGAGGCCGGTGAGGTCCGATTTGGCAACGATCACCGCCTTGCTGCGGGCCAGGCGCCGCGCCAGGCGGGAGAACTTGCGCGGGTTGCCCATGGACTCCAGGTACAGGCCGACGGCGGCGGTGTCCGGATCGTCCTCCCAGAACTGCATGACGTCGTTGCCCGAGATGTCCGCGCGGTTGCCGGCGGAGAGGAACGAGGACAGGCCCAGGCCGCGGCGGACGGCTGCCGCGTAGACCGAAACCCCGATCGCCGCCGACTGGGTGAACAGGCCGAGCCGCCCGGGCCGCGGCATCACCGGTGCCATCGAGGCGTTCAGCGAAACCTCCGGATGCGTGTTGATGATGCCCAGCGATTCCGGACCGACCACCCGCATCCCGTGCGAACGGGCCTGGCGCACGAGAGCCTGCTGGCGCAGCAGGCCGCGTTCGCCGTCGTCGGCATATCCGGCCGTGGCCACCACGAGCCCCGTGACTCCGGCGGCGGCGCATTCGTCCACCACCTTCGGCACTTCCTCGCCCGGCACCGCGATGACGGCGAGCGCCACGGAACCCGGGAGGTCCGCGATCCGGGCGTAGGACTTCATGCCGGACAGTTCGAAGGCTTCAGGGTTCACCGCGTACACGGGCCCGCCGAACCCGCCTTCGATGATGTGCTCGAGCAGCTGGTAGCCGACGCTCCCCCACTTGCGGCTCGCCCCGATGACCGCGACCGACGGAGGCGCCAGCAGGTCCCGCACGCTGCGCGCCTCGGCGCGGTGCTCGCGTGACTCCATCACGGCGAGGGACTTGCGCGTGGGGTCGATGTTGAACCCGACGCTCACGACGCCGTCGTCGAAACGGCGGGAAAGCTCGTACCCGGCGTCGGCGAAGACGCGCAGCATCTTGCTGTTCTCCGGCAGGACCTCGGCGGTAAAGCGGTGGATCCCGTTCTCGCGGGCCGCCGCGGCGAGGTGTTCGAGCAGGATGGAGCCGATGCCCCTGCCCTGCTGGGAGTCCGAGATGTTGAAGGCGACCTCCGCCTCAGCGGGATCATCGAGCCGGTCGTAGCGGCCGATGCCGACGATCGCGCCGCCAATGGTGATCACGAAGGCCACGCGGTCCACGTGGTCCACCTCGGTGAAGCGGCGCAGTTCCTTGCTGGAGAGCCTGGCCTTGTAGCTGAAGAAGCGCAGGTAGATGGAGGCCTGCGACTGGCCGGTGTGGAAGGCCTGGACGGCGTCCGCATCGGCGGGCGAGATGGGCCTCAGGTGCGCGATGCCGCCGTCGCGCAAGACGACATCGGCCTCCCAATATTCCGGATATACGCCGGTGCCGGGCTCATCCACCATAGGCTTAGCGTAGCTAATCTCCCGCAGTACACCCTTTAAGGATCCGCCGTCTCCATGGCACGCAGCCAAAGTCCTTCCCGCGCCAAAGCAGCATCAGCTGCGGACAGCGGTGACTACACCGAAAACATCATCGACATCGACGTCACGTCCGAAATGGAAGGCTCCTTCCTGGAGTACGCCTATTCGGTGATCTATTCGCGGGCCCTGCCCGATGCACGTGACGGCCTCAAGCCCGTCCAGCGCCGCATCCTCTACATGATGAGCGACATGGGGCTCCGCCCGGACCGCGGCCACGTCAAGAGCGCCCGCGTGGTGGGCGAGGTGATGGGTAAGCTGCACCCGCACGGCGATGCCGCCATCTACGACGCCATGGTGCGCATGGCCCAGGACTTCTCGCTCCGGCTGCCGCTGATCGACGGACACGGCAACTTCGGCTCGCTCGACGACGGTCCGGCGGCACCGCGGTACACCGAAGCCAGGCTCGCCGCGGCGGCCCTGACCATGACGGACCACCTCGACGAAGACGTGGTGGACTTCATCCCCAACTACGACAACCAGCTGACCCAGCCGGATGTCCTGCCGGCTGCGTTCCCCAACCTGCTGGTCAACGGCACCACGGGCATCGCCGTCGGCATGGCCACCAACATGGCCCCGCACAACCTGGTGGAAGTGATCGCCGCCGCCCGGCACCTGATCGCCAACCCGGAGGCCACGCTCGAGGACATCATGCAGTTCGTCCCCGGCCCGGACCTGCCCACCGGCGGGCGGATCGTGGGCCTGGACGGCATCCGTGACGCCTACGCCACGGGCCGCGGTTCCTTCAAGACCCGTGCCAAGGTGGAGATCGAGCAGCTGACCGCCCGCCGCACCGGCCTGGTGGTGACCGAGCTGCCGTACATGGTGGGCCCGGAAAAGGTCATCGAGAAGATCAAGGACGCCGTCAACGGCAAGAAGCTCACCGGCATCAGCGACGTCGTGGACCTCACCGACCGCCAGCACGGCCTGCGCCTGGTCATCGAGCTCAAGAACGGCTTCAACCCGAACGCCGTCCTCCAGCAGCTGTACCGCTTCACCCCGATGGAAGACTCCTTCGGCATCAACAACGTGGCACTGGTGGAGGGCCAGCCGCAGACCCTCGGCCTGCTCCCGCTGCTGCACGTCTACGTGGACCACCGGCTCTCCGTGGTGCGGCGCCGCACCGCCTTCAGGCTCGCCAAGAAGAAGGACCGCCTGCATCTGGTGGAGGGCCTCCTCATCGCGATCGTGGACATCGACGAGGTCATCCAGATCATCCGCTCCTCGGACGAGGCCTCCGCTGCCCGCGACCGCCTGATGTCCATCTACGACCTCTCCGAGATCCAGGCGAACTACATCCTGGAGTTGCGCCTGCGCCAGCTCACCAAGTACTCCCGGATCGAACTGGAAAAGGAGCAGGAGGAGCTGTTGCGGGACATCGCCGAACTGGAGGCCATCCTCGGATCGGACACCCTGCTGCGCGAGCTCGTCTCCGGCGAACTCGCCGGGATCGCCGAAAAGTACGGCACCCCGCGCCGCACCGTGCTGCTCGAATCCGAGGCCGTCTCCCCGACGGTCGCCGCAGCCCTTGCCGCCGCGGCCCCGGGGCCGAAGGGCAAAGCCGCAGCCCTGCCGCTGGAAATCGCGGACGACCCCTGCTGGGCGATCCTGACGGCGTCCGGGCAGATCGCCCGCACCGCGAACCAGGAAGCCCTGGCCGAAGCCGGACCGCGCAACAAGCACGACGTGTTCCGTTCCGTGGTGAAGACCACGGCCCGCGGGGAGATCGGCGCGGTCACCTCCCAGGGGCGCATGCTGCGCGTACAGGTCATGGACATGCCGGTGCTGCCGCCGGTAGCCGGGCTGCCGAACCTGGCCGGCGGTGTGCCGGCCAAAGACTTCATCACCCTGCTGAAGGGCGAAACCCTGGTTGCCTTCGTCCCGCTGGACGCCGTGCTGGCCCTCGGCACCGCGCAGGGCATCGTGAAGCGCGTCCAACCGGATTACCCGCTGAACCGGGAGGACTTCGAAATCATCGCGCTGAAGGACAAGGACCGCGTGGTCGCGGCCGAAGCCGCAGCCGAAGACACCACCGAGCTGGTCTTCCTGACGCGGCAGGCCCAGTTGCTGCGCTTCGCCGCTTCCGCCGTGCGCCCGCAGGGCCGCACGGCCGGCGGCATGGCCGGCATCAAGCTCGCCGCCGGCGACGAGGTGATCCACTTCGGCACGGTCCGCGCGGACGATCCCGCCGCCGTCGTCGTCACGATCGCCGGAAGCAACGACGCACTGCCGGGCACAGCACCGGGCACCGCGAAGGTGACCGCCTTCGAGGAATACCCGGCGAAGGGCCGGGCCACCGGCGGCGTGCGTGCCCACCGTTTCCTCAAGGGCGAAGACACCCTCCTGCTTGCTTGGGCAGGCCACGGACCGGCCAAGGCATCGTCCTCGGCCGGTGTGGCCCGGGCCCTGCCGCAGGAACACGGCCGGCGCGACGGCTCCGGTGTACCCCTGTCCCAGCCCGTCGACGCAATCGGCGCCAGCATGGCGTGGGCAGAGGATAACGGGGCTGGCTGACAGGGGTACCGGAGCGGTACCGGCTACATCTCGTTGATGCTGAGGATGTTCCCTTCCGTATCGAGGAACCAGGCGCCGCGTTCGCCGTCCGGCATCGTGGCTACGCCGTTCTCGGTTTTCAGGCCCGGGAAGTCGTAGTCTTCGAAGACCACGCCGCGCGAGCGCAGATCGGCCATTTCGCCGTCGAGATCGTCCGTGGCCCAGCCCATCTGGGTGTTCTTCGCCGAGCCGGCGTTGGGTGTCTGGTACAGCAGGAAGGCGGTGCCGTTGCCGCACTTGTACATGAGGTTGTCTTCGGCATCCGGGTTGTCCGGTTCGAGCCCGAGCTTGTCGCGGTAGAACTCACGGGCCCGGCTGATGTCGCTGGCGGGAAGCACGGCCGCGACGCTGAGATTCTTTAGCATGGCAATTCCTTTCCAAGCCCACCCCCGGGGCCACTCTACTCCTGGCGCAGCCGGATGGAAGGGGCTCCGTGGCGTCCTTCCGGTCGGGATCCGGCGGGGTCCGGGCGGGATTTCCCGAGGTTCCGGCAGCGGGCTTTAGACTGGCCGGATGCCGATCATTCCCGATGACAAAGACTGGACCTGGGTCCTTCACAAGCCCTGCCCGGAGTGCGGGTTCGAGCCCGCCACGGTCAACCCCGCATCGGTTTCCGGCGCAGTCCTGGACATGCTGCCGCGCTGGCGGAGCGTCCTGGAGCGCCCCGGCGCGGCGCTCCGCCCGGACAGCAGCACCTGGTCCCCGCTGGAATATGCATGCCACGTGCGGGACGTCTTCAGTCTCTTCGACCAGCGGCTGCACCTCATGCTGGACGAACACGACGCCCGCTTCGCCAACTGGGATCAGGACCAGGCAGCCATCGACGGCGGCTATGCCACCTCTGATCCAGCCGCCGTGGCCGCGGAACTGGAGTCGGAGGGCCGTCGCGTGGCGGCGTCCTTCGCCAGCGTCATGGAAGGCCAGTGGCCCCGCACCGGCACCCGGAGCAACGGCTCGGAGTTCACGGTGCTCACCTTTTCGCGCTACTTCATGCACGACGTCGCCCACCACCTGCACGACGTGAACGGCTGAGCGGCATGGAGACCCCTGCCACCCGGCTGTTCGGCACCCGGCTGCCGATCGTCCTTGGACCGTTCGGCGGCGTCTCCTCGGTGGAGCTCGCCGCTGCCGTCAGCAACGCCGGCGGGCTGGGCTCCTTCGGCCTGTACGGCTATGAACCGGCCCTCATCAGCGCAACGGCCGCGGCACTCAAGGTGGCCACCGCCGCGCCCTTCGCCCTGAATCTCTGGCTGCCCATCCCCGGCGAAGAGGAGCCGCGGCCGGACGCCGCACAGTTCGAGGCCTGGCGCGAGGTGCTGCGTCCTTACTTCGAAGAGCTCGGACTTGAGCTTCCGGAACAGCCCGATGCCTGGCTGCCCGATCCGGACGAACAGATCGCCGCGGCCATCGAGGCGCGGCCTGCCGTGCTCAGCTTCGTCTTCGGCGTGCCCTCGCCAGCGGTGGTGGAGGCCGCCCGCCGGAACGGAATCGCCGTCGTCGGGACTGCCACCACGGTGGAGGAAGCTGTGGCGCTGGCCGACGGCGGGGTGGACGCGGTGGTGGCCACCGGTATGGAAGCGGGCGGGCACCGGGTGTCCTTCCTGCGTCCCGCCGAGGAGTCCCTGGTCGGGACGATGGCCCTGGTTCCGCAGGTGGCCGACGCCGTGTCCGTTCCGGTCGTCGCGGCGGGCGGCATCGCCGACGGCCGCGGCCTTGCTGCCGCGCTGGCCCTCGGCGCCGATGCGGTGCAGATCGGCTCGGCGTTCCTCGCCACGGAACAGTCCGCCGCCGTCCCCGCCTACCGCGAGGTGCTCCGCGGCCCGGCCACATCGCACACCGTCCTCACCCGGGCCCTGAGCGGCAGACTCGCCCGCGGCATCCCCAACCGGATCATCCGGGAGCTGCCGGACCCGTCTCTCCATGCGCCGTTCCCGGTGCAGAACTGGCTGACCGGGAAATTCCGGCCGGAGGCCGGGAAGCGCGGCAACACCGGGCTGATGTCCCTGTGGGCAGGCCAGGCGAGCCCCCTGATCGGTGCCTCCGGAAAGCGTGCTGCCGGGGAGTACGACGCCGGGCGCCTGGTGGAGCGGATCATTGCGGAGGCCGATGAGGTGCTCGGGCGGCTCAGCCGCGGCCCGCAATAAGCCCTAAAGCACCTTGTCCCAGGCCATCCGGCGATCGACCGCGGTGTAGCCCATTTTCAGGTACAGAGCCAAGGCACCGGTCGGGTTCTCCGAGTCCACATCGAGTGACGCCACGTCCATGCCTGCGGCCAGGAAGCGGTGCATCGCGTCGGCCAGGAGGCTGCTCGCCACCCCGCGGCCGCGGTACTGCCGCCGCACGCCCAAAAGTTCGGTGTAGCCCTCCTTGTAACCGCGGGCAGTTGCGGCATCGGGGTCGAAGGTGGCGATCTGGTAGCCGGCGATGTCCCCGGTGGCGGCGTCCCGCACGACGGTGCTGAGGTCCTGCCGGTGGAGCGGATCCTCCGTGACGAAGCGCCAGGCTTCCTCGTCCCGCGGCTCACTCCCCCAGTGGTCCCGGAAGGCGTCGTTGTGGGCGAGCCGCACGGCTTCGTGCAGCCCTGGCTCCAGGGTGAGCAGTTCCAGTCCGGGTGCCAGCGAAACCTCCGGCAGGACGCCGTCCAACGGCCGGTGCATCTCGTTGTACCAGCGCACCACGTCGAAGCCCCGGGCGCGGAACAGGGTGGACTGGTGCAGCATCTTCTCTTCCATGAACAGGCGCAGCCGGGGCTCGCCACCCTCGGCAGCGAAACGGCGACGGGTGCGCCCCTCCTGCCACGCTAGGATGGCGGAGCCGATTCCCCTGCGCTGCCACCCGGGGTCCACGCAGGCAAAACCGATCGCCTTGTCGCCGTCGGGATTCTTGGCGATTCTGCCGTAGGCGCGGGGCACGGCGCCGACGTCAATGCCCAGCACGGTATCCACCGCGGGGTCGTTCTTGCTCGAATCCAGGATCTGTTCCAGGTCAGGGACCCTTTCGTACCAGACTGGCTGCTCCACCGCCGCGGTGCGGGCTATGAGGGCGGCCCAGGCTTCGACGTCGGCGGTTCCCGCAGCACGCCACTGGAGGCCGGTAACCTGCGGGTCGGGAAGCGGAACAGGATCGGGAAGATGCACGGAAGGCTCGATCATTCCCCTAGGCTACTGAGCGGTAGCAGGCTTCGCCAGCGTCCTTCCGGCCGCGAGCTCCAGGCGTTCGTCGCCGGGGCGGATGTCTGCGGGGTTGTGGGTCACCAGCACCACAGTGTGGTCCCGCAGCCCGGCGCGCAGTTCGGCCATCATGACGGCGGCGGTGCCGGCGTCGAGATGCGCTGTGGGCTCGTCGAGCAGCAGGACGTCCGCACCGCTGAGAAGGGTGCGCGCCATGGCCAGGCGCGTGCGTTCGCCCCCGCTCAGGAAGGAGCCGGAAGGCCCGATCCTGCTGTCCAGCCCGTCAGGCAGGGCCGCCACAAGGGTGGACAGCCCGACGGCGGCCAGCGCCTGGCGCATCTGTGTTTCGTCCGGTTTCTCCCCGGCCGGGCGGGCCAGGAGAAGGTTGCCGCGGATCGTCGAGTCGAAGAGGTGGGCCTCCTGCGGGCACCAGGCCGCCTTGCCGCCCAGCTTGGCCGTGCCCGCCGACGGCGGCAGGAAGCCCAGCAACACGGACAGGAGGGTGGACTTGCCTGCGCCGGACGGCCCGGTGACGGCGAGCCAACGGCCGGGTCCGGCGTCGGCGTCGATCCCGCTGAACACCGGCTCGCCGCCCGGCCAGCGGGCTTCCAGGCCGCGCAGTTCGAGGCCGGCACTGTTCCCCGGCAGCCCCGGAACGGCGATGAGGCCTGTTTCCGCAACCTCGTCCAGTCCGCCCGTTGCGGCAATCCGCCGCAACACCGCGGCTAGCGCCGGCGCCTGGCGGACCGCGGGAACCACAGCGCCGAAAGGCTCGGCCAATGCCAGCTGCATCAGCACGATCACGGCCAGCACAGCAGCAGCGGAGCTTCCGGCCTGTACCTGCCCGGCACCTGCCAGGCCGGCGGCGAGGGCGCCCAAGGTGCATGCCAGGACGCCGATCCCTTGCCCGAGGCCCTCGGCCCAGGCAGCACGGCGGGCGGCCCCGGTGGCGGCGCGGTCCCGGGCCGCGAGGGAACCCCGCACGGTTCCCGCCACCCCGTTGGCGCCCAGTTCGGCGCGCGCATCCAGCGCCGCGGCGACGTCGCGCAGCACGAGGGAGCGCAGCTGCTGTTCGGCGCGGGCCGCGTTGCGGTCCGCGACAAGTGCCGCCAGCGGGGCGAGCAGCAGGGCCGCCAACGCGGTCACGACGACGGCGGGCAGGGCCGCCGGGAGCAACATCGCAGTGGCGGTAATCGCCGCGGCTGCCACGGCGAGCGCTGAAAGCGGCGGAAGGACGACGCGCGGGATGAGGTCGCGGAGGGTGTCGACGTCGTCCACCACCGTCCCCAGGACGTTGCCTCCGCTCAGGAGCCGGCGCAGGGACAGGGCACGATGGCTGAGCGAGGCCCAGAGCGCACCCCGCAGGCGGGTCATGGCTTCGAAGACCAGGTCGTGGACCACGAGCCGTTCGCAATAGCGCAGCACGGCACGGCCGATGCCGAAGAACCTGACCCCGACGATCGCGCCCAGCAGGTAGAGGATGGGCGGCTGTTCGCTGGCGCGGATGATCAGCCAGCCGGACAGGCCGGAGAGCGCGACCGCGAAAAGCGCTGCCAGCGCAGCCAGCAGCACGGCCCCGGTAAAGCGGAACCCCAGCGGCGCGAGGATCCGTGCCAGCCCCCGCACCGGGCCGGGGCCGCCGGGTCCGCTTGGCTCCCCCGGTACGGGGTCCGCCGCCGGTGCAGCGGCGTGTGCCGCTTCCATCGCAGGTGCCACCGTTGCAGGTGCCTCCGTTGCGGGTGCCTCCGGTGTGCCGGAGCCCGCGCCCGAAGGTGCCAGCTCCACCACATGGTCCGCGAGGCCGCGGGTCGCGGCGTCGTGGGCCACGAGGATCACCGTTGCCTTGCCGCGCAGGCCGGCGATCGCAGCGCGTACGGCATCGGCCGTGACGCAGTCCAGGTGCGCGGTGGGTTCATCGAGCAGCAGCACCGTGGCGCCCGCCTCGAGCCGGGCCAGGCCTCGGGCCACCGCCACGCGCCGCAGCTCGCCCGGACTGAGTTCGGCGGGGTGCTTGCGCGCCAGATGCGCGGCAGCTACCCGCTCCAGGCAGTCCAGTGCCGTCGTATCGGCGGCCCCCTCCCCAAGGTACAGCCGCACCTCGGCCAGCACTGTGTCAGCCACCATCGCCGGGTGCTGCGGCACCCACGCCAGCTTGGCGGCGTCGGGCCCGCTGAGTGTCCCCCGCACCGCCGTCCCGCTATCGCCGGCGGCCGAGCCGTCCCTGACCGTCCCGGCCAGCACGCCGAGTACGGTGCTCTTCCCGCTTCCGCTGGGGCGGGAGAGCGCGGTGACAAGCCCGGCGGGTGCTTCGAAGTCGAGGGGCCCGACGGCGTCGTGCAGGCGCCCGGCATAACGCACCGTGAGGTTGCGGACAGCGAGCGCAGCTGCGGTTCCGTCCGGGATGCTCCCGCCCGTTTCAGCGCCGAAGCGGCGCCCCGCCGGGATGTCCAGGGCGGCGCCGGTCGTGGCGAGCGCTTCGCGTCCTTCTTCGCTGGCGTGGTGCGCGGTGCCGAGTTCGCGCAGCGGCAGGTAGCAATCGGGGGCAAGGATGAGGGCGAGCAGGCCAGCTTCCAGGCCCATGTCGCCCGCGACCAGCCGGACTCCGATGAACACCGCCACCACGGCGACCGAAATCGTGGCGATCAGTTCCAAGGCCAGCGCGGACAGGAACGCCGTACGCAACGTCCCCATGGTGCGGGACCGGTATTCCGTGGAAAGGTCTTCGAGGGCAGCACGCTGTTCGGCGGCGCGGCCCAGGCCCACCAGCACGGGCAGGCCTTTGGCCAATTCCAGGATGTGGTTGGACAGGCGCCGGAGGGTCGCCTGCGCATCGCGGACGTGCTCTTCCGTGTGCTTGCCGATCAGCACCATGAACAGGGGGACCAAGGGCAGGGTCAGGATGATCACCACGGCGCTTACCCAGTCCGCGAACAGGATCCGGGCACCGAGCAGCAACGGGATGGCCGCGCAGTTGACCAAGGCCGGCAGGAACTGGGTGTAGTAGTTGTCCAGGGCGTTCAGGCCGCGCGTGGCCAGGACCGCCAGGCCTCCGTCAGTCAGTGACTTGCTGCCACCGGTTCCCGCGCCGCCAAGGGCGTGCTCCAGGAGCTTGGCCCGCAGTTCCTCCTTGACTCCGAGCGCAGCGCGCCGCGCGGCGACACCCTGGCCCCACGTGGTGGCGGCCCGCAGCACCGCGCCGGCGACGCCCCAAACCAGCTGTTCGCGCCAGTCCCCGCTTCCGCCGGCGAGGCCGGCCAGGAGCGAGGCGATGGCCTGGGCCAGCAGCACCAAGGACAACGCCTTGAGCGCCGCGAGCAGGCCCAGCAGATAGAGCGCGGAGCGGGTGGCCGGGCCGGAGGGCAGTGCGGGCTTCATCCCCTACCGGCCGCCCTTCCCGGCATGCCCCGCATCGGCGCCGTCCGCACCGGCGAGCACCTTGGAGGCGATGGCCGGCAGGAAGCCGTGGGCGGCCGGGATGTGGTCGACGCTGACCCGGCGGCGGAACACCCAGTAAGTCCATGCCTGGTAGGCAATCACCAGCGGCAGCCCGAAGGCAGCCACCATGCTCATCAGTCCCAGCGTGTAGTCCGAAGAGGAGGCGTTTGCCACGGTCAGGTTGAATGCCGGGTTCAGCGTGGACGGCAGCACCACCGGGTAGGCCGCCCCGAAGATCGAGGCCGCGGAAGCCGCGATGAACAGGGCGAGCGCCATGAACGGCCGGCCTTCGCGGCCCCTGGACGCCTGCCACCAGGCTGCGGCCGCAGCACCCACAGCCAGAGCGATGAGCGCCCAGGTCCACGGCTTGCCGGCGATCAGCTGCACGGCGAAGGACCAGGCGAGCATCGGCAGTGCGGCGAGCGGAACCCAGCGCACGAAGGTGCGGCGGGCGCGGTGCCGCACCTCGCCGTCGCTCTTCAGGGCAAGGAAGGCGAGTGCGTGCACCAGGGCGAAGGCGACGACGGCGAGACCGCCCAGCACCGCGTACCCGTTGAACCAGGCGAAAGGGCCGCCGTCGCGGTCGCCGTTGGCGTTCAGCGGCAGACCGGTGGTGGTCAGCGCCAGGGCGGCGCCGACGCCGAAGGCGGCGAAGAAGGAGCCGAGCGCGATGGCCCAGTCCCAGCCGGCCCGCCAGCGTTCGGAGTCCACCTTGCCGCGGTATTCGAAGGCCACGGCGCGGAAGATCAGGGCCACCAGGACCAGCAGCAAAGGCAGGTACAGGGCCGAGAACAAGGAGGCGTACCAGTGCGGGAAGGCCGCGAAGGTGGCGCCGCCGGCAGTGAGCAGCCAGACCTCGTTGCCGTCCCAGACCGGGCCGACCGTGTTGAGCAGTACCCGGCGTTCGGCGTCGTTGCGGGCAAACAGCTTCATGAGCATGCCGACGCCCAGGTCGAAGCCTTCCAGGAAGAGGTAGCCGGTCCACAGGACGGCGATCGCGATGAACCAGATGGTGGGCAACAGTTCCATGTCCGTAAGTCCTCTGCAATTCCTAGTAGGCGAAGGCCAGCACGTCGTCGCCGCCCGCAGACGGCGGGGTGCCGCCGTCGTCCTTCTTGTCCTTGTCCGCGCCGCCCAGCGCGGTGGCATGCGCGAGCTCCGGCATCGCCGAGGCAACACCGCCACGCACGTACTTGACCAGCAGCCGCACCTCGACCACCAGCAGCACCGCGTAGATGCCGGACAGGACCACAAGGGAGGTGATGAGCTCGCCGGCGGAAACTCCCGGAGACACGGCGGCAGCAGTGAACATGAATACCTGGTCGATGCCCGAGGGGTCCGGGTTCGGCGCCACCACGAAGGGCTGGCGGCCCATCTCGGTGAAGATCCAGCCGGCCGCGTTGGCTCCGAACGGGGCGAGGATGCCGAAGACGGCCAGGCGCATCAGCCAGCGGGACTGCGGCACGACGCCCTTGCGGGTGAACCAGAGGGCCAGCAGGGCGGCAAAGGCGGCAAGCCCGCCGAAACCGATCATCATCCGGAAGCCCCAGTAGGTCACTTCCATGACGGGTACGTACTGGATTTCCTTGCCGGCGCGGTCTCCGTAGAGCGGGTTGTCCGGCAGGTGCGTGCCGTACTTCTCCTGGTATTCGGGAAGGAGGCTGTTCACGCCCTTGACCTCGGTGGTGAAGTCGCCCTTGGCCAGGAAGGACAGGATGCCCGGCACCTCGATCACTGCCACCACATCGTCGCAGTTCCTGCCACCGATGTTGCCGACGCTGAGCACAGAGAAGCCGGTGCCGTCGTGGCAGGCGGCCTCGGCGGCGGCCATCTTCATGGGCTGCTGCTGGAACATGAGCTTGCCCTGCAGGTCACCGGTGAACGCGGTGCCGGCAAAGGAGATCATCGCGACGACGGCGCCGATCCGGAGCGAACGGATCCACACGGTGTAGTCGGCCTTGTCGCGGCCGGGGATGGCGGCGCTACCGGGAAGAAGCCGGCCGTCCTGGCCCACGGTGTCGATCCCGTCGTGGCGGCGGCGCCACAGGTGGTACCAGGCGATGCCCAGCAGGAAGGCACCGGCCACGCCGAGGGCGCCGAAGAGTGTGTGTGGAACGGCAACGAGGGCGGTGTTGTTGGTAAACACAGCCCAGGCGTCGGTCATGACGGGCCGGCCGTCGATCATCTCGACGCCCACCGGGTGCTGCATCCAGGAATTGGCCACGATGATGAAGTAGGCGGAGAACAGCGAGCCGATGACGGCGATCCACAGGCAGGCGAGGTGGACGCCGCGCTTGAGTTGCTTCCAGCCGAAGATCCAGAGGCCCAGGAAAGTGGACTCTACGAAGAACGCCAGCAGGGCTTCGAGCGCCAGCGGGGCGCCGAAGACGTCACCCACGAAGCGGCTGTACTCACTCCAGGCCATGCCGAACTGGAATTCCTGGACGATGCCGGTGGCCACGCCCATGATGAAGTTGATCAGGAAGAGCTTGCCCCAGAACTTGGTCATCCGCAGGTATTCGGGCTTGCCCGTGCGGTACCAGAGGGTCTGGATGATGGCCACGACCAGCCCGAGGCCGATCGTCAGCGGAACCATCATGAAGTGGTAGACGGTGGTGATCCCGAATTGCCAGCGTGCGATTTCCAAGGCGTCCATGGCTGTCCTTTGTCCGGCTGCCCGCAGAGCGGCCTGCTTCTTCTACGTTTCGTAGAAAACCATTTGTTCTACACAGTGTAGAACAAAATCGCCGCCCATTGCGCACCACTTTTCCAGCGGCACCGGAGCCCCGCAAGGGTCCGACACGCCGTGGGTTCTACCTCATGTAGAACGACGGCCCGAAAAGCGCTAGATTTGATACTGGAATGTTGGATCATCGCACCCCGCATGGCCCGATCGGCTGTTGGGTGCGGAAAGCAGGGATGTATCGATGGCAAGTCTTGGCGAACTCGAACGGGCAGTCATGGACCTGCTCTGGGCAGGCCAGGAGGCGGCAACCGCCAATACGCTCCGTGACCTGCTGGCCCGTGATTCGGAAGCCGGGGGCGGAAGCGCCGGCCACCAGGGCAAGGACCTCGCAGTCACCACCGTCCTGACCGTGCTGTCCCGACTGGAGAAGAAGGGCCTCGTCGAGCGCGAACGCGGCACCCGCCCGCACCGCTACCAGGCCATCTCCAGCAGGGAAGACCACACCGCTGAACTCATGCACGAAGTCCTGGGGTCTGCCCCGGACCGCGAAGCCGTGCTTGCCCGTTTCATCGGCTCCGTCACCGAAAGTGAAGCGGCCACGCTGCGCAAACTGCTCGGCGAACACTAGCTCCGATGTTCTGGACCTCATACTTTCTGGCGGTCCTTGCTCTGGTGCTGGCCTGGCCGGTACCGCTCTTCCTTTCCCGCGCCGTCTGGCCGGCCCGGGCGCCCTTCACTGCGATGGTCCTCTGGCAGGCCATCGCCCTTGCCGGTGGCCTCTCGATGATCGGCGCCATGCTGGTCTACGGACTCGAACCGGTCGGCGACAACTTGATCGCAGGCCTGCGCGCCCTGGCCGGCATGGTCCTGCGCAACGAGCCCACTACGGCGCTTGGCTTCTGGCACCTGTTCGCCCTCTCGGCCGCAGCCCTGCTCAGCGCCCACCTCGTCTTCACCCTGCTGCTGACCTACGTCAAGATCGAACGCCAGCGCAGGCGCCACCGCGAACTGCTGGCACTCCTGGCCTCGCCTTCCGCCGACGGGCCGGGCACGGTGGTCATCAACCATGATTCCCCCGTGGCGTACTGCCTTCCCGGCGGCGCCCGCTCCGTAACGGTCCTTTCGGACGGACTCATGGCGCGGCTTGAGCCGGCCGAACTGCGGGCTGTGCTGATCCACGAAAACGCCCATCTGAGCCAGCGCCACGACCTGCTGCTCTGGGCCTTCGCCGCCTGGCGCCAGGCGCTGCCCTGGTTCCCCACCACCCGCTACGCCCAGCTCGCCGTGAACTCGCTGATCGAAATGCTGGCCGACGACGTCGCACTGCGCAGCGAGAGCAAGGCGACACTGATCAAGGCCATCGCCCTGGTGGCCGGCGGCTCCGCGGGGCCCGCGGGCGCACGGCCGGCCCTCGCCGCGCCCGGACAGGCGGGCGGCGACGGCACCCTTGGCGGAACAGGCGGCTTCAGCGGAACGGGCAGCTTCAGCGGGACGGGCGGCGCCGATTCACCGCGTACGACGGCGTCCCGCGTCAGCCGCCTGCTCTCCCCCGAGCCGCCGCTCAAGCCCGCCTACCGCGCCCTGGTGCTGGCGGCGTCGGCCATCCTGCTGGCGGCCCCGACGGCGCTGCTCATCGTGCCGGGCCTGCTCGGCTGACGCCGGCCACCTCGCCCCCAGCGGAATGTCCGCAGGGAAATCAGGCGTCGATGCGTTCGCGATCCAGGCGGGCGGCGCCGTCGATGATGAACTCCTTGCGCGGGGCGACATCCGAGCCCATCAGCAGATCGAAGACGTGCTCGGCCTGTTCCAGATGCTCAATCCCCACCTTCCGCAGCGTGCGGTGCCGTGGGTCCATGGTGGTCTCCGCCAGCTGCTGGGCGTCCATTTCGCCAAGGCCCTTGTAACGCTGGATCGGCTCCTTGTAGCGCTTGCCTTCCTTGGCGAGCCTGGCCAGCAGCACGTGCAGTTCAGCCTCCGAGTAGGTGTAGATCATCTCGTTGGCCTTCTGGCCGGGGTTGATGACCTCCACGCGGTGCAGCGGCGGCACCGCGGCGAAGACGCGCCCGGCCTCGACCATGGGCCGCATGTACCGGAAGAACAGAGTGAGCAGCAGCGTTCGGATGTGGGCGCCGTCGACGTCGGCGTCGGTCATCAGGATCACCTTGCCGTACCGTGCCGCATCGATGTCGAAGCTGCGTCCGGAACCCGCGCCCACCACCTGGATGAGGGCGGCGCATTCAGCGTTCGAGAGCATGTCCCCCACCGAGGCCTTCTGGACGTTCAGGATCTTGCCGCGGATGGGCAGCAAGGCCTGGAAGTCCGAGGACCGGGCGAGCTTGGCGGTGCCGAGCGCCGAGTCGCCTTCCACGATGAACAGTTCGGAGCGTCCGACGTCGTCCGTGCGGCAGTCGGCCAGCTTGGTGGGCATCGAGGAAGTCTCCAGGGCGTTCTTGCGCCGCTGCGTCTCCTTGTGGACCCGCGCGGAAATGCGCGACTTCATCTCACTGACGATCTTTTCCAGCAGCAGCGTGGACTGGGCCTTGTCATTGCGGTTACTGGAGTTCAGGCGCGCCGTGATTTCCTGCTCCACCACCTTGGCCACGATGGCACGAACGGCCGAGGTGCCCAGGATTTCCTTGGTCTGCCCCTCGAACTGCGGCTCGGCCAGGCGCACGGTCAGCACGGCGGTGAGGCCGGCCAGGATGTCGTCCTTTTCGATCTTGTCGTTGCCGGCCTTGAGCTTGCGGGCGTTTGACTCGACGGCCTTCCGGAAGGTCTTCACGAGGGCCTGCTCGAAACCAGCCTGGTGGGTGCCGCCCTTGGGGGTGGAAATGATGTTCACGAAGCTGCGCATGGTCGTGTCATAGCCGATGCCCCAGCGCAAGGCGACGTCCACTTCGCAGTCGCGTTCGACCTCGGCGATGGTGCTGTGGCCCTTGTCGTCCAGGACCGGCACGGTCTCCTTGAACTTGCCCGCTCCGTGGAGGCGCCAGATGTCCGTGACGGCGGTGTCGGCGGCGAGGAAGTCAACGAACTCCGAGAGGCCGCCGTCGTGGTGGAAGACCTCCTCGTGCGGGCCGTCCTCGCCCGGCGTGCCGGCCAGGCGCCGCTCGTCGCGCACCGTCAGCTTGAGTCCCGGGATCAGGAAGGAGGTCTGGCGGGCACGGGCGGCAAGATCCTCGTAGGAGAATTTGGCGTCCGGGGTGAAGATCTGGCGGTCGGCCCAGTAGCGGATGCGGGTGCCGGTAACGCCGCGCTTGGCCTTGCCGACGACGTCGAGCACCGAGTTGTCGACGAACGGCTCGAATGTGGCGGCCGGGTTCGGCTTGGAGCCGCTGTCCTTGAAGCGTCCCGGCTCGCCGCGGCGGAAGGACATCTGGTAGGTCTTGCCGCCGCGGTCCACCTGGACGTCCAGGCGGCTGGAAAGGGCGTTGACCACGGACGCGCCCACACCGTGCAGGCCGCCGGAGGCCGTGTAGGAGCCTCCGCCGAACTTGCCGCCGGCGTGCAGCTTGGTGAAGACGACCTCGACCCCGCTCAGGCCCGTCTTGGGTTCGACGTCCACCGGGATGCCGCGGCCGTCATCGTGGATTTCCACCGAGTTGTCCGCGTGCAAGATGACCCTGATGTCGTGGCCGAAACCGGCAAGGGCTTCATCGACCGAGTTGTCGATGATTTCCCACAGGCAGTGCATGAGGCCGCGCGAGTCCGTGGAGCCGATGTACATACCCGGGCGCTTGCGGACAGCTTCGAGTCCTTCAAGGACCGAGAGGTGCCGGGCGGTGTATTCAGAGCTCGGGGCCACGGGCGGAGCGCTCCTTCGGTTGGACTGGCGGCAAAAAGGGCTTCTCCTAGGCTAGCCGCACCAGCCCGCCAAGGCTGTTTTGCCACACCCGCGGAGCGTGGCCTCACGGGTGGTGTTACGCACATGTGATACGCGCACAGCGAACGTGACCCTTCCTTGCCGGGTTTTGGCCTGTCCGGCTGCTTATATGGATCTACAGAACTATCTAAGGAGGCCGACCATGACAACAGCTGTTGCAGACCGCACGCTCACTGCTGCTGACCGGTGCGATCGTTGCGGAGCCCAGGCGTATGTCCGCGTTGTACTCGAGACCTCCGGTGGCGAGCTGCTTTTCTGCGGGCACCACGCGCGCGCAGTGGAAGCGACTCTCCGTCCCAAGACCTCTGAATGGCACGACGAGACGTCCCGCCTGCACGAGAAGGAAGCCGTTCCGGCCGACTAAGCTGCAGGACTCCGGCCCCCTGAACGGGGGCCGCACGGGACAAGCAAACACAAAACGGGCGTGGGGGGGGGGGGGGGGGGGGGGGGGCGGCCGGGGGGGGGGGGGGGGGGGGGGGGGGGGGGGGGGGGGGGGGGCGGGGGGGGGGGGGGGGGTGGTGGGGGGGACGCCCCCCGGGGCG
>NZ_JBFPFO010000015.1:0-97116 GCF_047977865.1 Curtobacterium sp. LFS079
TGGGGAACCCGATTCTTTCCTCAAGGGAGAATCTGATTTTGACCTTAGAGACGACACGGTCGTTGCAACTCCCAAAAGATCTGGGTGTTGCAACGACCGTTAGAACCCGCCAATGGTGCGGGGCCGCTTTTGCGTTGCCGGAAGGCTTACTAGCGCAGGCTCAGGCGATGTTGTCTTCGAACTCGCGGTCCTTGGTTTCCTTGGTCATCACCAGGGCAACCAGGGTGCACACTGCAGCGATGGCCAGGTAGATCCCGACCCACACCGTGCTGCCCTTGCCGGCCTGCCACAGGGCAATCGCCACGAAGGAGGCGGGCGCCGCACCGATAACCGAGGACAGGTTGTAGGCCACGGCCGAGCCGGTGTAGCGCACGTTCGCCGGGAACAGTTCGGGCAGGATGGCGGCCATCGGACCGAAGGTCAGGCCCATGAGCGCGAAGCCGACAATGAGGCCAACCAGGGCCGCGCCCTTGCCGGGACCGAACATCAGGCCCCAGGTGACTCCGAAGGCCAGGATGCCCAGGGTGACCCAGATCAGGAACTTGCGGCGGCCGTACTTCTCGGCCAGGGGCCCGGAGACCACGGTAAAGATGCCAAAGAACACCACGCCAAGGATCAGCATCCAGAGGAACTCACCGCGTTCGATGCCCAGGCCCGGTACGAAGGCGGTTTCGTTGAAGGTCTTGCCGGCCTTCACGGCGGCCGCACGGGCCACCTCGGCACTGGCCGGGGCGGTGCCGTAAGTAAGCGTGAAGCTGGTGGTCAGGTAGAAGAGTACGTAGGTGGCCAGCATGATGAAGGTGCCTGCGATCACTGCGCGCCAGTGGTACTTGAACGTGGCAGCCAGCGGAACCTTGGCCACCTGCTCCGATTCGACGACCTTCTGGAACGAGGTGCTTTCGACGAGCTTGAGGCGCACGTACAGGCCGATGGCCACCATTATGATGCTGGCAAGGAACGGGATGCGCCAGCCGAAGTCCATGAACTGCTTGTCGTCCAGGTAGAGGTCCAGGACAACGAAGAGCACGTTGGCCAGGATGAAGCCGATCGGAGCGCCCAGCTGCGGGAAGGTGCCCCAGATGGCCCGCTTGCCTTCGGGGGCGTTCTCGGTGGCCAGCAGCGCGGCACCGGACCATTCACCGCCAAGCGCGAGGCCCTGGCAGAAACGCAGCACAACGAGCAGGAGCGGGGCGAGCACGACCCAGCCCGCCGTCGTCGCCGGCGGAAGAAGGCCGATGAGGAAGGTGGCCACGCCCATGGTGAGCAGGGACGCCACCAGGGTGCCCTTGCGTCCGAGGCGGTCGCCGAAGTGGCCGAACAAGATCGAGCCCACCGGGCGGGCGATGAACGCGACGCCGAAAATCGCGAAAGAGCTCAGGATGGCGTTGATGTCCGTGGCGTTGGGGAAGAACAGCTTGGGGAACACGAGGACCGACGCGGTGGCGTAGGCGTAAAAGTCGAAGAACTCGATCGTGGTGCCGATCAGGCTGGAGAAGATGACCCGGCCCTTCGTATTGGCGGAGGCCGACTCGCTTTCCTTGGGTTCAGCTATGGAAGACATTCACCGTTGCTTTCGTTCGCACCGGTCCGGCGCCTGCGGCCTGCCCGGCAAGTTTTATTGAGACTTCAATAATAGTTCCCGCTATCCACACTTTGGACATTCCGTCCGGAATGCGGACTTCCGGAAACGTATCACTGTGTGGGTCAGGGCCACACTAGCCTTCACGGCTTCTCACGTGGTTCCGACACCCCCGGATAGGCAAATGTCACAGCACGTTTACACAGAGCGCCGGTCGCCGAAACGAGCCGTTCCTACCTTGGAAGTACCTAGTCCCCACCAAGGAGGCATCCATTGACTGTCGAACAAAGCGCACTGATCCAAGGCAAAGAGGCCGCCAAGCTTGAAATACCCGTCCTTGAACATCGTCCCGGCCGCTGGATCGCCAAATGGGATGCCGAGAACAATGGACAGTGGGAGGCCGAAGGCCGTTCCATCGCCAAGCGCAACCTCTACTGGTCCATCTTCGCCGAGTTCCTGGGCTTCGTGGTGTGGCAGTTGTGGTCGATCGTGGTGGTGCAGCTTCCCGGCGCGGGATTCAAGCTCGGCACCTCCGAGATCTTCTGGCTCATCTCGATGCCGAGCCTGGTCGGAGCGACCCTCCGCATCCCGTACACCTTCATGGTTCCGAGATTCGGCGGCCGCAACTGGACCATCATCTCCGCGCTGCTCCTGCTGATCCCTTCGATCGGCCTGGCCATGTGCGTTTCCAACCCGCAGACGCCGTTCGGCGTGATGCTCGCCGTGGCGGCCGTCGCCGGCTTCGGCGGCGGCAACTTCGCCAGCTCCATGGCGAACATCACCTTCTTCTACCCCGCCCGCGAAAAGGGCTGGGCGCTGGGCCTGAACGCCGCCGGCGGAAACATGGGTGCCGCCGTCGCACAGCTGGTGGTCCCGATCGCGGTGACGCTGCTCGCCGCGGGCACCGTCAACCTGCCCGCCGCCGGCCTGATCTGGGTGCCGTTCATCCTGCTGGCCGCCTTCGGCGCCTGGAAGTACATGAACAACCTCACCAGCGCCAAGGGTGACGTGGCCGGTTCCATCGCCGCCCTGAAGGAACCGCACCTGTGGATCATGGCCTTCCTCTACATCGGCACCTTCGGCTCCTTCATCGGCTTCTCCGGCGTCTTCCCCAAGCTCATCAAGGACTACTTCCCGGACTTCTCCGCCATCCATGTCGGCGCCGTCGCGCTGTCCCTGGCCTTCCTCGGCCCGCTGGTCGGTTCCCTGGCCCGCCCCTACGGCGGACGCATGGCAGACCGCCGCGGCGGTGCCCGGATGACCGTCACCTCCTTCGCCGCCATGGCCGTCATTACCCTCACGATGGTCGCGACACTGCCGCTGAAGAACTTCTGGCTCTTCCTGGTGCTGTTCCTGCTGCTCTTCACCGCCAGCGGCTTCGGCAACGGCGCAACCTACCGCATGATTCCGATCATCTTCGCGACCTCCAGCCGCGCAGCACGCAACGGCGCCGCCCCCGCGGCCACCCAGCGCCTCGCGTCCTCCTCGCTCGGGCTGATCTCCGCGATCGGCGCCTACGGCGGCTTCGTGATCCCGCAGGTGCTCAACGCCTCCAACACAGCGTCCGGCTCCTACACCCCGGCCTTCTACGGTTTCGTGGGCGCCTACGTGCTGATGCTCGCTGTCTGCTGGACCTGCTACCTCCGCAAGGCAAAGAACACCTCGATGGGACACATCTAACATGCCCTCCGGCACCGCCACCCACTGCCCGTACTGCGCTCTCCAGTGCGCCATGACCCTGTCCCCGGCCGCCGTGCCGGGGGCGGGGTTCCCGGCCGCGGACGCTCCGACGTCGGACAGCGCAAGGGCTGCCCTGCAGCAGAACACAGCTCCCCTCCTTGAGGTGGCTGGCCGCGAGTTCCCCACCAACCGGGGCGGGCTGTGCCGCAAGGGCTGGACCTCTGCGTCACTCCTGGGTCATGCGGGCCGGATCACCGAGCCGCTGCTTAAGGGCTCCGACGGCGTCTTCCAGCCGGTCAGCTGGGAGCAGGCCCTGATGCTCGTCGCGGGCGCGGTCCGGGACAGCTGGGCACGCCACGGGCACGACTCCGTGGGGGTGTTCGGCAGCGGCGGGCTCACCAACGAGAAGGCCTACCAGTTGGGCAAGTTCGCCCGGCTGGCGCTGCGCACCTCCCGCATCGACTACAACGGCCGTTTCTGCATGTCCTCCGCTGCGGCGGCCGGAAACCGGGCCTTCGGCGTGGACCGCGGCCTGCCCTTCCCCGTGGAAGACCTCGACTCCGCCTCCGTGATCCTGCTGCTGGGGTCGAACGTGGCCGAAACCATGCCGCCGTTCGTCCAGCACCTGCAGGGAGCGCGCGACGCCGGCGGGCTGATCGTGGTGGATCCGCGCCGCTCCGCCACCGCCGCGTTCACCGGCAACGGCGGTGGCATCCACCTGCAGCCCCTGCCCGGCACGGACCTCGCCCTCATCCTGGGCATCTCCCACGTGGTGGTCCACGAAGGCCTCGCCGACACCGCCTTCCTCGAGGAACGCACCAACGGCCACAAGGCCGTGCAGCGCAGCCTCGCCGCGTTCTGGCCCGAGCGCGTACAGTCCATCACCGGCGTCCCGGCCACCCTGATCCGTGAAACCGCGCGCCGCCTGGCCAGGAGCACACGCCTCGCCAAGGACGAGGGCCGCGGCGGTTGCTACATCCTCAGCGGCCGCGGCGTCGAGCAGCACGTGGACGGCACCGACACCGCCACCGCCGCGATCAACCTGAGCCTGCTGCTGGGCCTGCCCGGCTCCGCACGCAGCGGCTATGGCACCCTCACCGGCCAGGGCAACGGCCAGGGCGGCCGCGAGCACGGCCAAAAGGCAGACCAGCTTCCCGGTTACCGCAAGATCACCGACCCAGCGGCCCGCGCCCACATGGCGAAGGTCTGGGGTGTGGACGAGGCCCTGATCCCCGGCGCCGGGCTGCCCGCCGTCGAATTCCTGAAGTCCCTGGGACAGCCCGACGGCGTCCGCTGCCTTTTCGTGCACGGCGCCAACGTGGCGGTGTCCGCCCCTGACGCCGGCGCCGTGATCGCGGGACTGCGCAGCCTGGACTTCCTGGTGGTCTGCGACTTCTTCATGTCCGAGACCGCCGCCGAGGCGGACCTGGTGCTCCCCGTGGCCCAGTGGGCCGAAGAGGAAGGCACCATGACCAACCTCGAAGGCCGCGTCATCCGGCGCCGCCGGGCGCTTACCCCTCCCCCGGGGGTCCGCACCGAACTGTGGCTGATGTCCAAGCTCGCCGAACTGCTTGACGCGCCCTCCACCTTCAGTGAGGACCCCCGTACCGTCTTCGAGGAACTGCGCCTCGCCTCGGCCGGGGGGCTGGCCGACTATTCCGGCATCGACTACGACATGCTCGACGCCGGCGAGGCCGCCTACTGGCCGTACCCCATGGGCAGCACGGGAACCCCGCGGCTTTTCGCCGAAGGTTTCGCACACGCCGACGGCCGCGCCGCCATGGTGGCGGTCACCCCCTCCCGGCGCGCCCAGCGCAGCTTCCCGGGAGATTCCCTGGCCCTGGCCACCGGCCGGCTGCTGGAGCACTACCAGTCCGGGGCACAGACCCGCCGGGTGGCCGAACTTTCCGCGTCCCAGCCGGAGGCCCGCCTTCAGCTGCACCCGGAAACGGCGGCCCGCCGCGGCATCGTGGACGGCGGCCTGGTGACCGTCAGCAACGAGCGCGGCGAAGTCCAGGTCCGGGCCGAGGTGAACACCGCAATCCGGCCTGACACGGTGTTCCTGCCCTTCCATTTCCCCGGAGCCGGCAGCGCCAACCGGCTCACCGAGGCGGCCACCGATCCCATCTCCGGCATGCCGGAATTCAAGACCAGCCGGGTGTGGGTGAAGGCCCTTACAGCGGAACCCGCCATGGCCGCAGCAGCTTTGTCGTCGCACCGCAAGGAGGAATCATGAGCGAGCGCATCGTCGTCGTCGGTTTCGGGCCCGTGGCAGCCCGCCTGGTGGAGGGTCTCCTCCCGGCGGTGCGCCGCGGCAGCGTGAGCCTGATGGTCCTCGGCCAGGAGGCCGAAGCGGCGTACAACCGCGTGATGGTTGCCGAGTTCGGCGTCGGCCGCAGTACCGCCGAAGCGCTCGCCATGGCCGATGCCGCCGAGCTCATCGCCGAAGGCGTGGACGTCCGCCTTGGCGTCACCGTCAAGCGGGTGGACCGGGCCCGGCAGCGGCTGGTGCTCTCCGACGGGACCGCTGAAGGCTACGAACGCCTGGTCTTCGCCACCGGCGCCCGGCCGGTGATCCCCAACCTCACCGGCATCAACCCCGACCCCGCGCACCCCGTGCTGCCCTCCGGTGTCACCGCACTGCGCGACCTGAGCGACGCCGGGATGTTGCGCCGCGCCGTGACCGCCCGCCAGCGCGTGGTGGTGCTGGGCGGCGGCGTTCTGGGCCTGGAAACCGCCCTGGCCGCGGCCGAGGAGGGCGCGCAGACCACGGTGGTGCACAGTGGACCGCACCCCATGGGGCGGAACATCGACCGCGGCGGCGGGGCTGTCCTGAACGCCGCGCTGCGCTCGGCCGGCGTCTCCGTTGTCAGTAACGCGGTGTCCACCGCGGTGGAACACAACGGCCCGGACGGCACTTTCTCCGCACTGCTGCTCGACGACGGATCCCGGGTTGAGGGCGACCTCCTCCTGCTTTCCTGCGGCGTGCGTCCCCGCATCGAACTCGCCGAGGGTTGCGGCCTGCCCGTTGCCGCCGGCATCCTCGTCGACCACCGGCTGCGCACCCACCACGAACCGCACATGTTCGCCATCGGTGACTGCGCCGAAGTGCGCTGCGCGGACAAATCCTGCCCCGACTGCAAAGGCGCCACGGCGCCGTCGGGCCTGGTCGGTCCCGGCTGGCGGCAGGCCGAATGGCTGGCCGCCTACCTGGAAACCCTCGCCGAGGACGGCCAGCAGGCCGCGGACAGCCTGCCGCCGCTGGCGAAGGAACAGCCCGGCGTCGTGGTGCTAAAGGCGCGCGGCATCAACCTGGCCGTCGCGGGCGACAACTCGGCCGAACCGTGGGACGACATCCTGTGCCCTTCGCCGGACGGTCTTCAACACCGCGAGGTGGCTCAGTGGGCGGACCCCGGGCACGGCCGCTACGTCAAGATGACCACCCGCGGCGGGGTCCTGCAGGGCCTGGTCTCCGTGGGAATGCCCCGCACCGCCGCCGAGCTGGTGGTCCTGTTCGAGCGAGGCTCCGAGCTCTCGGCGGACCGTTCCCTGCTCCTGCGCCTGGACGGGACGGACCAGCCCGCCGGTGCGAACAACGACCCGGCGCGCACGGTGTGCCGCTGCGCCGGTGTCAGCGGTGCCGCCATCGAGGAGTCCGTGGCCTCCGGCTGCGCCTCCGTGCCCGAGGTCTCCAAGGCCACCCGGGCCGGCACCGGCTGCGGCGGCTGCCACGACGACATCAAGGCGATCATCGAAAAACACTTCCAAGGGGCCGTAGCGGCGTAGGGGCGCTCGCTCCTCCGCTTGCTGCCGGCCGTTTGCCATTATGGGTCGCTTTCACGCCATAATTCCGGCCCGAAATGGCAAACGGTGGGCAATTGATTGAGTTAACGCCACACTGTTCAAATGCCAACTCATCGTTTTAGCCGCGCCCTTTACCAGTCTTCGGCCCCCTTTTCGCATTTTGTGGAGCATAATGGCGCCGGCTTCACCGCCGGCATTATCGGCCAGCGCCCGGATGACGGAAGCCTGGTCTCCAGCGACGTCGCAGAGCAATGTGCGGCAATGATGGACAACCTGGCCACGCTTCTTTCAGAGCTTGGCTTGGACCTTTCAGAGATTTTACGGACGACGATCTATTTGACGGACTACGAGGACTTTGACGCCATCAACACCGTCTATGCCAAGTATTTGTCTGAGCCTTTCCCTGCCCGCACGACACTCCAAGTAGCAGCCCTTCCGCTCGGGGCCAAGGTGCAAATTGACGCCGTCGTGGCCCTTGGGAATCAAGCATGAACCCTGAGTTAGGACCCAGCTACGATGGGCAAATGCCCGAGCTTCCCTCCCGCGTCCATGAGACTGCGCCAGGTGTCTTTTTCGTCGAAGGCCCGGCCTCGAACTGGATTGTGGTCCGGGACCACACCGGTTTCATGCTGATCGACAGCGGCTATCCTGCCGACCGCGATCTGGTCCTTGGCTCCATCCGCGGGCTGGGCCTGGATCCGTCGGAGGCGAAGGCTCTGCTCATCACGCACGGGCACGTGGACCACACCGGCTCCGCTGAGTACTTTTCACGCACTTTCGGCACGCCCGTCCTGTGCGCACCGGAAGAACTGGGGCATGTCCAGGGCAGGGAAAAGCACCAGGTCACGTTGGCTCAGGTGCTCGTGCGCGCGTGGCGTCCGGCCGTCTTCCGGTGGATGCTGCACGCCATCAAGGCCGGCGCGCTAAAGGCGAAGCCCGCCACCCTGGCCGAAGCGTGGGACGTCGCCAGGCTCCGCAGCCTTCCGGGGAGCCCCGAGGCGATCCTGCTCCCGGGCCACACGCCGGGCAACGCCGCGATCCTGCTCCCGGCAGCGGGGGCCATCGCCGTTGGTGACTCGTTTGTCACCGGCCACCCGATCAGCCGGAGCTCCGGGCCCCAGATGCTGGACCGGATGTACCACTCGGCCCCGGCTGCTGCCCTGGCCGCGACACACCAGCTCGACGGCGTCGGTGCCTCCGTGATCCTGCCGGGCCACGGCCCCGCCCTGCGCATGCCGCTGGCCGAGGCCCTGGCGGAACTGCGCGGCCGAGCAGGAACCCAGCCCTGACACCGCCTTTCGACGCGCAAGTTCCCTGGCGCCACGGAACGTGTCCCACGACGCCGGAATTCCGTGCGCGCCAAGAAAGAAGCGCGTCGAAAAACGACGGGCGCGTCCGGAAACTACATGTGCACGTGCAGGCGGCGCGCGGCTTCCGAGATGGACCCGGTCAGGGACGGGTAGACGGTGAAGGTGCTGGCGAGGTCGTCGACGTGCAGCTTCTGGGTGACGGCCACGGAAATCGGGAAGATCAGCTCGGAGGCGTTGGGACCGACCACGACGCCGCCGATCACGGTGCCGGAGCCCTTGCGGGCGATGATCTTGACGAAGCCGTCCTTGGTGTTGCGCATCTTGGCGCGCGCGTTGCTGAGCAGGGAGAGCATGACGACGTCGCCCTGGTACTTGCCGGACTCCAGGTCCGCCTCGGAGACGCCCACGGAGGCGATTTCCGGGGAGGTGAAGATGTTGGAGGCCACCTGGTGCAGCTTGATGGGGGTGACGCTGTCGCCCAGGAAGTGCGCGATGGCGATGCGGCCCTGCATCGCGGCCACGGAGGCCAGGGCGAACACGCCCGTGCAGTCGCCGGCAGCGTAGATGTTCGGGGCCGTGGTGCGGGAGACGCCGTCCACCTTGATGTGCCCGGATTCGGAGAGCGCCACGCCGGCTTCCTCCAGACCGATCCCGGCCGTGTTCGGGATGGAGCCGACGCAGACCAGGCAGTGGCTGCCGGTCACGGTGGTGCCGTCACCGAGGGTGACCTCCACCCCGGTTTCGGTGCGCACGACGGCGTTCGCCCGGGAACGCGAGAGGACGCGCACCCCGCGGCGCTTGAAGACGTCCTCCAGCACCGCTGCGGCGTCGGTGTCCTCGCCGGGCAGCACCTGGTCGCGGCTGGAGATCAGGGTGACCTTGGAGCCGAGGCCGTTGTAGGCGGACGCGAATTCGGCGCCCGTGACGCCGGAACCCACCACGATCAGTTCTTCGGGCAGTTCTTCGAGGCTGTACAGCTGCGCCCAGTTCAGGATGCGCTCACCGTCCGGCTTGGCGGTGGGCAGTTCGCGCGGGTGGGCGCCGACGGCCAGCAGGATGGCGTCGGCGGTGACGGTCCTGGTGCCCTCGGTGGAGAGGACCTCGATGGTGTGGTTGTCCACGAGCTTGCCCGAACCGATGACGATCTCGACGCCCAGCTGGTCCAGGGCCTCGTGGATGTCTTCTGACTGTTCGCGGGCCAGGCCCAGGAGTCGGTCGTTGATGTGGCCGAGGTCCGCGCGCATGTGCGGGGCGACGTCGCCGCCGTCGACGGCGAACTTGACCCCCAGCTCCCCCGCCTCGCCGACACGGGTCATGAGGTCCGCCGTCGCGATCAGGGTCTTGGAAGGTACGACGTCGGTGAGGACGGCGGAGCCGCCGAGGCCGGCGCGCTCGATGATGGTGACATGCGCCCCGAGGGCCGCTGCGACCATGGCGGCTTCGTAGCCGCCAGGACCTCCTCCAAGAATTGCGATACGGGGTGAACTGAAGTCAGGATGCATGGTCACAAAGAACAATTGTTACGTATCGCCGGGGGTGCTTGCCACTAAGCCCCGCCTGAGTGGCCTGCGCCTCACCAGCGGGACCCCTTTCGCTGTTCAATACTGCGCTGTTCAACACCGCGAAGCGCCCTGTAGCTTGTACCCGTGAGTAACAGTGAGCTGCTAAACACCGATCCCTTCGAAGCTGCCCGGGACGCCGCGGACTACATCGCCGCTGAGACCGGCGTCGAAAACCACGACGTAGCGCTGGTGCTTGGCTCCGGCTGGGGCGCCGCCGCCGACCTCATCGGCGAAACCACCGCAACCCTCACCGCGGCCGAGGTGCCCGGTTTCTCGGCACCCGCCGTCGAAGGCCATGTGGGGACCATCCGCTCGGTGCTGACCAAGGAGGGCAAGCGGGCGTTGGTGCTGGGCGCGCGCACCCACTACTACGAGGGCAAGGGCGTACGCGCCGTGGTCCACGGAGTGCGCACCGCGGCCGCTGCCGGCTGCAAGACCTTGGTGGTCACCAACGGCTGCGGCGGGCTGAACGAAGCCTGGTCCCCCGGTACCCCGGTGCTGATCAGCGACCACATCAACCTCACGGCAACCTCGCCGCTTGAGGGCGCCACCTTCGTTGACCTGACGGACCTCTACTCGTCCCGCATCCGGGGCCTGGCGCGCGAGGTGGATCCCACCCTGGACGAAGGGGTCTATGCCCAGTTCACCGGACCGCACTACGAAACTCCCGCCGAGGTGCAGTACGCCAAGCGGATCGGCGCGGACCTGGTGGGCATGTCCACCGCTCTCGAAGCGATCGCTGCCCGCCATGCCGGCATGGAGGTCTTCGGCATCTCCCTGGTCACCAACCTGGCCGCAGGCATCAGCCCGGTACCGCTGAGCCACCAGGAAGTCATCGAAGCCGGTGAGGCTGCCGGTGCACGGATCTCGAAGCTCCTCGCGGAGATCATCGCGAAGCTCTAGAGCTACTCACCGGCCCGGGAGTCGGGGCCCGGGGGTCGGGGCCTGCGGGCCGACGCCGACCGGCCGCCTGCCTGCAGAATCCGGGGGGTCCGTCAAGTCAAACGGACCCCCAATTAACGGCGCATGAACTCTTCGAAATAAAGCAGATTTATGCGAAACACTTGCATCGGAAGTGCGGCTGTGGCACGCGCGCGATGTAGAAATGTAAACGCTTGCGCATATTTGTCAGACAGCCGTGATGGGCGGCACGGGAGCCGGCGAAACCGGGCTTGATCCTCCCGCCGGGAACGTGCAAGCGTTGAAAACGTTCCGGCGGCACCCCCTGCCGGAAACCAGCGTTGGCTGCCCCGGGCCGCCAACGCCACTCGATACGATGGCGTCCTCGAAGGCGGCATCACCGTCATCGAGGAGCCGGAGTTGAGACCCCGGGCCCTTGGCCCGTCTTCCACGAAACACAACTCCGCGAGAAGAGCAAAGCATGAGCACTCACTCAACCCCCACGCGGCCCCGCCGCCGCCTGCGGGCTGCCGTGGCCGTCACGGCAGCCGCGAGCGTCGCCGCCTCGGTCCTGTTGGCCTCCGCGGCCGCACAGGCAAACATCCCGTCCGACCCGCCGTCGAGCACTATGCCGGCACCGACCCCCGGCTTCGCGCTGCCCGCGGTCCACACGCAGAAGGCCTATGACCCCGCCGCCGACTTCACGTCCAAGTGGACCCGCGCGGATGCCAGGCAGATCATGGCCCAGAGCAACCCCAACGTGGCACCGGGCCAGAACTCGATGAGCCCCAACGTCTCCATGCCGGAAATCCCGCAGGACTTCCCGGCCATGAACGACGACGTGTGGGTCTGGGACACCTGGTCCCTGACGGACGAGAACGCCAACCAGATCAGCTACAAGGGCTGGGACGTCATCTTCTCCCTGGTGGCCGACCGCCACGCCGGCTACGGCTTCGACCAGCGCCACTGGAACGCCCGGATCGGCTACTTCTTCCGTAAGACCAACGCGGACCCGAGCAAGGACAAGTGGAACTACGGCGGACACCTGTTCCTGCCCAATTCCTCCATCGGCAACACCGAATGGTCCGGTTCGGCCCGCCTCATGCAGGGCGACAAGGTCAACGTCTTCTACACCGCCACCACGTTCTACGACGTTGCCGAGCGCAACGCCGGCGGCGGCGGAATCGCCCCGGACGCCGTGATTGCCAAGGCCCTGGGCAACATCCACGCCGACAAGAACGGCGTCACCTTCGACGGCTTCCAGCACACCAAGCTGCTGGAACCGGACGGAAAGATGTACCAGACCAAGGCCCAGAACCCGGGCTTCGCCTTCCGCGACCCGTACACCTTCACCGACCCGGCACACCCGGGCAAGACCTACATGGTCTTCGAAGGCAACACCGGCGGCAACCGCGGTGAATACCGCTGCACCGAGGCCGACATGGGCTACCGTCCGGGCGACCAGCACGCCGAGACCGCGGCCCACGTCAACTCCACCACCGGTTCCTTCTACCAGACCGCCAACGTCGGCCTGGCCGTCGCGGAGAACAAGGACCTGACCAAGTGGAAGTTCCTGCCGCCGATCCTGTCCGCCAACTGCGTCAACGACCAGACCGAGCGCCCGCAGATCTTCATCCAGAACGAGAACGGCAAGAACAAGTACTACCTGTTCACGATCTCGCACCAGTTCACCTACGCGGACGGCATGCGCGGCCCGGACGGCGTTTACGGCTTCGCCGGCGACGGTATCCGCTCCGACTTCCAGCCGGTGAACAACTCGGGCCTCGCGCTTGGCTCCCCTACTGACCTGAACCTGCCGGCTAACAACCCGAGCGGCACCATCTCCGGTCAGCAGAACGGCCGCCAGTTCCAGGCCTACTCGCACTACGTGCAGCCGGGCGGCCTCGTGCAGTCGTTCATCGACAACGTCAACGGCGTGCGCGGCGGCTCGCTCTCCCCGACCGTGAAGATCAACTTCAAGGACGGCGTGACCCAGGTGGACCGCAGCTTCGGCCAGAACGGCCTTGGCCCCTTCGGTTACCTGCCCACCAACGTCCGCGTCGGCGGCGAAGGCCTCTACAAGTAGGCCACAACCAAAACCGCGGGGCAGGCGTTGCGAACCGTCTGCCCCGCACCGGCGGGGACCTCCACCACCCACGGAGGTCCCCGCTCTTCTTCAAGCCTCAGGATTTTCCCCCATGCTTTTCCAGAACCCCCTCAAGACCTTCCGCCCGGCACTCTGCGCGGCAGCCGCCGTCGTCGTCGCCCTGACTGCCGGGTGCACCGCCTCAACATCGGAAAACCCGACGACGGCCGCCCCGCCTGCCGCTTCCGCCGCGGCGCCGTCCGCGAGTGACCCCTGGCGGCCCGCCGTCCACCTGAGCGCGGAACGGAACTGGATCAACGACCCCAACGGCCTGGTGTACGAAAACGGCACCTACCACGCGTTCTACCAGCACAATCCGCACGGGAATTCGTGGGGCAACATGTCTTGGGGCCACTCCACCAGCACCGACCTCATCCACTGGACCCAGCAGCCGGTGGCCATGGAAGCGAGCGAGGCCGAGGAGATCTTCTCCGGTTCGATCGTGCTCGACACGCACAACGCCTCCGGGCTCGGCACGGCCGGAAACCCGCCCATGGTGGCCCTTTACACCAGTGCCTACGGCAAGGGCGGCGCGCGCCCGGCCGGGGTCCAGGCCCAGTCCCTCGCGTACAGCCTGAACCACGGAAAGAGCTGGCGGAAGTACAAGGGCAACCCCGTGCTGGACCTTGCCCCGAGCTCCAGGAACTTCCGCGACCCCAAGATCACCTGGTACGAACCGGGCAAGTACTGGGTGATGACCACTGTGGTGGCCGATGCCCAGGTGGTCAAGCTGTTCAAGTCCACCGACCTGCTGCACTGGGAGTTCCTGAGCGACTTCTCCGGGGTCGGCGCCCAAGGCGGGCTCTGGGAGGTCCCCGAACTGCTGCAGATGGACGTCGCCGGTTCCTCCGCAAAGAAGTGGGTCATGCTGCTGAGCATCAACCCGGGCGGCATCGCCGGCGGCTCCGGCATGCAGTACTTCGTGGGCGATTTCGACGGCCGGAAGTTCACGGCGGAGAACGCAGCCCCGCCCGGCGCCCCGCTGAGCGATAACCAGTGGCTGGACTACGGTGCCGACTTCTATGCGGCGAACTCGATCAACGGCGCCCCCGGCGGCAAGCCCGTGCTCCTTGGCTGGATGGGCAACTGGGACTACGCCCAGCACGTGCCCACCACGCCCTGGCGCGGAGCCATGGCCGTCCCCCGGGAGCTGGAACTGGTGCGCGACGGCGGCCGTTACGCCCTGCGTTCGGGCATCGCCACCGCGGCCGACGAGGCCCTCGGCAAGGCGGCGGCCGGTGAGGTCCGGCGCAAAGACCTCACCGTCTCCGGTTCTTTTGAATCCTTGGGCGACGGTTTCGGCGCCCGGACCCAGCTTCTCGACGTCGAAATCGAACCGGGCGGGGCATCGGAAGCGGGGCTGGTCCTGCGCGGCTCCGCGGACGGCAAGCGGGGCCTGCGCATCTCCTACGAACGTGAAAGCGGCACCCTGAAGGTGGACCGCTCCGAGGCCGGCACCGACAACTTCTCCCCGCTGTTCAGCCCGTACCACCAGGCCCGGGTTCCGCTGAAGGACGGCAAACTCCGCCTGCGCATCCTGCTGGATTCCTCCTCCCTGGAGGTCTTCACACCGGAGGGCACGGTGACCATCACGGACACCTTCTACCCGGCGTGGGACGACACGGAAACCCAGGCGTTCAGCCGCGGAGGCCAGGCGACGCTGAGGATCTCCTCCACGTCCCTGTGAGCCAACGCGGGGTCGGATCGCACCCATTTCGACAGTTTGATGGGCCGTATCTGACCCCGCGTTGCCAGTTGGGAAGGCAATACAGATAGTTTTGTTCCTATGACATCGAGCGATGCCGCCCCTGAATCGTCAGAACAAGCGGCCTTGGGCCAGTTGATCTCCGCAGCCCGCGTCTGGGCGCGGCAGGATCCTGATCCGGTAACCGCAGCCGCGCTGGACGAACTCGCCGACCAGGCCGCCGAAGGAACCGCGCTGGCCCGCCAGCAGCTTGAAGACAGTTTCAACGGCACCTTGCAGTTCGGCACCGCCGGGCTCCGGGCTGCGCTCGGCCCCGGCCCCAACCGGATGAACCGGGTGGTGGTGCGGCGGGCAGCGGCCGGCTTCGCGGCTTTCCTGAACGATGCGGTGTCTAATAGCGCCGTATCCAACACGGCAGCGGCGACGGAGGCCCCCGGCTCCCGGCCACGCGTCGTCGTCGGCTACGACGCCCGCCACAATTCCGATATCTTCGCCGCGGAATCGGCGGCCGTCTTCACGGCGGCGGGGATCGAGACCTTCCTGATGCCTTCGGCCCTGCCCACTCCCCTGCTCGCCTACGCCGTGCGGGCGCTGGACTGCGACGGCGGCGTGATGGTCACCGCGAGCCACAACCCGCCGCAGGACAACGGCTACAAGGTGTACCTGGGCGGGCGGGCCGTGGAGGAAAGCGGCCGAGGCGCCCAGATCGTGACGCCCTACGATGCCCGGATCGCCGAATGTATCGAGGCGGTGGGCGGCCTGGACACGATCGCACTGGCCGAAGACGGCTGGACCGTGCTGCCCGAGTCGATCTCCGAGGACTACCGGGCCGCCGTCGTCGCCCTTGCCAATCCCGCGCTCTTTCCGGCGCGGGATCTGAGGGTCGTCCTGACGCCGATGCACGGCGTGGGCGGCGATACCGCTGTCGCTGTGCTCAAGGACGCCGGGTTCCATGATGTGACCCTCGTCGAAGAACAGGCCATACCGGACCCCGATTTCCCCACCGTGAGCTTCCCGAACCCGGAGGAGCCGGGTGCGCTGGACCTCGCACTGGCCGCCGCCGAACGGCTGGATGCAGACATCGTGCTTGCCAACGACCCCGACGCCGACCGTGCCGCCGTCGCTGCCCGGGACCCCGAAAGCGGGGCGTGGCGGATGCTGCGCGGCGACGAGGTAGGGGCGCTGCTCGGTGCGCACGTGGTGGCGCGTTCCGCTGCGGGCTCTGTTGCAGGGGATCCCGACGGCGGCGCGCCGGGCGTGTTCGCCAACTCGATTGTGTCGTCGCGGCTGCTGTCCCGGATCGCCGCGGCTGCGGGTGCCGCACATGAGGAGACCCTCACCGGCTTCAAGTGGATCTCCCGGGTTCCCGGCCTGGTGTACGGCTACGAAGAGGCCTTGGGCTACTGCGTCGCCCCGGAGCTGGTGCGGGACAAGGACGGAATTTCGGCGTCCCTGCTGATCGCCGAACTGGCAGCGGCCGCGAAGGCGGCAGGCCAGACAATCTTCGACACGCTGGACGAGCTCTACCTGCTGCACGGCCTGCACGCGAGCGACCAGCTCAGCATCCGGGTGGCCGACCTCGGCCTGCTGGACGCCATGATGAACCGCCTGCGCTCCGACCCGCCCGAGGCATTCGGAGGCTCCGCCGTCGAGCAGTTCACGGATCTTTCCGAGGGCAGCGAACAGCTCCCGCCCACGGACGGGCTGCTGTACCTGACCCGGGACCAGAGCCGGGTCATCATCCGCCCCAGCGGCACGGAGCCGAAGCTCAAGTGCTACCTGGAAGTGATCGTCCCCGTGGAATCGGCCGCGGAACTGGCCGAGGCCCGTGCCGCAGCACGGGCCTCGCTGGACCGGATCCTCGCGGACGTGCGCGAGGCGCTGGGGCTGTAGGCCTACAGCTCCACTTCGATGAAGCCGTCCACGATCCGCGTGGCATAGCTTGCCAAACGCAGCCCGGGGTCGGAGAAGCATTCGCCCGTGCGCAGGTCGTAGACCTCTTTGTGCAGCGGCGAGGCGATGGTGGGGCTGCTGCCGCGCGAGCCGATGATGCCGCGCGCCATGACGTTGGCCAGCGTGGCGGGGTCCTGCTGGGCCACGGCGTAGACCTCGCCGGACGCCAGGCGGAACAGGGCCAGCTGCAGGCCATCGATGAAGGCCGCCTCGCCCCAGGCAGGCTCGAGTTCATCCAATGCGCAGACGCGGTGCCAGCCTGCCGCCGGGGCGGTACGTGTTTCGCGTTCCAGTACTACCGTCATGTCTTTTCCTCTCGCCTTGCCGGGACTGCAAATGGGGATACCAAGAACGGTAGGCCGGGCACGTTTCGCTGGAAGGCCTGCCGTGTGTCCGGTACGTAAAAGAGTGCTCACAGGGCCCGAAATGTAAGCGTGACCCAGAAGTTAAACCCACGAAACAATCGGGAAACTGAGGCGAAACTGGCCCTCCCTACGCTGATATGACCAGCTGCGGAGCACCCTCTTCCGCAAAATCTGCGAAAGGCCAGCAATGACCGGACCCACCAATGCCCCTGAGACCCCGCGCATCGTCGTCGTCGGCGGCGGCCCTGCCGCCCACCGCTTCACGGATGCGATGTACACCCGTGGTCTCGAGGGCTGGCATCTGACGGTCCTGGCTGAAGAGGTCCATCTCCCCTATGACCGTGTGGCACTGAGCAAGGCCCTGAGCGACATGGACTACGACCTCACCATGGGCGACACCGCCATGTGGGACCACGAATCGATCACCCTGCGCACGGGCGAACGCGTCACCGGCATCGACACCGCTGCGCAGGCCGTGCAGACCTCCACCGGCGCCAGCTACCCCTACGACCACCTGGTGGTCGCCACCGGCTCCGATGCCGCGAAGCTCCCCTTCCCCGGCGGCGAGCTCGCCCATGTCTACCGCACGCTGGACGACGTCTGGACCATCAATAAGGCGGTTGCCGAGCTCGGCGGGAAGCTGGGCCGCCCGGTCCGCACCGTGACCATCGGCGGCGGCCTGCTCGGCCTGGAAGCCGCGGCCGGCACCATGGAACTCGGCGCCGAGGCCGCAATCGTCAACGGCTCCCGCTGGCTCATGAACGCCCAGCTGGACGAGGGCGCAGGCCAGGCACTCGGCCGCCTCGTCTCGGCGAAGGGCCTGGAAGTGCACACCGGCAGCTACCCGGCCGAGGTCCTTTCCGACGACGACGGCCAGGTCACCGGTGTGCTGTTGAAGAACGGCACCGTCATCCCCGCGGACATGGTGATCGCCTCCATCGGCGTCCGTGCGCGCGACGAACTGTTCCGCGGGTCCGACGGCGGAGCTTCCCTTTTCGAGCTCGGCCCCAAGGGCGGCGTGGTCATCAACGACCACTGCCGCACCGGCGTCGAGAACGTCTGGGCGATCGGCGAGGTGGCGAACTTCGAGGGCATGACCATGGGCCTGGTGGCTCCGGCGAACACGATGGCCGAGATCGTCGCGGACCGCCTGCACGGCGGGCAGGCGACCTTCCCCGGCTTCGACACCGCGACCAAGCTCAAGCTCTCCGGCGTGGACGTGGCCAGCTTCGGCGACGCCTTCGCCACCACCGAACACGCCCTGGAAATCGTCTACGCCGACCCCGCCCGCGGCGTCTACCAGAAAATCGTCACCACCGATGACGCCAAAACCCTGCTCGGCGGCATCTTCGTCGGCGACGCCACCCCCTACATGAGCCTGCGCCCCCTGCTGGGCCGCGAACTCCCCGCCGAACCCGGCGCCTTCCTCTCCGCAGCCGGCGGCGGGGACGCCCCGGAAACCGAACTGCCCGACGACGCGATCCTGTGCTCCTGCAACAACGTCGCCGCCGGCACCATCCGCGAGAACATCAACGGCTGCGGCGCCTGCGACGGACGGGCCCCCGTCCAGGAACTCGGCGAACTGAAGACCTGCACCCGCGCCGGCACCCAGTGCGGCTCCTGCGTGCCGATGCTCAAGAAGCTCCTCGAAACCGAACTGACCAAGTCCGGCGTCGAAGTCTCCAAGGCCCTGTGCGAACACATCAGCCTCTCCCGCCAGGAACTCTTCGAAACCATCCGCATCCTGGAACTGAACTCCTTCGAAGACATCATGGCCCGCTACGGCACCGGGGCAGGCTGCGACATCTGCAAACCCACCATCGCCAACATCCTGGCCAGCCAGAACAGCGCCTACGTGCTCGACGCCGGCCGCGGCACCCTGCAGGACACCAACGACCGCGCCCTGGCCAATATGCAGAAGGACGGCACCTACTCCGTTGTCCCCCGGATCGCCGGCGGCGAAATCACCCCCAAGGGCCTCGGCGTCATCGCGGCCGTCGCGGAAAAGTACGGGCTGTACACGAAGATCACCGGCGGGCAGCGCATCGATATGTTCGGCGCCCGGCTCGAACAGCTCCCGGAGATCTGGAAGGAACTGGTGGACGCCGGCTTCGAATCCGGCCAGGCCTACGGCAAGAGCCTGCGCACCGTGAAATCCTGCGTCGGGTCCACCTGGTGCCGCTACGGCGTCCAGGACTCGGTAGCCATGGCCATCAACCTGGAACTGCGCTACCGCGGCCTGCGCAGCCCCCACAAACTCAAAATGGGCGTCTCCGGCTGCGCCCGCGAATGCGCCGAAGCCCGCGGCAAGGACGTAGGCGTCATCGCCACCGCCGACGGCTGGAACCTGTACGTGGGCGGCAACGGCGGAGCCGCCCCCGCCCACGCACAGCTGCTGGCCAAGGACCTGGACGACGAAACCCTCATCAAATACATCGACCGCTACTTCATGTACTACATCCGCACCGCCGACCGCCTGCAGCGCACCGCACGCTGGCAGGAAGAACTCGACGGCGGCATCAAGCACGTCGAAGACGTGGTGGTCCACGACTCCCTTGGCATCGCCGAAGAACTCGAAGCCGCCATGGCCAAGCACGTGGACACCTACGTCGACGAATGGGCAGACACCTTGAAGGACCCGGAGCGCCTGCGCCGCTTCCGCTCCTTCGTCAACGCCCCCGACCAGAAGGACGACTCCATCACCTTCGTCCCCGACCAGCGCGGCCAGATCCGCCCCGCCACCAACGAAGAAAAGGGCAGTGTCCTCATCGGCGCCACCATCCCCGTCCGCGGCAGCTCCACCAACGGAAGCGAGAACTGACCATGCAGCTCAGCATCGACCTGACCAGCCGCGACGTCCTCGTTACCGGCTCCGAAACCGCCGCCCGCCAAGCGGTCCGCCGCTACCAAGCGGCAGGCGCGAATGTCTTCCGGCTCAGCGTTCCCGAAGGGGCACCCGGCGACGGCCCGCTCCCGGAGCGGCCCTTCCTGATTGCCGCCGTCGACGACGGCCAGCCCGGCTGGGAGCCGCTGCTGGAGCGTTCGCGCGCGGCCGGCGTCCTCGTGGCGGCGGAACCCGCAGCAGGCCCGGCAGGCCACGTGACCCTGGTCGGCGGCGGACCCGGCACCTTGGACTTGCTCACGGTCGGTGCCGTCAGCGCTTTGCGGGACGCCGACGTCGTTTTCTACGACCGCCTGGCCCCATGCCAGGAACTGGAGCGCCTCACCAGCGGCCGCCTGGTGGACGTCGGCAAGCAGCCGGGCCACCACAAGGTGACCCAGGGCGACATCGAAAAGCTCATGGTCGAGGCGGCGCTGGCCGGCGAGAACGTGGTGCGGCTCAAGGGCGGTGACCCGTTCGTGTTCGGCCGCGGCGGCGAGGAAGTTGCTGCCTGCGTGGCCGCCGGTGTTCCTGTGAACGTCATTTCGGGCGTCACCAGCGCCATTTCCGTTCCGGCGGCCGCGGGCATTCCGGTCACGCACCGCGAAGTCAGCCACATGTTCACCGTGGTGTCCGGCCACGCGCCGCTGACCGAGAAAGAGCATACTCACTTGGCCGGCCTGGGCGGCACCATCGTGGTGCTGATGGGCATTGGAACACTTCCGCAGCTCGCCGCCGGCCTGCGCCGCGCCGGCATGCGCGCGGACATGCCGATCGCCGTCGTCGAACGCGGCTACCGTCCTGGCCAGCGGACCACAGTCGCCGAACTCGGTACGATCGAAACCGCGGCCGCAGGCTGCAGCAACCCGGCCGTCCTGGTCATTGGCGAGGTGGTCGGGGTGGCAATGGCCAGCCGTAACCATGCTGCTGCCTCCGCTGACCTGAACCGCCTCGCAGCTTCGCTCCTTGAAGCCTGAAGGGACCCATATGAGCACCACGTCCATCATCAACGCCGAGGAAAGCACCCCGCTGGCGGCCGTCGAGACTGACACAAGCGATGCTATGACCCCGCTGGACGGCTTCCTGATCGGTGTGACATCGCACCGCCGCTCCCGCGACCTGATCGAGGCCCTTGAACGCCGCGGAGCCGAGGTGCTACATGCCCCCGCGCTGAAGATCGCCCCGGTGCAGGAAGACACCGTCCTCATCGAGGACACCAAGACCATTATCGAGGCGCGCCCGGACATCTGCATCGCCACCACCGCCTACGGCATGCGCCGCTGGTGCGAGGCTGCGGATTCCTTCGGCATCGGCGAGCAATTGCTTGAGGTGCTTTCGGCCACCCGCATGTTCGTCCGCGGCCCCAAGGCCCGCGGTGCCGTCCGCGCGGCCGGCCTGGCCGACGTCGGGATCAGCAGTGACGAAACCACCGCCACCCTGGTGGACATGCTCCTCCAGGAGGGTGTGCGCGGCAAGACGGTGGCCGTGCAGCTGCACGGTTACACGGACTTCCGCCAGCTGGAACGGCTGCGCATGTCCGGTGCGACGGTTCTGACCGTCACCCCTTACCGCTGGGTGAAGCCCGACGGCAGCGACAAGCTTCCGCGCCTGATCGAGGCGGCCTGCGGCGGCAAGCTGGACGTGCTCACCTTCACGAGCGCGCCCGCCGTGGATGCACTCTGGAGCACCGCCCACGAGATGGGCATGTACCGCGAGCTGATCGAAGCGCTCAGGACCCAGGTGACCGTGGCCGCCGTCGGCCCAGTCACCGCCCAGCCGCTGCTCGACGCCGGGCTGTCCCCGCTGATTCCGGACCGCTACCGCATGGGCGCGATGATCCGGCTGGTCACCGAGCACCTGGCACTGAACCATGTGCGACGCATGGCCACCAAGGCCGGGCAGGTGGAGCTGCGCGGCCGCTGCCTGAAGATCGACGGCGAAGTGGTGGACCTTGCCCCGGCTCCCCTGCTGCTCCTGCGGGCGCTGCTCGGGGCCGGCGGTGCGGTGCTCTCCCGGGAGTCACTGTCGGAGCTGCTGGAACTACGCGGCTCGGTGCACGCCCTGGACATGACCGTGAGCCGCTTGCGCTCCGCGCTGCCCGACGGAAGCCTCGTGGAAACCGTAGTGAAACGGGGCTATCGCCTGCGCGTCTGACGCAGTTGGCGCAATTACTCCAAGGCATGGACAGATTGCGCGGCCGGTGGGAACATGTCGCTATATTCCGCAGCTGCTGCTAAGGAACGGCCATGACTTTGCCGGGGAAGTATCAACAGGATGAGACCGTGGACGCCGTGGTGGTCGGCTCCGGATTCGGTGGTTCGGTGGCTGCCCTGCGCCTGGCCGAGGCCGGGAAATCCGTGGTGCTCATGGAACGTGGGAAGGCCTACCCGCCCGGCAGCTTCGCACGGAGCCCAGCCGAGATGGGCCGGAATTTCTGGGACCCGGACCGCGGGCTGTACGGCCTGTTCGACGCCTGGACCTTCCGCGGCATGGAGGGCCTGGTGTCCAGCGGCCTGGGCGGCGGTTCGCTGATCTACGCCAACGTGCTGCTGCGCAAGGACCCCAAGTGGTTCGTCAAGGAATCCCCGGTTCCCGGCGGCGGCTACGAGAACTGGCCCTTCAGTTACGAGGACCTGGAGCCGTTCTACGAGGACGCCGAGGCCATGCTGCAGCCCGTCCCGTACCCGTACCAAGACACAGCCAAGACCCTCGCCATGGAAGCCAGTGCCGCCGCCCTGGGCCTGTCCATCAGCCGGCCGCCGATCGCCGTCACTTTCGCCACCGCACCCGGCGCTGAGCCCGGCACCAACCAGCCGTTGTCCGCCGCACCGTATGGCAGCGTCCACGGCGAGCGCGCCGTGCGGACCACCTGCACCCTCTGCGGCGAGTGCGATATTGGCTGCAACTCCGGGGCCAAGAACACCTTGGACCACAATTACCTCTCCGCGGCGAAGAAGGCGGGGGCGGACCTCCGGACGTTCCACGATGTGCGCGGCATCAGGCCGCTCGGGGTTTTGGGAGACGGTGGTTCGGGAGACGGCGGCCCGGGGAACGGCAGTCCAGGCTACGAGGTCCGCTACGTGGTCCACGATCCCGAGAACCCCGAGGCTCCGCTGTTCGAGCGGATCATCCGCTGCCGGAACCTGGTCATCGGGGCGGGCACCTTCGGCAGCAACTTCCTGCTCCTGCGCAACAGGGCCTCCCTGCCCGGGCTCAGCGAAACCCTGGGCACCCGCTTCAGCGGCAACGGCGACCTGCTGACCTTCGTCATGGGCGCCAAGATGCACGACGGCGGCAAGGTGCCCGCAACCCGCACCCTCTCGGGAAGCCGCGGGCCCGTCATCACCACGGCCATCCGTGTACCGGACACCATGGACGGCGGCACCGGGCGCGGCTACTACGTGGAGGACGCCGGCTACCCCGCCTTCATGAACTGGCTGATCGAAACCGGGCAGCTCGGCCAGGTGGTGCGCCGCACGGCCCGGGTGGCCGGCCAACTGCTCAAGGACCGGCTCTTCGAAGCCCGCCGCTCCAACGTCTCCGCCGACCTCGCCGCTGCGCTGGGCGACGGCAGCCTCTCCGCCAGTTCGTTGCCCCTGCTGGGGATGGGCCGCGACATCCCGGACGGCGTGCTGAGCCTGCAGGACGGCAGGCTCGCCGTGGACTGGACGCTCGCGACGTCCACGGGTTACTTCGGCAGGGTGCGCAAGACCATGGCGGACATCGCCGGCGAACTGGGCGGGGACTTCGTGGATAATCCGCTCTGGTGGGCCAAACGGGTCATCACGGTACACCCCATCGGCGGCTCCCCGGCTGGCCGCAATCCGTCGGACGGCGTGTGCGATTCCTATGGTGAGGTGTTCGGCTATCCGGGGATGTTCGTGGTGGACGGCTCGGCCATGCCGGGACCCGTGGGGGCCAACCCTTCCCTGACCATCGCGGCGTTCGCCGAACGCGCCTGCCGGCGCCTGCTGGAAGGTGCCCCCTCTGCTTCCCGCGGAATCACCCTGGAACCGGAGTCCGTCGCCGACTCCCCCGAAGAGTCACCGCGCGTCCTGGCGCCGGACGCCACGAAGGGTAAAGCCGCCAAGCCCGAACGGCCGGCCCCTGTGAGACCCGATCCGGCAAAACCCGATCCGGCAAAGCGCGGTCTCGGCGCGCCGTCGACGGCAAACTCCACCGCCACGTCAGCCCCCGCCACTTCTGTCAGCTTCACTTCGGTCAGCTTCACTTCGGTCAGCTTCACAGAGCAGATGCACGGCTGGTTCAGCCCGGGGCAGAGCGATCCCGCCAAGGGCCTGAGCCTGGGCCGGGACCGGGACAGCCGGATCATGTTCGAACTGACCATCACGGCCCCGGACATCGACGCCTTCGTGGCCGACCCCCTGCACCAGGCCAACGCTGAAGGCTACGTGCTGGCGGACCGCTTCGGCGGGCGGATGCCGGTGGAGAAGGGCTGGTTCAAGCAGTTCGTGGCGGACGCTTCCCCGGACGGACGGCCGGCCCGGCGCATGCATTACCGCCTGTGGCTGCGCGATCCCGGCGGAACCCCGCTCACCTTCACGGGTTTCAAGCTCATCCACAACGACGCCGGACTTGATTCCTGGGCGGACACCACCACCTTGTACGCCACGATCGTGCGCGGGCACGTGCCGCCCCCGGATCCCGGCCAGCCGCCGTCGGACGAATGGGCGTCCCCGCCCGCCGTCGCGGTCGCCGGGGCGGGGATCCTGCGCATCCGCCCGCTCGACTTCGCCAAGCAACTCACCACGTTCCGGGCTGCCGGCCCTGAACCGCTGCCGGCCCTGGCCGCCTTCGGGAACTTCTTCCTCGGCGAGCTCTGGCGGGTCTACGGCAATCGCGCACGGCGATGAAGCGCAAAGAGCTCGCACTGCACAGCAAGGACCTGGGCTTCACACCGCGGGACGCGGTGCGCTGGCTTGCTCCGATCGCCCTGGGCCGCACCGCCCTGAAGGTCATGACGGCCACGGTCTTCGCGGACTTCGGCGACAAGCGCGAGCTGGAGGCAGGACTTCCCGGCACACCCCTCGAGCTGGCCCGCCTTCCGCTCCCGGGCCAGGCAGCCCAGCCGCCCGTCGAGCGCGGGCTGCCGGAGCCAGCCGTGCACGGGAGGGATGGCCTGTGGCTGGACTTCACCGCTGACCTGGGCGACGGCTTCGACGCCACCTACACCGTGGCCCTGCTGCTTGCACAGGAACAACTGACGGTGGACGGGACGGAACTGAAACGCGGAAACGTCCTGGTGCTTGGCGGGGACGAGGTCTACCCCGTGGCGTCCCCGGGCCGCTACGAGGACCGCATGGTGGGCCCGTACCGCACGGCCTTCCCGGCGCCCGCTGCAGGCGGTCCGCCACCCACGTCGTGCCCGCCGGCGAACGTCCTGCTGGCCCTGCCCGGGAACCACGACTGGTACGACGGCCTCACCTCCTTCATCCGGGTTTTCACCCGGCAGCGCAGCATCGGCTCCTGGCGCACAGTGCAGAACCGCAGCTATTTCGCGGTGCGGCTCTCGGGCGGTGCGGACACGCCGGGCTGGTGGCTCCTGGGCCTGGACAGCCAGCTGGGCCAGTACATCGACGAGCCGCAGCTGGAGTACTTCTACCGCAACGTCAGCACCCTGCTCGTTCCGGGCGACTCGATCATCCTGTGCCTGGCTTCCCCGTCGTGGGTCTACTCGGAAACTGCCGGGGACCGGGCCTTCCAGCAGGCGGACTTCTTCGAACAGGACTACCTGCGGCGCCGCTTCAACCCGCAGACCGGGCTCTTTGAGGACACCGGCGCCACGGTGCGGCTCTGGCTGAGCGGAGACCTGCACCACTATTCGCGCTATGCGGAATCGGATCCCGACGGCGGCACGCCGGTCCAACTGATCACCTGCGGCTTGGGCGGGGCGTACCTTTCTGACACCCACTGGCTGCCCGACGAGCTCCGGCTTGCGCAGCCGGTCCGCGAGCGCGGGCTGTCCGCCGCGTCGCCATCTGCGGCCCGGAGGCATGCGGATCCCGGAAACGGGCGCCGCTTCGTCCGCGCCCCGGGCAGCCATCCCGCCAGCGACACCAGCCGTCGGCTCGCACTCCGTCTCGCCAACCCCTTCTCGCAGTACTGGCTGGCCGCCCGGAACCCGGGCTTCGGCCCCTTGCTGGGCCTGGTCCACGCCGTCGTCTTCCTCGCCGGATGGGTGGTCTACAGCAGCGGCCGCGGACGCTCCCTGATGGCGGCCATGGACACTGTGGGCCTGCCCCGGGCGCTGTTCTTCGGCCTGCTGTGCCCGCTGCTCACCCTGGGACTCTTGGTGGTTTTCTGGAAGCTCTTCGGCCGAACCCGCCTGCTCCGAAGCCGGGGCGGACTGCTGACCCTGCTCCGCGGTGTCCTCTACCAGCTGACCGCCCTGGGTGCGGGCATCAGCCTCGCCGTCCTGGCTGCCCTGATCCCGCTTCCCCCCGGACTTGTCGCGTTACTGGTCCTCGCCGTCGTATACGTGTCCGGCTGGGTCCTCGGCAGCGAAGCCTTCGCGCTGTACATCCTGCGCACCCCCGGCGGGGAGGTGGCCTCGTGGAAGATGTCCGGCCAGGCCGTGGAGGACCACAAGGGCTTCCTGCGGATGCGCCTCGATCCGGACGGCGGCCTCACCGTCCACCCCCTCCTGGTCGAGACTGTGTGCCGGGACTGGGAGCTTGAAGACACGCACGACGGCGTCCGGCCCGTTCCGTCCAGAGGCTTGCCGGCCGTCCGGCTTCTTGAACAGCCCATCACCATCCAGCCCACCGCCACTGCCCAAGCGACCGCCACCCAGCCAACCGCCGCCCAGCGGGAAGGAATCCAACCATGACCATGACCATCACCCGGGCAGAACATCGCAGCGAGGTCATTCCATTCAAAGCCGGCGACGGCGTTCCCTTGAACTTGGTGCACGTGACCTCTCCCGTGGAGCCGGCCAAGGGACCGGTGCTGCTGGTGCACGGCTCCGGCGTCCGCGCCGAACTGTTCCGCCCGCCCATCCCCACCACACTGGTGGACGTGCTGCTGGAGGACGGCTGGGACGTCTGGATGCTGAACTGGCGCGCTTCGATCGACCTGGACCCGCTGTCCTGGACGCTCGGCGACGCCGCCGTGCATGACCATCCTGCCGCCGTCGAGCACGTGCTGCAGGCCACCGGGGCGGACACCCTCAAGGCCGTGGTGCATTGCCAGGGCTCCACCTCGTTCAGCATGTCCGCAGCGGCCGGTCTGCTGCCCCGGGTGGACACGGTGATCTCCAACGCTGTGTCCCTGCATCCGGTGGTGCCTGCGTTCTCCCGCTTCAAGATCGACCATTTCACGCCGATCGTGAAGGCCTTCACCCCCTACCTTTCCCCGGCCTGGGGCAACCGCTCGAACGGCTATTTCACCCGTTTCGTGCGCTCCCTGGTCAAGGCCACCCACCATGAATGCGACAACACGGTCTGCAAGCTGGTCAGCTTCACCTACGGCAGCGGCAGGCCGGCGCTGTGGTCGCATGAGAACCTCGACGACGCCACCCACGAATGGATCAAGGGAGAGTTCGCCGAGGTCCCGGTCAGCTTCTTCGAAGAGATGGGGCACAGCATCCGCGCCGGGCACATGGTGGCCGCCGGATCGCACCCCGAACTGCCGGAAAACTACGAGGCCCAGGCCCCCAGGACCGATGCCCGCTTCGTGTTCCTCGCGGGCCAGGACAACCGTTGTTTCCTGCCCGAGAGCCAGGAACGCAGCTTCCGTTTCTTCCAGCAGCACCGCCCCGGAAAGGACGCTCTCCATCTCCTCCCCGGCTACGGCCACCTGGACGTCTTCTTCGGCGCCCACGCCTGGCGGGACACGTTCCCGATCATCGTCAAGGAATTGAACTCAGGCAATTAATCAAGCTCAGGCAAGTAATCAAAACTCAGGCAAGGAGCTCGACTCATGAACAAGCTCAACGGGCTGCTGGCCGGGCTCCTCCGGCTCATGCCATCCCCCCTCCCGCGGCGCCAGAACGAGTTGCGCGGCCGGTTTGCCCGGGCGGACGGCATCCCCTACTCCATGCCGGTCAACTCGGACGATTCCCCGGTGCTCATGGCGGCGTTCCCCATCAACAAGCGAGCCGCGGCGGTCCTCCTGCCGGGCGAGGAGATGCGCCCCTTCAGCCTGGGCGGCAAGGGCCTGTTGGTGGTCACCGTGGTCAACTACAAATCCACGGACATCGGCAAATACATCGAGTATTCACTGGCCATCGCCATCACCCACGGCAGGCGGCCGGTCCCCCCGCTGCTGCCCCTGCTCTTCCAGAAGACGTTCGGCCTGGGCCAGTTCGTGGTGGACTTGCCGGTCAGCACGGAAATCTCGGTCAAGGGCGGCAAGGGCATCTGGGGCATGCCCAAGCACCAGGCCAACCTGGATTTCGTGGTGACAGATTCCACGGTGTCGGCCCAGTACGACAAGGACGGGATGCTGGGCTGCTTCGTGGAAATCGAACGCCCCGAGCCGGCAGGGTTACCGCTGAAACTCGCCGCCTCGAACTACTGCGCCTTCCGGGGCATGCTCTGGAAATCGGACATCTACTTCGAAGCCACAGGCGACCTTGCCCTCGGCAAGGCGGCCAAGGCCCGGCTCATCCTGGGTGACGCGCCCGGCGTCGCGCTCCTCAAGACCCTGCAGGTCGCCGAGAAGCCGGTCTTCACCGCCTGGCTGCCCGAAGCCCACGGCGTGCTGGATGACCACTACGAGGCGTGGTTCCTCACCGCCCCGAGTGCGGCCGAGGCCGCGGCGCAGCGCGGCGGCGAGATGATGGACAGTGTGGTGGGGCTGGGCCAGGGCCAGGAATGGCTGGAACCACCGGACCGCAGCAGGATCCCCGGGAACATCAAGGCGTCCTCGTGAACTGGCTGCTGCTCCTGAATGTCCTGTACTTCCTGTTCGGGGCCACCATGTATGTGGGCACCATGTGGGTGCTGAAGTGGTTCCTCTACCCCACCTGGGAATCGCTGGAACGCGGCAACGTGGACATGCACTTCGGCATCCCCACTCGGCAGGCCACCAAGTTCTTCACTGTGGTGGTGCCGCCGATGTTCATCTCCGGCGCCATCCTCGTCTGGAGCGAATGGGGCAGCATCCGCGTGGTTCCGGCCGCAATCTGCCTGCTGGGCATCATCACCCTGACCGTCGTGGGACAAGGCATCATCATCCCCATCAACGTGCGCATCCGGGGCGGGGACTTCAAGGACGACGCCGAACTGCGCACCCTGCTGCGGCGCTGGATGTTCCTCAACGACATCCGCTTCTACGTCTCCACCATCGTGTGGCTTGCCATGGTCTGGCTGCTCGTCGACCGCGGACGGCTGCTGGAGTCCTACCTGTGAACACAAACCCCGCGACAAGCGGCCCGGCTGCCTGGGCGGCGGCCGACCCCCTGCGCGCCGTGCTCACCATCCTCGCGGCCATCACGGCGCTGACCGGCGTCGCGGAAATCGCCTTCGGCGGATTTGTCCTGCACCTGCTGGGCGCCGAGGCGACGCCGCTCGCGCTGCAGTTGTTCGGCACGCTGGGCATGTTCATGATCGTAGTGGGCGGTCTGCTCCTGCATACGCTGCTCAGGCACGACGCCGCCCCAGAGGTCATCTTCTGGGCCGGGGTACAGAAGTCCGGGGCGTTTGCCGCCGTCGGGTTCGGTGTCCTGAACGGCGTGTTCGCGGCAGCCGCACTGGCAGTCGCCATCTTCGACCTCGCGACGGCGGTGCTCTGCTTTGTCTATTGGCGCCGGGGTCTACTGGCACAGGATGCATTCGGAGGAAGGCTGAAATGAATCGTTCATTGGTGCTGGCGGGCGGCGGGATGCGCGTGGCATGGCAGGCCGGTGTGGTGCGGGCGCTGGCCGAGGAAGGACTGGAATTCAGCCATGTGGACGGCACGTCCGGCGGGATCCTGACGGCGGGCATGCTGCTGTCCGGGATCGGGCCGGAGGAGATGTGCGCCCGCTGGTCCACGGTGGACGTCAAGGACTTCGGCTCGGCCCTGCCGTTCGGCGACTACCTCAAAGGCCCGTGGTCCCTTCCTGCGCTCGGCGACGCGGACGGCCTGCTCAACAAGGTCTTCCCCGCCCTGGGGATCGACGCCGGAACCATCCGCAGCAGCGCAACGGAACCGGGCGCCGTCGGGGGTTCCTTCAACGTGGTGGAGTTCACCGGCAAACGCTGCCACGCGATCGACGCCACCGAAATCGACGCCGAACTGATGGCCGCGGGCATGTCCCTGCCGATCTTCCTGACGCCGCTGCGACGTGACGGGAAGATCTGGACCGACGCCGTGTGGGTCCGCGACGCCAACGTGCAGGAGGCCCTGCGGCGCGGGGCCGAGGAAGTGTGGCTCATCTGGTGCATCGGGAACTCGCCCTATTGGGGCGACGGGCCGCTGGAGCAGTACGTGCACATGATCGAGATGAGCGCCATGGGGGCGCTGCTGGCCGATTTCGACGCCGCCCGGGCCACGGGACGCGAATTCGTGCTCCACGTCATCCGGCCGGAACATCCGCTGCCCCTCGACCCCGAGTTCTACCTCGGCCGGATCAGCGCCGACGCGCTCGTGGCCATGGGGTACAGGGACGCCCGGGCCTACTTGGCCGCCCGTCCGTCAGAGGGTTTGCCGAAGGACGAACGATGCACCGCCATGAGCGAGCCGGACCCCGGTGTCCGCTACACGGACCATCTCCGCGGCAGCCTGGACGGGCAGGACCTGGAGTTCACCGCCGTAGTCGAAATGCCTTCCTCCGGGACGGGTGCGAGGCTTTCGGGGTTCCTCGATTCGGAGCGATTCGGTGCCCGGCGCTTCCTGGCCGGCGGGCGGGTGGAGGCCTCCGGCGACATGTTACGGTACCGCGCAGAAGTACTGCTCGACGGCGGCTGGCACAAGCTGACGGTCACCCGCACCTTCCACGACGACCCCGGACCGGACGCCTGGACCGACTCCCGCAGCGCCATCCTGGAGCTGGAGGGCTTTCCCCCTGTGGAGCTACGGATGGCACTCGGCGATGCAGCCGCACTGATCGCGTCGGTGGAGCCGGTAGGTTCGCACGGTTTCCTGGACCGTGCCTCCGCGGCAGCGGGTTTCATTGGCAACGGGCTGCGGGAGCTGCTGGAGAAGTACTGACTGCGGTGCGTAGTGGCCGGCGCGCCGCAGCGGCACGGTCGTGCGCCTTTCTGAGGCGCAGTCGTGCGCCTTTCTGAGGCGCAGTCGTGGGCTTTGCTGAGGCAGAGTCGTGCACGACGCACCCCATGTTGAGCCGGTCCTTGTTTGAACCGCCCCCCGTCGTTCGACTGGAGGGCCCTGGGAAATCGCTGGCATTGGACGGCTTGGGGTCAGAAGGGCGGCGGGTCCGGTTCGGCGCCCTGGCGTGCCGTGAAGGTGGCCGGTGTTGGGGGTTGGTCTGTGTACTTTCGGCCGGTGGGGCTGGTCCACTCGAGGACTCCTCCCGCGGCCTGCCGGAGCGTCCATTGTGAATGGTGTTTGAGCATGTGGTGGCGCCGGCAGAGTCCGGCGAGGTTGCCGGGTTCCGTCGGGCCGCCGAGGGCCGCGTCGAGGGTGTGGTCGAGGTCCAGTTCGCGGGCTTTGATGCCGCATCCGGGGAAGCGGCATCGTGAATCGCGTGCCCGCAGCAGCCGCCGCAGGTTTTCGCTGGGCCGGTACCGGTCCACGGCCAGGACGTTCCCGGTGTCCGGGTCGGTGAGGACCCTGTTCCACCCGGCTGCCGCGCCGGCCAACAACCGCGCGGTGTCCGTGTCGATCGGGTGGCGTCCCTCCAGCTCGGCCGGGACACGGGAGGCCGGGACCCGGGCGGAAGTGTCCGCCGGGTCTTCGCAATCCGACAGCCTTGGTGCTTCCAGCAGCTTCGCCGGCACGGTGACATCGACTCTGGCCATGATCGCGGCCAGGACGCCGTCGGGGGTGTCGTGACCTGTCGGGGTGCCGCGCAGCATCAGGTCCGCCAGCAGGTCGGCCCGGAGTTGGTCGACCGAACGGTGCTGAGCAGGCGTATGGCCCTGGTCAAGCGGGCAGTCGGCTCCGCCGTCCGGCTGGCTGCCTGCGGCCGCGCCGGCACGGGTGGCCGCGCCTGGCTGTGCGTGGGCGTCGGAATAAGCATGTGCCATCTGCGTGAGCCGGTCGTGGATCCCGTACGCCACCACCGCGGGCAGCACCGCACCGAGTTCGGCCATTCCGTCCGGCAAGGGGTTTACCCAGACCCGGCGTTCTTCCCGTGCCCGTTCGTGCCGGGTGGTCAGGGGCTCACACTGGGCTTTCTCGGCCTCGAGCACCGCCAGGCGCCGCACGCGCCCCGGTGCCTGCCGCTCCGCGTACCCCACGACGGCTTCCTCGTACCCGGCCCGGGCGTCCGCGTCGGCCAGTCTGGTCCCGGCATCCTGGATCACCCGGGCATGGGCCAGGCTGATCCGCCCTTCCGAAAGAGCCCCGAAAGTCAACGGGAACCTGCTGACCAACTCGACCGCCTGCCCCATCTGCCGCTGCACCGTCCGGTCACTCATCCGCGCGGCCGCGGCGATCTCCGCCGCCACCGCCCGCTCGGCCAGCTCAGCGGCCCGGGAATCCCAGCCCGCGCCTGCAAACCCGGCCGGCGCACCGCCGTCGGGCATCATCAACTCCGCCACCTTGGACGCCATGACCAGCAAACCCTCCCGGACTGCCTGCACACGGGCCAACACGCGCTCAACGGACTCAATCGAAGACACCACGTCAGCCAACACACCCAAGGGGTCCTTCCCCTCCGGTGCTGTCCAGGTCAAAACCATCCCCGTGGCTGTGGTGTTCTCCATGCCTTAATTCAAGCAAGGGCGTCTGACATTTTTGGCGCAAGTGCGGCTAGCGGGATTCGGCCGGACGTCGTACCTCGGGCTCCGTCCCGACTCGCGGTTTGCAAGACGTGAGTTGAAAGAGCCCACACCTGTGACCTACCTCATTACCAGCCAGTAACGGTCAGGGAACGGGAACCCGAAAAACTGCAACGCCCGGGAAACACCCCCGAAAAGGCGCTCTTCTAGGCTGAATGCAACCGCGAAACACCAACTGAACTCCGCTCGCAAAAGACCGCCCATGAAGCGAAAGGGACCCGCCATGCCGGAAACCTCAACCCACCTCGTCATCGCAGGAGCCGGGCCGGCCGCCCAGTCGCTCCTCCGACACCTGACCGGATTGGAAAGCCCGGTACAACCCAACAGCCTGGGGTACCCCGCTCCGCCGTTCGCCGGCCGGATCACAGTGCTGAGCAACCGCGACGAGTGCCCCGAGGCGCTGATGGAAGCGGCCGCCCATCCGATGGTTTCGTTGCGATTCGGCCAGGCTGCCAGTTTCATCGACGCGGCGAACCGGAAGGTCACCACCACGGAAGGCCTCGAGTTCTCCTACGACCAGCTTGTGATCGCCACCGGTTCGGCCCCGCTCCAGCCCCCGGTACATGGCGCCGAACATGCACTGGCGTATTCCACGATCGACGACGCCGAACGCCTCGGTGCCAACGTCGAGGAAATCGCCGCAACGCTCGGCCGCAGGCCGCTGGGCATTCTGGTAGGCACCGGCCCATCGGCAGGCCAGGCCGAGGCGGTCTTGAGGGCAAGCGGCGTCCGTCCGGTCCGCACCACGCTGCGTCCGGCCGCCGTCGTGTCCTCGCCTGTCTCCGGCCGACCCGCCGCCGGAATCGTCTTCGACGACGGCAGCATCATGAACGGCGACCTCGTGGTCCTCGCCGAGGAACGGGCACCGCGCAACAGCCTCGCCGAAAGTGCCGGACTGAAGACGGCTCCCGACGGCGGCATCCTGGTGGGCAGCGGATTCGAAACCTCCGTGCCGGGCATCCGGGCGATCGGCGACTCCGCGGCACGCGACGGCCTGCGGCTTGGCCTGGTCCTCTCCGCAAAGGAAGCTGCTGCCCGCTGCGCGGGGCATCTCGCCGAGGCTTCCCGGCCTAGCGAAACCGACCGCCTGGTACCGTCCGAAATGCGGGTCATCGCGGCAGCCTGACACTGCCGCCGGCGGGCCGGTCCGCGACGCGGCGCCTGTGGCAAGATGGTCCTTTGACGAGCCATCTAGCCGCCACCCGGCCCGCCACGGAAGGATTGCCATGAGCCACGACGCCGCTACCGCAGCAAGCATCGCCTCCTATATCGACCACACCCTCCTCAAACCCGAGGCGAGCGAGGCCGAAGTCCACCAAGTCTGTGCCGAAGCCGTCGAATACGGTTTCAAGTCCGTCTGCGTGAACCCGATCTGGGTCAAAACGGTTTCCAAGGCCCTCAGGGGCTCCGGCGTACTCACCTGCGCCGTAGTGGGCTTCCCGCTCGGCGCCACGCCCAGCGACGTCAAGGCCTTCGAGGCACGCGGCGCGGTGCTGGACGGTGCCGAAGAAATCGACATGGTGATCGACATCGCGGCCGCCCGGGCAAATGACAAGGGCGCGCTGGTGGATGACATCACCGCCGTCGCGGAGGCCGTGCACGCCGGTGAGGCGATCCTGAAGGTCATTATCGAAACGGCGCTGCTGAGCGATGCGCAGAAGGTGCTGGCCTGCGAGGCCGCAATGGAAGCCGGGGCCGACTTCGTGAAGACCTCCACCGGATTCAATGGCGGAGGCGCCACCGTGGAAGACGTGGCCCTGATGCGCAAGACCGTCGGCCCGGACATCGGCGTCAAGGCCTCGGGCGGAGTGCGTTCCCTCGCCGACGCACGGGCTATGATTGCTGCTGGTGCAACACGTATTGGCGCGAGCTCCGGAATTGCCATCGTCAAGGGTGAACAGGGTTCATCCGCCTACTGACCGGCCCGGCAGCCGCCATGGAATTTGAGCCCCGAGGGGCCGAGGAGGAAAGAATGTCCCAGCACGCTGGCAGCAAGCCCATCGAAAAAGAGAACAACCTGGCACAGAGCCTTGTCCTGTTCCTGGTCAGCATCGCCCTGTTCCTCGGCGCCATCTACTCGCTGTCCTTCCTGACGCTGGACAACGCTTGGCCGATGGCCGTCTGCCTGGGTCTGTTCGCCCTGGCCTTCTGGATTCCGCAGACCATCCTGGGCCGCTCCGACTCGGCCGGCGAGCACTAAGACATAGGCGAGCACTAAGACATAGGCGAGCAGTAAGACACAAACGTAGCAAGGCCCGGGCAGGTTGCCCGGGCCTTGCTGTTTAACCGGACATTCCGGTTGATGGCGTCTTCTTGGAATTTTCCGAAATAAGCCCCGAGAATTCGGGGAAAAGCACAATTTCCCTGAAATCGCGCATCGCCTTTCGCACGTCATCACTTTCCACGCTTTCCCACATCTTCCTTCCTCGTCCGGACAAGTTTTTTGTCCCGCCGGCGGGTTCGTTCCCGACAAGATTCCGGCAGCTACTTGCTTCCGGATTCACCGCGTGCCGCGCTGCGCCCGCGCCGCCCGGCCTTTGCCTGCCTGGATTCCGGGCACCTGCGCCCGCCCGCGCCGCCGGCGGGCCCGCCTGATCGTTTCGGCATTAGGTCCGCCTAACTGAGTACACGGGTCAGGTAATCACTATTTGCCCCATAAAAAGTCGAGTACAGCCAACCATTGATGGCAAATTCATGGCATGCCAACCTATGTTCATCGACTGGCTGGGCAGTCAATACAGAAACGCATTACGGAAACAGTTTTGCCATTCTGCGGACCCCTTGTGCCGGTTTAGGAAAACAACACAATTCAGGGAGTCTCAAAATGCGCAAAATGACAGCAAAAGGGAAGATCTTCGCCACGGCGGCCGCAGTTGCCCTCGTAACCGCCGGCGGTGGAGCGGCCTATGCCTACTGGACAACCACGGGCAGTGGTTCCGGACAGGCAGTGAACTCGGCCGGTGGCGGCACCGTGACCCTTCACGCAAACTTCGCACCGGGCGTGGCCCCCGGCGGCTCAGTGGCAGTGACTTACACCGCCGACAACGCAAGCTCCACGACGGACACCAAGGTGGGGGCGTTGACCGTGGATTCCATCACCACCAGCGACGTCAACTGCTTGCCCGCATGGTTCAGCGCAGACGCCAACACGGGCAACGCGACCGTGCTGCACAATTCCACCGGCACCACCGTGGGAACCGGCACCTTGACGTTCGCGAACGACGCCGCCAACCAGGACGCTTGCAAGAGCGCCACCGTGACGATCCACGTTTCCAGCATCTAGTCGAATCGGGTTGGTGGGCTTCGGCCCACCAACTTCGATGACAGCGACCCGTTACCGCCGACTAGAAAGGCACGAGGGTGCAAAACTATCCAGGAGTGTTCCGCTCAGCGCGGCACGGTGCTCGTTCGACCATCGGCGCACTGCTTACAGTCGTGCTCCTCATGCTGGTGTCTGCAAGCTCGCTCTTCGCAGGAAGCGGCAACGGCGGGACCAAGACGATCACCCTCGCTTTGAGTCCGAACACGCGGACCGTCCAGCCAGGCGAATCGGCCGGCTACAACGTCACGGTCAAGTCGCCGGACGGATACACGGGAAGTGTCTCGCTCTCTGTCGCCGGCCTGCCAGGCAACACGTCTGCGGCATTCTCCCCTGCCACCGTCACCCTTGCCTCGGGCTCCTCCGGGTCGAACCTGACGGTGACCACCACGGCCGCCACACCCGAGGGAACCTTCAACCTCAGCCTCAAGGGAACCGGCGGAACCATCCAGTCCGCCGTCGTCACCGTTCAACTGACGGTCGCAGCAGGCAAGCGCGCCTTCACGGTCTCCGGAAGCCCCGCCACGCCCCTGTCCCCGGGCTCTTCCACGTCCATTGACCTTCAACTGAACAACCCGAACAACGGGAGCCTGGCTGTCACCAACCTGACAGTGTCCATCGCCGGCATAACCCGCACACCCCAGGCCATCGCCAAGAACCTGCCGTGCACCACGGCGGACTATGAGCTGACCCAGTTCAGCGGCAGCTATCCGTTCACCGCGGTTCCGGGCACCTCATCGCTCTCGGGAAACGGCATCCTCCAGGCTAAATGGCCGCGGATCAGGATGCTGAATACCTCCACCAACCAGGACGGTTGCAAAGGCGCAACCATCCAGCTTGCATACTCCGGAACCGGACAGGGTAACTGACATGAAGCCGACTCGATGGTTGAAGACCGGCCCGCTCCTCGCAGCCAAGGCCGTGGCCACGTCCGCCGTATTGCTCATGGTGATGGGGGTAGGGACGGCCTACGCATACTGGTCCACGATTGGGATCGGAAGCGGCTCCGCGGCCAACGGCACCATGCAAACGGTGTTGGTGGATGCCTTTGTCAGCGGTGATTCGCCGGCAACCTCGCTCGTCCCTGGAGGCACTGCGGATGTGATCCTCCGGGCCACCAACCCGAACGGCTTCGCGGTGCAGGTATACAGCGTCACGGCCAACGGGCAGGCTACCGCCGATGCCTCGCACGCCCTGTGCACCACCACCGGCGTCACCTTCAACCCGCCCGCCGCGCCATTGAGCCCCGCGGTTGTCGTACCGCCGAATTCCTCGGTCCTGATCACCCTCCCTGGCGCCGCGTCGATGTCCGCAGCCTCGCAATCTGCGTGCCAGGGCTCCGTATTCCGGCTTCCAGTGACGATGGCGGTGCGCAAATGAGCAAGCCCATGCACCGCGCAAGCAGTGGAAATGCCCCGACGCTCCGGCGCCGCATCGTGTGGACGGTCTCGGCCATCCTGTTCATCACCTGGGGCGCCCCGGCGGCCAACGCCTTCTGGCAGACAGTGAGCAGCAGCAATTTTGCAGCGGCCAAGGCAGATGCGCTGCCGCAGGGCGGCACTCCGGCAGCTTCGCCGGCCGGCGCCAACGTCAGCGTCAGCTGGGCGGCCGTAACGACGCCGGGCGCGCACGCCGTGGCGGGCTACACGATTGCCCGCTACGCCTCCCCCACCGGCGGCACCAAGATCGACGCCGGCGGCGGCTGCGCCGGGACTGTCAGCGGCCTGGCCTGCACGGAGCAAAACGTGCCCGACGGCACCTGGTATTACACCGCCACCCCGGTCATCGCACTGTGGACCGGCACGGCCAGCGCGCGGAGCGCAGGCGTGACCGTTGACGTCACGGCTCCGACCGTCTCCGTGACCTCGATTTCCCCGGCACCGAACGGGGCAGGCTTCAACAACTCCACCCCGGTCACTGTCAACCTGGGTGCGGTGGACAACCCTGGTGGTACAGGCGTTGCGGCCATCAAGTACTCCGTGGACGGCGGCAGCACGGTTGTCATCAACGCGGCCACGGCAGCCGTGAATGTCAGCGGCAACGGCACGCACACGGTGTCCTTCTTCGCCACGGATGTCCGCGGCAACTCGGGCGCACCGCAAACGCAGACCATCCGCATCGACACACTGGCCCCCGCTCCCCCAGCGGTCTCCGCACCTACGTACGTGAACATCGCCAATGTGGCCAACGTTCCAGTCACCGGCACGGCAGAAGCAGGAGCCTCCGTGGTCCTCACCGTCACCGATTCCGGGGCGCACACGGTCACCCAGACCGTCAGCGCCAACGGATCCGGCAACTGGAGCACCGCCGGGCTGAACCTGACATCGCTGACCACTGACGGACCCCTGAGCTACAGTGCGGTCGCCAGGGACGCAGCAGGGAACACCGGCCAGCCGGGCACCGCAACGTCCACCAAGGACGTCGCCGCACCCACCGTCAGCTCCATCAGCCTCGCGAACAGCGGAGGAACCGGACAACAAGGCCGTGCCAGCACCGGAGATACGCTCACCATGGTTTACTCCGCAGACACGGCCGCCAGTACCCTTTGCAGTTCCTGGAGCAACGGTGCAGCCACCGCGTCGGCCACGGGAACGGCAAGCATCAGTGCCGATGACACCTTGACGTTCGTCAGCACAAGCTGTTCCACGCCGGCCATCGGAGGCGTGAAGCTGATCGCCAACTACAACAGCAACGCCAGCACAGCCCGTACCTACGCCGCCACGGTTTCCTGGACCAAGTCCACCGGGACCCTGGTCCTCACCCTCAACGACGGCGGCAGCGGCGGTACCCGAGGGGACGATTCCACACTTGTCGCCCCCGTCTACACCCCCGCGCCAGGCGTCGCTGACACCGCCGGAAACCCGATGACCGGAACGTTCACGGCGGGCACGCAGTCCGGATTCTAGGACCCGGGTGCTGGGACCCGGATTCTAGGACCCGGCAAGCATCGCCGTGAGGAAGGACATTACGGCCGGCCAGCGGGCATGTAACAAGGCCCAGGCCGCGCCGCAGATCCCCACCATGGCGTACCCGCTGACCGGGATCAGGAGCAACCATTCGCGGCGCGAACCGGCTTTGCCCAGCAGCGGAATGGACAGCGCACCGTTGGCCCTCCAGATTCCGCTGACCAGGGGAAGCTTCCGCCAGAACTTCGGCGGCTTGATCACAATCGGCCACAGTAGCGGCACTCCCCCGGTGGTGATCATGTCGCCCACGATGTGCACCACGACGCCGGTCAGCATGGACAGCGGCAGCCAGGCCCACTGCTGCGGAGCGAACCAGGTGACCAGCCCGGCCGCGGCCAGCGCGAAGACCCAGTTGGCCAGCCAGCCGTGCTCCGGGAAAAGCTTCAGCGCCTTGGCCGCCAGGTTGATCATGAACATGCACAGCAGCCCGGCACCCACGGAGAGCCTGCCCACCGGGGTGTCCAGCTGGAACTGCGCCGCCATGCCCGCCAGCAGCACGAACGCCGCAGCGCCCAGCAGCGAGTGCGTTCCCTGCCGGTGCCCGCCGCTGGCCTTTTCGATCCCGACGGCGATCAGCCGCGAGAGCGGCGGCAGCGAGTGGGCGATGGTGCTCGAGCGGTGGTCCCAGTCGCACACCAGCGCCGTTCCCGCCGTCGTGAGCGCCCCGATCAGGATCCCGGTGGAATCCAGCGGATACCAGCCCAGGGCATACGGGCCGGTCGAGGCAACAGCGATCCACGCCGCGGCTCCTGACGCGGCGTGATGTCCTCCCATCATGCGTTCAGCCAGCCTTTACGGGTTCGTCCGCGAAGATCGCGGTGATGACCGTGTTGGCCCAGTTCAGGATCTCGGCGTCCTGCAGGTCCCGGCCGCCGATCTTGGCGGTCTTGGGCTTGGGGATCAGCACGGAGTCCAGCGCAGGCTTCACCTGGGAGCCCGGGTACATGCGGTTCAGGCGCATCACCCTGGACTCGGGCAGGTTCGCCGGGGAGAAGCGGATGAAGTTGCCCTGGAGCGCGACGTCGGACAGCCCGGTTTCGCGGGCCGTGACCCTGAAGCGCGCCACGGCGATGAGGTTCTGCACGGGCAGCGGCGGCTCGCCATAGCGGTCCACGAGTTCGGCCAGGACCTCGTCGATGGCCTCGTTCGTGACGGCGGCAGCGAGCTTCCGGTAGGCCTCCAGGCGCAGTCGTTCCCCGGGCACGTAGTCGTGCGGCAGGTGGGCGTTGACCGGCAGCTCGATCTTCATGTCGGCGGCCTTTTCCTCGGCCTCGCCGCGGTATTCGGCCACGGCTTCGCCCACCAGTCGGATGTAGAGATCGAAGCCGACACCCTGGATGTGGCCGGACTGTTCGCCGCCCAACAGGTTACCGGCGCCGCGGATCTCCAGGTCCTTCATGGCCAGCTGCATGCCCGCGCCGAGCTCGTTGTGGGTTGCCACGGCCTTGAGCCGCTCCAGCGCCACTTCGCCCAGCGGCTTCTCCGAGGGGTACAGGAAGTAGGCGTAGGCGCGTTCCCGGCCACGGCCCACACGGCCGCGCAGCTGGTGCAGCTGCGACAGGCCGTACTTGTCCGCGCCGTCCACGATCAGGGTGTTGGCGTTGGAGATGTCCAGGCCGGTTTCGATGATGGTGGTGCAGACCAGCACGTCGAAGCGCTTTTCCCAGAAGTCCACAATGATTTTCTCGAGCCGGCTCTCGGACATCTGCCCGTGCGCCACCTCAACCCGGGCTTCCGGGACGAGTTCGCGGATCTGCGCGGCCATCCGTTCGATCGAGGACACCCGGTTGTGCACAAAGAACACCTGGCCCTCGCGCATCAGTTCGCGCCGGATCGCGGCAGAGGTCTGCTTGTCCGTGTACGGGCCCACGTAGGTCAGCACCGGGTGGCGTTCCTCCGGCGGCGTAGCCAGGGTGGAGGTTTCGCGGATCCCGGTCAGGGACATCTCCAGGGTGCGCGGGATCGGGGTGGCGGACATGGCCAGCACGTCCACGTTGGTGCGCATCTTCTTGAGCGCTTCCTTGTGTTCGACGCCGAAGCGCTGCTCTTCGTCGACGATCACCAGGCCGAGGTCCTTGAATTCGAAATCCTTGGACAGCAGGCGGTGCGTACCGATCACCACATCGACGGCGCCGCTCTTCACGCCCTCCGCCGTTTCCTTCGCCTCCTTGGAGCCCTGGAAGCGGGACAGCGGCTTGACCCGCAGCGGGAAGCCGGAGAAGCGCTCGGTGAAGGTCTCGTAGTGCTGCTGGGCCAGCAGGGTGGTGGGCACCAGCACAGCCACCTGCTTGCCGTCCTGCACGGCCTTGAAGGCGGCACGGACGGCGATCTCGGTCTTGCCGTAGCCGACGTCGCCGGACACCAGGCGGTCCATGGGGATCTCCCGTTCCATGTCCGCCTTGACCTCGTTGATGGTGGTCAGCTGGTCCGGGGTCTCCACGTAGGGGAAGGCCTCTTCGAGCTCGCGCTGCCACGGAGTGTCCGGGCTGAAGGCGTAGCCCCGCGAGGCCATGCGGGCCGAGTAGAGGCGGATCAGTTCACCGGCGATTTCCTTGACGGCCTTGCGGGCCTTGGACTTGGTGCTGGCCCAGTCGGCGCCGCCCATCTTGCTCAGTACCGGCGTGTCACCGCCGACGTAGCGTGTCACCTGGTCCAGCTGGTCCGTGGGCACGAAGAGCCGGTCCCCGGGGGCGCCGCGTTTGGAGGAAGCGTATTCCAGTACAAGGTACTCGCGGACACCCTCAGAATCCTTTGCGCCCCCGATCACTTTTCGCTGGATGAGCTCGACGAACTTGCCGATGCCATGCTGTTCGTGGACCACGAAGTCGCCGGCGTGCAGCTGCAGGGGGTCGACGGCGTTGCGCCGCTTGGAGGGCATCCGCCGCATGTCCTTCGTGGACGCTGCCGAGGACCGCCCCAGCAGGTCCGCTTCGGTGAGCAGCCCGAGCTTGAGCCCGTCGAGAACGAAGCCGCGTCCGACGGCGGCCGTGGTCACCTCGATGATTCCCGGCTGCGGCTCCTCGGCCAGGGTGTCCACCCGCGCGCAGGGAATGCCGGCGTCGTGGAAGAGCTCGGCCAGGCGCTGGGCCGGGCCGGGACCGTCCGTGGCCACCACGATCCGCCACTGGTCCCGGACATGGGAGCCGATGAAATCGAGCATTTCCGCAACGTCGCCCTGGTAGCCGCGGGGCTCCCGGGCGTGCAGGTTCAGCACGTCGATATCCAGCACCAGGTCCTCGTCCGTGGCGAGGGAGGTGATGGACCACCAGGAGACCTCATGGGCCAGCGCGGCGCTGCGGGTGTCCGTCAGCGAACGGAAACTGGCCGCATGGAGGTCCGTGGCCGCCTGCCCGGCCAGATCAAGGGGCGCGGCACCGCCGTCGGACGCCGTGGACCACGCGGCCTCAAGGAATTCCTCGTTCGTGGCCGCGAGGTCGTGGGCACGGGTGCGGACCTTCTCGGGTTCGATCACGACGGCGATCGAGCCGGCGGGGAGCTGCTCCACGAACGGCACCATGGCATCCACCAGCACCGGGGCCAGGGACTCCATGCCCTCGACGGCGATGCCCCCGGCGATCTTCTCCAGCATGTCCGCCGCGGCGGGCATCTGCGGTTTCAGGGTGGCGGCGCGGGACATCACGGAGGGGGTGATGAGGATTTCGCGGCAGGGCGGCGCATACAGTTCGGTGGGGTGCTTGATGGTGCCGGAGAGGGAGGTCAGCGAGCGCTGGTCGGCGACGGCGAACCAGCGCATCTGCTCCACCTCGTCACCGAAGAACTCGATGCGCACGGGGTGGTCTTCGGTGGGCGGGAACACGTCCAGGATGCCGCCACGGACGGCGAATTCGCCGCGGTGCGTGACCATGTCCACCCGCGAGTAGGCGGCGTCGGCGAGGCTGCGCACCAGCTCCGTGAACGGCACCTCTTGTCCCACTTTGACCGTGACGGGAACCAGGTCCCCGAGGCCCGCCACCACGGGCTGCACCACGGCACGCACTGGAGCGATCACCACACGCAGCGGCGACGCGGCTTCCGTGTGGGCGGCGATCTCCGGGTGGGCCAGCCGGCGCAGCACGGACAGCCGCCGGCCGACGGTGTCCGAGCGCGGAGACAACCGCTCGTGCGGCAGGGTCTCCCAGCTCGGGAACGCCGCGACGGATTCTTCCGGAAGGTAGGAAGCGAGGGCCGCTGCCAGGTCCTCGGCCTCGCGTCCGGTGGCGGTGACGGCCAGCACTACCGGAGTGCCGCCGTCGGGAACGCCACCTCCGGCCGGTGCCTGGGACGCCAGGCCGTCCGCCATTTCGGCAAGCAGGGCGGCACGAAGGCCGGCCGGGGCGCTGATCTGGTAGTCCTCACTGCGGCCGGCGAAGCCCCGCGCAGCTTCCGGGCGGACCCTGGCGAAACCGGCGTCTTCGCCGAGGACGCGCCGCAACCCGTCGAGGGATTCGCCCGCGACGGCGCCGGCCTGCGCCGTTGACTGACCTGCCGTGGACTGGCCTTTGGGGCTCATGAATGGCGCTCCTGGGGTGGGGAAAGCAACACGAAAGCCCGAAATTCTGCAGAACCCCGGGGACTTTCCTAGCCTACCCCGCCCACCCCGTAGGATGTTTGGGAGCCTCAGAAGCTCTCAACCGACATACCCATGGAGGACCCCCATGCCCCTGGCCGCATCCACCACCCTGCCGCACAGCGTTGACCGCGTTGCCGCTGTCTTCGTGAACGAAGAATTCCTCAAGCACACCAGCGAACTCGTTGGCGGCACCCTCGAATCCTTCAACGTCGAAGGCGACCCCGCGGGCGCATTCAGCACGGTCACGGTCCGCACCCTGCCCACCACCCGCCTGCCCGAGATCGCGCGCAAGTTCGTCGGCGAGAGCCTCACCGTCACCCAGACCGAACAGTGGGCAGCCCCGGCCGCGGACGGTTCGCGCAGCAGCACCATCGCCCTGAAGATTGCCGGAGCTCCCTTGGACGTCACCGCCGCGCAGCGCCTGGTTGCGGACGGCCCCAGCACCCGGATCGAACTCGAAGGCGCCGTGACCTCGTCCGTTCCGTTCCTGGGCGGCAAGATCGCCGACGCCGCCGAGCCCATGGTCGGCAAGGCCCTGAACATCCAGTCGCAGCAGGCCCAGGCCTGGCTCGAAAGCCACTAGCATGCACCTCCCCGCAATCCTCGGCTGGGTGCTGGTGGTTGCCGGCGTCTGGTCCCTGGCGGTGTGGCCGCAGTTCCTCAAGCGCGTCATGAAGGACCCTCGCGCCCGGGACGCGGCCGGCAAGCCCACCAGGTTCCTCACCGTGCACGTCGTACTGGTGAGCATCTCCATGGTGCTGGGTCTCGCGACGGCGGCGATCGGCGTCGCAGGCCTGCTCGGCTGACGCTTCCCCCGCCTGCGGCGGACAACCCGGCGCACCTGTCCCACCCGGTAGGATGGAACACAGGTGCGCCGGGAAGTCTGGTCGGCAACGATTTTGCCGACCCTCCCGCAAAAGGAGCCGCATGAGCCCGCACCCGACTTCCCCGCAATCCCCCGTACGCCGGGTGTTCGCCCGCGCCAGCTTCCCCGAATACCAGCGGGTCCTGGCGATCCTGCGGACCGAAACCGTGGGCGGAGCCTTGCTGCTCGCCGCCACCGTTGCCGCCCTGCTGTGGGCCAACTCGCCGTGGGCCAGCGGCTACTTCGCGCTCCGGGACGTCAAGCTCGGCTACGCCCCCTGGCACCTCGAACTGAGCGTCGGCCATTGGGCATCAGACGGCCTGCTGGCGGTGTTCTTCTTCATCGCCGGGCTAGAACTCAAGCGCGAATTCGTTTCCGGCGAGCTACGCAACCCCGCGAAGGCCGTGGTCCCGGTGGCCGCCGCCGTGGGCGGAGTGGCCCTCCCGGCACTCATTTACGTACTTTTCAACCTGGGTTCCGGCGCGGAAACGCTGAAGGGCTGGGCCATCCCCACCGCCACGGACATCGCCTTTGCCCTGGCCGTGCTCGCGGTCATCAACACGCACCTTCCGGCCGCGTTGCGCACTTTCCTGCTGACGCTCGCCGTGGTCGATGACCTGATCGCGATCGGGATCATCGCCTTCTTCTACTCCACCGGGCTCCAGCCCCTCATGTTGCTCGCCGCCCTGGTCCCGCTGGCCGCGTTCACCTTCCTGGTCCAGAAGCGTGTCCGTTCCTGGTACCTGCTGCTACCCCTGGCCGCGGCCACCTGGGCATTCGTCCATGCCTCGGGAATCCACGCCACGGTGGCCGGCGTGCTGCTCGGCTTCGCCGTTCCGGTCCTTTCCTCCGGCAGGAAGGGCGAACCCGAACACGGACTGGCGGAGAGCTTCGAGCACCGCCTCCGCCCCTTCTCCGCCGGCTTCGCCGTCCCGGTGTTCGCCTTCTTCTCCGCCGGGGTGGCCCTGGGCGGCGCCGCCGGGTTGCGGGTCGCCTTCACTGATCCCGTGGCCCTGGGCATCGTCGTGGCCCTCGTCGCGGGCAAGACCCTCGGGATCTTCGGCACCACCTTCGTCCTGACCAAGTCCACCCGTGCCCGCCTGGACAGCAGCCTCGCCTGGATCGACGTGGCCGGCCTGTCGCTGCTCGCCGGTGTCGGTTTCACGGTCTCCCTGCTGATCGCCGAACTCAGCTTCGGCCCCTCCTCCGCGCACAACGACCACGCCAAGGTGGCCATCCTGGCGGGTTCCCTCTGTGCGGCGGTGCTTGCCGCCGTCGTGCTCAGGGTCCGCAACCGGCACTACCGGAAGGTGGAGCTGGAAGAACAGCGCGACGACGACGGCGACGGCGTCCCTGACGTTTTCGCCGCCCCGGAAGGCGCGGCCTGAGGCAGCGGCCGGGAAAGCACGGACCCGAATGGGCCCGTGCCTTCCCCCCACCTCAGTTGCCTGTGAGAGTTATCGGCCTTGCCACTGGGTGGGGATGTACCACCCAAGATACGGAGCACCAGGCCAACTCTGGCCAACGATCTTGATCGAACCGGCAGTGGTGACATATCGCCCATCACCCAGGCTGATCATGACGTGACCGTAATACCCATTGATTGCCGCGGCACTGTAGAAGACAATCGCACCTTTCGGCGGAGTCCCGTTGGTGCTCACCTGTCCACGGACGGCGTTGTAGTGGGCAACTGCCGAGGCGTACTTTCCGGACACCCCGTAGGCGTTTTCGACGAAGCGCTCACACCAGCCGTCCCATCCTGTCGCTCCCACCATGCTCTGTGCCCAGGCCGCAGCTCGATCCGCCTTCGTGGACGTCGGCGGCGGGGCCGAGGCACACGCTGCAGTGACCGGGTTGCTGGTACCCGTGTAAACATAGGCGTCACTGATCCAGCCACCACCCACTACTTGGTACCAGATCGATGATGCACCGTAGCGACCGGTCAGGCGCTGTCCGTAGGCATAGCAGCCAAGTGGCAGCACGCTTCCAGCAGCCACGACCCGGATCGGTGCACGATACGTGCTGGGCTCCGGTCGGATATTGACATCGCCAACACCGCTACCGGTCGTGATGACTTTCGCCGTCTTGCACGCCGGAGTCACAGCATTGCTTGTCCCCGTGTAAACGTAGGCGTCGCTGATCCAGCCTCCGCCATCGACGGCGTACCACATGGACGATGCTCCGTACCTTCCGGTGAGACTCTGACCGTAGGTATGGCAGTTAATCCCGATTGAACTTCCTGCCGGGACAGTACGATAAATGACCGAGGAAGTGTTTGTGCTTTGGCGGATATTGACATTGCCGACGCCACTTCCCGTCGTGATGACTTTTGCGGTGTAGACCCCGGCATAAGCCGGGACGGCAGTGACGGCGGCAGTTGCCAGGCCGGCGGCTGCAATTGCCAGGCCAGCCGCCGACGACGCAATCCTGTGGATCATCTTGGCTTTGGTCTGCCTTCTGAATTTCTTCCTTGTTGGGTCCATTGGATGCCCCCGCTTTCTCCTGATGTGAGTTAGGAGAGGAGCCGAACGATGACGTCTTGGCTCAACTCAAGTTCAGAGGAGCATGGTTTTCGTCCGGCCGGGTCCGGAAAGGTTCAGGACGGAATCTCCGGACATCCATTCCACCTTCGTCATAGTTGTGCAAGCCCAGCAACCGGCCTTCCTGGTTGCCTTATGATCAGCCTGTTGCAGACACTTGCGCACCCCGGAGTGAGGATTCCAGTGACCGATCAGCCCATCACAGATCAAGACACGGCCGAAGCGTTTGCTGCGGATCTAAGGCAGCTGAGGCAGAGCTTCGGCACACCGGCTTTCAAGTCCCTCGAACGGGCCACCGGCATTTCCAAATCCACGCTCTCTGAGGCCCTCAAGGGCGACAAACTACCAACCGAGTCGACGGTCCACGGACTCGTGAGCCACTTCGGAGAAGACCCCCGGCCCTGGTGTGAACGGCGCGAGCGGATCCAACGGTCCAAGACTCCTGCCGAGACGGTGACAGCGTCGAAACCCGCCAATGGAAAGCCCGGCATCCCGACGATTTCGGTCCGCAAAGCAGTTATGCTCGCGACCATCACGTCATTGATCGTCGGAATTCTTTCATCGGTCATGACGGGCATTTTGGTTGCCAACCAGGCCCAAACTACCCACACCAACGCCAATACCGGCGCTCCAAGCGAGGCAGCACAAGCACTTCCAGTTGGAAAGACGGGCGACAACATCTTTGATTCGAAGTGCGTCAACGACGGAAAGATCATCGCAAGCGAAGAGCGCGCGGAGAAATCCCAGATTCAGATTCTCATGTCCAACCGCTGCAATTCACTGTGGGCCCGTGTCACGCGATACGACGGCAAAGCATACGGAAACACTATGGCTATTCGTATCTACGACAAGAATGAGCCAAATGGTCCCCTCACCCAGCAAGTAGATGCGAAGGATGTGCAGACAATCCTGACGACGATGATCGTCCAGAAGAGTGTGGCTGACCAGTTCTGCGCTGTCGCCAGCTACACGTCCGGCAGCCGCAACGTGGATCTGGGACTACCCATATGTGTCTAGCCCTAAGGCCGGGGCCCCGTCGCCTGCCCCAGTGCGTCCTCCGCCGCCACCCAGGACAACATTGCGCACTTGACCCTGGCCACGTAGCGGGCCACGCCTTCGAACGCGGCGGCGTCGCCCAGCACCTCAGGGTCGGCGGCGATCTTGCCGCGGGAACGCAGCATCTCCCGGAAAACGTCGATCAACTTCCGCAGTTCCTCCGGGTCCGTGCCTTCGGCGAGATCCGTGAGCACCGAGGCGGAGGCCATGGAAATGGAGCAGCCGTCGCCGTCCCAGCGGAGTTGGCTGACCTTGCCGTCGGCGACGGCGAGCCGCACCGTGATCTCGTCCCCGCAGGTGGGATTGAGCTGGTGTGATTCGCCGCAGCTGGCCCCGGCCGGCGGCTGTTCGGATGCCAGGCCTTCGCCGTGGCGGAGCTTCGAGTGGTCCAGGATGATCTGCTGGTAAAGGGCGTCAAGACTCATGTTTTTCCTTGTGGTCCGAAAGGGCGTCAGACCCGGAAGTAGGAACGCACGCCGGCCACGGCTTCCAGGAGGGCGTCGACGTCGTCGGTGGTGTTGTAGAGGTAGGTGCTGGCGCGCGTGGTGGCCGTCAGCCCGAGCCTGCGGTGCAGCGGCTGGGCGCAGTGGTGGCCGACACGCACGGCGATGCCGAGGTCGTCAAGGTACTGTCCGACGTCGTGGGCGTGCACGCCGTCGACGTCGAACGCTGCCAGCCCGATCCGCTCCCGGCCCGCAGCCGGGCCGAGCACGCGGATGCCGGGAATGGCGCTGAGCCCGCTGACCAGGCGCTGGCCGAGGACCATTTCCCATTCGTGGATCCGGGCGATGCCGGTCTCCTTCAGGTAGTTCGCGGCCGAGGCCAGGGCGATGGCCTGGGAGATGCGCTGGGTGCCGGCCTCGAAGCGCTGCGGCGCGGGCAGGAAAGCGGCCTTCTCCATGGTGACGGTGGTGATCATGGAGCCGCCCGTAAGGAACGGCGGCATGGCGTTGAGGTGCCCGGCCTTGCCGTAGAGGGCTCCGATGCCGGTGGGCGCGAGCATCTTGTGGCCGGAGAGCACGGCGAAGTCCACGTCCAGGGCCTTGACGTCCAAGGGCATGTGCGGCGCGGACTGGCAGGCATCCAACACCACCAGGGCGCCGTGTTCCCGGGCCAGGCCGACCAGCTCGGCCACGGGGTTGATGGTGCCCAGCACGTTTGAAGCGTGGGTGAAAGCGAGCACGCGGGTGCGGGGGCCGACGATCCGGGCGGCCTCCTCCAGTTCCAAGGCTCCCGCGTCGTCTACCGGGATGTAGCGCAGGGTGGCGCCCGTGCGCATGGCGAGCTGCTGCCACGGAATGAGGTTGGCGTGGTGCTCCATCTCGGTCACCACGATCTCGTCCCCCTCGCCCAGGGCGAAGCGCGCGGATTCCGCAGGGGCACCGGGAAGGGAGGCGTTGAGGAAGGAGTAGCTGAGCAGGTTCAGGCCCTCGGTGGCGTTGGAGGTCCAGACCAGTTCTTCGCTCCGGGCACCGATGAAGGCCGCCACCGTCCCGCGTGCGTCTTCGAAGGCTTCGGTGGCCTCCACGGCCAGGTAGTGGGCCCCGCGGTGCACGGCAGAGTTGCGCTGTTCGTAGAACTCCTGTTCGGCTTCGATGACGCTCAGCGGGTTCTGCGAGGTGGCGCCGGAATCCAGGTAGATGAGGTCCCGGCCGTTGACCTGCTGGTGCAGGATCGGGAAGTCGTTGCGGATGCGCCGCACCTCATCGTTGTCGAGGGTTGCTGCCGAATGGAGCAGATGTGTGGGGATGGCAACCATGGCGTACTCCTGGGTGGACCTGTAGGGCATGCGGCGCTGCCCGCGCTCCGGAGGAGCTGCTCCGGAAGAGCTGCTCCCCAAGAACCTGGGTCAATTACGTCACACTGACTGGTCCTAATTATCCCATGTCCCGGGCAGCACCCGGTCACGGCCCTCCGGGCGGCGCTCCGTGACCGTCAAACGCCAGCCGTCCATGATCCCGCGGACCGCCGCGCCGAGCGGTCCGAACGGGTGAAGAAACTGCCGGCGCCCGCCCCGCAGCAGAATCTCCCAGCTTGCCTCGAGGGACGCCATCTTCCAGCGCCGCAGATCGGAATCGTCCAGGTTCCGCGCCGCAAACAGGAAACGGTTCCTGATGTTGTAGTAGTAATACGTGCGGGACTTGGCTCTACGCGCGTACGCCCTGGTGTTCTTCTCCTGGGTTCCGCCCTCGTCGTGTACCGCCCGGGCATCCGTCAGCGTCACGATTTCGCCGCCGGCCAAGCGGACCCGGTGGGACAAATCCACGTCCTCCCAGTAGAGGAAATACCCTTCGTCGAATCCGCCCACACGGTCCCACAGTTGCAGATTCAGCATCAGGCAGGCGCCGCTCAGCCACGGCTCAAGCCGTTCAGTGCTGCCAGGAACCCGCCGCCTTCTGGATGCCGTCCTGCCGGTCTCCAGATATAAGTCGGCGCCGCCGAACCACACCGATCCGTCAGGGCGGTGCACCGTGGGGGAAACCAAGGCCAGGGGGTTCTCGTGCACGGCCTGCCAAAGCCTAAGCAGGCTGACCCGGTCGATGCTGGCATCGGGATTAAGCAGAAGGCAACAGCCCGCCCCCAGCTTCCTGGCCTGCTCGACGCCTACATTGACACCCTTGCCGAAGCCCAGGTTGGTGTCCGGCTCAATGAGGCTCCAATTGTTTGCTGCGGCCAGCCTGGCAACCGCGTCGCGCTCTGACTTCGAGGTGAAGTTATCAACGACAACCACCATCGCCTCCGGTGAGTGCCCCGCCACAGCCAGGAGGTTCTTGACGAGCAGCCCGTGCGAGCCGTAGTTGACGACAATAAGGGCCAAGTCCGCCAACGGCCGGCCGAGGCGGTTCATCCGGCCCGTCCTTTCCCCGTGAGCCACGTGGCACGTTCGACGCTTCCGGATTCAAGGGCCTTGGAGAGCGAGCAACCCTGCAGGCCACGCTGCGCAAAACCTTCGAGGACCAGCCGGGTCAGGCGACCCCGGTCAAAGTCCGGCTCCGGACCGTCGTCGGCGCCGTCGCCCGCATTGGCAAAGCCGTCGTGTGCGAGGAGAATCGTGCCCGCCCGCGGATCTTCGGTGGCCTTTATCACCCTTTCGGACTGCGATACGTGCCGGGAGTCCCACATGGTGCGCGTCCACATCACCGGCTCCAGCCCGGCCGACCTGATGGCGAGCCAGTTGGACGGAGTCTGTGCTCCGTAAGGCGGACGCATCCAGCGGACGCGCCGGCCGGCCAGATCTTCCAGTTCGGCCTTCGCCTGCGCAGTCCGCCGGGCGACGACGGCGAACGGCAACGCCGGAAGGCGCCGGTGGTCAACGCCATGCAGGGCCAGCTCGTGGCCGCCCATGAGGACCTCTTCAAGCAAGCTGCGGTAAACGCGGGCACGCGTCAGGAGAACGAAAAACGTTGCCGATGCGCCCCGCTCACGCAACGCCTCCAGGACGGCCGCCGTCCCGCGGGGGTCAGGTCCGTCGTCGTACGTCAGCACGACGTGCGGGAGGGAAGTCCGGACCCCGACCACCGATCCTGCGATCCCGCTTTTTCGGACCGCCGCTTTCAAGCCGTGCCCAAGCTGCCTCACCGCGTCCCGGCCCCCTGTCCGCCAGTCCGCGCCAGAAGACGGGTGAATCGCTCGGACCATGACCCGGAGCGGCCGTATTCCAAGTACGCGATCCCGAGGGCACCGGCGAGCATGCCCGCGCCCCGAAGTACCGAACGCAACCCCCGCGCCTCGTGCCGTTGGGAACGCGCGGCCAGGCCCAGCACGTAGCGGCCGCCGCCGCCCGCGATCCGCAGGAGCCCCTGTGCGATGAACCGCAAGCGGACGATGAGGGCCTGCGGAAAACCCGAAGCCATCTGCAAATCCACCAACGCCAGTGAGTTTCCATGGCTCCACGATCTGGCGAGCACCCACCGGCGTGTGGTGCGGATGCCCGGCACATAGTCCGTCGTGACGGACTCGTCGCACCAGACGATCGTGCAGCCGGCCCTGCGGAGCTGCCGGCTGAAGAGCGTGTCCTCTGCTCCCGTCAGGCCGAAATCCGCATTGAAACGGACGCCGGATTCCCTGACCTGGCGCATGTCCAGCAGAAGGTTCCCGGCCGCCGCAACCTCGATGGGGGTTCCCGTCTTCATCCTCCTCCGGACGAAGAACCTGCCGGCGGAAATCCATGGATCCGGCATGGACTCAAATTCCGACACGACCCGGCCCATCACGGCGGCGGCACCTGTCTCCTCCCAGGTCTCGACCAAGGGCACCAGCCATTGCTCCTGGGGCCGCTCGTCGTCATCAATGAACACCAGGAGGTCCGCGCCGGACGCCTCGTCCAAAGCACGGTTCCGGCCCGCCGATATTCCGGGTTCCGGCTCCACCACATAACCGACCAGCCCGGGATCGAACATCCGGACGGTGTCCCGGGCACTCGCCGCAGGATCGTTGTCGACGACGAGGATCCTCGCCGTGAATGCGGGATTCGCATTGAGGCCGGCCACGTGGCGGAGGATCACAGGCAGTCCCAACCGCAGTTCCTCAGGCCGCTTGTACGTCAGGACGGCCACTACAAGCCTTAGGTCGCGCATCCGGCTTCACCTCTTCGCAGTCTGTGCCAGTGCGATGGCCTCCCGGTAGGCCTGCACGTGCGCCTCTGAACCATGCGTCCAGTCCCTCGAAAGAAACGTCGGGCTCCGGGACGGTGCTCCTTCCCTGAGCGAGCGGAGGGCCCGCACTATGTGTTCCGCAGTGATCTCGCCCTCAAAGGTGAAGACCCATCCGGGTCCCACCTCCTCTCCCAGCCTGCGGTTGACGGGGTTTTCCGGCACCAGGACCGGCCGGCCCAAGGAAAGCGCGGTCAGGATGGCGCCGGAGTTGTGCATGAACCGGTACGGCAGGACTATCAGCTCCGATGAAGTCATCAGCTTGACCAGTTGCTCGTCCGGGATGAACTCCAACTGCAGCCGGATCCGTGGATCCGGTGCTGCGAGCTGGACGATGGATTGACTCAGCTCCGGGGAGGATGGATTGCCGGCCAGATGGAGCACCAGCCCCTCCATCAGGGGCTCCGTCCCACGGAATGCAGTCAGCAAGCCTTCGACACCCTTGTACCTGCGGATGAGTCCGACGTAGGCAAGATGGCCCGGCAAGGGCCTTTCCGGGAGGTAAGGCGAGAACCATTTCCGGTAGTCACCGTGAGGGATCAACAGATGTGGAGCTTCGGCCGCTACCGGGGTTTCGGTATTCAGGGTGATCCTGAACTTCGTCTGCCGGTCAATGGTCCGCAGCAGAACCCTTTCCCGGAGGGTGATGCCCTCCGGGAGGTTCAGGTTATGCACCGTCCTGACGATCGGAGTTCCTTTCCAGCCCAGCCGGAGCAGCAACCCCACTGTGAGGACCTGGCGGACTGCCTTCCTCATGGGGGTCCGGCCGTCCACCAGGATCTCCGGCCAATGAACATGGAACACGTCGTAATCCGCACGGAGGGCGTTCCGCCAGCTGAAGTTCAGCACCTCCACTCCGGGCACATCGCGCAGGCCCTCCTGGAGCATCACGAGGTATGGATTCGTGGTGGGACGCGGCACCGGGAAGGATTGCAGGACCGTCAGCTTTCTCATGTTCACCCCCTCAGGAGTTCAGTAGCCGGGATGGGTCAGAGCTCCTACCGGGCCTCGCGGACCAGGAATGAGCTGAAACCGGAAGTGACGATTCCTACGGTGGATGTCCTCGAAACGTAGACCAGCAGACCCAGCGATCCGCTCGCCTGGAGGACGCCCGCAGTGGCGTCCGTGAATGTCGACGCCCACGCAGCCGGCTCCGGGTCCGTTGCACGCCAGGCCTTGGCCTGGAGCACCGTCGGCGAAACTCCCGATACCTGAAGCCTGATCTGGAGCTGGTCTCCGGCATTGATTGTCACGCCGGGAACGACGTAGCTGGTGAGGGTCGTTTCGGCTCCCCCCACCACCCGGACGAGGTACAAGGTCACCTGGCCGGTTGCGGAAATCCACACCTTTGCCCGGTAGTCGTTGTTCGTGCCCACCCTCCGGCCGATCAGTGAGACAAAGTAGCCGCCGCCGTCGGGCCGCTTGTCCACAGCCACTTTGACCGTGAGATCGCTGGCCTGGGAGGACACTGCGTTCAGGTAGGCCGTGGACTGGCCTGCGGCATCCGTTACCATCCGGGCGGTTCCCGGGGTGACCGAATAGCTGGTACCGGCGGCGCCCACGGTCCACGGACCGCCCACATCCGCCGAGCCGAAACCGGAAGTAACCGTCCTGGCAAAATCGTCCTGGGCAATGATTCCGGGGGGCGCTACAACGGTAACGTCGTGGCTGATCACGCCCGTCGCACCCTTGTTGTCAGTCACGGTCAGAGTGACACTGTAGGTTCCTGCGGTCGCGTAGGTGTGGGACGTCGTCACCCCCGTGCCGGCAGCGGTTCCGTCGCCGAAGTTCCAGCTGTAGGAAGCAACCGTCCCGTCAGGGTCCGACGATGCGGATGCGTCCAGCGTCGCCGTCAGCGATGCAACCGACGCAGTGAAGGACGCCACGGGTGGTTGGTTGGGTGCGGTGACGGTGACCGAATTAGTCGCCGTGCCCGTTGCTCCCTTGTCGTCTGTGACCGTCAGCTGAACCTGGTAGGTACCGGCCGCCCCGTAGCTGTGCGCCGTCGTCACGCCGGACCCCGCTGGCGTGCCGTCCCCGAAGTCCCAACTGTAGGAAGCTATGGTCCCGTCGGAATCGGCCGACGCGGACGCATCGAAGGATACCTGGAGGTCCGCCGCGGAGCTCGTAAACGAAGCGGTGGGAGACTCGTTGCCTCCACCTGTGGCCCACAGGAAGTGGTTCTGGATCTCCTGGTCGCTGAGCACGGAAGGATAGATCGCGACGTCGTCAATGGAGCCGTTGAAGTAGCGGCTCGTTGGCGCAGACGCCCAACCGTTGAGGTTGTCGCCGCCGACCTTCCAGTAACCGTAATACACCTGTGCGGACGTGGCGTCCGTACGTTGTCCAACCTTCTGGCCGTCCACGTAAAGGGCCATGCCCCCAGTCCCGAGACTTGCGGTGACCTGGTGCCATCTTCCGTCGTTGTATCTGGTCGTTGTGTTGAGCGTGGTCCGTACGCCGTAGGGATTGACGCCGAACCAGAGCCGGCCGAGGTTGTCCATGTAGACGTGCCTGTCGTAGCTGCCCGAATTCCCGGTGCTGTTTCCGAAGCCCAGGATCTTGCCACCAAGCAGAGTGCTCGTCTTGAACCAGCCTTCGAGGGTGAAGGTGTTCGGCCCGGATATCGTGGTCTGGGTCCGGGCCACTCCCGTGGACACCCCGGAGAAGTTCGCCGCGGTGTTGCCGTCGCCCTGGATGGCGCCGGCAGCGCCCCAGGTCACCCCGGCCCCGGTGAGCAGCGGGAGGTTCCCCGCCGCATCTGCAGCAGTGGTGCCTCCGGTTTCGCCGAGCCGCCAGTAGTTCGTCGCGCCGTTCCCCCAGGTTTCGGAGGCGTAGTGGCTGAGCGTGCCGCTGGAGGCGACAGTGACGTTCACCGTCTCAGAGCGGGCGAAGTTTCCCGAGCTGTCATGGACGAAGACACGGTACCCGTAGGTCCTCCCGGGTTGCAGACCCGTGTCCGTGAAGCCCATGGACGGCCGGTTCCAGAAATTCGAGGAGAGACTTCCCACAAATATCGGATGGGTGGTGTCGCCGTCACGGTTCACCTCGTACGTGAGGTTGGCGTTGTCCATGTCCCAGTTCGCCTGCCAATTGATGCGGACTGTTCCCGCGGCCGGCGAAAAGACGGTGGGGTTGAAAGCTGCCCCGACGATTTGCGGGCCTCTCGTGTTTGGCGCCAAAGTCTTCACGGCAAAGCGCACCAGGCCCTGTTGGGGTGTTCCGTTGACGGACGGGAATTCGCCGCCAAGGATCACGTATGAATCATTGCCGGTCACCGCCCAGGCAGCCTGTTCCTGGCCGGTGAAAGTGCCCCATTGGAGCTCCGGGTACCACTGGAGGAGGGCGGGCGAGGGATTCCCTGCGAAGTTGGTGTAGTCATACGGTTCCCGCGTAATGGTTCCGGTAGCTGCTTTGCTGAAGGCGAGGGCGCGGTGGTAGGTCCACCCAGGTTCGGTCTGCGGGAATCCTCCGATATTGCCGCAGTAGTGGTCGTGGCTCACCGTGTAGACGGCGGTTTGCGAAGGGTAGATCCCGTAGGTGTCGCCGTGGCAGTCTTCGATCCATTTGATCGAGCCATCATTCCAGTTGGCCGAGAACGTCCCTTCAAGGGACCCGCCGGCCCTGCCGTAGGTGTACCCGGTGCCGTAGGCGTTCGTGGCGTCGGAGTCGAGGCTGAGAATGGCCCCTTGCGTCCCTCCGTTGCGGATCAGGGTGTTGGCGGCCCATGGAAGCACGTTGCCTTGGGTCGTGTCGAGGGCGACCAGTCCGTAGCCGGGGTTGGTGGAGCCGTTGACCGAGGTGAAGCTCCCTCCCACGAGCACCTTCGAGGCATCAGGGGAAAGCACCATGGCGTTCACATCGCCGCCGGCGGGCTGGGGGTTCCACGGAAGGAGGGCGGCATTGCTGGCCTGCACCGCGGCCAATTTTGGACGGGCAACCGAGCCGAGGGCGTTGAACCACCCGCCCAGATAGACCGTGCTGCCGGTGGCGGCGATGGCCGTGACACGCGAAGTCGCCCACGGGTTGAAGGAAGTGATCAACGCCCCGGTCGTCGGGTTGAGCGCCGCTACGTACGATTGCGGGGTTCCATTTACCTGCGTGAATGATCCGCCAACGTACAAGCGTGATCCGTCAGGGGAAGCCGCGACAGTGACGCCTTGGGCATTCAGGCTGGCATTGAACGTGGCGTCGAGCACCCCGGTCCGGATGTCATAGGCGAGAATATTCGCCTTGGGCACAAGGTTTGTGCCCGGAGCTGCTCCTGCAGGCCGCGCGTTGGAGAAGCTGCCCACCGCATAGGCCTTGTTTCCGATCACAGTCTGCTTCCAAACCACCCCGTCCACCTGCACGGTCGGGAGCGCATCCGCGGTTACCGTCGGAGGTGTCGCAGGATTGAGGGGATTCACCGGATCGCTGTCCGCGAACGAGGCCGACGCCCCCAGGACCAGTGAAGCCGCCATCATGGCAGCCGTGGTGGCAAAGGACATGGCCCTGCGCACCAAGTACTTCTTGCCCCGCCTTCCGCCAAGGACAGGAGAAGGTCCCTTGCCCGGGGGCGTGGCGCCGGTAACCGGCAATTCCTTAATAGACATGGTTTTCCCTGCCTTGATGAGTGCTTGTAATGCCAGATGCCGCCAAAATGCCGATGTCAGTGGTGGAGTACAGGCCCCGGATCCAATGGTCATTTCGGTGCAGGTCCACATTGAGTTCGTTCAACGGTGCGTGTTGGCTGCCGGGGATGATGGGAAAATTCCGCGCGGTCCCGTGCACCTGGCGCACCGGAATGCCGGCGCGCAGGGCCACCCAGTGGAGCCAGATATCGTCTGCGCCGGGGCAGACGTCCATGAAAAGCGCGCCCCGGCGGCGCAGTTCGCGCAGCATGCCCGGCGGATAGATCACACCCGAGGCTCCCAGAGCGAAATTGCTGAAGGCGGGTTTGGTGTCGCGGCGGCATCCCCAGACCTCGTACTGCGTGATGCTTCCGTTGTTGACGCCGATCATGCTGACCCGGTGGGCATGGATCATGTCCGGGTGGGCCAGGTTGGCCTCCAGGAGCACCCGGAGCCAGTTGGAGGGATAGAGGACGTCGTCGTCGGCAGTCACCAAGGGGTAGCCCTCCAGTTCAGGCGCCGAAACGTAGGGATAGTACTTCGTGTGGGGTCCGTAATTACCGCTGAGCCGGACCTCCACGCCGCGGCGCCGCAGCCTGCGCAATGCAGCGGGCTCGGAGTCCATGAGCCGCGGATCATCCAGCCAGAGGATCAGCCGGCGTGGCCTGATCTCGCCGCGGGCGATCGATTCGAGGGCTACCGCCACAGTGTCGATCCGCGCCCCGTGGGTGGTCATCGAAACCACGACGTCGGCAGTGCCGGTGGCCCTGCCACGCACCAGCAGGTTCCGCAGCCTTAGCCGGGCCAGCCCTGCGTAGGAGGCAAAGGGGAGTTCCTTCCCGACGCGGTGGGCTCCGGTCCGTCCCGTCTCAGGCCTCGAAGGCCTGGTGATGATGCCGGTCATCGCGGAGCCTGCCCTTCAAACACTGCTATCGGCGTAAGGGCATCCAAGTTCAAGTAGATCCGGACATCATTCCTCTGGTCCAAAGGTATAGCGAAGACGAGGACGCTTGAGGCGCTGCCGCCGGGGGCAACGGACAAGGGAAATTCGGTCGCTCCGGGGCCGCTGAGTTTGCCGGACGGGATGTCGCTGCTGCCGTAGCTGACGTTGACAACCGCCGTGTCGAGCGGCACAGCCGCCTTGGTGCCGTTGCTGACCGTGACTTTGAACCGCACCGCCGGGCCGGCGATCTCGCCAATGCCCTTGGCTTCCCCGGCCACGGCTTCAAGATCGGTGATGGTGGCAGTGATTCCGCTCTTGACCGCCTTTTTCTCGCTCAAAGGTACTGGCGCGGCGACCGGCTGGGGAATTGCAGCCAGTTCCTTCTCCGTCTTGTTTCCGGGGCGAACCGGCGCGGGGTCCTTGGCCGGCGCGCTGCTCTTCGGGGAGGGAGCCTTCGACGGCCCCGCGGACGCGGTCGCCGTTCCTGACGGCGGGACAACCGCGCTCGTGGGGCCCGACGTCGGGCTCCCGGTGCCGTCGGGGACGGTTGCCGCTGAGGGCGTTCCGCCTGTGGGTCCGGGCTGGTTGGCAGCCCAGACGACAACGACGGTACCGGGAAGTGCGAGTGCGGCGACCAGGAGCGCCGCACGAAGCCGTGGCCCGGCACGCCGGGTGGCTCCGTTTCCGGGCGCCGGCCCGGAACGTGAGGAATTGTTCATCGCTGACCCCCAGCATCTGGCAGAGATTCCGGGACAGGTTCCCGGAGGTGTCGTCCATGCGGCGCTTCGGGGAGCATGGAAAGCTCCCGGAACCATTTGACGGACGCCAAGACCAGGAACGCTGCCGTCGCCGCAACAATCACGGTGTACACAGTGATGAACACCGGCACTGCCCCGTAGAGCACAAAGACCCAGCACAACAATCCGTAGTCCATGGGCACCACCATGACGGAGCGCACCCAGGAAGGCCGGCGGGCATCGTCGGCCAAAGACTCGACGCCGCGCTGCCGGCGCAGCTGTTCAGTGAGGATCATGCTGAAGAACAGGACCGCACAGACCACTGCCGCGGAGAGCGGTACCAGCAGCACCAGGAGCGGAACGGCGTCGAAGCGGTACAGACCCACCACCAGGGCGAGCGGAAGCACGGATGTCTTGACCGAGTCCACCATGTGGTCGAGCCACTCCCCCGCCGGAGACCCGGTCCGCGTGAGGCGGGCAAGCTGTCCGTCCGCGGAATCCAGGGCGTAGCCGGTGGCCAGGAGCAGGGCCACCGCGACGCCGAGCCACAGCGACGGCGGGAACAGAATGAGCAAGACGATTCCCGCAAAGGTGAACACGGCGCTGATCCCTGTCACCGCGTTCGGCGAGAGGCCGGCCGCAAATGCCAGCGCGGCAAGGTAGCGCCCCAGCCGGCGGTTGACGTAACGCGAGTAGGCCGGTGCGCTGCGCGCAGCGTTCTTCTGCGCCCCGCCCAGGCGGACGAGGGCGCTGCGGAACGCCGGGGAACCCCCGACGCCGGAGACCGCTTTGACGCTCACCGCACTACCCTCGCTGTTCCGTGTTTGGCTGTTGCCCGCTTGGGATTGGTCCGCCGGCCGCGCTTGGCGGCGAGGTCCAGGCACAGTTGCTCATAGCCGTCGGCGACGTGGTCCCAGTCGTAGCGGCGCGCGAAGGCGCGGGCCAATTCGCCGCGTTCGGCGAGCCCTTCCCCGCTTTCGGCGTCGTCGGCGAGCGCGGACACCTCGTCCGGGCTGCTGAAGTAGCGGCCGGCGGTGGAAAGCACCTCGCGGTTGAAACCGACGTCGAAGGCGTTGGTTGCCGTGCCCGATCCGATGGCGCGCAGCAGCGACGGGTTGGTCCCGCCTACCGAGTGCCCGTGCCAATAAATGCGCGCATTGGCGTAAAGCTGGTCCAGCAGTTCCTGGTCCCACACCCCGCCCACAAAGCGCACACGTTCGTCGCCCAGGGCATGGACCGTGCGGGTGTACTCATCCGAATACGGCGCCGAGCCAACGACCACCAGCGGCGTCTTCGCGGCACTGCGGACATACCCGTCCACGATCAGGTGCACATGGTTTTCGGGTTCAAAGCGCGCCACCACCAGGTGGTAGCCCTGCTCTTCCAGGCCGAGTTCGGCCAGCTTCGCGGACCCGCCCCCGGACCGGATGGGGGCGCCGTACGCGAGGTACACAGTGTCGGCGTCGAACTTTTCCCGGTAGTAGTCCTGGATGCCGACCGCGTCCGCGATCAGCAGGTCCGAGCACCGGACAGCGAGCGCCTCCATGCGCAGGTAGTACTTCTGTCCCGCGGGACCCCACTTTGCACGTTTCCATTCGAGCCCGTCCACGTGGGTGGCCACGGGGATCCCGGCGGCGCGGATCAGGGGCAGGAACGGCGCGTTGGCGGCGTTGAACACGATGGCGGCATCACTGCGGCCGCGCAGCTGCCGCCCGATCAGGTGCGTGACGGAGAGCCCGGTGTGGCTGAGTGTTTCCAGTGCGCGCTTGCGCAGCGCGGGCAGGAAGACCAGCTTCATGCCCAAGTACTCGTGCGGGTCCTCCTCCGGGTTTCCGTTGCTGTGCCGGCAGTACACGGTAACCTCATGGCCGCGGGCAGCCAGGCGCCGGCCGATCTCTTCAATGGCCGTTTCGAAGCCGCCATACCGGGCCGGCACCCCCCGGGTTCCCAGCATCGCAATCCGCATTCCGCTCATGGCCGGCTCCAGGCGGTGCGCCGGTTTGGCTGCTCTCCGATCAATTCGAGGGCTGCGCGCAGGGCGGAACTGGAAGTGTGCACGGTGTACGGGAAGTAAACGACTTCGACACCCACTTTCCCGAAGGCCTCTTCGAGCCGCAGCCCTTCGGGAGTGCCTTTCCAGTCGTCACCCTTGAAGAACAGGTTGAAATGCAGTTGCTCCCAGACCTGGAGCTTGTCCGGCACGGTTTCGGCGAAGGCCATGTCAACGTAGCCGATGTTCCGTACGATCTCGATCCGTTCGGCGAGCGGAACCACGGCTGCCCTGCCCCGGACCAATTCCAGCATCTCGTCGGAGACAACTCCTGCAATCAGATAGTCGCAGCGGCTTTTGGCATGCTTGAGGATGTTCAGGTGACCCACGTGGAACAGGTCGAAGGCGCCCGGCGCGTATCCGATTCTGAGACCCATGATGCAAGCACCCCTTCCAGTAAGGCGGTCCCGCTAGTAGGCACCGACCGGCTTCAGGACCACCTTGGCGGTGCGCCAAAGGATCATGATGTCGCCGGTCAGCGACCAGTTTTCGACGTAGTAGAGGTCCAGGCGGACGGATTCGTCCCAGTCCAGGTTCGAGCGGCCGTTGATCTGCCAGAGGCCGGTGATGCCGGGCTTGATCAGCAGCCGTCTGCGGGCGTGGGTTTCGTAGCCGTCCACTTCGCAGGGCAGCGGAGGCCGCGGCCCCACCAGGCTCATGTCGCCGCGCAGCACGTTCCAAAGTTGCGGAAGCTCATCCAAGGAGTACTTGCGCAGCCAGCGTCCCGCCCGGGTGACCCGGGGATCATCCTTGATCTTGAACAGGGGCCCGGAGCCTTCGTTCAGCTCCGCCAGGCCGGCAAGGTCCTCTTCGGCAGTGATCACCATCGAGCGGAACTTGTACATCATGAAGCGCTCGCTGTTCCGGCCCACCCTCTCCTGCTTGAAGTACACGGGACCGGAACTGTCACGCGAAACAATCAGGGCCAGGACGGCGAACAACGGAAGCAGGAGCAGCAGCGCCGCTCCGGAAACCATGATGTCCACCGCACGCTTGAGCACATGCTTGCCGCCGGTGAACTGGGGCAGTTCCACATGCATAAGCGGGAGGCCTTCAACCGGCCGCCAGTGGATCCGGGGTCCGGCAACGTTGGTCAGGCTCGAGGCCAGGGCCAGGCCGGCGTCGGTGCACTCGAGGGTCCAGGCGAGCTCCCGGATGGCCTTCGGCCCGCCCGGCAGGGTACCTGCGACGACCACGGAGTTCACCCCTGCGCGCTGCGCGGTTTCCGCCACCTCCTCGGCGTCGAGCCCGCACATCACCGGGATGCTCCTGGCAGAAAGCTGGAGGCGGCTGCCCGCCTCCATGCCCGGCAGGGCCGCGCCCACCACCTCGTAGGCAGCGCCGGAGACCTTGCCGAACTGCCGGATCACGTATTCGACGTCGCTCCGCTCACCCACCACCAGCACTTTGGAAAGGTAGTGGCCGAATTCACGCTGGCGGCTCAGCCACGCGCGCCATTGCCAGCGGCTCAGCACCAGGAGGAACGCCCCGGCGGGCAACGCGAGGGCGAAGTAGCTGCGCACCACATCGACATCCAGCACGATCATCAGGATCGCCATGCCGCCGAAGACCCGGATGGTAGCGTCCAGCACCCGCTTGTATTCGTCCGAACCGATTCCCAGGACTCTGTCATCGCGGGTGTGGTAGACCTCCAGGGCGAGCACCCAGACCACCAGGATCACGCCGCTGACGATCAGGTATGAGGTGCCCGAGGAAGAACTCAGGGCGCTGGCGGGTTCGAAACGCAAGGTGTAGGCGGCCACCACCGTGAGCAGCACGATCGCAATGTCCGTAATGCGCAGGAAGCGCCGGTATCGCTTGGCCCAGGGTGTCCCGGAGTCCACGGACGTCGCCGGGGCAAGCAGCGCAGGATCCCATGCCGTCCGGTGCGGAAGGTGGGGTTTCAGGGACGCAGAGCCGGTTTGGCGCCAGTAGGCGGAGTGGTTGACCGTGCGTGCGTGGAAGTCGTCGATGGCGCTCATGCCGAGACCAAGTTCAGGGAGCCGGCGGCGGCTGGGGGTAGAGCCTTGGTCTCAGAAGACTCTAACGCCGCCGGCTCCGTCTTTGGGGCGCAGCCGGACCCAGGCGGACGGCGCCAGAAAAAACCGGAAATAAGCGATGGACCGGACACACGGCCGGACTCTTCGGCCGGCCGCCCCCCATCGTCAGCGCACCGCAAACTCCGGTGCGTAACCGCTGGCAGCGCCCGCGCTTCCAGCACGGCGGTCAACGACACATGATCGTCGAGTCGGGCTGGTAGCTGGCGCATCGTGAGACCCTTTTTGGCTGTTTTCCAGTGGCTGAATTCAGTCAACCGTCTGGAGCAGCGCGGCACATCCGTAGCCACTACTCGACTTCAAAGGCCATACAGGGCCGGAGCCGCGGTTCAGGTACTCAGTTCAAGAGGGGACGGAACGAGCATTACTCGGCTGTACTCATTCCAATTAGTCAATTCGCTTGAATAACTACTCGACCGCTCCTGAAGTACTCAGTTTGGGGTCTCAGGGATCTGAGTAGCCGCCTGCTAGAGGTTGCCGGCCGCGGAAAGTTCCTCGCGGCTCCGGATGCCCAGCTTGGCATAACTGCGGTATAGGTGGCCTTCAACGGTTCGCACGGACACCATCAGCTTGTCGGCGATCTGCCGGTCGCTCAGGCCCGATGCGGCCAAGGCGATGATGTCCCGTTCACGGCGCGTCAGCTGCACGGTCCCCGGTGTGGGCAGCTCCGCGGCAGGAGTGCTCCTCTTCTCCCCGAGGGCGTGGTCGCATGCTTCCTTGCCTGCCGCCGCCTGCCGTGCCGCGGCCCGGTCCCCGCTGCCTTCGGACAAGGACAGCCCCAATGAGTAGCAGTCGCGCGCGAGCCGCATCTGGCCGAGCGCCCGGAGGTAGTCCCCCGAGGACAGCACGGTCCGGATGTCCTTGCTCCCGCGGGCCGTGGCAAAGCGCGTCCAGGCCGACGCCCAAGTGCCGCTCATGGTGCCGCCGTGTTCCACGGTCCGCTGTGCGGCCGTCGAACTGCCCAGCTCCAACCAGAGCGAAAGCGCCTGGAGTTCGACGCCGGCCGGGAGCCCGCCGGCCTCACCCGCCACCAGGTCCTGGAGCCTCTGGATGCCTGTGCCGTCGCGGCCCAGGGCTTCCTTTGCGGCGGCGGCGAAGACCGGCGCGAGGAGGGCGTCGGGCCCGGAACCGCGGCGGATGGTGTCGCCGAAGGCGTCAAGCATGGCCCGCGCCGCGCCCGTCTCACCGGCACGGACGCCGGCGTAGGCCGCCATCGCGGTTGCCGGAGCCAGCACCTGTTGCGGATCATTCAGCCGTAGCATCTCGACGGCGGGACGCAGCACCTTGAACGCCTCGCCGTGGTGGCCCTGGCGCAGCCGGGACAGCCCGCGGAAGTACTGGACAGTGCCCCCGAATGTCATCAGGCCGGCACCGGATTCCGCTTCATAGGCTGCCAGATGTTCCTCTGCACCGACCCAGTCGCCGGCGTCCAGGGCTGCGGCCACCTTCCGGTACAGGACGAACTCGGAATAGAAGAACAACTCCTCCGGATCCATGTCCACGTAGGCTGCCGCCTGTTGCGCGACGCCGTGCGCCTGGACGGGATCCCCCTTGGCACGCAGCACATCCGCACGAAGGGCGAGGAGGAATGCCCGTGCCGGGCCGCCGTCGTCGCCTACTGCGGTAGCGGTCTCAGGGGCATCAAGCAAGCTCGCCAGCTCTTCGAATTCCCCGGAAACGTCCAGCGACAGGAGCCTGGCCATCAGCTCCCCGGCCTCGTTTTCACGCGCGGTAAGGCCGGATATCCTGCCGGTTCCGTTGCCGTTGCCCGATTGCAGGAAGTTTTCCAGCAAGGAGTGCAGCAACGCGGCGCCGCCGGTCCATTTCCGCCTGCCGGCCTTGCCGTTTTCGGCAGTGCGGACGGTTTCCGAGAGGACCCGGGCCGCTTCGGCATATGCCTTGCTCGCTTCTGCGTAGCGCCCGGCATTGAAATGGGCGCGGGAGGCGGCCAGCTGGGCGTGGGCCTTGGTGGGACCCTGCGCCAGCATGGTGGCCAGCGAAATTGCGGCTTCGTTCTGGAAGGTCCGGGCCGCATGCACCGAGGCCCTGAGCAACTGGCGCTCGGGAACCTTCACCCCGGATTCCAGGGACCAGATCACCCTTCGGAGCAACGCCGCTTCCGACGTCTGATGCTGTTCGAGGCGCCACGCCAGCTGCTGGTGCAGCTGCAGGCTCCGGGAAGCCGAAACCATGCTCCGGATTGCCTCGGCGTAGATGGGATGCCGGAGCCGGAGCATGTCTCCCCCGCCGGATGCCACCAGAAGCTGGTTCTCCACGAGATTCTGTAGCAGGTCCACGCCGAAGTCGTCTTCGAGGGCATCCATGCTGACGGGCTCCGCCAAGGCGATCAGTGTCAGGGCATCCCGCTCCTGGGCAGTCCTGCGCAGCAGCTGGTTCCGCACGAATCCGGTAAGGGCTGCGCCGTCGGTTGCCAGGGCCCCGTTCAGGATCCAAACCCCATTGCGCCTGGCCAGGGTGCCTGCCGAACGCGCGTCCTCCACCAGGCAGGTGAGCAGCAGGGGATTTCCCTCGGAAGCCGACCAGAGGAACTGGACCGTACTTGCGAGGACCGGTGCGCCGAGGAGGTTTTCGCAGACTTCGCCCACGTCCCCCCGTCCCAGGTGCCCGAGGTCGATGCGTTCGGCCATGCTGTCATACCAAAGCTGCATCAGGGGCGCGGGCAGGCCCGGGCGGGGACGTGCAGAGGCCACTACCTTGGCCCAGTTGGCGGTTATCAGGTCCACGATCACGTTCGCGGTGGCCTCGTCCAGTTCGTGGGCGTCGTCCACCAGCAGGAGCAGCGGTTGCTTGCGGCCTTCGCGGAGCCGCTCGAACTGGGCCCAGAAGGCCCGCAGGATGGCGATGTGGGAACTGGTGGGATCCTCCGGAAGGTCCACCAGGTAAGGCGCCAGCACCCCGTAGGGAACGTTCGAAAGGGACGGGCTTCCGTGCACCCGCATGACAATGAATTCCTGGGACAATGCCGCCGCGATTGCCTCGGCCAGGGTGGACTTCCCGGCCCCGGCTTCGGCCACCAGTAGCACCGCGGCGGTGGACCCGCCGCGCAGGGCCTGCGTGGCCAGGTCAAGCTCGTGGTCCCTGCCCACCAGTGGACGGGTCCGTACCGGATTGACGTCGGCGAGGCCGCCAGGGCCTTCGATGCCCCTGCTAAATGAGGCCAAGCAGATCACGTCGCGAGGACACACTCAGCTTGGCAAAAACCTGGTAAAGATGGCCTTCAACGGTGCGGACAGAGACTCCGATGTCCTTGGCGATGTCCCTGTTGGAGACGCCGTGCCCGGCCATCCGGGCAATCTGCCGTTCACGTTCGGTGAGCAGCGGCGCATTGCCCTGCGGCACGACGGGCAGTTCAACCAGCAGCTGGGAAAGCCTGTCCAGCCTGGCCTGCGCCTGGCGCAGGGTGGTGTGGTCCGAGACGGACCTGGAGTAGTCGAGGGCGAGGGCAACGCAACGGGCCTCCATCGCGTCCAGCTCCAGGCTCGCCGCAACGTCCGCGGCCTCCATCATGATCCGGGGGCTGTGCGCCAGGCAGCCCTTGGCCATCAACGCCGAGAGCCTTGCCAGCGGACCCTGCCTGTGCCCGGCGATTTCCTCCATCAGGCGGAAGTCCTCTTCCCGCCCGTTGACCGTGGCGCCCACCAGGTTCAGTCCGGCGGTGGTGTAACGGCCATGCGCGAGATCCTCGCGCGCCGCGGAGATGAGCCGTTCCCGGGCCTCAGGCTCGCCCAGCCAGCGCCGGGCCATGTCGGAGCAGAATTCCTGCGCACGGTTCGAAAGGAACGATCCGGAAGTTCCGGCGTCGTTCTCCATTGCCAGGTAACTGTAGGCATTCGGCGAGTCGCCCAGCTGGGCGTATGCGAAGGCTGTGGCCGCGTAGGCAAGCTGGAGCAGTCCCATGATGGAGCGGTGCTCCAGTTGGGCCACGGCCGGAAGGAGGAAGTCCAGGGCTTTGGCCCCGCGTCCGGCGAAGAGGTTGGCCAGGCCGACGGCGAGTTCCAGCGCCGCGCCCCTGTACTGCAGTTCCGAAGGCGATGCGAGGGGCCCGGAACCCAGCATGCGCAGGCAGCTGCGCCACTGGCCTGCCTGAAGGTGGGCGCAGAAAGCCGCCAGGCGGAAGTAGTCCCGCAGCCCGTGCGTTTCCGGAAGCGATTCCATCCTCTGGCCGACGAATTCGACCAGCCGGAGCGCGTCCACTTCCCGCCCCGTGACGGAGTAGGCCTCGATAAGGATCACGGCGCAGGCGAGGCTATGCTCCAGATGGCCGGGGTCCTGGTCCGCGGAGGCGCTCTCCAGGGCCCCGATGACCTCCGTGTAGTTCCCGATATATGCGGCGTGCGCGAATTCCTCCAGGTCCAGTCGCCGTTCAGCCGCGGCGAGTTCTTCCTGGGCCGATGGGGCAGCTGACGCGTGCTCCCGGAGGGAAACCAGGCGGTCCCTGGCTTCGCGGATGACGCTGCTGGCCTCCTCCGCACGGCCCGCTGCCCAACGCGTGGCGTTTCCGCGGGCGGCGAAGTACGTAGCAAGTTCAAGGGCCGGCAAGGCATCAATCTGTTCCCGGGTCACATCCAAGACCTCGGCGAGAGCCCGGCGATAGTCGGCCATCAGGATCAGGGCCTCGGCTTTCCGGCACTGCCCGGCCACCCACTCGGGATCGCTGCGCTGGATCTCTGCGGCGCAGTCCAGCGCGAAAAGGGGGTCGAACTGGCGGACCGCAGCACCGGCAGCAGCCAGAGCGTGCGCCGCGCTGAGCGGCATCTGCGCATCTTGGGACAAGGCTGCGTGGCTGAGGACTTCCTGTTCGGACATGTCCGCCGGATCGGGCTCCTGGCCATCCAGCAAGGTGGCCCGCAGTTGCCTGCGGCGGGGCACCGTCAGCCAGGAGCGCACAATGTCGGCCACATACTGCTGCCGCAGCGAGGTCCAGCGTTCCGGGGAATCGTCCACGGCAAGGAGCCCGGAATCTTCCATGTCAGCCAAGGTCTTGGCGTCATAGACCGCGGCGAGCCGGCCCAGCGGGACGCGCCGTGCACAGGCCAGCATTTCGACGATCTCGCGCGCTTCGGGGCTTTCCTTGGCCCACCGCGCCCGGACCACTTCTTCGAGGCCGTGGGCACTTTCCATCACAAGGTCGCCGCGCAGGGTCCAGACCGAATTCAGCAGCACCAGGTTGCCGGCCGCACGCTGCTCGGCGACCAGGGACTCGAGCAGGAGGGGATTGCCGCCCGAGGCGGTATGCAGACGGCTGACCAAGGCAGCCGTCATCCGGTGCCCGAGCATCGTGCCGAGGACCTCGGCGGTCTGCTCGTGGCCCAGGGTTTCAAGCTGGACCTCCGCGAGCCTGCCTTCCTGCAGGAACCAATGGAAGTCCACGGGCAGGTCGCTGGGCTGTTGGGCGATCGCGATGATCCGGGCAGCACCAGTCAGCAGGATGTTCATGAGTACACCGGTACTCATCTCGTCCGTGCCGCCGGGATTGTCCAGGACGAGGATGACCTCCCGCCCGCCGGCGTCCTCGCGGATCAGGGAGGTGATTCCCTGCAGGATCCCGGTGGGCGACGCCATGTACTTCTGCGGCAGCCTGGCGAGCATGAAGCTGAAACAGCTGTACGGAGCGCCTTCCCCCGTGGAAGCGCTCCGCAAATGAATGACGTATGGGTTGTTGTCCAGGGATGAGACGACCAGCCGCCCCATGGAGCTTTTTCCCACCCCCTGGGCGCCGGTGATCACCACGCCGAGTACTTCGGGACGGCCAAGGGCGTCCTTGACCCGCGCCATCTCGCGCCCCCTCGCGGCGACGGACCACTGCATGTGGCTGTCCGTCCCGGCATCCTTCTTGCCATGCTCCAATGCCATCGAAGCATCGCCCCAGCTCTGCGTCTCCCTAGACATTTATCAGTCCTCAATGTCCGGTGGCGAGGGCCGAACGGTGCCCGGACGCCACTTAACGAGTAGCGTACTACCTCCTTTTCCAAGTAAGTAGAGTCTGCGGAAAGGCACTGACTGAACGAGTAGAGCAAGTACTACCCGTCCCCGGAATTCAGTTTTTGGCGGGGTGGAATTTCTGTTGGGCAGCCGGCAGCCCGCTGGAGACCAGCATCTCGACGGCGTCCGCGGCCTCGTCCAGAAGGAACGGCAGTTCCTTCTTCTCCGCCGTCGCGAAATCCCGCAGCACGAAGTCCGCGGTGTCCATCCTGCCGGGCGGACGGCCGACCCCCACCCGGACGCGTAGGTAGTCCTTCGTGGCAAGTGCCTTCGAAATGTCCCGCAGGCCGTTGTGGCCGCCTTCCCCGCCGCCGATCTTGAGCTTGACGGTGTTGAAGGGAATGTCGATTTCATCGTGGACCGCAATGATGTGGTCGGCCGCGATGCCGAAGAACTTCGCCAACGCCGATACCGGGCCGCCGGTGACGTTCATATAGCACATCGGCTTGGCCAACACGATCTTGGGACCGCCTATCCCGAGCCGGCCTTCCAGCACCTGTGCCCGGGCCTTGTGGGCCTTGAAGCTCCCCCCGATCCGGGAAGCCACCTCGTCAAGGACCATCTGGCCGACGTTGTGCCGGTTGTTGCTGTACTGGGCGCCGGGGTTGCCGAGGCCGACGACCAACCAGGTTTCTGTCATGGACTCATCCTAGGAATCATGGGGTGAAAGGAAAAAAGAAGTGGCCGGGACCCGTACGGGTCCAGGCCACTTCCACAGGCATTCCTGCCCCGGCTCCGCGTTTCCGGGAGCCGGCAAGGACTACTCGGCGGCGGGAGCGGCTTCCTCAGCGGCTTCGCCGGCTTCCTCAGCCGGGGCAGTGGCCTCGGAGAGGTTGACGATCAGGGTCTCCGGGTCGCTCAGCAGGGAAGAACCCTTGGGCAGTTCGAGGTCGGAAGCGTGGACGTGCGCGCCGGCTTCGCGGCCTTCGATGCTGAATTCGATGGCGGTGGGCAGGTGGGTTGCCTCGGCCTCGAGGGAAACCGTGGTGGCTTCCTGGTTCACGGCAACGCCGGAAGCTGCTTCACCGGTGATGTGCACTGCAACGTCAACGGTGACCTTCTCGCCCTTCTGGACGGTCAGCAGGTCGATGTGCTCGATGATCTGCTTGATCGGGTCGCGCTGGATGTCCTTGACCAGGGCCAGGTGCTCTTCGCCGTTGATGTCCAGGGACAGCAGGGCGTTGGCAACGCGGACGGCCAGGGTGGTGGCGCGGCCCGGCAGGTTGACGTGCAGCGGCTCGGCGCCGTGGCCGTAGATGACGGCGGGGATCTGGCCGGCTGCGCGGGCGCGGCGGGCGTAGCCCTTGCCGAATTCGGTGCGCAGTTCTGCTGCGATCTTCTGCTCAGACATAAGAGGCTCCTCTTGTTCGATGGCCGACGGCGCGTGGCCGGGCCAGGTGGGCGGCGGGACTCGTCCGGCCGCCCGCCGGCCGTAAGGCCGGCTTGGGAGCCCAGGACCCAGTCGATAACGGGACCGCAACAAGGCAGTCCCCTCGCCAAGGTGACGTCCCATCCTAGCAGACCGGCCGCCGTCGGGTTTAAACGGAGGGACCCGCTTAAACGGAAGGACCCGCGGACAGATGTCCGCGGGTCCTTCCTTCGGTCTGGTTTCAGGCCTTGCCGTCGAACAGGCTGGTGACCGAACCGTCGTCGAACACTTCGCGGATGGCGCGGGCGATCAGCGGCGCGATGGACAGCACGGTCAGCTGCGGGAAGCGCTTCTCGGCCGGGATCGGCAGGGTGTTGGTGACCACCACTTCGCGGGCACCGGACTCGGCCAGGCGCTGCGCCGCGGGATCGGAGAACACTGCGTGGGTGCAGGCGATGATGACGTCCTTGGCGCCGGCGTTCTTCAGCACCTGGACGGCGCCGGAGATGGTTCCGCCGGTGTCGATCATGTCGTCGATCAGCACGCAGGTGCGGCCTTCGATCTGCCCGACGACGGTCTTGGACACGGCCTGGTTCGGCACCGTGAGGTCGCGCATCTTGTGCACGAAGGCCAAGGGGGCGCCGCCCAGGCGCTCGGCCCACTGCTCCGCGACGCGGACGCGGCCGGTGTCCGGGGAGACCACGGTGATGTTGTCGGCCTCGACCTTGGTGCGGATGTAGTCGGCCAGCAGCGGGATGGCCATCAGGTGGTCCACGGGGCCGTCGAAGAAGCCCTGGATCTGGGAGGTGTGCAGGTCGACCGACATGATGCGGTCGGCACCGGCAGTCTTGTAGAGGTCGGCCACCAGGCGGGCGGAGATCGGCTCGCGGCCGCGGCCCTTCTTGTCCTGGCGGGCGTAGGGGTAGAACGGGGAGACCACGGTGATCCGCTTGGCCGAGGCACGCTTGAGCGAATCGATCATGATCAGCTGTTCCATCAGCCAGTTGTTCAGCGGTGCCGGGTGCGCCTGGATCACGAAGGCATCGGTGCCGCGCACGCTCTCGGCGGAGCGGACGTAGATCTCTCCGTTGGCGAAGTCGTAGGCATCAATCGGCAGGAGTTCGGTCTCCAGCTCCTTGGCGATTTCCTGCGCGAGCTCCGGGTGCGCCCGCCCGGCGGCAAGAACCAGTTTCTTCTCGCCGTGTGCCGTAATTTCGCTCATGCCTGTTTGCCCTCTTCTGTGGTTGCCTGAGTACTTGAGGAGTCTGGGGTGCCGCCGTCCTGCGCCAGTCGGGCTGCGGCCAGCTGGGCGGAGTTGCTGCCGGGGCGGTTGGCGATGACCCAGCCTTCGGCGTTCCGCTGCCCTGCCGCGGTGACGGCCAGCGCACCTGCGGGAACGTCCTTGCGGATCACGGTGCCGGCACCGCTGTAAGCGCCGTCGCCGACGCTGACGGGAGCCACGAAGACCGTGTTGGAACCGGTGCGGACGCCGGAGCCGATCACGGTGCGGTGCTTCTTCTCGCCGTCGTAGTTGGCGGTGATATTGCCGCAACCGATGTTGGTGTCGTCACCGATTTCGGCGTCACCGGCGTATCCGAGGTGGGACAGCTTGGAACCGCGGCCGATGGTCACGTTCTTGGTTTCGTAGAAGGCGCCGATCTTGCCGGTCTCGCCCAGGACCGTGCCCGGACGCAGGTAGGTGAACGGGCCGACGCTTGCCTTGGCCCCGATCCTGGAGCCCGAGCCGTGGGTGCGGGTCACCTTGGCGCCCTCGCCCACCTGGACGTCGGTGAGGGTCGTGTCCGGGCCGACGACGGCGTCGCGCGCCACCGTGGTGCTGCCGTGCAGCTGGGTGTTGGGCAGCAGGCGGACGTCTTCGTCGAGGGTGACGGTGGAGTCGATCCAGGTGGTGGCGGGGTCGACGACGGTCACGCCGGCGCGCATCCAGCCTTCGACAATGCGGCGGTTGTGTTCGGCGCCAAGGGCGGCGAGCTGCACGCGGTCGTTGGCGCCTTCCACCTGCCAGCGGTCGCCGGTGACGACGGCGGCCACGTGGCCGCCGTCCTGGCGGGCGATGGCGAGGACGTCGGTGAGGTACTTCTCGCCCTGTGCGTTGTCGGTGGTGACGTGGTTCAAGGCGTCGCGCAGGACAGCGGCGTCGAAAGCATAGATTCCCGAGTTGATCTCGCGGATGGCCCGCTCCGCGTCGCTGGCGTCCTTGTGTTCGCGGATGCCCAGCACGGAACCGTCTTCGGCGCGCAGGATGCGGCCGTATCCGGTGGCGTCTTCCAGGACGGTGGTCAGCACGGTCACGGCGTTGCCGCCGGTCTCGTGCGCGGCAACCAACTCAGCCAGCAGGCCGGAGCTGAGGAGCGGGACGTCACCGTAGGTCACCACCACGGTGCCCTCCACCGTGCCTTGCTTGTCCAGAGCTTCGAGGCCCTGTTCGACGGCGCGGCCGGTGCCGGGGACTTCATCCTGGTCCACCACCAGCGCATCGGCGGCGATCTCGGCCAGGTGGGCGGCCACCAGGTCGCGCTGGTGCCGGACCAGCACGGCAAGGCGTTCGGGGTTGATGCCCCGGGCTGCGTCGAGGGCATGTCCCACCATGGATTTTCCACCGATGGGATGGAGGATCTTGGGTGTACGCGATTTCATGCGCGTGCCCGCACCAGCGGCCAGGACGATTACAGCGGCAGGGCCTGTTGCGGCGGGGCTCACTAAGTCGCTCTCCTTGTTCGGTTTCCACCGGGGTGGACCCGGCTGGCATCTGCTCAATCCTACTCTGGCTCCGGAGGCCACCATCCGCCGATGCGGCGGTCCGACCCCGGAAAAACAGTGCCGGCAGATCACCGACGAGTTCCGCCCATAGGATTCGAACCTATACTCCACGGCTCCAAAGGCCGGGGTGCTGCCGTTACACCAGAGCGGACCGTGCGCGCCGGCCGGCAGGCATGGCCTGCGGTTCCCCGGGCTGACCGGGTGGCGCGCACAGGTATCAAGTCTGCCATGACCGTTTGCTTCCGCGCGACTTCGGACCCCCGCGTGCATCGTCATCCGGCGGCGGACGCCCCGGAACCGCGCCCCATGGAATCTTGTCTCCTTGCCATGAGGCATGATGGTTGGGTGAGCAACAGCACAGGATTTTCCCGGCAGGACGGCGGAACAGCGGGCGCCGTGGAGGCCGCCGCCGGCCGCCCCGTCCGTGCCCGGATGACCGGTCCGCAGCGCCGCTCACAGCTGATCGACGTCGGCCGCGGCCTCTTTGCCGCCCGCGGACTGGACGGCACCACCATCGAGGAAGTCGCGGCAGCGGCGGGCGTCTCCAAGCCGGTCATTTACGAACATTTCGGTTCCAAGGAAGGCCTCTACACCAAAGTGGTGGAGAGCGAATTCCGGATCCTGCTCGATTCCATCAACGATTCCCTTGCGGTCGAAGCCAAGCCCCGCGTCCTCGTTGAACGGGCCGCCCTCGCCTTGCTGGGCTATATCGAGGAACGCACTGACGGCTTCCGGATCCTCATGCGCGACGCCCCGCCGTCCCAGCCCGAAGGCGCCTTCTCCACGCTGCTCTCGCATGTGACCGCCCGCGTGGAGCACATCCTCTCGGACGAGTTCTCTCGACGCGGCTTCAGTTCCGCCGACGGGGCCATATACGCCCAGATGCTGGTGGGCATGGTGGCGATGACGGGACAGTGGTGGCTCGACAGCCGTACTCCGGACAAACGGGCCGTCGCCGCGCACCTCGTTAACCTCGCCTGGAACGGCCTCACCGGCCTGCAAAAGGATCCGGAGCTGCGGGACGAGGCGTAGCGTCAGGACGCGACGATCCGGTCGAGGCGCCCGCGGGAGATGATGGCGATCTGGCGCAGCGCCTCCTGCAGCTCCGATTCCGAATCGGCGCCGATGCGCCGCTCGAACTCCGCGAATATGGAGTCTTTGGTGTGCCCGCGTACCGCAATCACGAACGGGAACCCGTGCAGCGCCAGGTAATCGCGGTTGAGGTCGGCCATCCGCGCGAGCTCCTCCGAACTGAGTGCATCCAGCCCTGCGCTGGACTGCTCGCCCGTGGACTCCGTAGTCATCTCCCCCGCCCTGGCTTCTTTGCCCGCCAGGGCCGGGTGGCCGTTAAGGAAGTCCAGTACCGTCTGCCGGCCGGCCGCCTCGACTACTGAGAACATCGCCTTGTGCAGTTCGTCGACATTCCCGAAAGGATCCGCGCGCCAGGCCCGGCCCGCTACCCACGGCGAATTCTCAAAGACCGGACCGAGTGCGTCAACGAACGCTTCCTTGTCCATGGCGTTGATCTCACTCAGGCTGTAGGTGGACTGGGATGACGACATGAAATCTCCTTTGATTTCCGCTGACGCAATATGCGCCCGGCACCGCGGGTCGAACGGGGTGCCTTGAGATTATGAAGCGCCGAAAACCGGGTCAAGAACCTCCGCGAACACACCAAATATGACCGGCCATCCGGGACCGGGCGTCAGCCGGCCCTACTCCCCCAGGATTTCGGCTGCCTCAAGCCATTCGAGTTCGAGGCCTTCCTTTTCGGCGAGGAGTTCCTGGAGTTTGGCGTTCAGTTCGCCCAGGGCGTCGAAGTCGCCCGACTCGGACTTGGCCGCCATCTGGGTGTGCAGCTTTTCTTCCTGCTGGGCGAGCTTGCCGAGCTGGCGGTCGATCCGGTTCAGTTCCTTGCGGGCTTCGCGCTTTTCCGCCTCGGTGGGGCCGTTTGTACCGGCCGCGCCTGAGGCGGTGCCCCCGGCAGCGGAGGCCGCCGTCGGGCTGGTGCCGGCAGTGCCGCCCACCGCACCGGAGGACAGGGCCGCTTCGCGCAGTTCCAGGTACTGGTCGACGCCGCCGGGCAAGTCGCGCAGCTTGGCGTCGCCCAGCAGCGCCATCTGGGAGTCCGTGACGCGTTCCAGGAGGTAGCGGTCGTGGCTGACCACCACGAGTGTTCCGGGCCAGCCGTCCAGCACGTCCTCGACCGCGGCGAGGGTGTCGGTATCGAGGTCGTTGGTGGGTTCGTCAAGCATGAGGACGTTGGGTTCGCCCACCAGCAGGCGCAGCAATTGCAGACGGCGCCGTTCACCACCGGAAAGGTCGGCCACGGGGGTCCACTGCTTTTCCTTGGTGAAGCCCAGCTGCTCCACGAGCTGGCCGGCGGTGAGGTCCTTGCCGGCCACGTTGAAGGAGCGCTTCTCGCGTTCGATCACCTCGACGACCCGCAGGTCCTTGACCTCGTCGAGTTCCTTGACGTCCTGGCTGAGGACGGCGGTGACCACAGTCTTGCCGCGCTTGACCTTCCCGGCATCCGGAGTGATGTCGCCGTTGAGCAGGCGCAGCAGGGTGGACTTGCCGGCGCCGTTGACGCCCACGAGGCCCAGCCGCTGGCCGGGCGCCAGGCGCAGGGTCACATTGTCGAACAGCTTGCTGCCGGCGTCGCCGCCCACATAGTCGAGCGAGACGTTCTCCAGGTCCAGCACGTCCTTGCCGAGGCGGGCGGTGGCCATCTTGTTCAGGGCGACGGAGTCCCGGGGATCGGGAACGTCGGCGATGATTTCGTTGGCCGCTTCGATGCGGAACTTGGGCTTGGAGGTACGGGCGGGCGCGCCGCGGCGCAGCCAGGCCAGTTCCTTCTTGACCAGCTGCTGGCGCTTGTTCTCGACGACGGCGGCCATGCGGTCGCGCTCGGCGCGGGCCAGCACGTAGGCGGCGTACCCGCCGTCGAACGGGTCCACCATGGCGTCGTGCACCTCCCAGGTGCGGTTGCAGACCTCGTCGAGGAACCAGCGGTCGTGGGTGACCACCAGGAAGGCGCCCTGCTTGGCCCGCCAGCGGGACTTCAGGTGCCGGGCCAGCCAGGCGACGCCTTCGACGTCGAGGTGGTTGGTGGGTTCGTCCAGCATGATGACGTCGTGGTCCTCGATGAGGAGCTTGGCCAAGGCCACCCGGCGTTTCTGGCCGCCCGAAAGCGCGTGGACATTGGCGTGCCAGTCGACGTCGCCTACCAGTCCGCCCATGATTTCGCGGATCTTCGGATTGGCCGCCCATTCGTGGTCCGCACGGTCGCCGACGATCGCGGCACCTACAGTGAGGTCCCCGTCCAACACGTCGGACTGGTCCAGGTAGCCGATGTTCACGTCGCCGCGCTTGGTGACCCGGCCGGAGTCCGGGGTGGAGCGCATCGCGAGCAGCCGCATCAGCGTCGATTTGCCGTCGCCGTTCCGGCCCACCATGCCGATGCGGTCGCCGTCCTCCAGGCCGAGCGTGACGCCGTCGAGGACAGTACGGGTCGCATAGGAAACGGTGAGGTTCTCACCGCCGAGCAGGTGGGCCACTGGGTACTACTTTCTTGGGGAAGCGATTAATGGAGGGTATCGGAGATGATCCGCGCCCCGGGAACCGGCCCGTGGACGGACAGTGCCGTGTGGCCGAGGTGTCCGAGCTCTTCGGCCAGCTCGCGGGCGCCGGCCGGGCTGTGGGCGAGCAGGGCCACGGTGGGCCCGGAACCGGAGACGAAACCGGCCAGTGCCCCCTTGGACTCGCCGAGCCCGATGGTGTCCCGCAACCGCGGGGCCAGTTCGATCGACGCGCGCTGAAGGTCATTGACCAGCACACGGCTCAGTGCTTCGGGGTCGCCGCCACGCAGGGCCTGCAGGATCTTGGCATCCACCTCGCTCGGCTCGTCGGCGTCTACGCCCTCGGCGTCGCGCAGGCGGTCCAGGGCCCGGAAGACCTCCGGGGTGGACAGGCCGTAGTCGGCGCAGACCAGAACCCAGTCCATCTGTGCCTTCGCCAGCGCGGGCGAGAGCTTGTCCCCCACGCCGAGCCCGACGGCGGTGCCGCCCAGCAGCGAGAACGGAACGTCCGCGCCGAGTTCGGCCGCCAGGTGGGCGAGTTCCTCGCGGGACAGACCGCTGTCCCAGAGCGCATCGCACGCCAGCAGGGTAGCGGCGGCGTCGGCGGAGCCGCCGCCCATGCCGCCGGCCACCGGCACCCGCTTGGTGATTTCCAGATGCACGCCGGTGGGGTTCTCGGAGACCTCGGCCATGATCGCGGCCGCCTTGTACGCAAGGTTCCGTTCATCCAGCGGAATGTCGACGCCGTCGAGCTCCAAGGTGCTGTCCGGGCTGATGCTGATGGTGATGCCCGGCGTCCGGGTGCTTGTTGCGGCCACTTCCTCGTAGAGGGAAACGGCCAGGTACACACTGGCCACGGAGTGGTAGCCGTCCGGGCGCAGCGGGCCTACCTTCAAGGAAACGTTGACTTTGCCGGGCGCACGGACCTTTACGGTGCGCGGCACGAAGCGGCCTTGGTTTCCGGCGACGGCGCGGCTCATGCGGCCTGCGGGTGGCGTGCCTCGGCGATCCGGATGTAGGCGCCGATGTCCAGCACCTCGCCGCGGGCCGTCGGGTCCACGCCTGCGGCGATGAGGTAGCGTTCGGCTTCGGCGGCGCTTCCGGCCCAGCCGGACAGGGCGGCGCGGAGGGTCTTGCGGCGCTGCGCGAACGCGGCGTCGATGACGGCGAACACCTGCTCCCGGGTGGCATGCGTGTCATGGGCTTCCTGGCGCGTGAAGGCCACCAGCCCGGAGTGGATCTTGGGCGCCGGCCAGAACACGTTCATGCCGATCACTCCCGCCTTGCGCATATGTCCGTACCAGGCGGCCTTGACGGAGGGGACGCCGTAGATCTTCGAACCCGGGGTTGCGGCGAGCCGGTCCGCCACCTCGTCCTGCACCATCACCAGGCCGTGGCGCAGGCTCGGGAAATGCTCCAGCAGGTGAAGCACCACGGGCACGGCGACGTTGTAGGGCAGGTTGGCCACCAGCGCCGTGGGTTGGACGGGTAGCTCGGTGACCTTCATGGCGTCCGAAAGCACCAGGTGGAAATCGTCCGCGGCGTCGGGGCGCCAGGCGCGCACTGTCTCCGGCAGCTTGGCTGCCAGCACCGGATCGATTTCGACCGCCACAACTTGCTTGGCGGCGTCGAGCAGTCCCAAAGTCAGCGAGCCCAGGCCAGGGCCGACCTCGAGGACGGTTTCTTCCGGGTCCACACCGGCGACGGAGACGATGCGGCGGATCGTGTTGCCGTCGATGACGAAGTTCTGGCCCAGCGTCTTGGTGGGGCGGACACCGATTTCCTCGGCGAGCCGTCGGATGTCGGCGGCTCCCAGAAGGGGCGCGACGGCGGCAGGTTCGGAATTCGCTTCAGTCACCTAGGTATCGTATCGCCTGCCCGGCGCCCGTCGTTCCGGCGGGGCGTCCGGTGCCGGACGTGGCAAAGGCCGGGCCCGGGAAATCCGGACCCGGCCTTCACAGCCGTAAGGTGCCCGCCGTCAGGCGGCCCAGCCGCAACCCCACGGGGAAAGGCCGCGCTGTGCGTAGACCCGGTTGGCGATGTCGATCTGCTGGGCCTTGCTGGCCAGGCTGGCGTTGGCAGCGTAGGCGCCGCCGCCGGAACCGAGCCAGGTCTGGATGTCGAACTGCAGGCCGCCGTAGTAGCCGTTGCCGGTGTTGATGGCCCAGTTGCCGCCGGATTCACACTGGGCGATCCGGTCCCACATGGCTTCGTTCGGAGCACCGGTGGGCCCGCTGGAGGTCGCGGGCGCGGGGCGTTCCTTGGTGCCGACGGTGACCTTCTCGGCCACGGGCTTGACGGTCACCGCGGAGGTCAGCAGGGTGCGGGAGGCTTCGCGGCCGTCAACGAGGACCAGCTTGAACTTCTTGTTGAGCTGGCCGAGGACGCCTTCCTGGGTGACCTTTTCCTCGTCGGTGTACATCGAGGAGCTCTTCGTGGTGACGGTCTCGAAGGGTACGTTCTCGGTGACCGTAGTTGTCTTGGAAAGGTCCACGCGGGACACCTTGATCACCATGTTCTTGATGACCGGGGCCTGGCGGGGCTGGGAGACGCGGTCATTCGCACCCAGCACGACGCCGGCGTCCTTGAGGACGGAGGCGACGTCGGCCGCCGTCGTGGTCTTGACGGAACTCTTGCCGTCCGCGATCAACGTGACCTTCTTGGGGGTCGAGATCGAGACGACCGAGCCGGACACGGCCAGGTGCATGTCCTTGTCCGCGGAGACGGCCGAGGAGCTTGCCACACCGAGCTCGGTGATGAGGCCCTCGACGTCCGGGGAGTTCGTGTTGACGGTCCGCTGGGTGCCGTCGAGGGTGACGGAGACCGACTTGGCAAGGTTCACGTTGATGATGGAGCCGTTCTGCACCGAAGCATCCAGGGCCGGGCTGACCCGGTCCGCGGGCTTGAGGTCGACCTTGGCAGACTTGACCACCTGGTCAACCGTGCCGCCGAAGGTCTGGACGGAGCTTACTTTTCCATCAACGTTGAGGGTGACTGTCTTGTTGTTGCCGGTGAAGGCGACAACCCCGAGCACCAGCGCCGAAAGCACGAGGAGCTGCGCGGCGACCTTGGGAAAGCTGAACTTGCCGTCCGTGGTGAAGAACTTGACCATTTTTGCCCGTAACTGTTGGACCATCCGGGCACGGGGAAAAGCGCACCTGCCCGACTGCCGCGGAGGTGGCCCCTGCGCGCGGGCGCAGGGAATTACCGCGGCGGAGCACATGCGCCGCCACTACCGATCTACGTGAAAATTTCCAGTGCGAACGGAGTTTTCGTATCCGGTGGCCTTCCCCGACCCCGGCTACTGGTTACCCACTGTAACCGAAGCGTTATAAATCGACCAAGAAATTGTGCATACCCGGTATGCAGCAGGCAGCGGCCCGCAGCGGCTTCAGTCCCACGATCCGTAGGCGGAGAGCGTGTTCCCGGCCAGCTGTGCGCACAGCCCAGCGAGGTCTTTTTCCGCAACCTCGGCCATGGCCCGCACGGTGTACGGAACCATGTAGCTGGCGTTGGGCCGGCCGCGGTAGGGGTGCGGCGTCAGAAACGGCGAGTCGGTTTCCACCAGCATGAGTTCCGGCTCGGCGAGCAGCAGGGCTTCGCGGAGGTTGTCGGCGTTCTTGAAGGTGAACGTCCCGGCGAAGGACATGTACCAGCCGTTTTCGTTGCAGATGCGGGCAAGGTCCGCACCGCCGGAGAAGCAATGGAAGACCACCTTCTCCGGGGCCCCCTCTTCGCGCAGCACCTGGACGACGTCGTCGTGGGCGTCCCGGTCATGGATCTGCAGGGTCAGCCCGAGCCGCTTCGCAATGTCGATGTGGCGCCGGAAGGAATAGCGCTGGTGGGCCAGTCCGTCGCCGTGGGTGCGGTAGAAGTCCAGTCCGGTTTCACCGATCGCGCGCACCCTCGGGTGCCCGGCAAGTTCCTCGATCTCGGCGAGCGCACTCTCCAGTTCGCCGCGGCCCGCATAGGCCGGGGCGTCATTGGGGTGGATGGCAACCGCCCCCAAGAGCCGCCGGTCGGCTTCCACGGCCCGGACGGTGAAGCGTGACGACTCCAGGTCGCAGCCCACCTGCACCGCCCCCTGGACCCCGACGGCGGCAGCCGCGTCCAGCGCGTCCGTCACCGATACCTCCAACAGGCCATGCCGGAAGTCGAGGTGGGTGTGGTTGTCCATCACCGGAACCGGCAGCGGCTCCGGCGCGGGCGGGTACTCCTTGCGGGACCGCTTGCCGGCGGCTTCCCCGGCGTCGCCGGCGGCATCTTCCGGAGCTCGATAGGAAAGCGGCGGGAGGGAATTGCACATGCGTCCACCCTAACGGCCTGCAGTCATTGCAATGGCCCTGTCTGCGGCAGGCACGGGCTGGGTAGTCTTGGTAGCAGGGGGTGGAGCATCCCGCCAGGCGCAAGCCTGCGGGGTTCCGTCATGGCTGAAGGGTTGTCCATGGATTCACAGCATCAGAGCACGGTCCGGCACCAGGGAATCGTCCACGCAGAGGAAACCGCGGCCGAACCGGGATCATCCAACGGCCACAGGCATTCCGCCATGCCCGCCGCCGAGTTCCACGCCGCCAGCGAGAAGATCCTGGCCGCGATCAACCAGGTCATCGACGGCAAAGCCGAAGCAGCCAGGCTCGCCCTCACAGTCCTCCTCGCCCAGGGGCACCTGCTCGTGGAAGACGTTCCCGGCGTCGGAAAGACGCTACTCGCCAAGACCCTCGCCCGGAGCATCGACTGCGGCGTCAGCAGGATCCAGTTCACCCCGGACCTGCTGCCCTCGGACGTGACCGGGGTATCCATCTACAACCAGTCCTCCCGGCAGTTCGAGTTCCGCAAGGGCGCGGTGTTCGCAAACATCGTCATCGGGGACGAGATCAACCGTGCCTCGGCGAAGACGCAGTCCGCGCTCCTGGAATGCATGGAGGAGCACCAGGTCACGGTGGATGGCCAGTCCTACAAGATGGCCGAACCGTTCATGGTGGTCGCCACCCAGAACCCGATTGAAATGGAAGGGACCTACCCCCTTCCCGAGGCCCAGCGCGACCGCTTCATGGCCCGGATCTCCATGGGCTACCCGGACCAGGCCTCGGAGATCGAGATGCTGGAAACCCACCAGGCCGTCTCCCCGCTGGCGAAGGTCACCCCGGTGGTGACAGCGGCCGACGTTGCCGCGATGATCACGGCGGTGCAACAGGTGTATGTTTCCCAGGCCGTGAAGGAGTACACCGTGGCGATCGGGCATGGCACCCGGGACAGCGCCCGGCTCCGGCTCGGCGCCAGCCCGCGCTCCCTGCTCCAGCTGCTGCGTGCGGCCAAAGCCACCGCCGCCCTGGACGGCCGCGACTTCGTGCTTCCGGACGACATTGTCGCGGTGGCCGAACCCGTGCTCGCACACCGCATCATCCTGGAACGGAAGGCCGCCGGCGCGGGCGATACCCCGCAGAGCGTCATCCGCTCCATTTTGGCCTCCCTGCCCGTCAGCCGCGACGCCGCGGCCGACGCCCGCCGCGGGCGCACGCCGCAAGGCTTCCTTGACCGAGCGCAGCGTGGTCAGGGAAGCGGCGGGGAGTAGGAGCCTACCGTGGCCCTGCTGGAACTGCTTCCAAAGCATTTGTTCACCAACCGGGGCTGGGGCCTGCTGGCCGCCGGCACGGGCTCGCTGCTGCTTGCCCAGATCATGGGGCGCCGCGACTTGCTGGCACTTGGCATCCTGCTCATCGTCCTGCCGCTTGTTTCCCTTGCCGGGGTGCGGGTCCTCAAGCCGCGGTTCCAAGTGTTCCGGGACTTCGCTCCGCCCACCGTGGAGACCTCTTCCACCGCTACTGTCCGCCTGGCGGTAGCGCGCACCGGCGGCTCGGACACACCCGTGATCATGCAGGAGCAGCTGCCGCCGCGCTTCGGGGAGCCGCCGGCGTTCCGCTTCCCCGCGCGCTCTGCCAGCGGCGGCACCAGCCGCTACGAATACCACCTGCGCTCAGGCCGGCGCGGCCAGTTCAGGATCGGTCCGGTCACCGCCGAATTCTGTGATCCCTTCGGCTTGTCCCTGCACCGGCACACCATCGACGACGGCGACCTGCTCACGGTGACGCCGGCCGCCGTCGACCTCCCCGCGACCGGGCTGGCCGGCGCCCGCGGCAACGACGGCGTCACAGCCACCCGGATCAGGGCCAATCCAAGCGATGACGACGTCATGACCCGCGAATACCGCCACGGCGACCCGATGCGCCGGGTCCATTGGGCGGCAACGGCCCACCACGGCGAACTGATGGTCCGGCAGGAGGAATCGGTCACCACCCCCGAGGCCACCATCATCATGGACCACCGGTACTCGGCCTTCGCCGCCGGTCCGGGATCCCGTTTCCCCGCCGGACACGACGATTCATTCGAACTGCTGAGCAGCGACAGCTTCGAATGGGCTGTTACGGCTGCGATGTCCATCAGTGCGCACCTCGCCGAACGCAACTACTCCTTGCGGTTCCTGGACGCCGCCGGCAATCCCGCTTTCCGTGGCTCCCATTCGGCTCCGTTCCCGGACACGGAGGAATACAGCGGCACCGGCGGGCTGCAGTCGATCGCCGAAAGCCTGGCAGCCATCCAGCTGGACGGTCCGCGGCATCAGCACAGCGAGGGCAAGCACGGCGATACCCGGCGCGGCGACAACGGAATCCCCGACGGCGGTGAGGCAGCCTTCGATGACCGGCTGATGGACAAGCTTGCGGCACACCGCCTGCGCGGCCCGGTGCTCGCCCTGGTTGGTTCCTTGAGCGAGACCGAGGCGCGGGCCCTTGCCCCGGCGGCCGGATACGGGGCCAACGCCTTCGCGCTGCTGGTCACCGAGCATCCCCGCAGTGTCCAGCCTGCTGTGGACGCGCTCCGGCTGGGCGGATGGCGGGCCCTCGCCGTCACGCCCCGGACGCAGCTGGCCGCGGCCTGGTCCGCGTTCGACCAGGGGGAGATCATCGCGGCGGCTGCCGCAGCCATGGACGTCCGGCGCGGAGCGGCGGTGCCGCGGTGAGTGGACAGAGCGGCGGTGCCCGCGGGCATGGCCTGAAGAAGAATCCCGTCGGCGCCTACCCTTGGGCCATGGCCGGCGCCATCGCCGCCGCAGTCATCGGCGCATCGCTGTCCCTCAACGGCGTATTCAGGGGCTGGGGGTGGCTGTTCCCTGTCGTCGTCACCGTCGGGGTCGTGGCCTTCGCCATGGCCCTGCTGCGGGCAGTGCGGGCGCCCGCCGGGCTCGTGACGCTGGGCGGCCTGGCAGCCCTGACGTTCATTCTCTGCAACACCTTCCTCAGGAAGGAGAGCATCGCGGGCTTCATTCCCGGACCGGCAAGCCTGACGCAGGCCTTCGCGCTGTTCGACAGGGCGGGCGAGACCGTCTACGCGGAGACCGCGCCGGTGGCTCCCAACACCGGAATCGTCCTGTTGAGCTGCATATGCCTTGGCCTCGTGGTGATCCTGATCGACACCCTGGCCATTCCGCTGGCCCTGCCGGCCACCGCAGGCCTCGGCCTCCTCGCGGTGCTGGCGGTTCCGGCCACGATCAAACCCCAGGGTGCCGGGCTGGCCGGATTCCTTGCGGCTGCGGCCGGCTTCATCATGATCCTGGGCTGCGCCCAAAGATTCGCCCCGGATTATCGGCTCCAGTCCGGCGCAGGGCAGGGACAAGGCCAGTTCCGGCGCTCGGTGATGCTGGGCAGCGCGGCCCTTGCCCTCGGCATGGTCCTCCCGCTTGCCGTTCCCGGCTTCGAGCAGGGCACCTTCCCGGTCGGATCCCGGTTGAACCCGTGGGGACCGTCCAACGGGCTGAACCCCATGATCACCCTCGGCAACAGCCTCCGCACCCCCACCGGGGACGGCAGGATCACGTACGCGACGAGCTCAAGCGCGCCGGTCTACCTGCGTTCGGTCACCATCGACCGCTTCGACGGCGAAAGCTGGGCCCCGGATGACCGCTCCTCGAGCAGCCAGCTCGGCACAGGGCAGATTGTTCCCGGATACCCGCTCCCTGAAAACCTGATCCGTGAGCAGACCATCATCGACACCGGCCAGTTCACCAGCCCGTATCTGCCGGTGCCGTTCGCGCCCGGGGTGGTCAACGGACTCAATGGCCGCTGGTCCTGGGATCCGCTCACCTTGAGCATCCACGGCGAAGGCACAACCTCACGCAACCAGCACTACACAGTCATCTCGTTCTTCCCGCAGATCACGGCGGCAGCGCTGAGCCAGGCAGGAACCACGTCTCCGGGTGCCGGCCGGATTCCCGGGGAGTTCACCGAGGTCCCGGGCAACCTTCCGGAAATTGTCCGCACCACCGCAGCCAAGGTGACGGCGGGGACCGGGAACAACTTCGCCAAGGCCCTCGCCATCCAGAGGTACCTGCGTTCGGCCGAATTCACCTACTCCCTGCAGGCCCCGGTGCAGGGCGGCTACGACGGCAACGGCTTGTCCGTGCTGGCTGACTTCCTGCAGCAGAAGAGCGGGTATTGCGTGCACTTCGCCTCAGCCATGGCGGTCATGGCCAGGGTTTCCGGAATCCCCAGCCGGATCGCCATCGGTTACGCGCCGGGGCACCCCACCGGAAACACGATCGCAGTGGGCGGCCGCGAGCCGCTGGCCGAATTCGCCGTGGATGCCCGGGACGCACACGCCTGGCCGGAACTTTACTTCGAGGGGCTTGGCTGGGTGCCTTTTGAACCGACCCCTTCGCGGGGTTCCATTCCGGACTATGCCGCCGATGCCGTGACACCGGGCGGCAGCGGCAGCAACCTGGGCGAAGACACCATCCCCATCCAGAACCAGGGCCCCCAGCCAGACAGCAGCGCCCTTCCGGCCGCTCCCTTGCCGGGCGCCGCGGCCGGTGCCGGCACCGGAATCCCGGAGGGGGTCTTCGTCCTGGCCGGTGTCCTGCTTGCCGCCGCCCTGTTGATGTCTCCCCGACTGCTCCGCGCAGGCATCCGGGCCCGCCGCCTCCGGGGGTTCCGTGCCGCGGGACAGGCCACGGCCACGGTCTCCCCCGCCTTGGCGTGGGATGAGCTGCAGGACTTGGCCCGGGACTACGGCCATGTCCCGCGGGCCAGCCAGACGCCGCGGCACTTTGCCGCCGGCCTGCTGGACTCCGTTCCATCCGCGCACGCCGACGACGCCGGCATGCGGGCTGTGCAAGTGCTCACCGCCGACTTCGAGCGGCTCAGTTATGGCCGCCCCGGTGACGGCAGCGCACCCGGCGCCGGGACCCGGCTCACCGAGGCCCGGCTGGCCGCGGTGCGGTCGACGCTGCGACGGGGAGCGTCACAGCTGGTGCGCCTGCGCGCGGACTGGTACCCGCCGTCGTTGTTGTCCCGCTGGTTCCGGATAGTTTCCGCCCCGTTCCGCTGGGTGGGCCGGGGCGCCGTGCGCGTGGGCACCTGGACCGGGAACACGTTGCGGAAGGGGATCCGCGCATTGCGGCGCGGCACCTGAACAGTAGGCAACTGAACAGTAGTGGTTGCAGCTACGGCGAAGGCCCGGCACCGGATTGTTTTCCGGAACCGGGCCCTCGCTGTAGTGTCGCGCTGGAGCAGCTGTTAGCCGGCGTACGGGTCGGCGATGCCGATGTACTGGGTGGTGGTGTACTCGGCGATGCCCTCGGCGCCGCCTTCACGGCCCAGGCCGGACTGCTTCACGCCACCGAAGGGCGCGGCTGCGTTGGAGATGACACCGGCGTTGAAGCCGACCATGCCGAACTCGATCTGCTCGGCCACGCGGAACATGCGGGCGTAGTCGCGCGTGTAGAGGTAGGACGCCAGGCCGTATTCGCTGGCGTTGGCCAGCTTGATGGCCTGCTCTTCGGTGGCGAAGGTGGTCACGGGGGCCACCGGGCCGAAGATCTCGTTGAGCAGGATGTCTGCGTCGTTCGGAACAGACAGCACGGTGGGGGCGTAGAAGTAGCCGTCGCCCTCCACGGGGCCGCCTCCGGTGGCGACCGTTGCACCCTGGGCCACCGCAGCGGTGACCAGGGCGTGGACGTCTTCACGGGCTCCGGAGTCGATGAGCGGACCCACCTTGCTGGCGTCTTCGGTGCCGCGGCCCAAGGTCAGGGCACCCATGGCAGCAGCGAACTTCGCCGTGAACTCGGCCGCCACGGACTCGTGGACCAGGAAGCGGTTGGCGGCGGTGCAGGCTTCGCCCATGTTGCGCATCTTGGCGGCCATGGCGCCTTCGACGGCCTTGTCCAGATCGGCATCCTCGAAGACGATGAACGGCGCGTTGCCGCCCAGTTCCATGGAGGTGCGCAGGACGTTGTTGGCGGCGTCGGCGATCAGGCGCTTGCCCACGGGGGTGGAGCCGGTGAAGGAGACCTTGCGGAGGCGGGAGTCCTTCATGATCGGGCCGGAGATGGAGGAGGCGCTCGAGGAGGACACCACGTTGACAACGCCGGCGGGAACGCCGGCCTCGACCAGGGTTGCCACGAACAGCTGGGTGGTCAGCGGGGTGAACTTGGCGGGCTTGATCACCATGGTGCAACCGGCGGCGATGGCCGGGGCGACCTTGCGGGTGGCCATGGCGAGCGGGAAGTTCCAGGGGGTGATCAGCAGGCAGGGGCCCACCGGCTTGCGCTGGACCAGGATCTTGTTCTTGCCCTCGGGGGTGGTGACGTAGCGGCCGTAGTCACGGACGGTCTCCTCGGAGAACCAGCGGAGGAACTCGGCCCCGTAGGTTACTTCGCCACGGGCTTCAGCCAACGGCTTGCCCATTTCGAGGGTCATGAGGAGGGCGAAGTCCTCGGCACGCTCGGTGACGAGTTCGAAGGCGCGGCGCAGGATTTCGGCGCGTTCGCGCGGTGCGGTGCGGGCCCAGCCGGCCTGTGCGGCGTCGGCGGCGTCGAGGGCGGCGAGAGCGTCCTCGCTGGTGGCGTCGGCGATGCTCAACAGGACCTTGCCGGTGGCCGGGTCCTCGACATCGAAGGTCTTGCCGGTGGAGGCGGCGCGCCATTCACCGTTGATGAACAGACCGGTGGGAACCTTGGCGAGCAGCTCGGCTTCGCGATCGGCGGTGACAGTCACAGTGACTCCTTCGTCAGGCGGTGGATTGTGGAAATGCACCAACCCGTGGTGTTACGTGGGTCGCAGTATTGCGGGATTAACTGCCACGGTACTGCCGGACTCAAAAGAGTGTCTACGCCTTCGCGCACTGCCGCCGGCGTCCGTCTCTGTGCACTTGCACAGGGCACTGCCTTAACGCGCCGCGAGCACAGCAGAGTACAGTTCGCGTTTGCTGACGCGGGCCTCTTCGGCCACGGCGGCCACGGCTTCCTTCAGCCGGATTCCCTTCGCCACGAGCTCATTAACCGCGGCCACGTGGTCCTCCGGGGTGCCGGGCGCCTGTTCGGGTGCACCGTCCACCACCACCGCGATTTCACCGCGGACCTCGTTGTTTTCGGCCCATTCCAACAGTTCGTGGACGGTGCCGCGGAGGACTTCCTCGTAGGTCTTGGTCAGTTCTCGGCACACGGCGATCCTGCGTTCCCCGCCGAAGCGCTCGTGGAGGGCCCTCAGCATGGCCTCGAGCCGGTGCGGGGCTTCGAAGAACACCATGGTGCGGCGTTCCCCGTCGAGCTCCGCAAGACGGGAGCTGCGCTCCCCTGCCTTCCGCGGCAGGAAGCCCTCGAAGCAGAAACGGTCGGTGGGCAGGCCGGAGAGGGCGAGGGCCGTCAGCACCGCGGACGGGCCGGGCACGGCGGTGACGAACAGGCCCGCGGCCACGGCTGCCTCGACCAGCCGGAAACCGGGGTCGGAAACCGCGGGCATGCCGGCGTCGCTCACCATCAGGATGGTCTTGCCGGCCTGGACCTGTTCCAGGAGGTCTGCGGTCTTGGTGGCTTCGTTGTGCTCGTGGTAGCTGATGACCCGCCCGGAGACCTCGATGCCCAGGGCGTGGACCAGCCGGTGGAGCCGGCGGGTGTCCTCGGCGGCGATGACATGTGCGGTCTGCAGCAGCTCCACCAGGCGGCTGGTGGCGTCGCCGACGTTGCCGATCGGCGTGGCCGCAAGCACGATCCGGCCGCCGCCCGGGATGACGGGCAGGAGATCGTTGCTCAAGGCGTCGCCGGTGTGGGGTTCCTGGACGGAATCGTCGACGTCGGCCTGGGGCTCTGCTTGTTCGCTCACCTGATCAAGCCTACTTGCACCCGAAGCAGCTAGTCCTCCGGAAAGGACCGGACCGATTCCGCCGGGAACGATGCGAGCAGGATTCTCCGCAGCGCTTTGTTCTTCTTCCATTCGGTGACATCGAACTCCCCGCTCCTTCCGCGGCGGTCCATGAGCGCCACACATCCGCAGCTGCGATCCCCCACCACCACGATGTCCGCCAGTGTGATCGCCTCCAGCCTGCCCCCGCTTCGCTTCATGACCTGGTCCGGAGTGAGCCACAGTTCAGCGTCCGATGACTTGCTCCGCCAAACCCGGTGCTCATCCGGGCCGGCAGCCTGGGCGGGCTGCCAGATCCCGAAGCGGTCAAAGGACAGCCCGATGGACTTGGCATGCCTTTTCCGGGGTTTCGCATGAGCGGCGACAGCGACCATCAGGCTTTCAATGCTTCCGGCCAGGATCGAGGTGAGCCGGTCAGCCGTAAGCGCGCGGACCTTTTCCATCGCGTCCGTCAGGCTCGCCGTGCTCCGGCCACGCAGGCCATTGACTGCCAGCTGGTCCAGGTACCAGTCCGGGATCGAGCGGCCGTACTCCAGCTCAATCGTGCGGGCCTTCCGGGCGCATTCCACCGCGTCCGCTCCGAACCCGTCCCGGACCACATCCAGCAAGGCGGCGACACCGGATTCAAGGGACGCGATGATGTTCGACGACGTCGGGTCAAGGACGAGGTCAAGCTGGACGAGGTCGCTGTCCACCGGACTTTGAATGTCCGTCATCGAATAGATCAATCCACGGGTATGCCGGAGCCGGCTGTGGAGTTCGTAACGCAGAGCTTCGGCGAGCATTCCAGCATCCGGGGCGGATACCAGCAAAGACAGCGCCACACCATCTTTCCTTGAGACAAACAAGGTGGGACTCGAGACAAGCGGCACGGGTTCCGGAGTCCTCTCCGGAACCTGGCCTGACGGCAGCCGGGCATCCAGGGAATCCGGGATACGGCCGGTGAAAGTCAGCGCGGCATTTTCCTTGACCAGCCAAGCTCCAGCCCAAGCAAGCAGCTCAGCCTTGGTCAAGCTGTGAGTTGCCGGCGCACCGAAGTGGGCGACGCCCAGGTCCGTTGCGCCAAAACGGTTGGTCAGCAGGCCGGCCGAAACCTGGCTGAACTTCCGCGGATCTTCAGCCTCAAGGACTGTCTTCTCCAGGGCGATGTCCTCTTCGGATATCTCCGGGAAGGAGGAAACTGCAGCCGCGATGGCATTAAGGAACTCCGCGACGTCGTCCGGCTCGCCACTTGCCCAGAACTCAACGGAATCCGTGCCGGTTGTTGCGCCGTGCAGCACCGTGGACGGGTAGACGGAGCGTAGCAGCAGATGCTCAATCAGGTGGTTGATTCCTGCCAACAACACCGGCTCGTCACGCATGCCGAGGCCGAAGTGCAGCTTGCCGTTGCACGGACCCTCGCCATCGAGCGAATACGTGGCGATGCCGTTATGGAGGCCTGTCTGCACCGTCTGTGTAATGCCGGAAAGTCTCCCAAAAAACTCAGGGCTTCCGCGCAAGGAACGCTCTGGCCTCGCCCACAGCCGGCGGCGGTAGCATGGGGCAGGTGACCGAGACCTCCGTGCGCCCTGCCTCCCCAAGCTGGCTGGTGCGGCCCGCCGGAGCCTTCACGGCCGCTGCGCTTCGGCGGAGGCTGATCGGCGACATCCAGAGCTGGCGGGACTATCCGCCGTCGTTGCGTCTGTGGTTCTGGCTGATTCCCACGCTCACGGCGGTGATTGCCGGAATCCTCCGCTTCGTCCGGCTGGACAACCCGCAAAGTCTGGTGTTCGACGAAACCTACTACGTCAAGGACGCCTACTCCTACCTGCTGAGCGGCTATGAAAGGAACTGGCCCCAGAAGGCCAACGATTCCTTCAAGGCAGGGCACCCGGTCCTGCCGCTGGACACCCCCGAGTACGTGGTGCACCCCCCTGTCGGCAAATGGATGATCGCCTGGGGCATGGGTATTTTCGGCCCGGACAACCCCTTCGGCTGGCGCTTCGCCGCGGCCCTGACGGGAACCCTCTCCGTCTTCCTGGTGGCGCTCATCGCGCTGAAGCTTTTCCGTTCCCACGTGCTGGGCGGGGTGGCGGGGCTGCTGCTCGCCATCGACGGCCACCATCTGGTCATGTCCCGTACGGCCATCCTCGACATCTTCCTGATGTTCTGGCTCCTTGCCGCCTTCGGCGCCCTGCTGCTGGACCGCGACGACGGCCGGCGCCGCTTGGCGGCACGCCTCGCCGCAGCCTACCGGGACGGTCCGCCGAAGGCGCTGGCCCTGGCGGCGGGACCGTTCCTTGGGATGCGGTGGTGGCGGCTCGTGGCCGGGGTGTGCCTCGGCCTGGCCGTGGGCGTGAAATGGTCGGCACTGGCCTTCGCCGCAGGCTTCGGCCTGCTGACCGTCTTGTGGGACATGAGCGCCCGACGGATCGCCGGAATCCGGAGCTGGGCCAGCGCCGCCGTGCTCAAGGACGGCATCCCGGCATTCTTCACCATGATCCCGGTGGCGGCCGCCGTGTACCTTGCGACCTGGACAGGTTGGTTCCTCTCCAAGGACGCCTACTTCCGCGGGTGGGCAGAGACGCAGCCGGCTTCAGGCTGGGACTGGATTCCCGCACCGCTCCGTTCCCTGGCGCACTACCACCTGGAGGCGTACAAGTTCCATCAGGGCCTTGGTGCGGACCATCCCTATGAAGCGAGTCCGTGGACGTGGCTGGTGATGGGCCGGCCAACATCGTTCTTCTACGAGTCCCCCAAGCTGGGTACCGCCGGCTGCGAGCTCCCGAGCTGCACCACCGCGGTCCTGTCCGTCGGCAACCCGGTGATCTGGTGGGGTGCCACAGTCGCCCTGGCGGTGTTGCTGTTCTGGTGGGCCGGGCGCCGCGACTGGCGGGCAGGCGCCATCCTCGCCGGAGTCGCCGCCGGTTACCTGCCGTGGTTCATGTATCCCGAACGGACCATGTTCTTCTTCTACGCCCTGTCCTTCGAGCCCTTCCTGATCCTTGCGCTGAGCTACGGGCTCGGCAAGATCCTGGGCCGGCGGAGCGACCCGCAGTGGCGGCGGCTGGCCGGCCTCTGCCTCGTGGCGCTTTTTGTGGCCCTTGCCCTCCTGGTATCGGCGTATTTCTACCCAGTCTGGACAGGCGAGACCATCAGCTACCAGGAATGGCGGATGCGGATGTGGATGCCGTCCTGGATCTAGCGTTAAACATTTTGATCCTGCAGTTCAGGTGGCTTCAGCAAGTCTGAAGCCACCTGAACTGCAGGATCATTGCTGCCTGCCCGGCAGCGTGCCCGTGACGGTGCCGCTAGGATTTACCCCCGCCGGTGACCGTGCCGCTCTGCTGCGTCCCGGCGTCGTCGGCGTCCTCTACGGCAGTGCCTCGTTCCCCTTCAGCTCCCTTCCGGGGCGGCAGGCCGCGGCGGCGGCGCGTGGGCCAGGTAAAGATGAGTGTGAGCAGGGCTGCCAGGAAGACCAGCCCCGCAATGGCGATGCCCGCATCCATCCAGAACTGCCCCGGGAACAAACGGATCAGAGTGTCATCCAAGGCGAAAGTCCACGTACCGTTGGCGAAGAAGATCCTGTGGAATTCGGTGAAGAACTGCTGCCAGCCCAGGACACCAAGGGTTCCCAAAGCCAGGATGATCACCAGCGTGGCAATGGACCCGGCGAAGAGCCCGCGGCGGATCCCGCCTGTGCTGCGCTTGCGCAAGTACAGCATTCCGATAATGCCGATGACAACCATCAGTGCAGCCGCCCCGAACGCCGAAAGCATCACGAACTTCACGTCGGCCATATGGGCAACTTCGCTGTCCTTGAACAGCTTCGTGCCGTCTTGGTGGACCAGGTCGCCCAGGAAGCGTGGCCCGGCCCAGTTGCTGAGGTAGTCCACGGCGTAGGAACCGTAGGTCATCCTGTCATCGGTGCTGAAGCCGTAGCCGTCGCCCGGGAAGCCGGGGCGGTTGTACTCCACCCAGAGGAACAGCGGGCTGGTGACGGCCCTGATGGCCAGGACCAGGAGCACCACCGGATAGAACACCGCGAGGAGCACCTGGAAGATCCGCGGCGGCAGCGGCTTGGCGTTGGCGGCGTGCTCGCGTTCGGCGTTGCGGCGCTCCACTTCCGCTTCCGGTGGCCGGACCTGAAGGGCCGACGTCGGAAGCGGCTCGGCGAACAGGGACGCTTCCGGTGTGGCCTCGGCAGCTTCAGCGGCCTTGCGGTCGGCCCGGCTTTCGGGCTGTTTCGCCTGGGCAGTCCCGGGCCCAGCCGGTGCGGGAGCGTCTGTTGGCTTGGCGGATTCAGCCGGAACGGCGGGCGAAGCGGAGGGCGCTTTCCCGGTTCCTGCCTTTGCGGCCGCCGGTTTCATCCACTCGAAAGCCGGCTCGCCGTCGTCGTCCATTTCCACGTCCGGCTCGCTGGGGTTCGGGGTTTTGTCACTCACGTCGCTTCACTTCCGTCGGGTTCGCATGCCGGCGTAAAACAGGTCGCCGGCAATATTCTCTGTGTTCGAGCCTACCGTCAGCCCTTGGGCCGGGCGACGAGCCACCCCGGCGGGCACCGGAATCCCGTGCCCTGTCAGGCAGCAGCCGCCCGGTATCCGGCATCCCTGCTGTCCAGGTCACCGGTCGCTCCGGCGCGGGCGGCGCGACCGCCCAGCACCAAGGTGTACACCCAGTAGGCGGCAAGGACCAGCCCGCCGACCAGCAGTTTGGCCCAGACCGGCAAGGGGCTGGGCGTCACGAAAGCTTCAACCAGCCCCGAGACGAGGAGCACGAGAACCAGCCCCAGGGCCACGGTGATCAGGGAACGGCCTTCATCGGCCACGGCCTGGATGCGCCGCCGCGGGCCTGGTGAGACCATCGCCCAGAAGATCTTCAACCCCGCGGCGGAGGCAATGAAGACCGCAGTAAGCTCCATGAGCCCATGCGGAAGGATGTAGCTGAAGAACACGTCCAGCTTGCCCGTGGCGGCGAAGACCCCGGCGGCGATCCCGACACCCTGGGCGTTGGCCACCAGCATCATCGGCACCCAGAACCCCGTGATTCCCAGGGCCACGGCCTGGGCCCCGATCCAGGCGTTGTTGGTCCACACCGCACCGGCGAACGAGGCTGCGGGGTTTTCCGAGTAGTAGTCGACGAACTTCTCGTCCACGTACTGCTTCACTTGCGCGTTGCTCCCCAGGGAGCGGAGGGCCTCGGGAGACGTTCCGATCCAGAACGCATACGCCGCCCCGACGACGCAGAAAAAGACCCCGCACCACAAGGTCATCCACCGCAGCCGATAGAACGCGGCCGGCAGGGACACAAAGAAGAACCCGGCCAAGTCTTCCATGGCGTTCGAACGGGCCCCCGTGAAACGCGTCCGCGCCTGGGCCAGGGCCGCGGACAAGGACGCCGACAATGCCCCCTCCGGCGCCACGGAACGGATCAGGGACAGGTGCGACGACGCAGTCTGGTACAACTTCAGGAGTTCGTCGGCCTCTTCGCCGCTGAGGCGCCTCTGGTGCGCCAGATGATGCAGGCGCGCCCATTTGGCAGAGTGCACCGCGGAAAAGGCGTCGATATCCACGGCACTACCCTAACCCCCGCCTCCTGTTGGCGGGGCCTAAACTCTGAAGACAAGCAATCACAGTTGGGGGCATCCGTGAGTTCCATCATTACCGGCGAAGCAGTGGTCCTTGAACTCAGGCCGGCATCGTTTGCCGCCCGCGCGCTCGGCCTGATGCTGGACCTGCTGGTGTATTTCGTGCTCCTGATGTTCATGAGTCTGCTCATCGGCGGCATGCTCCCGGACCTCGATGATGCTGCCGGCAGGGCGGTCATGCTCTCCGGCGTGGTTTTATGCCTGGTGATTATCCCGGTGGCCGTCGAGACTCTGAGTCGCGGACGTTCCGTGGGCAAGCTTGCCGTCGGCCTGCGGATTGTGCGCGACGACGGCGGTTCCATCCGGTTCCGCCATGCGGTGATCCGGGGGCTCGTCGGCTTCCTGGAAATCTTCCTGACGTTCGGCGGGCTGGCCGTGGCGGTCGCCTTGTTCAACGACAAGTCGAAGAGGCTCGGCGACATCGTGGCCGGTACCTATTCAGTGCGCCAGCGCGTGCAACAGGAGGTGAAGGTCTTCCCGTATGCACCGCCCTACCTGCAGGGCTGGGCGGCCCTCGCCGACATCGGCCGGATCCCCGACGCGGCTGCCCGGCGGGCCAACCAGTTCGTGCAGCAGGCACCGAGGATGGCTCCGGCGTCGCGCACCAGCATGGCGGTATCCCTGGCGTCGGAACTGTCCGCGCACGTGGCTCCCCCGCCGCCTCCGGGAACGCTCCCGGAGGATTACCTGTGGGCGGTGCTGGGCGAGCGCCGGAACCGGGAATGGAAGAGGCTCACGCGCGCCGAGGAACGCAGCCGGCGCATCGGGGAGCGACTCGGCCGGGTGCCGTTCAGCTAGGGGTGCCGTTCAGCCAGGAGTGCCGGCTCAGCGGTGGGCGTAGGTGGCCCAGGGAATGTTCCAGTCGCCGAAGCCTTCCAGCGGCTCCACGGCGGGCGCCCCGGTGTTCAGCACCTGGACCAGGTCGCCGGTCCGCATGTTGTCGAAGAACCAGGCGGCATCCGCGGGGAGCAGCCCCACGCAGCCGTGCGACACGTTCACCGAACCCACGTAGGCATATGCAGACGGCAGCGCCTGGTGCACGTATACACCCGAGTTGGTCAGGCGGTTGGCGCGTTCCACGGTCAGCGGCGGGTAGTAGCCCTTGTCTCCGGGCTTGAGGCCGATGCTGCCGGCGTTGAACTTCGAATAGCGCTGCTGTTCCATGATCACCGCGTAGCCGGTGGGAGACAGCCAGTCAGGACCGCCGAGAGTCACCGGTGCAGTGTGGGCAAGTTTGCCGTCGATGTACACGCTCATGGTCTTGGTCACGTCGTCGACCACGGCAATCCGCTGCGGCCCGGTCGTGTAGGAGACCTTGACGTTGGAGTTGCCGATCATGCCGTTGCCGAACTCCTTGCCGAACAGCGCCAGGTCCACCGTTACCTTTGTGCCGGAGGCCCAGAACTTCTCGGGGCGGATGCGGACCTTCTGGTCGGAGTACCAGTGCCAGGCCACCTTCTGCTTCGACGAGACCGTCACCTTCACGGCCTTCTCCATCGCGGCCTTGTTCAGGACCGGTTCGCTGAAGTTGATCTCGATCGGCTGGCCGGAGCCCATGACCGATCCGTTGAGCGGGTACACCGAGGCGTCCGCTTCGTTGGGTGTGGAGACTGTGGTGAAGCTCTGGGTTTTCTTGGTTTCCCGGCCGGCGCCGTCCACAACGGTGTAAGAGAAGCCGTATTTCGTGTTGAACTTCAGCGGCTCCAGGGTGCTCCATGTGCTGCCGTCCGCGCTGACAGTGCCCTTCACTGGCGTGCCGCCGGCGGCCGGGGCCAGGAGAACATCCTTGACGGTGCCGTTGACGGCCTTCACGGTCGGCCCGACGGCGGGGTTCACTTCGCGTGCGCCGTCCAGCGGGGTGATGCCCAGTTCCACGGCCTTGACGACGGCGGAGGCGAGCCCGACCTCGCTGCCCTGCGGGGAGCCGGCCTCCGATTCCGGGGCATGGTCCAGCCACGAAGGCGCCGTCGCGACGCCGATTCCGCCGGCTGCGACCACGGCACAGATTCCGGCAATGGCCAGGATCTTTCCGGTGCGGCGTTTTGCCCTGTTTCCCATGTTCCGTCTCCACATCCCCAAATGCTGCCCGGCATCGAAACGGGCTTGTCAAAGTAACCAGTCAATTCTAGCCGCGCCGGGGCGGCAAACAGCGAGGCGCGGGTTGCATGACACGACCCGCGCCGCGACCGGCCATTCGTGCCGGGACCACGCCGCCCGGGTTCCCTTGGTGAGCGAAGCGAAGCAAGGGAGGTGGCGGTTGGGCCCACGCCGCCCGGGTTCCCTTGGTGAGCGAAGCGAAGCAAGGGAGGTGGCGGTTGGGCCCACGCCGCCCGGGTTCCCTTGGTGAGCGCAGCGAAGCAAGGGAGGTGGCGGGGATTAGTAGCGGTAGTGCTCCGGCTTGTAC
>NZ_JBFPFO010000016.1:0-76989 GCF_047977865.1 Curtobacterium sp. LFS079
TGGGCGTCGAACAGGCCTGCGGGGACGCTTTGAGGGCGCGGCGGGGGTACGGCGCCCTTGCCGGCATCCCCGTCCGCGCGCACCAGCGGCATACCCAGTCCAACACTCATGTTTTCAGGCTACGCCAACCGGGGCGGAAGCTCCCCACCGGGAACCGTCGCATTTCGGCCGGCAGTGAAAACAGTTCTTACGGAATGCCAACGGATCCTGCTTCAGTTGCGGGGAACCGCTACGCGGACGGGCCGCAAACCTATGCTGGGAGTGTGAACAAGGCTTCCGAGCAGCGGCCCGATGAACCGGGCAACCGACGCATCCTCGTTGTCGAGGACGAGGCAACGCTGGCCGGCGTCGTCCGGGACTATCTGGCGCGGGCCGGCTTCCAGGTGCGGATCGCCGCGGACGGCTTCAGCGCACTGGATGTTGCCGCCGCCTGGCAGCCGGACCTTGTCCTGCTCGACCGCATGCTGCCCGGGCTCGACGGCGTGGAGGTCTGCCGCAGGCTGCGCCGGACCATGAGCGTCCCCGTCATCATGGTCACCGCGCTGGGAACGGAGGACGACCGCATCCTCGGCCTGGAAACAGGTGCCGACGACTATGTCACCAAACCCTTTTCGCCCCGTGAACTCGTGCTCCGGGTGAAATCCGTGCTGCGCCGCAGCATCAAGGAGTCCGCGCCGGAGCCGCCCGTGGAAACCGCCGGTTTCGTCCTGGACTCCGCCGCCCGGACCGTGCTGCACCGCGGTGAACCGCTCGCCCTGACCTTGCGCGAGTTCGACCTCCTGGCGTTCCTGCTCCGCCGGCCGCGGCAGGTCTTCAGCCGCGAAGAGCTGATCAAGGCCGTCTGGGGCTGGGACTTCGGTGACCTCTCCACTGTTACGGTCCACGTGCGCCGCCTGCGCGAAAAGATCGAAGACGATCCCACGGCGCCGCGGCTGCTGAAAACCGTGTGGGGAGTGGGCTACCGCTTCGACCCGCCGGCGCCCGACGACGACGGCCGGGGACCGCTGGCCGCGCGCGGTTCGCAGGGAGAGCCGGAGGCCGGCCATGGAGAGCGCTGAACTGCTGGCCATCCTGGGCTGGGTGCTGCTCTGGGCCGTTGCGATCGGCGCCGTAACGATCGTCCTGCTGCGCTACCTCCGCCGCGCCTCCATCCTGGTGCAGGTCTGCCTTGTGGTCGTGGCCGCCGTGGCGGTGCTCGTGGCCGGGATGGTGAGTGCCTTCAACGCCATGTTCATCTCCGCCCGGGACCTGGAAGTCATGTGGTACATCCTCGCGGTGGCCTCCGCCGTCGCGCTCGGCATCGCCCTGGTCCTGGGCGCCGGAGTGTCGCGCAACGCCGCGCGCCTTGTCACGGCCGCCCGGCAGCTCGGCAGCGCTGGTGGACCGGACGGCGGGCTCCCGGCCGGCCGCGGACTGCCGGCAATGACTTCGGAGCTGGCCCGGCTCGCCAGGGAACTCGAACAGAGCAGCGTCCGGCTCGAGGAATCCCGGCAGCGGGAGACCGCCGTCGAGAACGCCCGCCGTGAACTGGTCTCCTGGATCTCGCACGACCTCCGCACGCCCCTGGCCAGCATGCGCGCCATGGCCGAAGCACTGGAAGACGGAATGGCCCAGGACCCCTCCGCCTACCACCGCAAGATCATCAGCCAAAGCGAACAGATGGCGGCCATGGTCAACGACCTTCTGGAACTCTCCCGCATCCAGGCCGGAACCCTTCGGCTGCGGGCCGAGGCACTGGACCTGTATGACCTCCTCAGCGACGCCATCGCCGACCTTGCGCCGCTGGCCGCGAGGCGCGGAATCACGCTCGACGGCGGCGGCGTGGCCCAGTGCATGGCCGTCGCCGACGGGCCCAGCCTTGGCCGGGCCGTGCGCAACATCCTGCACAACGCGGTCATCTTCAGCCGGCCGGACAGCACCGTAAGTGTCGGTGCCGCGAACGTTGATGCCGTTGGAGTCGACGGGGCAGCGGCCGAGCGGTCGGAACTCGTGATCACCGTCCAGGACAGCTGCGGCGGGATCGCCGAGGAAGACCTTGTGCACATCTTCGAGACCGGTTGGCAGAAAGATCCCTCGCGCGGCAGGAGCGACGACGGCGGCCCGGGACCTGGCGGTTCGCGTTTCAGCGGAGCGGGCGTCGGCCTGAGCATGGTCGCCGGGATCGTCAAAGCCCACGGCGGCAGCGTCTCGGTGGCTAACCGCGATGGCGGCTGCCGCTTCGAACTGCGCCTGCCGGCCGCGAGCGAGACCAAAGACCACGACACCAAAAACCCCGACACCAAAGACCACGAAACCACAGCCGCCCGAGCGGCAACACCAGGGAAGGACACGCCATGAGTACGGCACCACGTCCAGCCGTGAAAACCACCGCGGCCCGGGCCCGCTGGGCCGCCGCGGCCGGACTGGTTGCCGTGGGGGCCGGCGTCGCCCTCGGCGAACTGCTCGCCGCCCTTTTGAGCCCGGGGGTGTCGCCTGTCACCGCCCTCGGCGGTGCCGTGATCGATGCCGTCCCGCCGGGGGTCAAGGACCTTGCCGTCACCTGGTTCGGCACCGCGGACAAGGCCGTGCTGATCGCCTCCATCGGCCTGGTCACCCTGGCGCTCGCCGCCGTCGCCGGAATCCTCGAGGACCGCAGGGCCGGGATCGGGGTGGTCCTCGCCGGCGCCGCGGGCGCAGCAGGGCTGGCCGCGGTGCTCACCCGGGCACAAGCGCCACAGATTGCAGTGCTGGCCCCGGTGGCCGCAGCGGTGCTGGCGATGGTGCTGCTTCGCATCCTCGTCAGACGGTTGGCACTCTGGAACCCTGCCGGCCTCGGCACACGGCGAAACGGTGCGGCCGCGCGGACAAGGCCGAGGGAAACCGCGCCCTTGGCCCGCCGCGGATTCCTGCAAGTGCTGGGCATCGGGGCCGCGGGGGCAGCCGTCGCCGGAACCGTGACGGCCGTCATCCGCCGGGCAGGGAGCTTGGCCGACACCGCCCGCAGCGCCCTGTCCCTGCCGGCGCCCGCGACACCTGCCCAGGCGATCCCGGCCGGTGCCGCACTCGACGTCCCGGGGATCCCGCCCCTCGTAACCCCGAATCCGGATTTCTACCGGATCGACACCGCCTTGATCGTCCCGACCCTGAGCCCGGACGACTGGAAGCTCAAAGTCACCGGAATGGTTGACCGGGAAGTCGGGCTGTCCTTCGCCGATCTCCTGGCCAAGCCGATGACGGCCCGCCACATCACCATCGCCTGCGTCTCCAATGAGGTGGGCGGAGACCTGATCGGCAACGCGCTTTGGCTCGGCTGGCCGGTCCGGGAACTCCTGGCCATGGCCGGTCCCAAGGAGGGCGCGGACATGGTGCTCTCTGTCAGCAGCGACGGCTGGACCGCCGGCACCCCCCTTGAAGCCCTCACCGATGGACGGGACGCCATGCTCGCCGTCGGCATGAACGGGGAACCGCTGCCGCTCGAACACGGCTTCCCGGTGCGGATGATCGTGCCGGGCCTCTACGGCTACGTCTCGGCCACCAAGTGGCTCACTGAACTGAAGGTCACCCGCTTCGTAGACGACCAAGGCTACTGGACGCCCCGCGGCTGGAGTGCCTTGGGGCCCATCAAGACCCAGTCCCGCATCGACGTCCCGCGGCTGCGCACCTCCGTCAAAGCGGGAACCGTGCAGTTCGGCGGCGTCGCCTGGGCCCAACACCGCGGGATCAGCAAGGTGGAGCTGCGCGTGGACCGCGGCCCGTGGCAGGAAGCGACGCTGGCAGCCGGCATCTCCAAGGACACGTGGGTGCAATGGCGTCGCGGCCTTGACCTGGGTCCGGGCGAGCACGAGATCCAGGTCCGGGCCACCGATTCCAGCGGCACCCCGCAGCCCGAACAGAGAACCCCGGTGGCCCCGGACGGCGCAGCCGGCTACCACACCATCACGGTCACAGCCGGCTGACTCCGCGGGCTGCGTGCCGTGATCCCGTAGGCTGGCAGCACGATCCGCCCAACACCGGAGGTACCCCTGTGGCCCTATCCGTCGCCGAGCACGCCGATGCCGTCCGCGGCCTCCTCGCCGGGCTGCCCGCAGCGAAGGGCAGCGAACGCCTTCCGCTGTTGGAGGCACTCGGCCGGGCGCTCGCCGTCGACGTCCTGGCGCCCGGGCACCTGCCGCCGTTCGCGAACTCCCAGATGGACGGCTACGCGGTCCGCTCCCTGGATTTCCCGCACGACGGCGGCGGTACTGACGGCGTTGGAACCGGCGGTGTTGGAACCGGCGGTGTTGGTATCGGCGGTGCGCGGCTGAAGGTGGTTGCCCCCATTCCGGCGGGTACGGCGCCCCAGGAACTGCTCCCGGGCAGCGCCGCCCCGATCATGACCGGCGCGATGATGCCTGCCGGAGCGGACGCCGTCGTGCCCATCGAGAGTGCGGTGCCGGACCGCTTCCCCGAACCGGGCGCGGACGCCGTCGTCGACCTTCCCGCTACGGAGGCCCGCAGCTTTGTCCGTGCAGCCGGCAGCGACATCGCCGCCGGAACGCTGGCGCTCGCCGCCGGAAGCAGCCTTGGCCCGGGGCAACTGGGCCTGCTCGCCGCGCTCGGCGTTGCCGAGGTGGAGGTCCGCAGGCCGCTGCACGTGTTCCTGGTGACCACGGGGGACGAAGTGGTGGAGCCCGGCCGGCCCCTGCCACCTGGCAAGATCCACGATGCCAACGGGACCCTGCTCGAGGCCGCCATGCGCCAGGCCGGGCTGAGGGTCACGCGGAGCGCCATTTCCTCCGACGACCCCTCCGTGCTGCTCGGGCTGCTGCGCGGCCGGGGCACCGGCACAGACCTCATCGTGACCACCGGCGGCGTCAGCAAGGGCGCCTACGAGGTGGTCCGGCAGGCCATGGCGGAGCACCCGGTGGAGTTCCTGTCCGTGGCGATGCAGCCGGGCGGCCCGCAGGGCATCGGAACCTTCGACGGTGTCCCGTTCCTCGGCTTCCCGGGCAACCCGGTAAGCTGCCTGGTTTCCTTCGAAATGTTCCTTCGTCCCGCGCTTTCCGCCGTCCTCGGCACGCCGGCGCCCCGGCCGGCACCCCGCGCGAAGCTCACGGAACGCCTCAGCTCGCCCGCGGGCAAGCACCAGCTGCGGCGGGCCCGCCTGCTGCCGGATGGCCGGGTGCGCCTGGAAGGCGGCCCCGGTTCGCACCTGGTCCACGCCTTGGCCAACGCCAACGCGCTGGTCCACGTGCCCGCCGACGTCACGGAACTCGAAGCCGGCGCGGAAGTGGAAGTATGGATGTTGTGAGTGATTCCCAATACATCCAGGATGCCGCCGGCGGCCTGACCCACCTGCGCCAGGACGGTACCGCCCAGATGGTGGACGTCTCGGGCAAGGCCGTGACCACCCGCGAAGCCACCGCCACCGCCACGGTCCGCAGCACCCCTGAGGTCCTGGCCCTGCTCGGCGCCGGCGAGCTGCCCAAGGGTGACGCCCTGGCCGTGGCCCGCGTCGCCGGGATCATGGCAGCGAAGAAGACCCCCGAGCTCATCCCGCTGTGCCATCCGCTGCCGATCTCCAAGGTCACCGTGGACTTCGAGCTTGGCAGCGACTCGGTACAGATTCAAGCGACCGTCAAGACCCGCGGAGTCACCGGCGTCGAAATGGAAGCCCTCACTGCGGCGTCCGTGGCGGCGCTCAGCGTCTACGACATGATCAAGGCCGTGGACAAGCACGCCGTCATCAGCGGCATCCAGGTCCTCGCGAAAAGCGGCGGCAAGAGCGGCGACTGGAGCCTTGACGGCGGGACGCCCGGCGGGGAGGCCCGGCAGTGAGCGGCTGCGAACCCGGCGAACACGGGCCCCGCAAGGCCGGCGTCGTCATTGCCTCGACCCGCGCCGCGGCGGGAATCTACCGGGACGAGACCGGCCCGGTGATCGAAGACTGGCTCGCCGAACACGGATTCGATACCTTTCCGGCCATGGTGGTGCCCGACGGCGAGCCGGTGGGTGCCGCGATCCGCGCCCTGCTCAGCCAGGAACCCGCCGTCATCATCACCAGCGGCGGCACCGGGCTCAACCCAGACGACCGGACCCCCGACGTCACCCTGCCGCTGCTGGACCGGGAAATCCCGGGCATCATGGAAGGCATGCGCCGGGCCGGTGCCGCGAAGACCCCGCTGGCCATGCTGAGCCGGGGCCACGCCGGAACGGCGGGCCGCACCTTCATCGTGAACCTGCCCGGGTCCCCCAAAGGCGTCATGGACGGGCTCGCCGTCCTGGACCCCGTCCTCGCCCACGTATGCGAGCAACTGGAAGGAAGCCATGGTCACTGAAAGCAGCTTCGAAGTGGTCCACGCCGTGCTCAGCGCCGAGCCGATTTCCGTGGACCAGGCCATCGCGGCCGTTGAATCGGACACCGCGGGGGCCGTGGTGAGCTTCAGCGGCGTCGTCCGCAACCACGACGGCGGCAAGGCCGTGGAACGGCTCAGCTACAGCGCGCACCCTACGGCGCACCAGGTGCTGGCCGACGTCGTCGCAACCCTGGTTGCCGAGCATTCGGAGGAGGCGGAGCAGCCCGTGAAGATCTGGGCCGCGCACCGCGTCGGCAAGCTGGAGATCGGCGACCCCGCACTGGTGTGCGCGGTGTCCGCCGCCCACCGAGGCCAGGCGTTCGCGATCTGCTCGGAACTGGTGGACCGGATCAAGGAACAGGTCCCCATCTGGAAGGAACAGTTCTTCAGCGACGGCACCGTCGAATGGGTCGGGGCCGGGGAATAGTAGGTCCGGGGCCGGGGAATAGGAGCCCGGGCCTGTGGGGGGGCCGCCGGGGGAGCGGCACCCGTAACCGGTTCAAGGCCTGGCCCCGCCCGACGGTAGGGTTAACGCCATGACCGAACAACTTGCCGTCGCCGTGCTGGGGGCCTCCGGGCGCATGGGAACCGAAGCCGTGAAGGCCGTGGAAACCGCCCCGGACATGAAGCTTGTGGCCGCCCTGGGCCGCAACGACTCCCTCGACACCCTGCTCGACGCCGGCGCCAAGTACATCGTGGACCTCACCGTCCCGGACAGCACCGAAGCGAACGTGCGCTTCGCCGTCGAGCACGGCATGCACGCCGTCGTCGGCACCACCGGCTGGGACGCCGGCCGCCTGGCCGCCCTGCGCGCCCTGCTGGCCGCGAACCCGCAGTCCGGCGTACTGATCGCCCCGAACTTCGCCCTCGGCTCGGTCCTCGCCTCCGCCTTCGCCGCCAAGGCCTCCAAGTATTTCGAGTCCGTGGAAATCATCGAACTCCACCACCCCAACAAGGTGGATGCGCCGTCCGGCACCGCCGTGCGCACCGCCCAGCTGATCGCCGAAGCCCGTGAAGAAGCGGGCGTCCCGGCCAGCCCGGACGCCACCGAAACCTCCCTTGACGGAGCCCGCGGCTGCGAAGTGGACGGCGTCCGCGTCCACAGCGTCCGGCTCCGCGGCTTGGTGGCACACCAGGAAGTCCTGCTGGGTGGACCGGGTGAGCAGCTGACCATCCGCCACGACTCCTACGACCGCGCCTCCTTCATGCCCGGTGTGCTGCTGGGCCTGCGCAATGTCGCGGGACACCCGGGCCTGACGGTGGGCCTGGACGGCTACCTGGACCTGGGTCTCTGAGCCATGGAAGCGTTGTGGTCCGCGGTCAAGAACTACCGCACCAAGATCTGGGTCGGCGCCATCACCTTGCTGCTGGTGCTGTACCTGGCGGTTTCCTTCCAGCGTTCCCTGTTGCTGCTCGGCGACGCCAACCTCGTGGCCAAGGCGATCGGTGCGGCCTACCTGGTGCTGCCGATGGTCGGCGCCTGGGCGATGATCCGCGAACTCATGTTCGGTGCCCGCACCGAGCAGATGGCCAGGATCCTGGAGGCCGAAGGCGGCCTTCCGGAGGACCGGCTGCCCCGGACTCCGGGCGGCCGGATCGTTCGCGCCGCAGCTGACGCCGAATTCGAAAAGTACCGGGTGGAAACTGAAGCGGCGCCGGAGGACTGGCGCTCCTGGTTCCGTCTCGCCTGCGCCTACGATGCCGCCGGGGACCGCAAACGTGCCCGCGCTTCCATGCGCGACGCCGTGCGGCTGTTCCGCGGGCGGCCCGCCGCTGGCGCCTGATCCACGCACGGCCCCGCCTTCCGGCGGCTATCAGCCCAGACGACGACCCCGGATCTTTTTCCTCGCTTTCACGTACGCGGCGTGGGCCTGTTTGGCGGTCTTCTCTTCCCGTCGGACCAGTTGCTCGTAGCTCGTCCGGCTTACTTCGCTGAGATCAGGGGAAGCGGCGAAGCCTGCCAGGAGCTCCCGGGCGATGACGGCATCCTGGTGGTCGCCGAGGATTTCCTGTAGCCGGTGGCTGGATTTCCGGAGTTTCCTGGCGGGTTTGCCGTGCAGGGGAGTAATGGTTTCAGCGCCGTGGCGCAAGCGTTTGGCGTCTTTCCGGACCTTGTGCAGCGCTTTGTCCTGTTTGGGTCCGGCCGCGGCCTTGCTCGCCTTGCGCCCGGATTTTTCCAGCCGGGCGATGGCCCTGTCGACGAGCCTGGCGCTGGCCTTGCGGGCGTTGCGCCGAGCTTTGGGCTTGGCGGGCGGATGGTCGCGGAAGGCCTCCAAGGCGCCCAGCAGCCGGAAGTACCGGGACGAGTCCAGCGCCGCCAACGCCCGGCGGTATCCAGCGTCGTAGCTGGCGCCGAGTTCGTGCTCGATCTGTCCCCGGACAGGTCCTGACGCCTGCTCCTCAGGCAGTTCACCGAGATTGGCGAGGATCCGGGCGCGCATGACCTCCGCATCGCGGGGCCTGCCGAGGATACGCCCGATCCAGCGCAGTTCGTCCTGCAGCCGGGTCACGGCCCGTTTGTCGAACAACGGCCGGTAGATGGCAAGTGCCGACCTGGTTCTCCGGACGGCCGAGCGCATGCCGTGCAGTGCATCGTGCTCCTCGCGGCGGACCCCCGCGTCGTGGGTGAGGATCTCGGTGATGCGGTCATCGATGTAGGCCAGGACGACGTCCTGGACAGGACCCTTCTTGCGCACCCGGATGGGGGGCCGTTTCGCGTCGCCCGGCCATCCGTCGCCGAGGGCTCGTGCAACCTTGGAGCTGTGGCTGGCCATCTGGGCGCCGGCGGCAGCGAACACAGGCCCGGCGGCGTGGAACAACTCAGGTGCGGCGTGGACGAGTTCGAGTTCCCATTCGCGCCAATGGGTTGCTTTTTCCAGGCCCCTGAGGCTTGTCGCATGGACGTGGTCGTCGGAGAAGTCCGCGAGGTGCTCCCCACCCGGCCCGTAGAGCCGGGTGGTGGTCCGCCGCGTCGTGAGCCGGGCCGTGGGCGAAAGTTCCCTGCCGCGGGTGTAGGCGGCCAGTATTTCGAGCAGCCGGGGAGGGACCTCATCAGGCCGGCCCAAGGGCGCGTGGATTTCCTGGCGGTCATCGGGACCGAGCGGCAGTTTCAGGTGCCAGCCGTCATCGCGTCCTCCGGTGCGGCGGCGCAGGGTGATTGCCCGCTTGGCCAGTTCCATGTCCGGGGTGTCGAAGTACACGGCTTCGAGAAGCATTTCGGATGGGTCCCCGGTGTGTTCGACGCCGGGGATGTTGAGGAAGAGCGGTGTCCGGGCGGTGGGGCCGGGCTCGTACTTGCGCTCTGATTCGGTGCTTTCCGCCGTGGTCATGGGGGTCAGGCGACGGGGCTCGCCGGGCTGTCCAGGACGCTGGCGAGGACGGCATCGGCGACGTCGTCACGCAGGTAGTAGGCGCGGTTTTCGCGGGGTTCGAGGCTGCCGTGGACGATGTAGTAGCCGCGGCCTTCGCCCGGTCCGCCGGCGGCGCGGTCGAGGGCCTCGACGGCGGCAGGGTCCAGTTGCTGTTCCCGTCCGAGCCGGCGCAGCCGATCCAGTTCTTCGGGGCGCAGCGCGCTGATCAGCGCGGGGATGTTCGTCATGGCGCACGTCCTTTGCCGGCACCTGCTGGGATGGTGTCGCGTGTCCGTTGGGCCGTCGGTGCCTTGTCCGGCCCGGCACACCCCGATTGTAGGACCGGCGGCAGCCGCCGAGAAGGGCCGGGCCGCGGATTACGGCGACGGCCCCGATGCATGGTCCATCATCCGGCAGCGCACCGTTCCCGCACCTTGTGTTCGAATATATGTTCGAATAATATGTCCGCATGAAAAACCCCAGGCCGGATGGCCCCATGAAAGCGGACGGGCCCATGAAAGCGGACGGGCCCATGAAAGCAATGAGCCCCGGGGTGGTCGACTTCCTCTTCAGGCAGCTCGTCAACGGCGAACCACCGGAAGACGTGCAGTGGCAACGCGAGGGGACCCTCCTCATCGAAGAACCTCCCGGCGCCGAGCTCGCCAGGCGCCTGGCGGAAACCGACCTGGATGCCCTGACGCCCGCGGAACTCTTCGACTACGTCCGTTCAGCCCAGCGCCTTGGCGCCTGGGCCGACAAGCTGCGGGAGGCCGCCGTCGAGCGGTATTGTGCCGGGCGGATCTGACGACGGATGTGAATTTGACGACTGACACCTTGCCCCCATTCCCGTATCGTGCGGCTGACAAGGTAACGTTTTTCGTATGTCTGACTCCCGCGCAAATGTTCCTGCCCTCGGTACCCTGCTGACCGCCATGGTCACCCCCTTCACCAAAGACGGTGAAGTCGATTACAAGCAGGCGGCGGAACTGGCGAGCAAGCTGGTCGACGATGGCTGCGACGGACTGGTCGTCACGGGAACCACGGGTGAAACCTCCACCCTGACCGACGAGGAAAACCTTGGCATGTTCCGTGCCGTCAAGGACGCCGTCGGGGACCGTGCCGCCATCATCGCCGGCACCGGCACCAACGACACCGCGCACTCCGTGCACCTCTCGCAGGAAGCCGCGAAGCTCGGCGTCGACGGGCTCCTGCTCGTCACCCCGTACTACAACAAGCCCAGCCAGGCCGGCGTCCAGGCGCACTTCGAGACCGTTGCCTCCGCCACCGACGTCCCGGTGATGCTGTACGACATCCCGGGCCGTTCCGCCACCGAGATCGCGCCGGAGACCATGATCCGCCTGGCTGCGCACCCCAACATCGTGGCCGTCAAGGATGCCAAGGCCAATTTCGCTTCGGCCACCCGCGTCATGCGTGAGACGGACCTCGCCTTCTACTCAGGCGACGACGGGCTGACCCTCGAATGGATGGCCCTCGGCGCTGTCGGCTTGGTGGGCGTCACCACCCACATCGCCACCCGCCGCTTCCGCGAACTGGTTGATGCAGTCATCGCCAACGATTTCGGCACCGCGCGCAAGATCAACTTTGAACTGGAGCCGGTCATCCGTGCCACCATGACCCGCATCCAGGGCGCCGTCGCCGCCAAACAGATTCTTAAATGGCAGGGAGTCCTGCCGAACTCGTATGTCCGCTTGCCCCTCGTGGAGCCGGACGCCAACGAGATCAACACCATCCGCGAGGACTTGGCGGAAGCCGGAATGGACTTCACCGTCTAGGAAAATTCCGCCGGAAAGTAGCGCACTATGACCCAAACCGCCCTTCCCGGACTTACCACTCCACCCAAGCTCAAGGAGGGAACGCTCCGGATTGTGCCCCTTGGCGGCCTGGGTGAAATCGGCCGCAACATGGCCGTATTCGAAATCGACGGGAAGCTCCTCATCGTCGACTGCGGCGTGCTCTTCCCCGAAGAGACCCAGCCGGGCGTGGACCTGATCCTGCCGGACTTCAGCTACATCGAAGACCGGCTGGATGACGTCGTCGCCGTCGTCCTGACCCACGGGCACGAGGACCACATCGGTGCCGTGCCGTACCTGCTGCGCCTGAAGCCGGACCTGCCCCTGGTGGGTTCGCAGCTGACCCTTGCACTGGTGGAGGCCAAGCTCCAGGAACACCGGATCAAGCCGTACACCCTCACCGTCACCGAAGGCCAGATCGAGCAGTTCGGCCCCTTCGAATGCGAATTCGTCGCGGTCAACCACTCCATCCCGGACGCCCTCGCGGTGTTCATCCGCACGGCAGGCGGCAACGTGCTGCACACGGGCGACTTCAAGATGGACCAGTTGCCGCTGGACGGCCGGATCACCGACCTGCGCCACTTCGCCCGGCTGGGCGAAGAGGGCGTGGACCTCTTCCTGGCCGACTCCACCAACGCGGACGTTCCGGGGTTCACCACCGCGGAAAAGGAAATCGGCCCCACCCTGGACCGGCTGTTCAGCCAGGCGAAGAAGCGCATCATCGTGGCCTCCTTCTCCTCGCACGTGCACCGCGTGCAGCAGGTCCTGGACGCCGCCGCCAAGCACGGCCGGAGCGTGGCCTTCGTGGGCCGCTCCATGGTCCGCAACATGGCCATTGCGGCCAAGCTGGGCTACCTGGACGTTCCGCCGGGCATCCTGGTCGACTTGAAGAACATCGACGAACTGCCGGACCACCGCGTGGTCCTGATGTCTACCGGTTCGCAGGGCGAACCCATGGCGGCGCTGTCCCGTATGGCCAACGGCGACCACCGGGTGGTCGTCGGTACCGGCGACACCGTCATCCTGGCCTCGAGCCTGATCCCCGGCAACGAGAACGCGGTGTTCCGGATCATCAACGGGCTGCTCAAGCTCGGCGCCGAGGTCATCCACAAGGGCAACGCCAAGGTCCACGTCTCCGGGCACGCAGCCGCCGGCGAACTGCTCTACTGCTACAACATCCTCAAACCGCTCAACGCGATGCCCGTGCACGGCGAAACCCGGCACCTGATCGCCAACGGCCGGATCGCCGAGGACTCCGGCGTACCTTCGGAGAACGTCATCCTCGCGGACAACGGCACCGTGATCGACCTGAAGGACCACAAGGCCCGCGTAGCCGGCCAGGTGGAAGTCGGCTTCGTCTACGTCGACGGCTCCAGTGTCGGCGAGATCACCGACGCCGACCTCAAGGACCGCAGGATCCTTGGGGACGAAGGCTTCATCTCGGTCATCACCGTCATCAACCGCACCACCGGCAAGATCGTCTCCGGCCCGGAGATCCATGCACGGGGCGTGGCGGAGGACGACACCGTGTTCGATGACATCGTGCCCAAGATCAACGCCGCCCTCGAAGAGGCCGTGGTCAACCACCCGGACCACACCAACCACCAGCTGCAGCAGGTGGTGCGCCGCGTGATCGGTACCTGGGTGAACCGCAAGCTCCGCCGCCGGCCGATGATCATCCCGGTGGTCCTGGAGGCGTAGCTCACAGGCAACATGGCCCTGGGTGGCCCGAAAAGTCGAACGGCCCGGAAATCCGCAGGATTCCGGGCCGTTTGCGGTACCGTGGCGAGTATGGCGACTCGTACCTCCTCCGCGCCTAAAGGCAACTCCACCAGTAAGTCCGGCGGATCCGGCCGGGGCGGAGCCACCGCAAAATCCAGCAGGGGCAGCAGCTCCGCGTCCCGTGGCGGAACGCGCGGCAAGGCAAGCGCCGAAGCGCAGCAGCCGTGGATCGTCCGGGTCCTCGCCGGAGCCTGGCAAGGAATCGGCCACCTCGTCGGCGCCGGTGTGCGGCGCATCGGCCATGACGTCAGCGAGCTCGACCCGGAGGAACGCCGCGACGGCGCCGCCCTGTTCAACCTCGTGCTCGGCATCTTCATCGCCACGTTTGCCTGGTGGGGCTTCAGGGGCTGGCTGCCGGACCTCGTCTACAGCGTGGTCAACGGTACGTTCGGCTGGATGTCCCTCCTGCTGCCGCTCATGCTCTTGGTCTGCGCTTTCCGGCTGTTCCGGCAGCCCTGGGACGGCCGCGGGAACAACCGGGTGGGCATCGGCTTCCTCATCATGACCTTCGCCGGGAGCGGGCTGGCCCACATCATCGGCGGCCAGCCGGCCGTCGCGGACGGTTTCGACGGGCTCCGCCGCGCCGGCGGCATGCTTGGTTTCCTCGCCGCCGCGCCACTGGCGGCCATCCACACCGCGGTGCCGGTCCTCGTCTACTCCGTCCTCGCCTTCACCTCCTTGCTGATCGTCACCGCGACGCCGTTCGGGGCCATTCCGCAGCGCATCCGCGGCGCCTACGAACACCTCATGGGCGTGGACCTCATGGAGGACGGCACCGGCGACTCCCATGACCGCAGCTACCTGTACGAGAACGACCATCCCGCCCCCAAGAAGAAAAAGCGCATGCGCCTCTTCGGCAAGGACAAGGATGACGAGCCGGGGCTGGAAGGCTACGTCGGGGACGAGGCCTTCGAGCACGCACTGGTCGACGGCGAAAACGGTGCCGGAAGCAAGGCCGCAGCGCCGAAGGCACCCTTGGTGCCCCCGGGCGTCCGCCGTCCCACGCAGGCCGAAATCGCCGTCGAGAAGATCAAGGCAGCCCAAGGACTCGGGAGTGGACCGGCAAGCGGCGAGAACCCCACCGAGGCGATTCCCGTCGTCGCGCCCGCCGTCAAGGTCCCCTCGACGCCGGTCAGCCCGCCTCCGCCGCCAACGCCGATCCCGCAGCGTACCGAGCAGCTGTCCCTGGCGGGCGACGTCACTTACACACTTCCGGCCTCGGACAATCTGACTCCGGGATCCGTGCCGAAGGAACGGACCGAGGCGAACGACGCCGTCGTGGCCGCCCTGACGGATACCCTGCAGCAGTTCAACGTCGACGCCACCGTCACGGGCTTCAGCCGCGGCCCCACCGTGACCCGCTACGAGATCGAACTGGCTCCCGGCACCAAGGTGGAACGCGTCACGGCGCTGTCCAAGAACATCTCCTACGCCGTGGCCAGCTCCGACGTCCGGATCCTCAGCCCCATCCCCGGCAAGTCCGCCATCGGTATCGAAATCCCCAACACCGACCGCGAGACCGTGTCCCTGGGCGACGTGCTGCGCAGCCAGAACGCCCGCCGTACGGACCACCCGATGGTCATGGGTGTGGGCAAGGACGTCGAGGGCGGCTACGTCGTGGCCAACCTCGCCAAGATGCCGCACTTGCTCGTGGCCGGTGCCACAGGTGCCGGTAAGTCTTCCTTCGTGAACTCGATGATCACCTCGATCCTCATGCGTGCCACGCCGGACGAGGTCCGCATGGTCATGGTGGACCCCAAGCGCGTGGAACTCACCGCCTATGAGGGCGTGCCGCACCTCATCACGCCCATCATCACCAATCCGAAGAAGGCCGCCGAAGCTTTGCAATGGGTGGTCCGGGAGATGGACGCCCGCTACGACGACCTGGCCAACTACGGCTACAAGCACATTGACGACTTCAACAAGGCCGTCCGGGCCGGCAAGGTGGTTCCGCCGCCGGATTCCAAGCGCGTCATCAAACCGTACCCGTACCTGCTGGTGATCGTGGACGAGCTCGCGGACCTCATGATGGTGGCTCCGCGCGACGTCGAAGATTCGATCGTGCGCATCACGCAGCTGGCCCGTGCTGCCGGCATCCACCTGGTGCTGGCCACCCAGCGCCCCTCAGTCGACGTCGTCACCGGCCTTATCAAGGCCAACGTGCCCTCCCGCATGGCCTTCGCCACGTCCTCCGTCACCGATTCCCGCGTGGTCCTGGACCAGCCGGGCGCCGAAAAACTGATCGGTCAGGGTGACGCGTTGTTCCTGCCGATGGGCGCCTCGAAGGCGATGCGTGTCCAGGGCGCCTGGGTTACCGAGTCCGAGATCCACAAGGTGGTCGAGCACGTCAAGGGCCAGCTCCAGGCCGTGTACCGGGACGACGTCGCGCCCGAAGCGCAGAAGAAGCAGATCGACGACGACATCGGGGATGACCTCGAGGTCCTGCTCCAGGCGACCGAGCTCGTGGTCACCACGCAGTTCGGCTCCACGTCGATGCTGCAGCGCAAGCTCCGGGTCGGCTTCGCCAAGGCCGGACGCCTCATGGACCTGCTGGAGTCGCGCGGGGTGGTGGGCCCGTCCGAGGGCTCCAAGGCCCGCGATGTGCTCGTCAAACCGGACGACCTCGCCGCCGTGCTGGCCGCGATGAAGGGCGGCGACGCTCCCGCCACCCCGGACGCCCGGACCACCGCCCTGAGCGACAACGCGAACGCGAACATCGCCGTCGGCGGCTATGCCGAGGACCTCGTGGCGGCGGACCTGGACAACCGCACACAGGCGATCGACTACTACGACGGCGCTGACGGCGGCGAGGACGAGGACGGCGAGGACGCCTGGTCACTGACCGGACGGTAAACAGGGACAGGACGGTAAGCGCAGACCGGACGGTAGCCTAGAGGCGTGACTATATCCGAAGGCAGCAAAGCCGGTTCCGGCTCCGAAATCTGGAACCTGCCCAACATCCTGACGATGCTGCGCATCGCGCTCGTTCCGTTCTTCATCTGGTTCCTGCTTGCCGACAACGGCGAGCACGGCATCTGGCGCTGGGCCGCCGTCGTCGCCTTCGCAGCGGCGATCTACACGGATAAGCTCGACGGCGACATCGCCCGCAGCCGGAACCTGATCACCAACTTCGGCAAGATCGCGGACCCGATCGCGGACAAACTGCTCATCGGCTCTGCCTTGGTGCTCCTGTCCGCGCTGGGAGAGCTGCCATGGTGGATCACCATCGTCATCCTCGTGCGGGAGTGGGGGATCACCGCCCTGCGCTTCTTCGTGATCCGCTACGGCGTGATGCCGGCCTCGCGGGGCGGAAAACTCAAGACAGTTGTCCAGACCGTGGCTATCTTCCTGTTCATCGTGCCGCTGGCCTCGATGGCCCCTTGGCTCTATTGGCTGGCGTTCGCCGTGATGCTCGCGGCCCTCGCGATCACCGTCTGGACCGGCGTCGAATATGTCTTCCAGGCCCTCAGGCTGCGGGCGGCAGGACGCCGCGCATGAGCCGGCCGGCACAGGAAACCGCGGCGGACGTCGTCGCGCTGGCCATCGCCAAGGGCATCACGGTGGCGACGGCGGAATCCCTCACCGCGGGCATGGTCGCCGCAGTCCTGGCCAACACTCCGGGAGCCTCCGGCATGTTGCAGGGCGGCGTGGTCGCCTACCAGAACTCGGTGAAATCCGCGGTCCTCGGCGTGCCGCGGGAACTGCTCGCGGAGGCCGGATCGGTGGACGCTGAAGTTGCCCGCGCCATGGCGGAGGGCGCCCGGGCCGCCTGCGGTGCCGACGTCGGGGTGTCCACCACAGGCGTGGCCGGCCCCGACGCGCACGACGGAAAAGAAGTGGGTACGGTCTTCATCGGTGTGGCCTCCGGCCGGGGCAGCGAGGCGTTCCGCTACGCCTTTTCCGGGGGGCGCGCCGAGATCAGGGAACAAGCCGCCGCCGCGGCCCTGGCCAGGACGTTGGAGCTCTTGCGCGACGGCGAGTTACCGCAGGTAAAGTAAGCGGGAACAAAAAAGCCAGCCCGATAGTTGTTACATTGTGTCGCTCCGGAAGAGCCGGGGCGCCTAGGATGTAAGTCAAGCGGGGCACCCTTTGCGGGAGCCCCGGATCGAAGAGGGAGCAAGGCGATACAGATGGTTAAGCAGCCCGTATCCGTAAACGGCGTTGTCCGCTGGAAGGATGTGGGCCTGGCCGAATCGGCACCGCGCGAGCAGAAGGAGCGCAAGATGGTTGTACTGCGTCACGAGATCGGTGATGTTCTGCGCGATGTCCGCCAGCGCCAGGGCCGTACCCTCCGCGAGGTTTCGCACAGCGCCCGCGTATCCCTCGGCTACTTGAGCGAAGTGGAGCGCGGCCAGAAGGAAGCATCCTCCGAGTTGCTGTCCTCAATCTGCACAGCTTTGGACGTCCCGCTGTCAAGCATGCTCCGTGAAGTCAGCGACCGCGTGGCCGTTGCGGAAGGCGTTGCAGTCCCGGATACCGTTCCGCAGGAATTCGCCCAGCGCTACGGACGCGACCTGGACCGCGAACTCAGTGTGGAACTCGGCGGCGACTTCACCCCGGGCATGCTTTCGGCTGCACGCTGAGCATCCTGGCATGAACACCAAGCTGCATAAACACCAAGCGGCATAAATACCAAGGAGGAGGCTCCGGCGACAGCGCCGGAGCCTCCTCCTTTTGTGTGTGATTGCCTCGAGCTTGGGCCTGGGCCCGGGGCGGTCCAGGCTCGCTTCGGTTCAGGCTTGGCGTCGGTTCAGGCCTGCGTCGGTTCAGGCCTGGTCCTTGCCGATCCCTTCGCCGTATGCGGTGTTGAGCCGATCCATGTATTCGGCCAGAGTCCGGATTTCCTCAAGGGGCCACTCGCCAAGCCGTTCCCGGAACGCCTGCCGCCGCGCATCCTGGACCTGGTGCATCTTTTCTTCGCCCTTGGGCGTCAAGCGGATTGACTGCGCCCGCCCATCCTGGGGATCGGCCTCCTTGTAGACCATGCCGATGCTTTCGAGGAACGCGATCTGGCGGCTCACCGAGGGCTTGCCGACGCCGATGCAGGAGGCCAGTTCGGTCAGGCGCATCGGCCCTTCCTTGCGGATGATCGAAAGCAGTCCGTAAGCGGCCGGTTCCATGTCCGGATGCACCTGGCGCGACAGTTGGTGGGAGAGCGAACGTGCCCGGCGCCAGAAGATGCTCAGCTGGTGCTCCACCTGCTGGAGAGCGTCGTCGACGCCGTCTCCGTTGACCGGCACCGGCGCGTCGTCGGGGATATTGCTCATGGCAACCATTCTAGAGTCCGGCCGCGTGAGAGACTCTATTGGTGCGGATCAGTGACTTTTGGCGACTCATGGAAGACGAGTTCGGGAGCGGCTATGCCCGGGTCCTGGCAGGGTCCCTGGTGCTCGCCGGAGTGGGCGGTCGCACGGCCGTCCAGGCACTGGCCGCCGGGGTCGAGCCGCGGAAGGTGTGGCTCGCGGTCTGCGAAGTCCAGGATGTCCCCGAGGAACGCCGGCTGGGGCGGGACATCAAGATCAAGGACGGGGCGTCTCCGCAGTTCTGATCCCGCAGCGGGCTCAGCTTCGAAGCCGTGACACGCGCGGCCTGGCTGTTCGAATATCTGTTCGGATGGGACTATGCTCCTTTCAGAGGAAAATTGATTCTGACGGACCATCTGCCTGTGTCCGCGACCTGCCTGATTCCGCGTGATTATCCACATAGCGCATGTTGACCGCAAATAATGTCTGCGGCCGGCACTAGCGTCGGAAGGGACAGGAAAGCGGCCGTTCAGGCCAGTCCACAGCGAGAAAGCTCAGAGGTGTGAACCATGGCGGCAAACCCGGATCGTGAGAAGGCGCTCGAAGCAGCGCTTGCCCAGATCGACAAGCAATTCGGCAAGGGCTCCATCATGCGCTTGGGGGACGATACCCGCGCTCCGATCGAGGTGATCCCCACCGGATCCATCGCCCTGGACGTGGCCCTGGGCATTGGCGGCCTGCCGCGTGGCCGTGTCGTGGAAATCTACGGTCCGGAATCGTCTGGTAAGACCACCGTGGCACTTCACGCCGTAGCCAATGCACAGCGCAACGGCGGCATCGCGGCCTTCATCGACGCCGAACACGCATTGGACCCGGACTACGCGGCCAAGCTCGGCGTGGACACGGACGCCCTGCTTGTTTCGCAGCCGGACACCGGTGAACAGGCCCTGGAAATCATGGACATGCTGGTGGGCTCGGGTTCGCTGGACATCGTCGTCATTGACTCCGTGGCGGCCCTTGTGCCGCGCGCCGAAATCGAAGGCGAAATGGGTGACTCCCATGTGGGTCTGCAGGCCCGCCTCATGAGCCAGGCCCTGCGTAAGATCACGGGCCGCTTGAGCCAGACGAAGACCACCGCCATCTTCATCAACCAGCTGCGCGAAAAGATCGGCGTGTTCTTCGGCTCCCCGGAAACCACTACCGGCGGAAAGGCCCTGAAGTTCTACGCTTCCGTGCGCATCGATGTCCGCCGCATCCAGACCCTCAAGGAAGGTTCGGATTCAGTCGGTAACCGCACCAAGGCCAAGATCGTCAAGAACAAAATGGCCCCGCCCTTCAAGGTCGCCGAGTTCGACATCATCTACGGCCAAGGCATTTCCCGTGAAGGCGGAATCATCGACATGGGTGTCGAGCACGGAATCATCAAGAAGTCCGGTTCCTGGTTCACCTACGACGGCGACCAGCTCGGCCAGGGCATGGAGAACTCGCGCCGCTTCCTGCGCGACAACCCTGAACTCGCCCAGGAACTGGAACGCCTCATCAAGGAGAAGCTGGGTGTCGGCGTCAAGCCCGCCGACGGCGAGGACTCCCCGAAGCTGAAGGCCGTTGACGGTTAGGCGGCAGCGCATGGCCGGTCCGGGCAGGGAACTCTCTGCGGATTCCCCGGTTGCGGAGGACGCCGAAGCCGATCCCGAGGCCGTGGCCCGGGCCATCGTCCTGCGGCAGTTGACCAGCTCGCCCAAGAGCCGTCAGCAGCTGGCCCGGAAACTGGCCGAACGCCACGTGCCCGAGGCAGTGGCCGAAGCCGTGCTGGACCGCTTCGAGGAAGTCCGGCTCATCGACGACTCGGAGTTCGCGGAGATGTGGGTCCGGAGCCGTTCCCAGACCAGGAAACTGGCCAGGGGCGCGCTCCGGCGTGAACTCGCGGACAAGGGCATCGATCCCGACACCGCAGAAGAGGCCCTCGGGCAACTCAGCGACGAGGACGAACAGCAAGCCGCGCGGGAACTGGTCGCACGCAAGCTTCGGGCCGGCGTGGACCTTGGCAACCGGGAAGAACGGGACAAGCACACCCGGAGGCTTGCGGCGATGCTGGTCCGGAAGGGCTACCAGCCCTCGCTGGCCTTCCGGATCGTCGGGGAAGTGCTGGACGAAGCCGGTACCCTTAACGAGTGAGTTTTACCGCTTCTCCCGCAGCCCCTTCCTCCGCAGCCGAGTTCGCCGACGAGCCCGCGGTCAATGAGCCCCGTGACGACAAGTTCGGCGCCGATGAGTTCGGCCCCGACAAGTTCGGCGCCGACGGGCCCGGCCGCCAGCGGACCTACCAGGTGCGCACCTTCGGTTGCCAGATGAACGTCCATGATTCCGAGCGCATGGCCGGCCTGCTGGAGGACGCCGGGTACGTCCCCGCCGACGGCGGCCTGGCCGACGTCGTGGTCTTCAACACCTGCGCCGTGCGGGAGAACGCGGATAACAAGCTGTACGGAAACCTGGGCGAGCTGAAACAGGTCAAGGCCGCGAATCCGGGCATGCAGATCGCGGTCGGCGGGTGCCTCGCCCAGAAGGACCGGGAAACCATCGTCCGGAAGGCTCCTTGGGTTGACGCCGTGTTCGGCACCCACAACGTCGGCGCCCTGCCCGCTTTGTTGGACCGGGCCCGCCACAACAACGAGGCGCAACTCGAAATCCTGGAATCCCTGGACGTCTTTCCGTCCACGCTGCCCACCAAGCGCGACTCCGTCTACTCAGGCTGGGTGTCGATTTCCGTCGGCTGCAACAACACCTGCACCTTCTGCATCGTTCCCTCCCTGCGCGGCAAGGAGAAGGACCGCCGGCCGGGGGAGATCCTCGCCGAGATCCAGGCCCTGGTGGACGACGGCGCCGTCGAGGTGACCCTGCTGGGGCAGAACGTCAACTCCTACGGCGTGGAATTCGGCGACCGCCTGGCCTTCTCCAAGCTGCTGCGGGCATGTGGCGAAATCGAAGGCCTGGAACGGGTGCGCTTCACCAGCCCCCACCCGGCCGCCTTTACCGATGACGTCATCGACGCCATGGCCGAAACCCACAATGTGATGCCGCAGCTGCACATGCCCCTGCAGTCCGGTTCCGACAAGGTCCTCAAGGACATGCGCCGCTCGTACCGTTCCACCAAGTTCCTTGGCATCCTGGACAAGGTCCGGGGGCGGATTCCCAACGCCGCCATCACCACCGACATCATCGTGGGCTTCCCCGGTGAGACTGAAGAGGACTTCCAGGCCACGCTCGACGTCGTCGAAAAGTCCCGTTTCTCCTCCGCCTTCACGTTCCAGTACTCCAAGCGCCCGGGCACCCCAGCCGCGGAGTTGCCCGAGCAGCTCCCCAAGGCCGTCGTCCAGGAACGCTACGAGCGGCTCACCGCGCTGCAGGACCGGATAGCCGCCGAGGAGAACGCCATGCAGCTCGGCCGCCGGGTGGAGCTTCTCGTCACGGCCCAGTCAGGGCGAAAGGCGGGGGAGACCCACCGCCTTTCCGGCCGCGCCGCGGACCAGCGGCTCGTGCACTTCTCCGTCCCCGAAGGCGCCGAAACGCCCCGGCCTGGCGACTTCGTCACCGTCACCATCACTGAAGCGGCTGCCTTCCACCTGATCAGCGATCCCGCGGGGACCGCCGACTACAGCCTGCGCCGCTCCCGGGCCGGGGATGCCTGGGACCGCTCGCAGGCCGATTCCTGCGGCACGCCGGCGCCTGGCGCTTCGGGCAAGGACGGCAAGGCGGCGGTATCCCTGGGCATGCCGTCGTTGCCGCTGCGCCGCGCTTGAACAAGCAGCAGTTGAACAAGCAGCAGTTGAACAAGCAGCAGTTGAGCATGCGCGGCACCCCGCCGGTGATCGCCGTCGTCGGGCCCACCGGCTCCGGAAAGTCCGATCTCGGCGTCCAGCTGGCCCTGGCACTGGGCGGCGAGGTCATCAACGCGGACGCCATGCAGTTCTACCGAGGCATGGACATCGGAACCGCGAAGATCACTCCCGCCGAGCGCCACGGAGTGCCCCATCACCTCCTGGACACCATGGACGTCACGGAGGAGGCGAGCGTCTCGGCGTTCCAGCAGGAATGCCGCGCCATCATCGACGAGATCCATGCCCGGGGCAAACGAGCCATCCTGGTCGGCGGCTCCGGCCTGTACGTCCGGGCGGCGCTGGACGTCCTCGAGTTCCCCGGAACGGACCCGGTCCTCCGCAAGGCCCTCGAGGACGAAGCTGACGCACACGGACTGTCCGTCCTCGTGGACCGCCTCCGCGCCGTCGATCCCGTCTCCGCCGAACGCCTCGGCGACGCCCGGCGTGTCATCCGCGCCCTCGAGGTGCACCAGCTCACAGGCCGGCCCTTCAGCTCCTTCATGCCCGTGCGCGAGTACGTCCGCCCCGCCGTGCAGATCGGGCTCGACGTCGACCGCGAACTCCTGCGCGAACGCCTCGCCCTGCGGGTGCACCGCATGGTCGACGGCGGCCTGCTGGATGAGGTCCGGACGCTCGACGCCGCCGGCTTGCGCCAGGGCAAGACCGCCTCGCGCGCGCTCGGCTACGCGCAGTTCCTCAGGGTGCTCGACGGCGCGTCCGACATCGCGACGGCGGCCGAGGAGACCATCGTGGCCACCCGGCAGTTTGCGCGCCGCCAGCTCACCTGGTTCCGCGCCGATCCCCGGATAACCTGGCTCGACTGGCAGGACCCCGGGCTCGTCGCCAAAGCCGCGGAGCTGTGCTGACGGAGTTCCGTTGGCTGCTCCCGCCACTGATTTAGGCGGAAGGCTGGCCGCAGGTAGCCTTGAGCCATGGACGAAAGCCTCACGAACACCCTTGGCCTCAACGGACTGCCTTTTTCCAAGGGGCATGGCACCGGCAACGATTTCGTCCTGATCGCCGACCCCGAGGATCAGCACCGGATCTCCCCGGAACAGGTCGCCGCCTTGTGCAACCGGCACCTTGGCATCGGCGGCGACGGACTCATCCGTGCCGTCCCTTCGCGTTTCCTGCCCGAAGGCCGGGACATCCTCGAAACTGAACCCGCCGCGGAATGGTTCATGGACTACCGCAACGGCGACGGCTCGCTGTCCGAAATGTGCGGCAACGGCGTGCGTGTCTTCGTGCACTTCCTCATCGACCAGGGCCTCGTGACGCTGGGCGCCGGCGAATCCCTGGCCATCGGCACCCGTGGCGGGATCAAGCGGATCTCCCGGACGGCCGGGGGCTACGCCGTGGACATGGGCCCGTGGGAATTCATTTTCCCCGAGGACGCCCGGGACAAGGCCATGGACTCCCTGGTCCACGCCGAGGGCCTCGAAGTTGCCCGGCCCGCGCTCTCGGTCAGCATGGGCAACCCGCACACGGTGGTGGCCCTGGCCGAACTGTCGGAACTGGAAGCCACGGAACTCTACAAGGCCCCCCAGGTGGACCCTGTCCCGCCGCACGGCACCAACGTCGAATTCGTCGTCCCGGCCGAACCGCTGGTCCATGACGGCACCGGGACCATCACCATGCGGGTCCACGAACGCGGGGTGGGGGAGACCCAGTCCTGCGGCACCGGAGCCTGCGCGGCCGCCGTCGCGATCCGGCACTGGGCCGGTCCGGAAGCTCCCGACAACTGGAAGGTCAACGTCCCGGGCGGCGTCGTCGAGGTGCGTTTCTTCCCCGGCGCCGGCGGGCGTGAACACGTGGAGCTGAGCGGCCCCGCGGTGATCGTTGCTACGGGTTCGCTTTCCTGACCCGCAGGATCCGGAATGACTTTGCGGTGTTTTCCCTGGTCACTGTGAAGGTATCGTCCAGTTTCTCCGCAAGCCAGCGCTGAAGGGAATCCGAGCCGAGGTTCTTCTGGACCACCAGCCAGGCGTTCCCGCCTGGAGCCAGCCGCGGCAGCCATTTCAGCAGCAGCTCATGCAGCTCGGCCTTCCCGATGCGGATTGGCGGATTGGACCAGATGGTGTCGAAGGTCACGGAGGGGTCGACGTCGTCGGGCAGGCTGGCGGTGACATTGCCCAGCTCCAGCGCGGCAGCGTTCTCGTTGGTGAGGGTGATGCAGCGGTCGTTGACGTCGACGGCGTAGACCTGTGCCTCCGGCGCCATGAGCGCCATGGTGAGCGCGATCGGACCCCAGCCACAGCCGATGTCCAGCAGGTTGCCTCGCGGGGCCGGTGCGGGTACCTCGTCCAGCAGGATCACGGTCCCCTTGTCGATCCCGTCGGGGCTGAAGATACCGGGGGAGCTGTGGAGTCTGCGGGTGGCGCCGGCCAGTTCCACCGTGAGGGGCTTGCGGGGGAAAGGCCCGGCGGGCGCGTTGAAATAGTGAGCAGACTCCATAGCTTGCCAGAGTAGTTGGCCGCGCCAGCCAAGGGAAACCAACGCCCCGGCAAGTGCTTGACAACGCCTGATAAGGTTGTGTGCATGTTCTTGATCTTTGAGTAATTCAGCCCCTGCGATGCAGGCCTGCCCGCTTGTTCCCTTCGGAATCCCCGCGGCAGCGCCTTTCCGCCTTTGGCATGATCCCGGGTTACCGGAACCTCAACAGATCGATCCACCGCCGTCCGTCCCGGCTTTTGCCCGCGGCCCTATGGCGTCCTGGATTTCCTGTCTGGTCCTGCGAAGGCGTCAGCCCAGCGCGAAGCGCGCACCATCAGACATCAAACGGCACTATTCTGGATATGCCGACCCTCTAAGGAGACCATGACCACGCAGCAGAACACCGGAGCCGATTCCGACGCCCAGGACATGAGTCCTGAACAAATCCAGGCTGTCATCGACCGGATTCTCTCCAAGGATGTGCCGGCACCGGCGCGGGAAAGCGAAGATTCCCGAGGCGTGTTCGGCAAGGCCCAGGCGATTTCCACCCTGGACGAAGAACACAGCATTTACGACGGCGAGCAGGAAGACCTGGCCGAACGCCGCGCCCTGCGCCGCACGGCGGGGCTGTCCACCGAACTCGAAGACGTCACCGAAGTCGAATACCGGCAGCTGCGCCTTGAGCGCGTCGTCCTCGCCGGGCTCTGGACCGAAGGGACCCTCGCCGACGCCGAGAACTCGCTCCGCGAGCTTGCGGCGCTGGCCGAGACCGCCGGCTCGGAGGTGCTTGACGGCATCGTCCAGCGGCGGGTCAAGCCGGACCCCGGCACCTTCCTCGGTTCCGGCAAGGCGCTGGAGCTCAGGGACATCGTGATGTCGACGGGGGCGGACACCGTCGTCGTGGACACCGAGTTGGCGCCGTCCCAGCGGCGCGGCCTGGAAGACATCGTCAAGGTCAAGGTGGTGGACCGCACCACCCTCATCCTGGACATCTTCGCCCAACACGCCAAGAGCCGTGAAGGCAAGGCCCAGGTTGAGCTGGCCCAGCTCGAATACCTGCTGCCGCGCCTGCGTGGCTGGGGTGAATCCATGTCCCGCCAGGCCGGTGGCCAGGTGGGTGGCGCCGGGGCGGGCATGGGGTCCCGCGGTCCCGGTGAAACCAAGATCGAACTCGACCGCCGCCGCATCCGCACGCGGATGGCCAAGCTGCGGCGGGAGATCGCGGCCATGAAGCCGGCACGCGAGACCAAGCGGGCAAACCGCCGTCGTAATGCCGTTCCCTCGGTGGCGATCGCCGGCTACACCAACGCCGGGAAGTCCTCGCTGCTCAACCGCTTGACCGACGCGGGCGTCCTGGTCGAGAACGCCCTGTTCGCAACCCTCGATCCGACAGTCCGCAAGGCACAGACGCCGGACGGGATCGGCTACACCCTGGCCGACACCGTCGGTTTCGTCCGTTCCTTGCCCACCCAGCTGGTGGAGGCTTTCCGCTCCACCTTGGAGGAAGTGGCCGACGCCGACCTGATCCTTCACGTCGTGGATGTTTCCCATCCCGATCCCGAAGGGCAGATCGCTGCGGTGCGGACCGTGCTGGCCGAGGTCGATGCCCGGAAGATTCCGGAAATCATTGTGCTGAACAAGGTCGACGCGGCCGATCCCTTCGTCGTCGAACGCCTGAAGCAGAAGGAACCGCGGCATGCCGTTGTCTCCACCCGTACAGGGCAGGGCATTGCCGAACTGCTGGAAGCCATCAGCGCGGCGATTCCGCGGCCGGGGGTCCGGCTGGAGGCGCTGATTCCTTACAACCGCGGCGAACTGATCAGCAAGCTGCACAACTCCGACGCCGAAATCCTCAGCCTCGAGCATGAGGAAAGCGGCACCCGGGTAGTTGCCATGGTGCACGAAAACCTGGCAGCAGAACTCGGCGAGTTCGCCATCAATGGCTGAGCAGGAAACTCCCGTCACAGGAGGGTCCAGGGCGGAACGCACCGCCCTGGACCTCCTGGACAAGGCTGTTGCAGGCATGGGCGGGCAGAACCGCACCGGGCAGCACACCATGGCCCTCCATGTTGCCCGCGCCATCGAGAGCAATGAGCACCTCCTCGTCCAGGCCGGCACCGGAACCGGCAAATCCCTCGCATACCTGGTTCCACTGATCGCGCACGCGATGGACAGCAACAAGCCCACACTGGTGTCGACTGCGACGCTCGCGCTGCAGAGCCAGATTGTTTCCCGCGACCTCCCCAGGCTCCTCGAAACCCTCAACCCCTTGCTGGAGCGTCCCGTGGTCGTCGCCCTGGTCAAGGGCCGGGCCAACTACCTGTGCCTCCACAAGCTTGAGGGTGGCTTTCCCAGCGAAGAACCGGCCGAAGGCCAGCTGTTCTCATTGGGCGAGGACACCAGCGTCCCGCACACGGCGGCCGCGATCGGCGGCCCCGCATCGCAGCTGGGCAAGGAAGTGCTTCGCCTCCGTGAATGGGCCGAAACCACCTCCACGGGCGACCGCGACGAACTCATGCCCGGCGTGACGGACCGGGCCTGGCGGCAGGTTTCGGTGACGTCGATGGAATGCCTCGGCTCGCAGAAATGCCCCTTGGCGGAGGAGTGCTTCAGTGAACTTGCCCGGCAGCGGGCTGCCGAGGCCGACGTCGTGGTCACCAACCACGCGATGCTCGCCGTGAGCGCCTTCGAAGGGCTGGCCGTGCTGCCGGAATACGACGTCGTGGTGGTGGATGAAGCCCACGAACTCCAGGACCGTGTCACCGGGGCGGTGTCCGGACAGCTTTCGGTGACCATGGTCCATGCAGCGGCTTCCAGTGCGCGCAAGCACACCGCGATCACGGTGGATGCGCTCAACTCGGCAGCGGACCGGCTGGAAGTGGCGCTGGCCGGCGCCCCCTCTGGGCTGCTGCCGAACGGACTCAACGACGAACAGCTCGATTGCATCGACCAGCTCCGGGAAGCCTGCCGGGCGGCGCTCTCGGACTCGAAGGGCGATTCTTCCAACGCGGTCGACGGCGGCCGGCAGCTTGCGCGCTCACGCCTCCTGCTGATCCTGGAGCTGTGCGAACGCCTGCTCGCCGCCCGCGAAAACCGCGAGGTGGTCTGGCTTTCGCGCGCCAGCACCTTCGATCCGCAACAGGGGTATTCGGCGCCGGACGAGGGCGCCCCGGCCTTGATCAACATCGCCCCGCTGAGCGTTGCCGGACGCCTGCGCGAAGGCCTGTTTGCGGATCACACCGTGGTGCTGACCTCTGCGACCCTCGCCATCGGCGCGGCATTCGAACCAGCTGCGGGTGGCCTCGGCCTGATGGGGGACGGCGCGCCAAGCTGGACCGGGGTGGACGTCGGCTCGCCTTTCGACTATCCGAAACAGGGAATGCTGTACGTGGCGGCGCACCTGCCGAAACCCGGCCGTGGAACCTCACCCGAAGCGCTCGACGAGCTCGAACGGCTGCTCCGCGCCTCCAATGGCGGCGCGCTGTGCCTGTTCTCCTCCCGCCGCGCAGCCGAAGAAGCGGCCGAACAGATGCGCTCCAGGCTGGACCTCTCGATCCTCTGCCAGGGGGAGTCCACCATGGCCGCCCTCGTGAAGCAGTTCGCCGACGAAAAGGACACCTGCCTTTTCGGAACGATGTCGCTCTGGCAGGGCGTGGACGTCCCCGGTGGTTCCTGCCGGCTTGTGGTGATCGACAGGATTCCGTTCCCGCGGCCGGACGACCCCCTGATGACTGCCCGCTCGCGTGCCGTGGCGCAGTCCGGAGGCAACGGCTTCATGGCGGTCTCGGCCACCCATGCTGCGATCCGCCTCGCCCAGGGCGCCGGCCGGCTGATCCGTACGACGGGTGACAAGGGAGTGGTGGCCGTGCTGGACTCCAGGCTGTCGACCGAACGCTATGGCGGGTTCCTGCGGGCTGCGCTTCCGCCCTTCTGGGCGACGACAGACAGCTCCGTGGTCCGCGGGGCACTCGAACGGCTGAGCGCCGGCTAAGAGGCCCCGCGTCGGGCGGCGGGAGGCCCCGGCCCTGCCGGCTAGAGGGAACGCAGGACCGAAACGACCTTGCCCATGATCGTGGCGTGGTCGCCGAGGATCGGTTCGTACTGGGTGTTCTGGGGCAGCAGCCACGTGTGGCCGTCCCGCTGGCGGAAAGTCTTGACCGTGGCTTCGTCGTCGAGCAGGGCCGCAACGATGTCACCGTTGACGGCGTCGTTCTGGCGGCGCACCACCACCCAGTCGCCGTCGCAGATTGCGGCGTCGATCATGGAATCACCGGCCACCTTGAGCATGAAGAGTTCGCCGTGGCCGACCAGCTGGCGGGGCAGCGGGAGCACGTCTTCCACGGTCTGGTCCGCCAGGATGGGACCACCGGCAGCGATGCGGCCCACCAGCGGAACCATGGCGGTATCGCTGGCGCTGGCCAGTTCGGTGACTGCGAGCCCGCCCGTGCTTCGCAGCGAGGCCGGAGCCTCCACGCCCGGAATCCCTGCCCCGCCGTCGAGGGTGAGTGGCATGAGCACTTCCATTGCACGCGGCCGTTTCGGGTCGCGCCGCAGATAGCCAAGCTTTTCCAACTGGGAAAGCTGGTGCGTGACGCTGGAGAGGCTGGCAAGGCCCACGGTGTCGCCGATCTCGCGCATGGAGGGCGGGTAGCCGTTGTCGTTCACGGAACGCTGGATGGTTTCCAGGATCTTCTTCTGGCGGACGGTCAGGCCCTTGGCTGCCTTGGGCAACTGCTGGCCCCGAGGGGAGGCCCCGTTGCCGTTGGCTCGTGCTGCCATGTGCCGCGTCCTTCCGTTCTTCCCCGGCCGATGGCCGGACCGGGTCCTAAAATGTCAGACCCTCCTGATGCACTTCTCCTGTGCCTGTTCCTTCCCTCAAACGTAGGGCAGGCACAGGGCTTTATCAAACATTTGTTCTAGCGAGTCTCGACACCATTCGTTGATAAGTGCTAAAAATGTCGTAGCAAGGTTCGAATATGTGTTCTAAGTCAGCAGTCCGGCGGTCCTTCGATTCGAATATCGGATTCGAACACCGGGGGATTCGGGTGCTGATGGAAGAGAGAATTGGCAGCCATGTGCCGGGTGGGTCCGGGTGCAGGCTTTTCATCAGGAGGGCTCAGCTCATGTCCGGCATCACCATCACCCGCGAATTTCCCAAGGCTGTCCCCGGCCGCCTCCGCTTGACACGCCGTGGCCGCATCGTCTTCTTCGGAATCCCGGCAATGCTGCTGCTCGCAGCGTTGCTGACCTTCGTCGGCTTCCTGAACTCGCCGGCCAAGGCTGCCGACGACGGAACCGTGCTGCGCGCGACCCCGACGGTCACGGTCACCGTCCAAGCCGGCCAGTCGCTGTGGGGCATCGCAGGAGCCGCCGCGCCGGAACGCGATCCGCGCGACGTCATCGTGGAAATCATCCAGCTGAACAACCTGGAAGGCGGCCGGATCGTTCCTGGTCAGCAGCTGTTTGTCCCTGCCGCCTGAGTCCGCCCCGTGCCGGGCGGCGGGCTGCCCCTGTCACAGTTTCAGGGCACTGGTGCTTGCACCTTAAACTGTCATGGTGAGTGAGCAGCTAGAGCGACTTGACCGACTTCCCCTCCGGAGCAACCTCCGCGGACTGAGCCCCTACGGTGCCCCGCAGCTGGATGTTCCGATCCTGCTCAACGTCAACGAAAACACCCATGGTGTTCCCTCGGATGTCCAGGCCGCCATCACGGAGGCCGTCGCCAAGGCCGCCATGGGCCTGAACCGATACCCGGACCGCGAATTCACGGAGCTTCGCGAAGCGCTTGCGGAGTACCTCGGCCACGGCCTCACCCCCGAGAACATCTGGGCAGCCAACGGTTCCAACGAGGTCCTCCAGCAGATCCTCCAGGCCTTCGGCGGCCCCGGACGCACCGCCCTGGGCTTCCCTCCCACGTACTCGATGTACCCCCTGCTCGCCAGCGGAACCGACACTGCCTACATCACCGGCGTCCGCGCCGACGATTACGGGCTGGACGCCGAGTCGGCCGCCGCACAGGTCCGGGAACTGCAGCCGAACATCGTGTTCCTGTGCTCCCCGAACAACCCCACCGGCACGGGCCTGGGTCTCGACGTCGTCGAAGCCGTCTACGAGGCCGGAGAGGCAAGCCAGGCGATCGTCATTGTCGACGAGGCCTACCACGAGTTCGCCCACGATGACACGCCCAGTGCGTTGACCTTGCTGCCCGGCAGGGAACGCCTGATCGTCTCGCGCACCATGAGCAAGGCCTTCGCCCTCGCCGGCGCCCGGGTGGGCTACCTGGCGGCCGCTCCCGAGGTCGCTGATGCCATCCGCCTGGTGCGCCTGCCGTACCACCTCTCGGCTGTCACCCAGGCCACCGCCCTGGCGGCCCTCCGGCACCGTGAGGCACTCATGGCCGACGTCGAGGACATCAAGGTCCAGCGCGACCGCATCGTCGACGGTCTGATCCGCCTCGGCCTGAAGCCGGCGGCTTCCGATTCGAACTACGTCTTCTTCGGCGGTCTCGAGAATCCGCACGCCGTGTGGCAGGGACTGCTCGACGCCGGTGTGCTGATCCGCGACGTCGGCATCCCCGGACACCTGCGCGTGACCGCCGGCACCGAAGCCGAAACGACGGCGTTCCTCGAAGCCCTCGAGGCCCTGCTTGACGGCCGGGCCCCGGCCCGGGCCTAGACTTGAAGCAGACCCACACCCCCTTCTAAGGACAATTCAATGAGCGAAAACGGCGCCACCACGGCAGCCGCCCGGACCGCACGCATGGAACGCAGCACCAGCGAGTCCTCGGTCTTCGTCGAAATCAACCTCGACGGCACCGGCGTCTCGGACATCAGCACCTCCGTGCCGTTCTACGACCACATGCTGACCGCGCTCTGCAAGCATTCGCTCATCGACATGACGGTGAAGGCCACCGGCGACACCCACATCGACGCCCACCACACAGTGGAGGACGTCGCCATCACCTTCGGCGAAGTCCTGCGGACCGCTCTCGGGAACAAGGCGGGAATCCGCCGCTTCGGCGAAGCCACCGTGCCCCTCGACGAAGCCCTGGCGCACGCCGTCGTGGATGTCTCCGGGCGCCCCTACCTGGTGCACAGCGGCGAGCCTGCGGGCCAGGAGTACCACCTGATCGGCGGGCACTTCACCGGTTCGCTGACCCGCCACGTGTTCGAAGCCATCACCCTGCACGCCGGTATCTGCCTGCACATGAACGTGCTGGCTGGCCGCGACCCGCACCACATTGTCGAAGCCCAGTTCAAGGCCTTTGCCCGCGCCCTTCGCGCCGCCGTGGAATCCGATCCCCGCGTGGAGGGCATCCCGTCCACCAAGGGAGCCCTGTGAGCAAGCAGATTCTCAAGGACGGCGCCGTCGTCAACCCCGACGCCGCCGGCCGCATCGCTTCGCCTGAGGGCAAGCCGACCGTCACGGTCCTGGATTACGGTTCCGGGAACGTCCGGTCCGCCGTGCGCGCCCTGGAGCGGGCAGGCGCCCAGGTGACGCTCAGCGCCAAGCCCGAGGACGTCCTGAACGCGGACGGGCTGCTGGTGCCCGGCGTCGGTGCCTTCGAAACGGTGATGCGTGAACTGAAAGCCGTCGACGCGATCCGGATGATCGGGCGCAGGGTGGCCGGCGGCCGCCCCGTCCTCGGCATCTGCGTAGGCCTGCAGGTCCTCTTCGAAGCCGGCGTGGAGCACGGCACCGAGGCCGAGGGGATGGGCGAGTGGCCCGGGAAGGTGGAACTGCTGCCCGCCCAGGTAGTGCCGCACATGGGCTGGAACACCGTGAAGGTCCCGGAGGGCTCCAAGCTGTTTGCCGGCGTCGAGAACGAACGCTTCTACTTCGTGCACTCCTACGGCGTGCAGAAATGGGAGTTCGACGTCGCGCAGCCGCGCATGGCCCCGCCCATGGTCACCTGGTCCGAACACGGCGCGCCCTTCATCGCGGCCGTGGAGAATGGGCCGTTGTGCGCCACCCAGTTCCACCCGGAGAAGTCCGGCGACGCCGGGGCACGCTTGCTGCGCAACTGGGTCGAGGGCCTGCGCCCCAAGCCCGCTGCGGACGGCGCCCCGGAAGCCACTGCCTGATATGTGGTCGATCATCATGATGGGCGCGGCCGGGCTCCTGATCGGCGGCGGAATTTCCTTCCACCAGCAGAAGCGCCCGCGCTGGGTCTCCATCTCCTTCTACGTGCTGGCTGCCATGGCGCTGCTGGCCGCCTACCTCTTCACCCTGCCGGGCAAGTGACGCCCGTTTCCGTCCCCAACCCCGAGGATCCCCATGGCCACCGCCCCTGAACTGCCCGTCCTGGAACTGTTGCCCGCCGTCGACATCGTGGACGGCCAGGCCGTCCGCCTCCTGCAGGGCGAGGCCGGCTCCGAAACCAGCTACGGCACCCCGCTGGAAGCCGCCCTGAACTGGCAGAATGCCGGCGCCGAGTGGGTGCACATGGTGGATCTCGACGCCGCCTTCGGCCGCGGCGACAACGCGGACCTCATCAGCGAGGTCGTCTCGCAGCTCGACGTGAAAGTCGAGCTTTCCGGCGGCCTGCGCGACGACGAGTCCCTTGAACGCGCCCTTGGGCTCGGCGTCGCCCGCGTCAACCTCGGCACCGCCGCCCTCGAGAACCCGGAGTGGACGCGGCGCGCCATCGAGCGCTTCGGCGACAAGATCGCCGTCGGCCTCGACGTCCGCGGCACCACCCTGGCCGGGCGTGGCTGGACCAAGGAAGGCGGGGACCTCTGGGAGGTTCTGGCCCGCCTTGAGGACGCCGGCTGCGCGCGCTACGTCGTGACCGACGTGACCAAGGACGGCACGCTGCAGGGCCCCAACGTCGAACTGCTCAAGCAGATGGTCGAAAAGACCGGCAAGCCCGTGGTCGCCTCCGGCGGTATCTCCAGCCTCGAGGACCTGCGCGTCCTCCGCGAACTGGTCCCGCTCGGCGTCGAGGGCGCGATCGTGGGCAAGGCCCTGTACGCGGGGGCCTTCACGCTTCCCGAAGCCCTGGACGTAGCCGGCCGCCGCTGATGCACGGACAGCAGGAACCGGCAGCCGGGCAGCGCTCGCCCCAAAGCGGCACGCCGCGGCGTGAACTGCCGGGCCACATCGCCGCGGCGCTGGCCGGCGCCGGGGGAGCGGGCGACTCGGCGGGTACGCCGTGGGCCGGCCGCGACCTCAGCGGAGACGCCGCGAAGATCCATAACTTCGAGGACGACGACGGAAGGGCCGACGCCGGATACCTTGCAGCGGTCGAGGCCCTCCGTGAGGGCCGCGGCGGCGAAGCGGGCGTCGTCAGGGCGCTGGCCACCGCCCGGGTCTTCGTACCCGTCATGGCGACCCTGGCCGAGGAAGCCGACGGCGCCGCCGGAGCGGACGGTCATACGCTGCACGCCGACAAACAAGCCGACATGGCCTTGGTCACCCTCAAAGCCCCCGACGGCCGGACGGCGATGCCGGTGTTCACTTCGGCGGCCGCACTCGAATCCTGGCACCCGAACGCCCGGCCTGTGGCCGTGTACGCGGCCAGGGCGGCCCTTTCAGCGGTCTCCGAAGGGGCTCAGTTGCTGGTCCTGGACCCTGGCTCCGAGCTGACCTTCGTGGTCCGCAGGCCCGCGGTGTGGGCATTGGCACAGCAGCGGGACTGGACGCCGTCGTACCTGGATGATCAACTGGAGTCTGCTCTCGCTTCCGCGGCACGGGAGTTCCCGGTGGTCCGCCGCCTGGAAACCCGCCAGGGCGCCGGAACGGCGGCCCGCACCGCCAGCGGGCAGACAGTGGCCGGCGGTGGTGCCGGCCCCGAACTGCAGGTGGTGCTCTTCCTTGACGACGGGCTTGATGCGGCCGCCCTGCAGGTGCTGCTGGGACGGCTGAACGAAGCGTGGGCGCAGCTTGAGGCCTTCGCCGAAAACGTCGATTCGCTTGAGGTCAAGCTGCAGCGCGCAGCGCAGGAGACTGCGCCTTAGTCACGGTTGCACCGGTTCCCGGGCAGCCACCCGGGGAACAAAGAGGTTGTAGCTCGTGAATTTCGCTCTCTACAAGGAGACACTGTCCGTCCGCCCGGTCAGGCAACTGCTGATCATCGGGTTGATCGCGCGCATTCCGCATTCGGCGGCCGGTGTGCTCCTGACCCTGCATATCGTGCTGACCCTGAACCAGGGGTACGCGGCTGCCGGTGCCGCCGCGGCCCTGATGACGATCGGCATTGCCATCGGTGCGCCCTGGCGCGGCCGTCGCGTGGACCGGGCCGGCCTCCGCAAGGCCCTCATCCCTTCCGTGGTCTCCGAAGCGCTCATCTGGGCCGTCGTCCCGCACGTCAGCTACCAGTGGGTGCTGCCCCTGGTCTTCGTGGGCGGCCTGTTCAGCCTGCCCATCTTCAGCGTCATCCGGCAGTCCCTGGGCGTTCTGGTCGACGGCGAACAACGGCGCTCGGCTTTTGCCCTTGATTCCATCTTCACGGAACTGGTCTTCATGATCGGTCCGGCGGTCGGCGCCATCGCGGCCACGAGCGGCTACTCTGCGGTCGCCCTGACCGCAGTCGGCGCATCGGCCTCGGTCGCCGGCCTCTTCCTGATCTGGTTCAACCCGCCCACCCGGAGCGAGGACGTCTGCACCGCGGAGGAGAGCGCCGCGCGTGCCGCGGACGATCTCGCCGCTGCCGGCGCCGCGATCGTCGCCTCCGCCGCGCACGTTCAGGAAGCCGCCTCCGAACTGGCGCCTGCCGGGTCCAGGCTGGCCAGGCTCCGCGGGCACGTGGTGCGCAACTTCGCGTGGCTCACGGTCTCCGTGGCGGCGGTGTTCGTCGTCGCGGCGGGCTCCGGCATGGTGCTCAGCGGGACCGACGTCGGCATCGTGGCGATCCTCGAGCGTTCCGGCCACCAGACCGAGCTCGGCATCGTCTTCTTCTTCTGGTGCGCGGCGTCCGTGGTCGGTGGCGTGGTCTATGGTGCGATGCACCGCCCTGTTTCGCCGCTGCTGCTCCTGCTCGGCATGGCCGCCCTGACCATCCCGATGGGCCTGGCCAAGGACACCTGGACCCTGTCCATCCTGTCCATCTTGCCTGGCCTGCTGTGCGCCCCTGTCCTGTCGGCAGCTTCGGAGAAGGTTGCCGAACTCGTCGGGGAGGAACGCAGGGGAGAGGCCATGGGCTGGTACGGCTCCGCCCTGACCGCGGGCGTCGCCCTCGGCGCACCCCTGGCCGGGGTGTTCATCGACGGCGTCGGTTCCTGGGGCGGTTTCGTGTCGGTGGGCGTTGCCGGCGTCGTGCTCTGCCTCGCGGGGCTCGTGCTGATGAAGATCCGCCGGGCGGCGCTGGTCCGGTAGCAGGGTCCGCTGGCAGTTTTTGCAACACAAACGACGACGGCGGCCGCCCCCCACCGGGAACGGCCGCCGTCGTCGTTATGCTTGCCTGCGTTTGGGTTAGTTCACCGGCTTTAGTTCACCGGGCCAGTGAACTTTTCGCCCGGGCCCTTGCCCGGCTCGTCCGGGATCAAGGATGCCTCGCGGAACGCCAGCTGCAGCGAACGCAGGCCGTCCCGCAAGGGCCCGGCGTGCTGCGAGCCGATCTCCGGGGCCGCAGCCGTCACGAGTCCGGCCAGGGCGGTGATGAGCTTGCGGGCTTCATCCAGGTCCTTGAGGTCCTCTGCGTTGGGGTCGTCGGCCAGCCCCACCTTGACGGCAGCCGCGCTCATCAGGTGCACCGCTCCGGTGGTGATGACCTCCACGGCCGGCACCTCCGAAATGTCGCGGATTTGCTGGGCCAGTCCGGCGTCGTCGCCTTCCTCGGTCCGGTCGGGGGAATTGCTGTCTGAAGTGCTCATGCTGGTAAGCTTGACACAGACCGACTGAGAGTCGCCATTTTGCCGTGGAACCACAATGTGGACCGCAGCGCTTGGCCAGCGAAGTCCGGCAGCTGCCACCCGATGTGCAGTTGGCGGACTGTTTCTGTAGACTTGACTTTCAGTTTGCAAGCGGAGTTCTCTCCCACCCGCGTCAGCCGTTTCCCTCAGGGGATGTTAAGTTGCCGGGTATCTGGTCGGACATTGTCCGGGACCTTATCCCGTTCAGTGCGTACCTGTCGTAGCGGCAGGTCCCGATCTTCCGAGGCCTTCGATTGCGCCAGCAATTGGGGGCCTTCTCTTTTTGCCGGTGGAACACTAACCACAACCACAGGAGCTTTGACATTAGCGAGCCAAGAATCAATGAGCGTATCCGCGTCCCCGAGGTGCGGTTGGTCGGCCCTGCCGGCGAACAGGTAGGAATTGTCCGTATCGAGGATGCCCTGCGCCTGGCTGCCGAATCTGATCTGGATCTCGTTGAAGTTGCACCGCAGGCCAAGCCTCCGGTGTGCAAGCTGATGGACTTCGGCAAGTACAAGTACGAAGCCGCCGTCAAGGCCCGTGAGGCCCGCAAGAACCAGACCAACACGGTTCTGAAGGAAATCCGCTTCCGCCTCAAGATCGACACCCACGACTACGAAACGAAGCGCGGCCACGCGCTCCGCTTCCTGGGTGCCGGTGACAAGGTGAAGGCCATGATCCAGTTCCGCGGCCGTGAGCAGCAGCGCCCCGAAATGGGCATCCGCCTGCTGCAGCGCTTCGCGGAAGACGTCGCCGAAGTCGGTGTGGTTGAGTCCAGCCCCCGGATCGACGGCCGCAACATGGTCATGGTGATCGGTCCGCTGAAGAACAAGGCAGAGGCCAAGGCCGAAGCCCGCCGCGCGGCCCAGCGTGCCGAAGCCAAGGCGCAGAACGAGGCCAAGGCTGCAGCGCGGATCGACACCTCGGGCAACGACGCTCCGCTGACCCAGACCCTGGGGGACCTGCTTCCGGCAGGGCTCCTGAACCAGTCTGAAGAGCAGGGCATCGAGCAGGAAGCGACCCCGGTCGTGGAGGCTCCCGTCGTGGAAGCACCCGTTGACGAAGCTCCGGTTGCGGAAACCGTCGTCGAGGAGACTCCTGCCGTCGAGGAGGTTCCGGTTGCGGAAGCTCCCGCTGAGGAAGCCCCCGTCGTCGAGGAAGCACCGGCAGAAGCTCCCGTCGTCGAGGAAGCTCCCGTCGTCAAGCAGGCCGAGGTAGCTCCGAAGCCTGCCGCCGCGCCGAAGCCCGCAGCTGCAGCGGTTCCGAAGCCGATGGCAAAGCCTGCGGCTCCGAAGCCCGTCGCCCGTCCGGCGGCACCGAAGCCGGCCAAGCCGGCAGCGCGCAAGACCAACTAGTCACGCCGCCGGAAGCAACGCTTCCGCCCGGCACGCAAACAGCACGCCGGCCCTACGGGGCCGGCTGCACCAAAGAACTGCAGACCCGTCTGCGGACACGTAAGGAGATCGGTTCCCATGCCGAAGATGAAGACCCACAGCGGTGCCAAGAAGCGCTTCAAGCTGACCGGTACCGGCAAGCTGAAGCGCCAGCAGGCCAACCGCCGCCACTACCTGGAGCACAAGTCCTCCACCCTGACCCGTCGCCTCGCCGGCGACAAGATCGTCTTCAAGGGCGATGCCAAGGTCATCAAGAAGATGCTCGGCGTCTAAGTTCCACGTTTTTGCTGCCACCCGGCAGCACTGACTACACCAAAGCCTTCCCCCACCGCCAGGAATACGGCGGCCGAGGGGATAAGAATTCTGAAGGAGTACGCACGTGGCACGTGTGAAGCGGGCGGTAAACGCCCACAAGAAGCGTCGGGTCATCCTTGAACGGGCAAAGGGCTACCGCGGTCAGCGGTCCCGCCTGTACCGCAAGGCCAAAGAGCAGCTGTTGCACTCGTTTGTGTACAGCTACGGCGACCGCCGCAAGCGCAAGGGTGACTTCCGTCGCCTCTGGATCCAGCGCATCAACGCTGCATCCCGCGCCAACGGCCTCACCTACAACCGCCTCATCCAGGGCCTGAAGGCCGCTGAGGTTGAGGTTGACCGCCGTATGCTGGCCGAGCTGGCCGTTTCCGACGCCAACGCCTTCACCGCGCTGGTGAACGTGGCCAAGGCTGCCCTGCCCGCCGACACCTCCGCTCCGGCCGCCAAGGCCGAGGCTGCCCCGAAGGCTGCTTCCAAGGCTGCCGCCGCTCCGAAGGCTGCTGCAAAGCCGGCCATCGAAGGTGCCGTCGCCGCCGTTGAGGGCGAAGACGCTCCGGAAGGCTACGAGATCAAGGGCAACGCCGAGTCCAAGAAGTACCACGTTCCGGGTTCCACCTGGTACGACGCCACCGCCGCCGAATACTGGTTCTCCACCGTTGAGGCTGCAAAGGCTGCCGGCTTCGAGCCGGCCGGCGGCGAAGCCCGCCAGCAGATCAAGAACTAGTCGCAACAGCCACTAAAGTTCTTTATATGAACGAAACCGGGCGCCCGCAAGATTTTCCGATGTCCAACCCCCGAGCCGATCGGGTCAGGGATGTCGCAAAGCTTGCAGGGCGCCCGGCCCGTTTAAAGCGCGGCCACTTCCTGGCGGAGGGTCCGCAGGCTGTGCGCGAGGCTCTGGTGCTGCACCGGGAACGCACGCTGGCGGGCGGGCCCGGCGTCGTCCATGAGCTCTACGCGAGCCAAAGCTGCCTTGAGCGGCTCCCCGAACTTGCCGATCTGGCGGAGGGCGTGAACCTCCGCCTGGCCACCGACGAAGTCCTCGCCGCCATGGCCGATACCGTGAACCCCCAGGGCATCCTGGCGGTCTGCGGCTTCGTCGACGTCAGCCTTGATTCAGTGCTCGACGCCGGTCCGCGCCTTGTGGCGGTCATGTGCCAGGTGCGCGACCCCGGAAACGCGGGAACGGTGCTGCGTGCAGCTGACGCGGCGGGCGCGGACGCGGTGGTGCTGACGGCGTCGAGCGTGGATATCTACAACCCCAAGGCCGTGCGCTCCACGGCTGGCTCGCTGTTCCACCTTCCCGTGGTCCTCGGAGCGGACGTCGATGAGCTGGTGGCCGCCTGCAAGGCCCGCGGAATCGGCGTGCTGGCCGCGGACGGCTACGGCACGGTCAACCTGGACAAGCTGCAGGACGAGAACGCCGCCCGCAGGCTGGGCGCCACTGACGTCGTATCCGAGTACGCCCTCGAAAACCCGACGGCCTGGCTCTTCGGCAACGAAGCGCAGGGCCTGTCCGACGCCGAGCTCGCCCTGGCCGAGCACCGCGTGGCCGTTCCCGTCTACGGCTCGGCGGAAAGCCTGAACCTCGGCACGGCGGCCACGGTGTGCCTCTACGCCAGCGCACGGTCCCAACAGGCAAGCTGAGCCGCCGGATTAACGGCAGGAGGTTCCTGCCGGTACGGTATTTCTTGCAGGGGAGGGGGCCGCGGGTCCCGGCTGTTCCCCGCGATTTCCCCGGATCCTGTGAAGAGGAGAAGCTTTCGTGGCTGCAAATGGCGGTACCAAGGCGATTGTGGCGGCACTGGCCGCCAACCTGACCATCGCCTTGTTGAAGTTCGTTGCCTTCGCCCTGACGATGTCATCGTCCATGCTCGCGGAGGCGATCCACTCCGTTGCCGACTCCGGAAACCAGCTGCTGCTGCTGATCGGCGGCAAGCGGGCACAGCGCGCCGCGAGCCCGGAACACCCTTTCGGCTACGGCCGGGAGCGGTATATCTATGCCTTCATCGTCTCGATCGTGCTGTTCAGCGTCGGTGGCCTGTTCGCCCTGTATGAGGCCTGGGAGAAGTTCCAGCACCCGCACGCCATCGAGGGCGATTTCTGGTGGGTTCCGCTCGCCGTCCTGGTCGGCGCGATCGTCGCGGAAGGCTTCTCCTTCCGCACGGCCATCATGGAGTCCAACCACATTCGCGGCAAGCAGAGCTGGGCGAAGTTCATCCGCAACGCCAAGCAGCCCGAACTGCCCGTGATCCTGCTGGAGGACTTCGGCGCCCTGCTCGGCCTGGTGTTCGCGCTCTTCGGCGTCGGCCTGACCCTCCTAACGGGCAACGGCATCTGGGACGCCGCGGGCACCGGCATGATCGGCCTGCTGCTGGTTGCGATCGCCGTCGTCCTGGCCGTTGAAACCAAGTCCCTGCTGCTGGGCGAATCCGCCACCAAGGAAGACGTCGCCCGCATCACCGAGGCCCTCGAGTCCGACGGCACCCGCCTGATCCACCTCAAGACGATGCACCTCGGCCCGGAAGAGCTGCTCGTGGCGGCGAAGATCAGCGTGGGGGCTGCCGATACCGGCGAGGGCATCGCCCGGGCGATCGACGACGCCGAGAGCCGGATCCGTGCGGCGGTGCCGATCGCGCGTGTCATCTACCTCGAACCGGACATCGTCCGCGTCAAGGCGTGATGCAGGACCGGCAGGACGGTCCCAAAGAACGACGCCGGCCGTGCATGATGCACGGCCGGCGTTCTCTGTTTTCGGATGCTGTGTTGGACCCGCCCCGGGGGGCAGGCAGCAGGGGTCAGGCGGTGAGCAGGCGCCTGCGTTCCAGCAGGCCGCTCAGGGCCGCGACGCCAAGCCCCAGCAGGGCCAGCACGGCGCCAACGAGGGCCGGGGCCACGTAGCCCCAGCCCCAGGCGATGACCACGCCGCCGAGGAAGGCGCCGAGCGCGTTGGCGACGTTGAGTGCCGAGTGGTTCAACGACGAGGCCAGCGAGGGTGCGTCGGGGGAGGCGTCGAGCAGGCGGGTCTGCAGCGCGGGAACGAGCATTGAACCCGCGCCGCCGACAATGAAGACCATGACCAGGGCGGACCATGCCCAGTGAGCGGCCACCGCGTAGACGACGAGAGCCAGCGCAATCGCCGGAAGCACCCGGTAGATCGTTCCCATGACGGACTTGTCCGCGATACGGCCGCCCAGGATGTTTCCGGCCACCATGCCGAGTCCGTAGAGGGCCACGACGAGCGGGACCATCCCTTCGGGCATCCCGGCAACAGAGGTCATGGTGTGGGCAATGTAGGTGTAGGTGGCAAAGAAACCGCCGAAACCGACGATTCCGATCAGCAGGGCAAGCCAGACCTGGGCACGCTTCAGGGCACCGAGTTCGCGGCGGATGCTCGCGCCCGGATGGGCCGCTTCGAAGGGCACGAACTTCCAGATCAGCGCCGTGCAGAGGGCGCCGATGACGCCGACCACCACGAAGAGCAGCCGCCAGCCGTAGTTCTGGCCCAGCCAGGTGGCAGCGGGAACCCCGATGACATTGGCCACCGTCAGGCCCGCCATCACCATGGAGATCGCCCATCCCCGCTTCGTGGGGGCAACCAGGCTTGCCGCAATCACCGCGGCCACGCCGAAGAACGCGCCGTGCGGGAGGCCGGCGGCAAAGCGGCTGAGCACCATGCTGCCGTAGTCCGGGGCGATGAATGAACTCAGGTTGGCCACGCTCAGGAAGAGCATCAGGCCCAGGGCAAGGTTCTTGCGCGGAAGCCGGGCACCCAGCGCCGCGAAAACCGGAGCGCCGACCACCACGCCGAGGGCGTAGGCGGAGATCAGGTTGCCGGCTTCCGGCGTGCTGATGCGCAGGCCATGTTCGATTTCCTTGAGGAGGCCCATCATGGCGAATTCGGTGGTGCCGATGGCAAAGCCGCCCATGGCGAGGGCAAAGATCGCCAGGGCAAGGTGTCGGGTGCCGCGCTTTGCAGCAGCAGCGGGCGCTTTGGTTTGGGTCATGGTCCTGTTTCCTGGGCTGTGGTGCCGGACATTCCGCACGGCTTTTTGGGCCGCGGGAGGATAAATCTGATTTTCAAGTCTAATGTTCTGCAACCGTCCCTTGCCCGTGGCTGTTCCCCGGCGAAGGAACGAGGCGAGGGTGGCGGTGGAGGGCCCACGCCGCCCGGGTTCCCTGGCTGAGGAACGAGGCGAGGGTGGCGGTGGGGACTAGGCTGGAGCGGTGACTTCGCTGATCAGTGTCTCCGGTGCCGCCATCGTAGACTCCCTGGACAATCCCCGCCTCCTTCTGGTGGCGCGTCGCAGCGCACCGCCGAAGTTCGCCGGAATGTGGGAATTCCCGGGCGGAAAGGTTGAGGCAGGGGAAAGTTTCGAGGACGCACTGCACCGGGAGCTCCGGGAAGAACTCGGGGTCGATGTTCGCCTGGGCCCCGAAATCCCTTCGCCGGAGGAGGCCGGGTGGACGCTGAACGAGCGAGCCGTCATGCGGGTCTGGTTCGCGGAAGTGCTCGACGGCGAGCCGCACCCCCTCGAGGACCACGACGAACTGCGCTGGGTCCGCTTGGAGGACAGCGAAAAAGCCCTGGGGCTGCCGTGGATTCCGGCGGACTTCCCGATTGTGCGGGCTTTGCTGGAACAGGTGGCCGCCAGGGCCTGAGGGGCTCTGTGCCGGACGCCCACTGCCGGACCCATGCGTTGGGCGGACTCAGAAGAGAGTGCTCTGCCCCGGGGCGAGCGCCTGCCCTTTCGCGTGTGAAAGCCCTTCCGGATGAGCCGGCCCGGCGCCGGCCGTGCGGCTGTGGTTCCGGGCATGGCGGTGACTGAACCCGCTGCTTGCGGTGAATCCGTGGCGGGCCTTGAAATACCTCACCCGGCCGGCCAGCCACTCACGGTACTCCTTCGGTGGATACGCGCCTTGCGCGTAGAGCCGGCGATACCTTTCCGTCAGTTCCGGATGGTGTGCGGCCAGCCATCGCATGAACCACTCGCGGGTTCCCGGCTTGAGGTAGAGCGCCCCGGCAGTCACTCCGGTGGCTCCCGCGGCCGACAGTGCGCTGAAGAGTGCTTCAAGGGCGTCGTCGCTGTCGCTCAGCCAAGGGAGGACCGGCATCGCCATCACACCGCAGGGTAGTCCGGCGTCGCGCAGGCGGGCGATCAGCTTCAGCCGCGCCCGCGGTGCCGGAGTGCCGGGCTCGACGACGGCCGCCAGGGCCTCGTCCATGGTGGCCAGGGAAATGCCGAGGTCCACGGGTACCTGGCTGGCTGCGTGCTTCAGCAGCGGGATGTCCCTCGCCAGCAGGGTTCCCTTCGTGAGGATCGAAAACGGTGTGCCGGAATCTGCCAGTGCCCTGATGATTCCCGGCATGAGCTGATACCGGCCTTCGGCGCGCTGGTAGGGATCGGTGTTGGTGCCAAGGGCCACCTGATGGCGGCCCCAGGACGGTCTGGCGAGTTCCTTGCGCAGGACCTCCGCGGCGTTGATCTTCACCACCACCTGGGAATCGAAGTCCTGGCCGGCGTCGAACTCCAAGTACGTGTGGGTCTTGCGGGCAAAGCAGTACACGCATGCATGGCTGCACCCCCTGTAGGGGTTGATGGTCCATTCGAACGGCATGCGGGAACCGGCAGCCACCTTGTTGAGCACTGATTTTGCTGTGACCTCATGGAAGGTGACCCCGGAGAATTCGGGAGTCGAGATGGAACGCACAAGCCCGGCCAGCGGAAGCAGGGCATCAGGAGCAGGGGCGGCCCTGGAGGCAGTGCTCTTGCCGGCGTCTCCACCGGCCGGTCCGGGCAGTTCCGGTTCGGGCATCGGTGAAAGAGCCTGTGCGTCCCATCTCATGGACCAATTCGAATATATGTTCGAACTTAAGTCAAGGAAGCCCGGAGCGCCGGACCCGGGAAGGTACTAACGTGCTGGCTAGCGGAGTGATCCAAGGGACACTGCGCAACCTCCTGGCCGTCCTCCCGCGCCAGGACATCAACGCCTAACAGCGGGGGAGGAATGGTCATGATGCGTTCACGTTCCTCGGGCGGGAGCCCAGCGGACCAGGCCCGGGGCGACGCCGGTGTTCTCGGCAATGAGCGCTTGACGGCGTTGACCGGTGCTGTGCTGCTGGTGCTGTTCGCGGTGGAGATCGTCACCGTGGTCCTGCTGCGTGGCCTGATGCCGGCCCACTTCTTCGTCGGCGTGTTGCTCATCGGCCCCGTGGCGGTGAAGACCGCGAGCACGGGTTGGCGGTTCCTGCGCTATTACACCCGCCATCCGGCTTACCGGCGGAAGGGACCGCCTCGGCCCGCGATGAGGGTGCTCTCGCCGCTCCTGCTCGTCTCCACCCTTGCCGTGATCGGCAGCGGGGTTGCCCTCGCACTCACCGGCCCGGCTCCGGCGCTCCTGCTCAGGATCCACGTGATCAGCTTCCTGGCCTGGCTGGTGCTCACCATCATCCACGTCACCGTCTACGCCGCACGGGTACCCAAGGCCATCGACGAGGACTGGAGGCGGAGAACGGACCGAGGCGAACCGAGAACGGGAAGACGGGCCCGGCTGGCGGTCAACGTCGCGGCTCTGGTCGCCGCCGCGATCCCTGCCGTGGCCCTGGTGCCCACCGCCGCCCCGTGGGCCGGCTGGCCGGAACAGGCAGTGTCCGGATTCGGGGTCGTCGCCGTCGTCGCGATAGCCGTCACCGGGGTGCTGACCGCCATCCGCCGGCGCCTCCAGTAGGCCTGGGACCCCCGGCTCAAGGGACGCCATGAGATCTCCGGACCCCTGCAAGGGCCCACGCCGCCAGGGTTCCCTGTGCGAGCGCAGCGAGTTCAGGGTGGCGGTGGGGACTAGTCTTAGGCACATGATCCTCCTCAGCGGCTTCGAGCCTTTCGACGGCGATCACGCCAACCCCTCCTGGGCTGCCGTGCGGCTAGCCCGCGACATCCTCCGTGGCGAGGGGCTGGACGTCGAGGCCGTGGAACTGCCGTGCGTCTTCGGGGAGTCCGTGCGGGTCCTCCGCCGGGAGATCGACCGGCTGCAGCCGGCACTGGTCATCAGTGCCGGACTGGCCGGCGGGCGCGAAAGGCTTTCCCTGGAACGCGTGGCCATCAACTGCGACGACGCCCGGATCCCGGACAACGCAGGCAACCGCCCCGTGGATGAGGAAGTGGTTCCGGGAGGCCCTGCGGCCTACTTCAGCACCCTTCCCGTGAAGGCGGCGTTGCGCGCCCTGCAGCTCGCGGGCCTGCGGGCAGAGGTTTCGCAGACCGCCGGAACGTACGTGTGCAATCACGTGTTCTACGGGCTCATGCACTGCCTTGCCACGGATTCACCGGGGACGCGCGGGGGCTTCATCCACGTTCCGCGGGAGAGTCAAGCGGGCACTTCCGGCGGCATGTCCCTGCAGGACATGGGCGAGGGGATCGCCGTCGTCGTCCGGACCGCCCTGGCGACCACGCTGGATGTGAAGGTCTCCGCGGGCGCCATTTCCTGAAGGTCACCCTTCCGGTGCAAGCAACTCCCATGTCACCACGATGCTCGCCGAGACCGCGACCGTGCCCGGCTCGATGGCGACCCCTTCGGCAGCGAAAGTCCGTGCCATGTCGCGTGCAACGGGAACCGGCATGCCATGCTCCGGGCGCTGCTCGATCGACAGCACCTGGCCAAGCCGGGAAGCGGCAAGGCCGGCGAAGCGCCGGGCCTTGACCTCGGCGTCACGCCACGCGGCGTCCTGCGCCATCGCTGCCACTGCGGAGGAGTCCTTGAACCCCTGTTCGATGCCGTTGATCCGCACGCTGTTGCCGCCCGCCGAAATCGCGGCGGAAATCGCTGCAGGCGCCAGGTGCGGCGGTCCCAGGCGGGCCACAAGATCCGTGGATGCCACATAGCCGGTGACCTTCTGGCCCTGGTTCTCCACCCAGACCACGTCCGGCCGCAGGTTCAGCCCGCTGGTACGGAGGTCGCTGTCCGCCACCCCGCGCTGGCGCAGTGCTTCCGTGACGGTGAGCGCGACGTCGGCGGCGTCGTCGTAAGCGCGCGCGGCGGTGTCCTGGCGGACCTCGACGGCGAGGGTCAGGGTGAGCAGGTCAGGAACCGCTTCGGCGGTGCCGTCCCCCGTCACAGTGATGCTGCGGGTCATGTCATGCCTCGATTCGTTGTGCCGTTCCGGGTTTTTCGGCTGGCAGCCTGCCTGTCAGGGTAGCCGCCGGCGGCGAGCCCGGCCTGCCGTTCGAAGAAGTTCGCGGTGCCCGGATTGCCGGTGCGCAGCACGGACCATCCGGCGCACAGGGAATACAGGACGAGGAACGGCAGGCCGAGGCACCAGGCGTACTGCGTGCTGTGCCGCTCCTCGTGGCCCAGCAGCACAGGATCCCGTCCGGCGCTCGCAGTCCCCGCCCGGTACAACACCACATTTCCCACGGTGAACGCCCGTGCGTCCGGCAGGGCTCAGGTGTAGCCTTCCGCGATGGTCAGTCCCCGCGGACCGCGGCTGCAGCGGGCACCCGCAACCCGGGCCAGCAGCAGGCCCAGGGGAGTGGAAAGGTTCAATGCGTTGGCGATCCGGCGGAGCCGCTGCCCGGGAGTCATACGGCCATGCTAGCGCCGCCCCTTGGCCCCGTCCGCCGGCAAGGCTACTCTGATCCTGCAAACACCAGGAACCCTGGTGGGCGGATGATCGGGGGGAACCATGCGGCCAGGACGTGCCGTTGCTGCCATCGCAGTTCTGGTGGCCGTGCTCTTTGCGCTGACGGGTTGTTTCAAGCTCAACATGGACATCAAGGTCCACAGCGAGAAGAGCGTGGACTATGAAGTGGTCTACGCGCTCCAGAAGGACGTCCTGAAGGGCAAGTCCTTCGACGAATTCATGAAGTCGAACAACGGTTCGGCGGACATGACCATCCCCGAAGGGGCGAAGGTCGAGGAGTTCGAAGACGCCAAGTACAAGGGCAAACGGATCACTGCCGCCAACATCGACCCCGGCAAGATCGCCGAGGCCGAGAAGGACTCCGCCAACAAAATGACCCTGGTCAAGGACGGCGACTTCTACGTCCTGACCGTGGGGAACCTCTCCAACGATTCCAATGACCCGCAGGGTGCACAGATCGCCAAGGCCATCTTCGACGAAGCCGTGCTGAAGGTGACCTTCCCCGGGAAGGTAGTGGAGGCCGACGGCGCGAAGATCGACGGCAACACGGCCACCATCGACTTCTTGTCCACGGACGCCAAGCAGATCAGGGTCAAGGCCGAAAGCTCCCCGGGCTTCCCCATCCCGATGTGGGCGCTATGGGGCGGCATTGCCCTGGTGGTGGTCATCGCAGGCCTCATCCTGCTGTTCGTCCTGTTGTCCCGGCGCAAGGCCCAGCCGGTGCCGGCCGGAGGCCCGATGTTCCCTGGAGGCCCGGTGCCCCCTGGAGGTCCTGCGGGCTGGGCGCCGGGGGCGGGAACACCGCCGGTCGCAGCGCCGTCGTGGCCCGCGCCTCAGCCCGCCGCCCCGACTCCCGCGCCCGCACCGCCCCTGCCGGGCCACCCGCCGGCGCAGCACGGTACGCCTCCGGCGCAACCCGGCACGCCTCCGGCGCAACCCGGCCAGGGCGGGCCTGCCTGAATGACGGACGGGTTAAATCCCGCCTGCGGCGTTCAACTAGACTGAGGGGTAATGCCCGCCGGATGATCCGGTGAGCGTTGCCCCTTTGTCTTTGCCGTGCTGCTGGCCGGCGGAGGACACTTCCGACTCGTAGCTAAGAACAGTAGATGACTGACACTTTGCCGGGCGCCGCCATCCCGAACCCGCTGGATGAAGCCGCCATCACTGCCGCCGTCGAGGCCGCCGTCGCCGCGATTGCCGCAGCGTCCTCGCTCGAAGAACTCAAGGCCGTCCGTCTGGCCCACACGGGGGAGAAGTCGCCCCTGAGCCTTGCCAACCGCGAAATCGGCGGCCTGGCCAAGGAACACAAAGCCGCTGCCGGCAAGCTCATGGGCGCCTCCCGCGGCCGCGTCAACCAGGCCCTCGCCGCCCGCACCGCGGAGCTCGAAGCCGAAAACGACGCCCGCATCCTGGTCGAAGAGACCGTTGATGTCACGGCGGCACCGCGCCGCCGTCGCGCCGGTGCCCGGCACCCGCTGTCCACCCTTCAGGACCGCGTCGCGGACATCTTCGTGGGCATGGGCTGGGAGATCGCCGAAGGTCCCGAGGTCGAGTCCGAATGGTTCAACTTCGACGCCCTGAACTTCAAGCCGGACCACCCGGCCCGCGAAATGCAGGACACCTTCTTCGTGGAGCCCCCCGAAGCCCACCTGCTCATGCGCACGCACACCTCTCCGGTGCAGGTCCGCTCCATGCTGGACCGTGAAGTGCCCATCTACGTGCTGTGCCCCGGCAAGGTCTTCCGCACCGATGAACTCGACGCCACGCACACCCCGGTCTTCCACCAGTTCGAAGGCCTGGCCATCGACAAGAACCTCAGCATGGCCGACCTGCGCGGAACCCTGGAACACTTCGCCCGGCAGATGTTCGGCGACGAAGCCTCCATCCGCCTGCGCCCCAACTACTTCCCCTTCACCGAGCCGTCCGCCGAGCTGGACATCTGGCACCCCGGCGCCAAGGGCGGCCCCCGCTGGATCGAATGGGGCGGCTGCGGCATGGTCAACCCGAACGTGCTGCGCGCCGCCGGCATCGACCCCGAGGAGTATTCAGGTTTTGCCTTCGGCATGGGCATCGAGCGCACCCTCATGTTCCGCAATGAGGTCAGCGACATGCGCGACATGATCGAAGGCGATGTACGTTTCAGCGAGCACTTCGGGATGGAGATCTAACAGTGCGTATCCCCCTTTCCTGGCTGCGCGAATTCGCGCAGGTACCGGCCGATGCCACGGCCGAAGATGTCATGGCCGAGCTCGTCAAGGTCGGTTTTGAGGAAGAAGCAGTCCACCGTCCCACCGACGCACTGAAGGGCCCGGTCGTCGTCGGGCAGGTCCTGAGCCTCGTCAAGGAACCGCAGTCCAACGGCAAGACCATCAACTGGTGCCAGGTCCGCGTAGTCCCCGAAGGCCAGGAGCAGACCCTCACCGGCAAGGGCATCGACCCGTCCGGCGTGCAGGGCATCGTCTGCGGTGCGCACAACTTCGTTGAGGGCGACAAGGTGGTTGTCACCCTGCCCGGTGCCGTGCTTCCCGGCGACTTCCACATCTCCGCCCGCAAGACCTACGGCCACATGTCCGCGGGCATGATCGCCTCCGTCCGCGAACTCGGCATCGGCGAGGACCACGACGGCATCCTGGTGCTGTCCCGGATCGGCCTCGACCCCGAAATCGGCAGCGACGCGATGGAACTGCTCGGTCTCTACGACCAGGCAGCGGAAATCAACGTCACCCCGGACCGCGGCTACGCCTTCTCCATCCGCGGCGCGGCCCGCGAATACGCCCACGCCACCGGAACGGCCTTCACGGATCCGGCCTCCAAGGTCAACGCCCCGGAGACGTTGCAGGGCGGCTACGGCGTCAAGCTCAACGACGACGCGCCCATCTACGGCAAGCCCGGCTGCGACCGTTTCGTTGCCCGCACCGTGCGCGGCGTGGACGCCACCGGACCGACGCCTCCGTGGATGGCGTCGCGGCTGCGCCTGGCCGGCATCCGCTCCATCTCGCTGCCGGTGGACATCTCCAACTACGTCATGCTTGAGCTCGGCCAGCCGAACCACTGCTACGACCTGGACAAGCTCGCCGGGGACATCGTGGTGCGCCGCGCCGTGCCCGGCGAGAAGATCCTCACCCTGGACGGCAAGGAACGCGCGCTCGACGTCGAAGACCTGCTGATCACCGACGATTCCGGAGCGATCGGGATCGCCGGCGTCATGGGCGGGGCCAACACCGAGGTGTCCGACTCGACCACGAACATCCTGGTCGAGGCCGCCCACTTCGATGAGGTCTCCATCGCCCGTGCCCGCCGCCGCCACAAGTTGCCGTCCGAAGCCTCCAAGCGCTTCGAACGCGGCGTTGACTGGCAGCTTGCCGGGGTGGCCGCGCAGCGCGTGGTGGACCTGCTGGTGGAACTCGCGGGAGGCACCGCCGACGAGGCGGGCACCGACGTCGGGACCGCGCCGGAAACCGCCACGATCGAGCTTCCCGCAAGTTTCCCGGCCGAGCGCATCGGCATCGACTTCAGCGAGGAGCAGATCATCGGCTGCCTCGAAGACCTGGGTGCCGCCGTCGAGAAGACGGAGAACGGCTATCGGGTCACCGCACCGAGCTGGCGCCAGGACCTGGAGACCAAGGAAGACCTTTCCGAGGAAATCGCCCGCCTGGTGGGCTACGAGAACATTCCGGCCACCCTGCCGGTGGCTCCTCCCGGCCGCGGGCTGACCCGTGCGCAGCAGCAGAAGCGCCGCGTGGTCCAGGCCCTGGCTGACGCCGGCCTCACCGAGGTGCTGTCCTACCCGTTCGTCTCCAAGGCCGCCAATGACACCTTCGGCGTCGCCGAGGAAGGTGCGGGCCGTGAGGCCCTCAAGCTGGCCAACCCGATCAGCGAAGAACAGGGCTACCTGCGCACCTCGGTGCTGCCCGGGCTGATCGAAGCGGCCCGCCGCAACCTCTCGCGCGGCTTCCGCGACCTCGCCCTGTACGAGTCCGGACTGGTGTTCCTGCCTGACGGGAAGCTCGGCACGGAGTCCATTCCGCCGCTTGGCGTCCGGCCGGCTCCGGAGGTCCTGGATGGACTGTTCGACGGCGTCCCGCACCAGCCGCTGCACATCGCCGCCCTGATGTGCGGCCACGACTCGCCCGCGGCCGCCGGCCACGCTCCGCGCCCGTGGGACTGGGCGGACGCGCTTGACGCCGCCCGCTTGGTGGGCGACGTGCTCGGCGTCGAACTCGTGGTCAGCCAGGGGAGCCACCAGGCCTTCCACCCCGGCCGCGCCGCCCAGCTGGCGCTGCGCTCGGGTGAAGTGGTCGGCTACGCCGGTGAACTCCACCCGAAGCTGCTGGCCGCCCACGACATGCCTGCCCGTTCGGTGGCCATGGAACTGGACGCGGACGCGATCTTCGAGGCCGCAGCGGACGTCATCGTCGCCAAGCACATCTCCGGCTTCCCCGTAGCCACCCAGGACGTTGCCCTGGTGGTTCCGCAGGATGTGCCGGCCGATGCTGTCCTGGCTGCCCTCCGCGAGGGCGCTGGTGAATTGCTCGAAGACGTGGCACTGTTCGACGTTTACGTGGGCAAGGGCATCGAGGACGGCAAGAAGTCCCTCGCCTTCGGGCTGCGTTTCCGGGCGACGGACCGCACGCTCACCGCCGACGAAGCATCGGAAGCCCGCGAGGCCGCCGTCGCCGTCGCCGCGGAGCGCTTCGGCGCAGTGCAGCGCTGACCTGACGCCGCGAAACCAATGGCAAAAGCCCCTTGAACCGGACGGTCCAAGGGGCTTTTGCGTGACGGGATGGACATGGACAGGCTGAACCTGCGGCTGGAGGTGCTCGACGCCGTGGCGGCGCCTTCCGCCGTCATGGCTTCGGTGCTGCGCGGAGCCGCCGGGGAGCGGGCCGCCGCCTTCGCGCATGAGCCGGACAGGGCGGAGTTCCTGGCCGGGCGCGCCGCCCTGCTGGTCTTCGCCGCCGGGCTCCTCGAGGTGGACCCCGCCCGGCTGGAACCGCGGTATGACTGTCCGCTGTGCGGACCGGATGCCGGCCACGGCCGCCCGGCCTTCACGCTCGACGGCGGCCCCGCACCGCTGCTGCTCAGCGCCTCCCGGGCGGCGGGCAGGGTGCTGCTGGCCGGCGTCGTGCATCCGGAACCGGGCGTGCGGCTGGGGGTGGACCTGGAAGACTTCACCAAGGTTGCGTTCGGTGGATTCGACGCAGTGGCACTGGGGAGCCCGGAACGAAGCTGGGTGCAGGGGCTGCCTGAGCAGGACCGCAACCGGGGACGGGCGCGGCTGTGGGCACGCAAGGAAGCCTGGTTGAAGCGCAGCGGCGAGGGCCTGCGGCGGGATCCTGCCGGCTTGGACGCCCTGGAACTGCCCGGCCTGGCGGACCTCGCGCTGGACGGAACGGACCCATGCATCGAACTGGCGGCGCCGGTGCCCGCAAACCTGGTTGCCGCCGTCGCCTTCGCCTAGCGGCGTTCAGGGAGCCATTCAGGGAAGCAGCGGCAGGGCTTTGCGGTAGAGCCACGGCTCCAGCACGGAAGCGCAGTCCAAACCGGGCACGCAGCTGTCTGCAGTGGCCACGAAATCCGCGGTGGACACCGAGCCGTGCTTGAAGGCCGCGGTCCACCGCCGGAGCAAGCCGAAGAACGCTTCGTCCCCGCAGGCGGTCCGCACCGCGTGCAGGGCCAGGGCGCCGCGCTTGTAGACGCGGTCATCGAACATGAGCCTGGGACCGGGGTCGCCCACCAGCAGATCCTGGGGTTCGAGGGCGAGCTTCCGCCACGCCGCCGCCGCCCGCGCGGCCAGGGGCATCACCCTGGACTCCTCGGACCAGATCCATTCCGCGTAGCAGGCGAAACCCTCGTGCAGCCAGATGTCTTTCCAGGAGGACACGGTCAATGAGTTCCCGAACCACTGGTGGGAGAGCTCATGGGCGATCAACCGCTGCGACTCCCAGTCCTGGCCCAGGTGGTTGCGGCCGAAGATCGAGAGCGTCTGGGCCTCCAGCGGGATTTCGAGATGGTCCTCGGTGGCCACCGCCGTGTACTCCTGGAACGGGTAAGGGCCGAAACAATCCACGAAAGTGCGCATCATGTCCGGCTGCCGGGCCAGGCCCTCCCGGGCGTCGGCGGCCATGGCCCGGGTGGCAGCGACGTACTGCGGCACTGCGGCGGGCCGGGGCGCGTCGGCGTGGTGCGGGTGTCCGGAGTCCGGAGTGAGGGGCAGCAACTCATAGCGTCCGATCTGCACCGTGGCCAGGTAGCTCGGCATCGGCTCGAGTTGTTCGTACACCCAGGTTTCGCGGCTGGACTTGCGGCTGTGCGAGATAAGCCGCCCGTTGCAGATGGCACGGTAGTTGGCATCCGTGGTCACGCTGATCAGGTAGCTCGACTTGTGCCGCGGGTGGTCGTTGCACGGGAACCAGGACGCGGCGCCGTTAGGCTGCCCGGCGACCAGGACGCCGTCTTCCAGTTCCTCCCAGCCGACCTCGCCCCAGAGCCCGCGCCGGGGCTGCGGATTGCCCTCGTAGCGCACCTCCACGGTGAAGGACTGGCCGGGGCTCAGGCGCTCCTTGGCCGTGATGACCAGGTGCTCGCCCCGGGCGCCGAACCTGGGCACCTTCTTCCCGTCCACCAGCACCTTCGAGGCCCTGAGCCCCACCAGGTCCAGCATGATCTGCTGCGTCTCCGCCAGGGCAACGCAACGCAGCACGGCCCTCCCGCTGAGCCGGTTGCTGCCCAGGGCGCACTCCAGGTCGAGTTCGTAGCGTTCCACCCGGAAAGCCAGGCTTCCGTGCTGCAGGGTGTAGCGGTCCGTCGCTGCGTCCGGGCCGGGGACTGTCTCGCTGCGACTCATCGTGTTCTGCCTGCCTCCGGGGTTCGCTGCTGTGCCGGTCTCGTTGCTGTGCCGGTCTCACTGCCGTGCCGGTCTCACTGACGTGCCGCCGGGGCGGCTTCCTGCCAATCTACGTTACGGCACCGGGATCATTGGGAACTGTTCACGCACTGTGTTCACAGCCCATCGTTTGGTCCGGCCCAGGGGCTGACGGGGTTGCCCATCCAGTAAGTCCCCGCCGGGACGGCCTCGCCGCGCATCACCAACGACGCCGGCCCCACGGTTCCGCCGCTGCCGATGCTGGCCTGGGGGAGGATGACGCCGTGCGGTCCCATGGTGGCGCCGTCGTCGAGGACGACCGTGTCGATCGCCATGATGCGGTCGTGGAACAGGTGGGTCTGCACCACGCAGCCCCGGTTCACCGTGGAGCTCCTGCCGAGGCTTACCAGGTCGGCCTCGGGAAGCCAGTAGCTTTCGCACCAGGTGCCGCGCCCGATCTTCGCGCCGAGGCCGCGCAGCCACCACACCAGGGCGGGCGTCCCTGCGGCGGCACGGGCGAACCACGGTGCACTGACCATTTCGATGAAAGTGTCCACCACCTCGTTGCGCCAGATGAACGCACTCCAGAGGGGATGCTCGCCGGCCGTGATCCGGCCCACCAGCAGCCATTTCGCCGCGACGGAGCTGAGCGCGGCCACTGCACCGGCGAGCAGCATCACAACTCCGCCCAGCAGGGCGGCAACCCAGTAGGACGTGCCGGAGGCGATCCAGTCGAACGCCAGCATGATCACGACGGCGATCCCCGCCGTCAGCATGACCGGCAGCAGGCGGCAGAGTTCCCACAGCCCGCGCCGGGTCTTCAGGGCGGCCGAAGGGTTGAAGGTGAGGCTCTTGTCGGCGTCTACCACCGTGCGCCGCAGCCGGACCGGCGGACTTCCCAGCCACGAGGTGCCGGACTTCGCCTTCGCCGGGGTGGCGGACAGCACGGCCACCAGGGAGTTCTTGGGCACGCTGCGGCCGGCGGCCGTCATTCCGGAGTTTCCGAGGAAGGATCGTTTGCCGATCTTGGCCGGGCCGATCTTGATCCAGCCGCCGCCCAGTTCGTAGGAGGCCACCATTGTGTCGTCGGCCAGGAACGCGCCGTCGCCGATCGTCGTCATCCTCGGCAGCAGCAGCACGGTGGACGCCTCGACGTTCTTGCCCACGGTGGCCCCAAGCAGGCGCAGCCACAACGGGGTGAACAGGCTGGCATAGATCGGGAACAGCAGGTCCCTGGCCAGGTCCAGCACACGTTCAGTGGCCCAGACCTGCCAGCCGGCCCGGCTGTTGACCCTGTAGTACCCCTCCTTGAGGCCAAGGCCGAGCAGCCGCGTCACGGCGAGGACCAGCAGAAGGTTGCAGAGGAACCAGGCCAGGGCGGCGAACGGCACCGAAAGCAGCACCTCGGGAAGGGCCGACTGCAGGGACGGCTTGCCGCGGACGAAGGCCAGCAACACCAGGGCGCCAACCAACGCCGAGGCATAGGGGATCAGGGCAAGCAGCGCGGAGGCCCCCGCAAACGCGGCGAACCAGAGCCGGTGGGTCCAGCCGGAAGAAGCGGGGACCTCGGGCCAGTCGTACTTCGCCTTGCCGCGGCGTTCGGCGGGGGAGCCGGCCACCAGATGGCCGGCCTTCACCTTGCCGAGCACCGCGGACCCGGCCTCCACCCTGGCGCCGGCTCCGATGCTCGTGCCGGGCATCAGGGTGCTACGGGCCCCCACCGTGGCGCCGGCTCCGACACGGATTTCGCCGATGTGCACCGAATCGCCGTCAACCCACCACCCGGACAGGTCCACCTCGGGCTCGATGTTGCTGCCACTGCCCAAAGTCAGCATGCCGGTGACGGGAGGCAGGGAGTGCAGGTGCACGTTGTTCCCGATCTTCGCGCCGAGGGCCCGGGCGTAGTAGGGCACCCAGGGAGCGCTCGCCAGGCTGATGGCTCCGGCCAGGTCCTGGACCTGTTCGGCCAGCCACAGCCGCAGGTGCACCTTCCCTGCGCGCGGGTAGCTGCCTGGCCGGACCCCCCTCAGCAGGAACCGGGCCGCTACCACGGCGATCGCCATGCGTCCGAGCGGGCTGACGAACACCAGCCAGGATGCGAGGATCCACCACCAGGACACCACGGGCGCCGCCGAGAAGCCGGCCAGGTCGGCCAGCAGCCGGTTCGCGGCCATCAGGTACGTCAGCCAGCGCATGCCGGTGAGGATGTGGAGCACGATGCCCATCAGCGTCTGGAACAGCTGCGATTTCAGCGCGGTGGGACGCACGGGGCGCTCGACGGCGGGAGCCGGCATGCCGCCGTCGGGCAGCGACTGCCGGGCCACTTCGACGAGGGCGCCGACACGCGGCGTCGCATAGATTTCGGCCACCGTGATGGTGGGGTAGCGGACGCGCAGGGCCGAGACGAGCTGGGCCGCGGCCAGGGAGCCGCCGCCGTAGGCGAAGAAGTCGGCGTCGAGCGACGTCACGGGGGAGCCCAGGACGGACTCCCACTGCTCCGCGATCCAGGCGGCATCTTCGGGAAGGTTCAGCGGTGCTTTTTCAGCGTCCGCGGCCGAGGCGCCGGGAAGGGGCCAGGGGAGGGCAAGCCGGTCAACTTTGCCGCTGGTCTTCGTTGGAAGGGAATCCACCACCGCCAGCAGCGGAACCAGGGCGGCGGGAAGGCTTTCCATCAGCAGGGTGCGGGCCAGCGCGAGGTCCGGCTCCGCTGCCTCCACGGGCGCGAGGTACCCCACCAGGATCTGGTTCCCGGCCGCCGTCGTCCGCACTGCGGCGGCTGCCCCGGCAATGCCCGGCAGCGCCTGCAGGGCGGCATCGACCTCGCCGAGTTCGATCCGGCGTCCGCCCAGTTTCACCTGCTCGTCGGCGCGGCCCTGGAAGATCAGGCCCTCGCGTTCGTAGCGCACCAGGTCGCCCGAACGGTAGGCGCGGTTCCAGCCCAGGGTCGGCATCGGCGCGTACTTCTCGGCGTCCTTGGCCGGGTCCAGGTAGCGGGCCAGCCCGACGCCGCCAATGATCAGTTCGCCGGTTTCGCCCTCGGGCACCGGAATGCCGGAAGGGTCGACGACGGCGAGGTCCCAGCCGTCCAGCGGCAGCCCGATCCGCACGGGGCCGGGTCCGCCGAGGGGAGCGGCGCAGGCAACCACCGTCGCTTCGGTGGGTCCGTAGGTGTTCCAGACCTCGCGGCCGTCCACGGCCAGGCGTTCGGCGAGTTCCGGCGGGCATGCTTCACCGCCGAAGATCAGGAGACGGACATTCTCCAAGGCTTCGGCGGGCCAGAGCGCGGCGAGGGTGGGCACGGTGGAGACCACGGAGATGCCGTGGTTGATCAGCCAGGGGCCGAGGTCCATGCCGGAACGGACGAGGGCGCGGGGCGCCGGGACCAGGCAGGCTCCGTGCCGCCAGGCCAGCCACATTTCCTCGCAGGAGGCGTCAAAGGCCACGGACAGTCCCGCGAGCACGCGGTCCTGCGGCCCGATCGGGTCCTCCTGCAGGAAAAGCCGCGCTTCGGCGTCCACGAAGGCCGCGGAGGAACGGTGCTGCACGGCCACGCCCTTGGGCGTGCCGGTGGAACCTGAGGTGAAAATGACCCAGGAGTCGTCATCAAGGCCGGGCCTGCGCGGCGCCGGGAAAGGGGCCGGGCGCTCGCCGCGGACCTGAACGGCCAGGCCTGCCGTCACGATGCCCGCCACCCGGGCCTCGCCGAAGACCAGGCGGGCGCGCTCCTCGGGGTCGTCTGCGTCCACCGGGACGTAGGCGGCTCCCGCGAGCAGGATGCCGAGGATCGCCACGTAGAGATCGTTGCTGCCCGAAGGGATCCGGACGCCGATCTTGTCACCGGGGCCAAGGCCGTGGCGGTGGAGGGTTTGTGCGAAGGAGCGGACCACCGCGAGGAGTTCCGTGTAGCTCAGCGACTTGCCGTCATCCAGCGCCGAGGCCTCGGGGAAACGCTGCGCAGTGTCTTCAAGGATGTCCACCAGAGTGCGTTGCGGCGGTGCCGCGGCAGCACCGGGAAACTGCGGCAGGTAGGCGCCGCCTGTGATGCCCGGGTCCGGGGTCTCGATGTATTGCTCCTGTGTCACCGCAAGATCCTTGCCGATCAAGGTGAACAAATGGTGTCACAAAGTGCTTCGGTGTAACCGTGTCGTCACACTGCGGTACGGCGGCCCGACTAGGGAACCAGCAGCACCTTGCCGGTGGTCTTGCGGGCTTCGAGGTCGCGGTGCGCCTGGGCGGCCTCAGGCAGCGGATAGCGGGCGCCGATCCGGACTTTGAGCGCGCCCTTGGCGGCGGCGTCGAAGATTTCGGCCGAGCGCCAGTGGCGTTCCTGCGCGTTCTGCAGGAAATGGCCCAGGGTGGGGCGGGTGAGGCTGAGCGAGCCGCCGGCGTTCAGCCGCTGCGGGTCCACCGGCGGAACGGGACCGGACGCGGCGCCGTAAAGGACCATCGACCCGCGGACGCGCAGGCTCTCCAGCGAGGCGTCGAACGTGTCCTTGCCGACGCCGTCGAACACGGCGTGCACGCCTTCGCCGTCGGTCAGCTCGCGGACCTTTTGGGCGAAGCGGTCGTAGCGGAGCACGACGTCGGCGCCTGCCTCGCGGGACAGCGCTTCCTTTTCGTCGGTGGACACCGTGGTGATGACCCGGGCACCGCGCGCCTTCAGCAGCTGGGTCAGGATAAGGCCCACGCCGCCGGCGCCTGCGTGGGCGAGCACCGTCTGGCCCGGCTCCACCCGGAAGGAGGAGTTCATCAGGTAGTGGGCGGTCATGCCCTGCAGCGGCAGGGCGGCCGCAGTGAAATCGTCGACGCCGTCCGGAACCGGCAGGGCCTTCTGCTCATCGATGATGGTGTATCCGGCATAGCTGCGGGCACCTTCCGCCGTGGCCACCCGGTCGCCGACGCTGAAGAGTTCGACGCCGTCGCCCACCGCCTCGACCGTGCCGGAGCATTCCGCGCCGGGGACGAAGGGGAAAGCCACCTTGTACATGCCGCTGCGCTGGTACGTTTCGATGAAGTTGACGCCCGTGGCGGCCACCTTGATCAGAAGCTGTCCGGCTGCGGGAACGGGAACCTCCGCCTCACGGTATTCCAGTACTTCGGGTCCTCCGGGTTGCCGGGCAATGATGGCGTGCGTCATGGCTCTCCTTTGCTCCGGGCAGGTCTTTCCGCGCCCGGTCCACCTAACCCATCCTAGGGAGGGAGTCTGGGAAGTCACGGCAGGGCCGTCTGACCGGGCGGCAAGGAAGCAACTCGGGCGACCCTCCGATCAGCGGCGCCCGTGCACGGAAGCGACGGGGCAGTCGAAGCCGCGCCCTGCCGAAAGGCCTACTTCGTTGAGGTAGCGGACCACGATTCCGTACGACTGCATGAGGGTGGTCTCGGTGTAGGGAATCGAGTGGGTGGCGCAGAAGCTGCGCACGATTGCCGTGGCCCGGTGGAGTTGCGGGCGCGCCATGTCCGGGAAGAGGTGGTGTTCCACTTGGCGGTTGAGTCCGCCGAGCAGGAAGTCCATGAACGGGCCGCCGGAGATGTTCCGGGAGGTCAGGACCTGCCGGCTCAGGAAGTCCACCCGGCTGTCCGCAGGCAGTACGGGCATGCCTTTGTGGTTCGGGGCGAAAGAGGCGCCCATGTAAAACCCGTAAACCACGATCTGTACGGCCAGGAATGCCAGGGCCATCCCCAGCGGAAGGAAGGTGAAGGCCAGCACGGGAAGGGCAAGCAGGCGGGCCAGCAGGATAGGTGTTTCCACCCAGCGGTGGCGGACGCTGCCGCGGCCAAGGACGAAGCGCAGCGAGTCGAACTGCAGGCTGATCCCCAGCAGGCCGAGCAAGGGGAAAAAGAACCAGCCCTGTTTGCGGGTCAGAAAGGCCGGGAGGCCCCTCCTGGCGGCAGCGGCTTCAGGATGGAACACCAGGGCATTGTTCTTGATGTCCGGATCCTTGGAGATGACATTCGGGTGGTTGTGATGGGCACCGTGTTTCTGTTCCCACCAGGAATAGCTGATCCCGGCGATCCCGGTGGCCAGGAGCCTTGCCGACCAGTCGTTGGCCCGGCGGGAAGTGAAGATCTGCTTGTGGCCGGCCTCGTGCGCCAGGAAGCTCAACTGGGTGCAGAAGACGCCGACTCCGGCCGCGATGAGCAGCTGATACCAGGAATCGCCGATGAGGGCGAATCCCAGCCAAGTGGCGGCCATCAGGGCCATGAGTGCTGCGAAGACCCAGATGTAGAAACCGCGGCGGCGTTCCAGGAGGCCTGCGGCGCGGACGCTCTTGAGCAGCTCGGAATAGCTGCGGACCATGGGGTTGGGCTGGATGGCGCGTGTTTTCGGGCGCTCAGCGGTGGATGTGGGTGACATATGTGCTTGTGCCCCGTATCGCTAACGGGCAACGCTGCACCCGACGTTCGGACTGCACGGTCTGGATCACCCTTTACTCAGCATACGCTCCGCATGCAAGGCCCCGCCCCGGCATGCAGCGGGAGAGTCCGGGCGGAATCCGGGCGAAATCAGGCATGCATAAATATCGGCAACCATGCATAGTTTTGCTGTACAGTGTTGCCATGACTATTTCTGTTGCCGTTTCCGGGGCCAGCGGTTACGCCGGCGGGGAAGTGCTGCGCATCCTGGCGGGCCACCCCAACGTCACCATTGGCGCCATCACGGCGCACAGCAACGCCGGTTCCAGACTAGGGGAGTTGCAGCCGCATCTCCACGGTTTGGCCAGCCGGATTCTCGAAGACACCTCGGTGGAAAACCTCTCCGGCCATGACGTCGTGTTCCTGGCACTGCCGCACGGCGCGTCCGCGGAGATCGCGGCCCAGCTGCCCGAAGGCACCGTGGTGATCGACGCCGGTGCCGACCACCGCCTCGAGGACCCCGCCGCCTGGGAAAAGTTCTACGGCTCGGCCCATGCCGGCACCTGGCCGTACGGCCTCCCTGAACTGCCCGGCCAGCGCGAGAAGCTCAAGGGCGCCAAGCGCATCGCCGTCCCCGGCTGCTACCCGACCTCGGCCCTGCTGGCCCTCACGCCCGGTTTCGCCAACAAGCTCCTGCTGCCCGACGACGTCGTGATCGTCTCGGCCTCCGGCACCTCCGGCGCCGGCAAGGCCGCCAAGGTCAACCTCATCGGCTCCGAAGTGATGGGTTCCATGAGCCCCTACGGCGTGGGCGGCGGGCACCGCCACACCCCCGAAATCGAACAGGGCCTGTCCAACGCGGCGGGCGAGCAGGTCACGGTGTCCTTCACGCCTACCCTCGCCCCGATGAGCCGCGGCATCCTCACCACAGCCACCGCGAAGGTCCCCTCCGGCGTCACCGCCGCCGAGCTCCGCCAGGCGTGGACCGAAGCCTACGACGACGAGCCATTCGTCCACCTGCTGCCGGAAGGCCAGTGGCCCGCCACCAAGTCGGTGCAGGGCTCCAACCACGCCGTCATGCAGCTGGCCTTCGACAGCCACACAGGCCGCGTGATCGTCACGAGCGCCATCGACAACCTCACCAAGGGAACCGCCGGCGGTGCCGTGCAGTCCATGAACATCGCCCTCGGCCTGGACGAAAACGCCGGCCTCAACCTGCAAGGAGTCGCACCGTGACGATCACCGCACCCAAGGGATTCCGCGCCGCCGGCGTGAAAGCCGGAATCAAGGCCTCCGGCAACCCGGACCTGGCCCTCGTGGTCAACGACGGCCCGCTCAAGGCCGCCGCCGCCGTCTTCACCTCCAACCGCGTGGCAGCCGCCCCCGTGCACTGGTCCCGCCAGGTCGTCTCCGACGGGCGGGTCGACGCCGTCGTCCTGAACTCCGGCGGGGCCAACGCCTGCACCGGCCCCCAGGGGTTCCAGAACACCCACGCCACCGCGGAGAAGGTCGCCGGACTGCTCGGCATCTCCGCCTCCGACGTCGTGGTCTGTTCCACCGGCCTCATCGGCGAACAGCTGCCCATGGATAAGCTCCTGCCCGGCGTCGAAGCCGCCGCCGCGGAACTGTCCGAAGACGGCGGAACTGCCGCTGCCACGGCGATCATGACCACGGACACCGTTTCCAAGGAGGCAGTGTTCACCGGCACCGATTCCGAAGGCCGCGAATTCACCATCGGCGGCATCGCCAAGGGCGCCGGCATGCTGGCCCCCGGCCTGGCCACCATGCTCGTGGTGCTCACCACCGACGCGCAGGTCCCCGCGGAACTGCTCGACGTCGTCCTGCGCGACGCCACGCGCGTCACCTTCGACCGTGCGGACTCGGACGGCTGCATGTCCACCAACGACACCGTGGTGCTGCTCGCCTCGGGCGCCTCCGACGCCGTTCCCTCCGCCGAGCAGCTGGGCGCCGGCCTCACCCAGGTGAGCGCGGAACTGGCCCGCATGCTGATCGGCGACGCCGAGGGCGCCAGCCACGACATCGCCATCCGCACCTTCAACGCCGCCAGCGAACGCGACGCCGAAGTGGTCAGCCGCGCCGTGGCCCGTTCCAACCTCTTCAAGACCGCGATCTTCGGCAAGGACCCTAACTGGGGCCGTGTCCTCTCCGCGGTCGGCACCACTGACGCCGTGTTCGAGGCGGACCAGCTCAACGTGGCCATCAACGGCGTGCAGATCTGCCGCAACGGCGGCATCGGCGAGGACCGCAACCTCGTGGACCTCGAACCTCGCGAAGTGCGCGTGGAGATCGATCTGCAGGCAGGCGACGCGGAGGCCACTATCTGGACCAACGACCTCACGCACGAGTACGTGCACGAGAACAGCGCGTACTCGAGCTAGGGATGACGATGACGGCCCACACCCGCGAGACCACCTCCATGGCCGCCGCCCAGGACAAGGCGGCAACCCTGATCGAGGCCCTGCCCTGGATCCAGCGCTTCGCCGGAACCACCATGGTCATCAAGTACGGCGGCAACGCCATGGTCAACGATGAGCTGCGCCGCGCCTTCGCCGAGGACATCGTGTTCCTGCACCACGTGGGCATCCACCCCGTGGTGGTGCACGGCGGCGGCCCGCAGATCAACTCCATGCTGGGCCGGCTCGGCATCGAATCCGAGTTCAAGGGCGGGCTGCGCGTCACCACGCCCGAGGCCATGGATGTGGTCCGCATGGTCCTCACCGGCCAGGTGGGCCGCGAACTGGTGGGCCTGATCAACTCGCACGGCCCGTACGCCGTCGGCATGTCCGGTGAAGACGGCGGGCTGCTGCGCGCCGTACGCACCGGGACAGTGGTGGACGGCGAGGAGGTGGACCTCGGCCTGGTGGGCGAGGTGGTGGGCGTCGACCCCACGGGCATCCGGGACATCCTCGATGCCGGCCGGATCCCCGTGATCTCCACGGTCGCCCCGGAAATCACCGACGACGGCGAGGGCGCGCTCTCCGGAGCGGGTTCCTGGCAGACCACCGGGCAGGTGCTGAACGTGAACGCGGACACCGCCGCGGCCGCCGTCGCCTCCGCCCTGGGTGCCTCCAAACTGGTGATCCTGACCGACGTCGAAGGCCTCTACGCCAACTGGCCGGACAAGTCTTCGCTGATTTCCTCGCTGACCGCCTCCGAACTGCGGGAAATGCTGCCGCGGCTGGAGTCCGGCATGATCCCGAAGATGGCTGCCTGCCTCAAAGCGATCGACGAAGGCGTGGTACAGGCTCACATCGTGGACGGGCGGCTGCCGCACTCCATGCTGCTGGAAACCTTCACGACCGCGGGCATCGGAACCCAGGTCGTCCCCGACGAGGAAGTGAACGCATGAACACCATTGAAAAGTCGTCCGTGACGGAACTGGTCGAAAGCCACGCGGGATCCGAGTGGCTGGCCCGTTACTCCTCATCCCTCATGGGCGTCTTCGGCACGCCGCAAAGGGTGCTCGTGCGCGGTGCCGGGTGCCTTGTGTGGGATGCCGACGGCAAGGAATACCTGGACTTGCTGGGCGGCATCGCCGTCAACGCCCTGGGCCACGCGCACCCCTTCGTCACCTCCGTGATCGCGAGCCAGCTGGCCACCCTGGGCCACGTCTCCAACTTCTTCACCAGCCCCACCCAGATCGCGCTCGCCGAGAAGCTCCTCGCCTTGGCCAAGGCTCCGGCCGGGTCGAAGGTTTTCTTCGCCAACTCCGGCACCGAAGCCAATGAAGCGGCCTTCAAGCTGGCCCGCCGCAACAGCGACGGACCGTCCGGCAAGCGGACAAAGATCGTCGCCCTCGAGGGTGCCTTCCACGGCCGCACCATGGGCGCCCTGGCGCTGACCGCCAAGGAATCCTACCGGACCCCGTTCGAACCGCTGCCCGGCGGCGTGGTCCACATCCCGTTCGGCGACATCGAGGCCCTGCGTGCCGCCGTCGACGACACCACCGCCGCAGTGTTCCTGGAACCCATCCAGGGCGAGGCCGGCGTCCGCCCGCTCGGCACCGAATACCTGCAGGCCGCGCGGGAAGCCTGCACGGCTGCGGGAGCGCTGCTCATCCTGGACGAAGTGCAGACCGGCATCGGCCGCACCGGCAAGTGGCTCGCCAGCGAGGACGCCGGAATCGTCCCGGACGCCATCACCCTGGCCAAGGGCCTGGGCGGGGGCTTCCCGGTCGGTGCACTCATCACCTTCGGCGAGGCGGCGTCGTCGCTGCTGTCCCCCGGCCAGCACGGCACCACCTTCGGCGGCAACCCGGTGGCCACCGCTGCCGCTCTCGCCACCCTGCACGCGATCGAAAACCAGGGCGTACTGGAGAACGTACGCACCGTGGGTGCCCTCCTGCGGGAAGGCCTGGACGCCGTCGACGGCGTCACGGAAGTCCGCGGCGAAGGCCTCCTGATCGGCTTCGACCTGGACGCCGACGTCGCACCCGCCGTTGTGCAGGCCGGGCTCGACGCCGGATTCATCGTCAACAGCCCCGGCCCGCGCACGATCCGCCTGGCACCGCCGCTCATCTTGAGCACCGAACAGGCCAGTCGTTTCCTGGCTGCCCTGCCCGAACTTCTCCAGACCGCTGCTTCCCAGACCGCCAAGGACGCCAAATGACCCGCCACTTCCTCAAGGACACGGACCTCACCCCGGCCGAACAGGCCGAGGTGCTGGAACTCGCCGTTCGCATGAAGGCCGCCCCGTACAGCGTGCAGCCCTACGCCGCCGAAGGCAGCGGCCGCAAGACGGTCGCCGTGATCTTCGACAAGACCTCCACCCGCACCCGCGTTTCCTTCGCCACCGGCGTGGCGGACATGGGCGGCACCGCCCTCATCATCAACCCGGGCGAGGCGCAGATCGGCCACAAGGAGTCCGTCGAGGACACCGCCAAGGTCCTCGAACGCATGGTCTCCACCATCGTCTGGCGCACGGGCGCCCACGCCGGCCTGGTGGCCATGGCCGAAAATTCCAAGGTGCCGGTCATCAACGCCCTGTGCGACGACTACCACCCCTGCCAGCTGCTGGCCGACCTCCTCACGGTCAAGGAACACAAGGGCGAACTCAAGGGCCTCACCATGGCGTACCTGGGCGATGCCGCCAACAACATGGCCAACTCCTACCTGCTGGCCGGCGTCACCGCGGGTATGCACGTGCGGATCAGCGGCCCTGACGGCTACCTGCCCGCTGCGGACATCGTGACCGCGGCCGAGGCCCGTGCCGCGGAAACCGGCGGCTCGGTGCTCATCACCACCGACGCCGCGGAAGCTCTCAAGGGAGCCGACGTCGTCGCCACCGACACCTGGGTATCCATGGGCCAGGAAGCCGAAAAGGAAGCCCGGATGCAGCTCTTCCGCGACTACTCGGTGGACGAGGCGGCCATGGCGCAGGCGGCGCCGGACGCCGTCGTGCTGCACTGCCTGCCGGCCTACCGCGGCTACGAAATCTCCGCGGGCGTCATCGACGGGCCGCAGTCGATTGTCTGGGACGAGGCCGAAAACCGCCTGCACGCCCAGAAGGCGCTCATGGCCTGGCTGATGCACCGCTCGGGACTTGCCTTTGTCGACGGCCTTGCTCCCGTCGAAGGAACCGGCGAGAGCACGTTCTAGTGACCGCACAGCCGCCGACGCCGGGCAGCAGCCCGGCCACCAAGACCGCCCGGCAGGCGCGGATCACCGCGATCCTGCGCGGTGAGCGCGTCCGCTCGCAGGCCGAGCTTGCCGCCCGTCTGGCGGACGACGGCGTGCAGGTCACCCAGGCGACCCTGTCGCGGGACCTCGTGGAAATCGGTGCCGTGCGTGTGCGCGGCAGCGAGGGCGTGCTGGTCTATGCCGTGCCCGGCGAGGGCGGGGACCGGGCGGCCACCAGCGGCGTCGGCCAGGAAATCCTGGACGCCCGGTTGGAAAAGCTTTGCGGCGAACTGCTGGTCACTGCCGAGGCCTCCGCGAACCTGGTGGTCCTCAGGACTCCGCCCGGCGCGGCCAATTTCCTGGCCTTGGCCATCGACCATTCCGTGATGCCCTCGATTCTGGGCACAATTGCCGGGGACGATACCGTGCTGCTGGTGGCACGTGATCCCCATGGCGGGGAGGAACTGGCGGCCCGGTTCCTCGCGATGGCGGAGTCGAACCCCAACTAGCTCGCAGTCAAGGCCGTTTTGGGCCCCCAAAACGGCCACATCTGCGAGTCAGTTGGCGCGATATGTATAAATACGCATAACACTGTATAGTCATTCACAATCAACATGATCTGTCCCAAAGGAGCACTCTCGTGACTGAGCGCATTGTTCTGGCCTACTCCGGTGGCCTCGATACGTCCGTAGCCATCGGCTGGATCGGTGAAGCCACCGGTGCCGAGGTCATCGCCGTCGCCGTCGACGTCGGACAGGGCGGCGAGTCCCTGGAGACCATCCGCCAGCGTGCCCTCGGCTGCGGCGCCGTCGAAGCCTACGTGGCCGACGCCCGCGACGAGTTCGCCAACGAATACGCCATGCCCACGCTGAAGGCCAACGCACTCTACCAGGGTCATTACCCGCTGGTTTCCGCGATCTCCCGCCCGGTCATCGTCAAGCACCTGGTCAAGGCCGCCCGCGAATTCGGTGCCACCACCGTTGCCCACGGCTGCACCGGCAAGGGCAACGACCAGGTCCGCTTCGAGGTCGGCATCCAGACCCTCGGCCCGGACCTGAAGTGCATCGCCCCGGTCCGCGACCTCGCCCTCACCCGCGACAAGGCCATCGCCTTCGCCGAGGAAAAGGGCCTGCCGATCGAGACCACCAAGAAGAACCCGTACTCGATCGACCAGAACGTCTGGGGCCGCGCCGTCGAAACCGGCTACCTCGAGGACATCTGGAACGCCCCCACCAAGGACATCTACGACTACACCGCGACGCCGGAATTCCCGCCGGCCCCGGATGAGGTCACCATTTCCTTCGAAGCCGGCATCCCGGTGGCCATCGATGGCGTCAAGCACACCCCGCTGCAGGTCATCCAGGAACTGAACCGCCGTGCCGGCGCGCAAGGCGTGGGCCGCATCGACGTCGTCGAGGACCGCCTGGTGGGCATCAAGTCCCGCGAAATCTACGAAGCCCCGGGTGCCATGGCGCTGATCACGGCCCACAAGCACCTCGAGGACGTCACCATCGAGCGCGAGCAGGCCCGCTTCAAGGCCACCGTCGGCCAGCGCTGGGCCGAACTGGTCTACGACGGCCAGTGGTTCTCCCCGCTCAAGCGCTCCCTGGATGCCTTCATCGAGGACACCCAGAAGTACGTTTCCGGCGACATCCGCATGGTGCTGCACGGTGGCCAGGCCATCGTCAACGGCCGCCGCTCGGACACCTCGCTGTACGACTTCGACCTGGCCACCTACGACACCGGCGACACCTTCGACCAGTCGATGGCCCGCGGCTTCATCGAGCTGTGGGGCATGTCCTCCAAGGTGGCCTCGGGCCGCGACCTCCGCGTCCAGGGCCAGTAATGACCTCGGCTACAAACGAAGGTGCTCTGTGGGGCGGCCGCTTCGCCGGCGGCCCCGCGGATGCCCTCGCCGCGTTGAGCAAGTCCACGCATTTCGACTGGCGGCTGGCCCGCTATGACATCGCCGGGTCCAAGGCGCACGCCCGCGTGCTGCACAAGGCCGGGTTGCTGGACGACGCCGAACTCGAAGGCATGCTCGCGGCCCTGACCCAGCTGGACGAGGACGTCGCAAGCGGTGCCTACCTGCCCGCCGAATCGGACGAGGACGTGCACGGCTCCCTGGAACGCGGCCTCATCGAGCGTGCCGGGACCCAGCTCGGCGGCAAGCTGCGCGCCGGCCGGTCCCGCAACGACCAGGTGGCCACCCTCGGCCGCATGTTCCTGCGAGACCACGCCCGGCTGATCGCCCGCGGCGTGCTGGACACCGTGGACGCGCTCGTGGAGCAGGCCAAGGCCCACCACGGCGTGGCCATGCCGGGCCGCACCCACCTGCAGCACGCCCAGCCGGTCCTGCTGAGCCACCACCTGCTGGCCCACGCCTGGGCGCTGCTGCGCGATGTGCAGCGCCTCCAGGACTGGGACAAGCGGGCCGGCGTCTCGCCGTACGGCTCCGGCGCCCTGGCCGGGTCCTCGCTGGGCCTGGACCCGGAGGCCGTCGCGGCGGACCTGGGCTTCTACTCCGCCGTGCACAATTCGATCGACGGCACCGCCTCCCGCGATGTCTTCGCCGAGTTCGCCTGGATCTGCTCCATGATCGGCGTGGACCTGTCCCGGATCTCCGAGGAAGTCATCCTCTGGGCCACCAAGGAGTTCTCCTTCGTCACCTTGCATGATTCGTACTCCACGGGGTCTTCGATCATGCCGCAGAAGAAGAACCCGGACGTCGCCGAGCTCGCCCGCGGCAAGGCGGGGCGCCTCATCGGCAACCTGTCCGGCCTGCTGGCAACGCTCAAGGGCCTGCCGCTCGCGTACAACCGCGACCTGCAGGAGGACAAGGAACCGGTGTTCGACGCCGCCGACACCCTGGAGCTGCTGCTCCCGGCCGTGTCCGGCATGATCGCCACGCTGAAGTTCAACAGCGAACGGATGGAGTCCCTGGCTCCGCAGGGCTTCGCGCTGGCCACGGACATCGCCGAATGGCTGGTCCGCCAGGGCGTGCCGTTCCGGGAGGCGCACGAGCTCTCCGGTGCCGCCGTCAAGCAGGCCGAAAGCCGCGACGTCGAGCTCTGGGACCTGACGGACGAGGAATACGCCGCCATCTCGGAGCACCTGACGCCGGAGGTCCGCACGGTGCTGTCGACGGAGGGTTCGCTCAACAGCCGCAACTCCCAGGGCGGCACGGCACCGGCCGCCGTCGAACGGCAGCTGCAGGCCCTCGAGGCCGAGCTCCAGGGAGTCCGCGACTACGCGGTCTGATGTACCGGACGGGCGGCGCTCCACTGCGGTGGAGTGCCGCCCGTTCTGCGTTAACGGCGCTTAACTCTTCCGATACCATGGCCGCATGACCGAGATCACGCCGCAGGTTCTCCTGGCAGAGCTTCACAAAGCTGCCGTCACCGCCACGTCCGTTGTCGCCACCGTCGACGACTCCGCCGTCACCGCCCCGTCCGAACTGCCCGGCTGGAGCCGCGGGCATGTGCTTGCGCACCTGGCCGGCATCGCCAACGCGATGGCCCGCCAGCTGGAGTACGCGGCCCGCGGCGAACGCATCGAGCTGTACGACGGCGGCTACGAGGGACGCACCAAGGCGATAGAGCTGGCCGCCGGCCACAGTTCCGCCGAGCACCGGAAATCCGTAGCGGAAGCCATTTCCCGCGTCCTGGCGGCTTTCGACGGGTTGGATGACAGCGGCTGGTCCGCGCCCATCAGCTATCGCGACGGGACCGTGTACGACGGCGGCCTGGCACTCTGGCGCGAACTCACCATCCACACCGGCGACCTCGGCCTCGGCATCGGGTCCGAAACCTGGAGCCGCCTGTTCTGCGAGCACCTCTTCGCATTCCTCGCCGCCCGCGTGCCGGAAGGAATCAAGCTGGTCCTGCAGCCCCTGGGGTTGCCCCAACGGACCATCGGCAGCGGGGCGCGTTCCATCGCCGTCAACGGCATGATCACGGATATCGCGGCCTGGCTTGCCGGCCGGACTCCTACCCTCGCGAGCTTGCGGGCATCCGAGGCGGCCGACGGCGTGGAGTTGCCGGAGCTGCTGCCATGGCCGGCCGGCGCACCTTCGGCGAAGTAGGCGCCTTCGGCGCCGCCGCCGCCCGCCACAGGTGCATGGTGGCGTAGGAACGCCAGGGGCTGACGTTTCCGAAATCCGCAGGAAGCCCGGCCCCGTCCGGCAGGGCCTTCAGTCCGTTCCGGACTGCGGCGTCATTGGCCAGCAGCACGTCCGGCTCCCCGGGCACCCGCATCGAAACATAGCCCACCGTCCAGGGCCCGACGCCGGGCAGCGGCAGGAGCTTCGCGGCCAGCGTCCGGCGGTCGTCGCCGTAGCCGAAGTCCAATTCCCCGGAAGCCATCGAGCGGGCCGCGGCGAGCACAGAGTCGATGCGGCGGCGCGGCCCGCGCAGCAGTTCCCCGCCCGCGTCGGCGATCTGCTGCGGCGTCGGGAAAAGCCGGTCGAGGCCGGCGTCTTCAGCGGGCCCGGCTCGTTCCGGAAGTGCCGTGCCCGCCGCAGCCAGGCCGGTCAGCGCCGTCCGGGCGGCCGCCACCGTGATCTGCTGGCCGATCATCGCCCGGATCAGGAGTTCCCCGGGGTCCACTGCTCCCGGCAGCCGGATGCCGGGAGTCTCCTGGACCGAGGAGCCGAGCCGTGGATCGCGGGCCAGCACCTCGTCTACGGCCAGGGGATCGGCGTCAAGGTCGAACAGCCGGCGCACGCGGCTCAACAGGACCGGCAGGTCGTGCAGGTCGATGCTGCTGACGGAAAGGGTCAGTGCCTTGGAACCGGGGTTGCCGGCGTCGTACTCCACCCGGAACCGCGCGGCCGAGCGCGGGAGCCGCAGCGTGCGCGCATAGCTGTACACGCCGCCGTCGCCGGCTTCGGCGTCCTCGATTCCCGGCACCGCGCGGACGGCCAGGAACGTGAAGATCCCGGGATCGAACGGTTCGCGGAAGGGCAGTTTTACGGTCAGCGCGGATCGTGCGGTTCCCGCGTTTGCAAGAGTGCGGCGGGCCGCGGCGCGCAGGGCGCTTGGCGTCAGCGCGAAGACCTCACTGATGGTGTCGTTGAACTGGCGGACGCTGTTGAAGCCGGCGGCGAACGCGACGTCGGAGAGCAGCATGTCCGTGGACACCAATAGGGTCCTGGCGGTCTGCGCCCGGCTGGCCCGGGCCAGGGAGAGCGGCCCGGCGCCGAGCTCCTCGCTGAGGATCCTGTTCAGCTGCCGGGCCGAGTAGCCCAGCTGCCGGGCCAGTCCCTCGACGCCGGCCCGGGACACCACGCCGTCGTTGATCAGCCGCATCGCCCGCCCTGCCACGTCGGAACGCAGGTTCCATGCCGGCGTCCCGGGCACGGCTTCGGGCAGGCAGCGCTTGCACGCCCGGTAACCGGCTTCATGCGCTGCGGCCGAGGTTTCGAAGAAGGTCACGTTGGAGGCCTTGGGTGTGCGCGCCGGACATGAAGGCCTGCAGTAGATGCCCGTGGAACGCACGGCGGTGACGAACTGGCCATCGAAGCGGGTGTCCCGCGCATCGATGGCCCGGTAGCGCTGCCAGAAGTCCATGGCTCCATGCTGCCAGCCCGCAGCCCGGCTTGCTAGCGGAAATCGGACACGGCCGCAACGGCTCTGTTAGGGTCGGCACATGAGCGCGCAGGAGGCTCCCGGAATCCGGGATTTGCTGTCCGCGGACCCGCGCGAGGTGGCTCCGTGGATGCTCGGCGCCGTGCTCAGCCACCGCTCCGGGCAGGGCACCGTCTCGGTCCGCCTGACCGAGGTCGAGGCGTACCTTGGCCCGCACGACTCCCACCACCCGGATCCCGGCTCGCACACATTCCGCGGCCGGACGCCGAGGAATGCGCCGATGTTCGGCCCCGCGGGGCATCTCTACGTCTATTTCACCTACGGCATGCATTACTGCGCCAACATCGTCTGCGGGCCCGACGGCGTTGCCTCCGCGCTGCTGCTCCGCGCCGGGGAAGTGGTGGAGGGCCTGGAGCTCGCACGGTCCCGCCGCCCGGCGTCCCGCTCGGACAAGGACCTGGCCAGCGGACCTGCCCGCCTGGCCACCGTGCTGGGACTGACGACGGCGGACAGCGGCAAGGATGCGCTGGCGGCCCCATACGGGCTGCTTCTGCCCGCGACGCCGGTTCCGCCGGAGCTGGTTGCCAGCGGGCCGCGGGTGGGTGTTGCCGGCGACGGCGGAACCCACGACTATCCGTGGCGCTTCTGGCTCACGGGGGACCCGACAGTGTCAAAGTACAAGGCGGCTGTGCGCAAGGCGCGCAATGCAGCCCGGAAGGACCCCTAGCCCGCGAGCAAACAGGAACCGGCTGCCGGGGCCGGCGGCAGCTGCGCCGGCTGCTCGAAGGGCATCAACCGGTCCAGCAGGACTTCGCGCAGAGGCGGCCACTCGTGGCTGAGGATCGAATACACGTCAGTGTCGCAGCGGCCGCCGTCGGGCGCGAAACGGTGCCCGCGCAGGGTGCCTTCATAGCTGGCCCCAAGCCGCCGGATCGCCGCCGCGCTGCGGGTGTTCCGGGCATCGCAGCGGAACCCCACCCGGTGCACGCCCAGGACGTCGAAGGCGTAGGACAGCAGCAACTGCTTGGCCGCCGGGTTGACGTGGCTTCCCCAGAACGGGCGCCCGTAGAACGTCCCGCCGATTTCCAGGCGCTGTTGCCGCGGGTCGTAGTCGCAGAGCGACGTGGTGCCCAGCATGGCACCCGTCCGTTGTTCAACCACGGCGAAGGCGATCACCGCGGGGTCGGCGATGCGGGAAGCGAAAAGCGCCTCGAGCTCCCCGGAGCTCAGCGGTTGACTGGCCGCCATGCCGGACCACATGCCGGCGTCGACGAAATCGAAGAGTGCGCGGGCGTGCGCGGGGGCAAGCGGAACCAGGCTGATTCCGTGCCGGCCAAGAGCCACATCGTGCTGCATTGCAGCATCTAAGCAGCAGCCGCGGCTCCCGGGAATGCTCCAGGGGTTATCGGAGGGTGAATTTTTCATGACACCCCGGCAGGTGGAGCGTTTCACGCGCGTTGCGGAAAAGCGCTGTAGAATGGACGGTCCGTCATTTCCGATAGGGGAACGTTTCGATGCACGACGCTGATTTGCTCCACGAACGCGAGTACGTGGCCGGGCTTTACGCACGGCTGGACGAGCTGCGGGAAGAGAAACGGAGCCAGCTCGCCCAGGTCCGCCGCGCCGGCGCGGTGGGCACCATGCAGAACGTGTCCGAACGCGACGCCTTCGCGGCACTGTACGAGGACCGCCTGGCCCAGCTCGACGCCGTCGACGAACGCCTCGTGTTCGGCCGCCTCGATCTCGATTCGGGCGAAGCGCAATACATCGGACGCATTGGCCTGTCGACGGCGGACCTGCAGCGGCTCATGGTCGACTGGCGTGCCCCCGAAGCCGGCCATTTCTACCAGGCCACCGCCTTCGACCGGCAGGGCGTCCGCCGCCGCAGGCACCTGATCCTGCAGGGCCGCGAGGTCAAGGCGATCGAGGACGATGTCCTGGACACCACCATGCTTGACGGCCGCGAATCCATGCAGGGGGAGGGCGCGCTGCTGGCGGCCCTGAACTCCAAGCGCACCGGCCGCATGTCGGACATCGTCGGAACCATCCAGGCCGAGCAGGACCGCATCATCCGCTCCGCCATGTCCGGCGCCCTGGTCGTGCAGGGCGGTCCCGGAACCGGCAAGACCGCCGTCGCGCTGCACCGCGCCGCGTACCTGCTCTACACCCACCGGGACCGCCTGAAGTCCGCCGGCGTACTGCTGGTGGGCCCGTCGTCGTCCTTCATGCACTACATCGAACGCGTGCTGCCGTCCCTCGGCGAGACCGGCGTCGTCATGACCAGCCTCGGCAAGCTCATGCCCGGCATCAGCGCCGTCCCCGAAGAGGACCCCGCCGTCGCCGCGCTGAAGGGCAGCCTGGACATGGCCGCGGTCGTGGCGAACGCCGTCGCGAACCGCCAGCGCACCCCCGCCGAGGACCGGATCCTCGAGGTCGATTCCCGCAAGCTCAAGCTCACGGTCAGGCAGGTCAGGCGTGCCCGGGAACGGGCCCGCGCCACCGGCAAGCCGCATAACGAGGCCCGGGTGACGTTCGTGAAGATCCTGCTCCGGGAGCTCACCGAACAGCTCACGGACATGGTGGAGGCGGCGAACCTCGGCAACAACGCCGACCGTGCCTACCTGGCCGAAGACGTCCGCACCGCCCGCGATGTCCGCATCGCCCTGAACCTGTGCTGGATGCCGATGACTCCGGAGAAGCTGATCTCCGAGCTCTTCAGCAAGCCCGCCATCCTCGAAGCGTGCACTCCGGACCTCACCCCGGAACAGCGCGCCCTGCTGCTCCGGCCGGCCGGCGCCCCGTGGACCGAAGCCGACGTCCCGCTGCTCGACGAAGCCGCCGAGCTCCTTGGTGAACTGGATGCCGCGGCCGGCCGCGGACTGGCCCAGCAGGAGCAGGACCGTGCCCGCGACCTCGCCAACGCCAAGCAGACCCTGGCGAACATGGAAGCCATGGGGGTCAACGTCCTCATGACCGCGGAGGAACTCGCCGAACAGAACCAGGAACGCGAAACCCGGCTCACCGCCGCCGAACGCGCCGTCAGCGACCGCACCTGGGCCTTTGGGCACATTGTTGTGGATGAAGCGCAGGAACTGTCGCCCATGCAGTGGCGCCTCCTGGTCCGCCGCTGCCCGCTGAAGTCCTTCACGATCGTCGGCGACATCGCCCAGACGAGCGCCGCGGCAGGTGCCAATTCCTGGCACAGCGCCCTCGCGCCGTCGTTCGGTGACCGCTGGCAGCTGGAAGAGCTCACGGTCAACTACCGCACGCCTTCGCAGATCGCCGAGGCCGCCGTCCGGATGGCCAACCGCGCCGGCCTCGTTGTCTCGGCCCCCAAGGCCGTTCGGGAAGGCCGCTGGAACCCGCTCGTGGACCGCGTGGCTGCCGACGGGCTTGTCGCCCGCCTCATCGAGGTGCTTCCTGAGGAACTGGACGTGCTCGACGGCGGCCTGCTCGCCGTGATTGCCGACGGCGCCCTGCTCCCCGCGGCAGCCTCAGCCCTGCGCGGGGCCTACGGCCACCGGGTGGGAAACGGTGCCGGCAGCTACGAACAAGACATCGTGGTGATCAGCCCGAAGGAGGCCAAGGGCCTGGAATTCGACGGCGTCGTGGTCCTGGAACCGGCGGCCATGCTCAACCACGAGCACGGAAAGGTGGGCGACCTCTACGTCGCGATGACCCGCCCGACGCAGCGACTGCGGCTCATCACCTCGGCGCCGCTGCCGGCCGGAATCGAACGCTAGGGCGCGGACAACGGAGCGGACAACGGAACAGGGCGCCAATCCTGCTAACTTAGAAGCCGTGTCACACGTAAACAGCCTCGAGTCCCAGCACAACGACCCGGGCTTCGCCAACATCTGGCAGGAGCTCAAATGGCGCGGCCTTGTCCACGTTTCCACCGATGAGGCGGAACTGGAAAAGCTGCTCTCCGGGGACCCGATCACCTATTACTGTGGCTTCGACCCGACCGCGCCGTCCCTGCACCTGGGCAACCTGGTGCAGCTCCTGGTCATGCGCCGCCTGCAGCTTGCGGGCCACAAGCCGCTCGGCCTGGTGGGCGGCTCCACCGGCCTGATCGGCGACCCGCGCCCGACGGCGGAACGCACCTTGAACACCAAGGACACGGTCGCCGAATGGGTTGGCTACCTGCAGGCACAGGTCCGCCGCTTCCTCAGCTTCGAGGGTGACAACGCGGCCCGCATGGTCAACAACCTGGACTGGACCGCCCCACTGAGCGCCATCGACTTCCTGCGCGAAATCGGTAAGCACTTCCGCGTGGGCACCATGCTGCGCAAGGATGCCGTGGCCTCCCGCCTGAGCTCCGACGAAGGCATCAGCTACACCGAATTCAGCTACCAGATCCTGCAAGGCATGGACTACCTGCAGCTCAACCGCGACTACGACTGCGTGCTGCAGACCGGCGGCTCGGACCAGTGGGGCAACTTGACCAGCGGCACCGAGCTCATCCGCAAGGTCGACGGAAAGAGCGTGCACGCCCTGGGCACGCCGCTGATCACCAACGCCGACGGCACCAAGTTCGGCAAGAGCGAAGGCAACGCCATCTGGCTGGACCCCGCAATGTGCAGCCCGTACGCGTTCTACCAGTTCTGGCTGAACACGGCGGATGCCGACGTCGTCGACCGCCTCAAGGTCTTCACCTTCCTCAGCCGTGCGGAGATCGAGGAACTGGAGAAGTCCGTGGCGGAGCGCCCCTTCGCGCGGGAAGGCCAGCGGAAGCTTGCGTACGAAGTCACCTCCCTGGTGCACGGCGTCGAGGCAACCGAGAAGGTCATTGCCGCATCGGCCGCGGTCTTCGGCAACGGAGACCTCAGCGTCCTTGATGAAGCAACCCTTGCTGCCGCGACCGCCGAGCTGCCGTCCGCAATGGTCGACGCCGGCGGCCTGGGCATCATCGATCTGCTCGTCGCCTCCGGCCTCTCCGACAGCAAGTCCGCCGCCCGCCGCACGGTGGGGGAGGGCGGCGCCTATGTGAACAACACCAAGGTGACCGACCCCGACGCCGTCATCGCCCAGGGCGAACTGCTCCACGGCCGCTACCTGTTGCTCCGCCGGGGCAAGAAGAACCTGGCTACCGTGGAAGTGAACGCCTGATCGAGCATCCCGCCGGCCCGTCCGGCAGGTGACTGCACGCCTTTCCGCAGCTGACTTGCGCAGCCGCGGGGAGGCGTGTAGTGTTTCTTGGGTTGCCACCGCTGAGGGGCAACAGCCTCCCATTGATTGTAAAAAACCCGCCTCCGGCAAATGCCAGGAAATCGGATTATTTGCAGTCTCCATGGGGGAATTTGATTTCGCGAAAGTGAATTCAGGAGAAACTCCCGGATTTGCAAAGTGAAATCGGATGAAATAAGATTGAAACATCGCAGCGAAGAAAAAACGGAAATGATTTTCCGCGAAGTATTCGAATGCTTCTGTTGTTTGAGAACTCAATAGTGTGCCAAGTTTGTTGATACCGATTTGTTTTTTGAATTGGTTATTGCCGGGTTGCCCGCACCCCCGTGTGTGGTGGCCTGGTTTTGGC
>NZ_JBFPFO010000017.1:0-58087 GCF_047977865.1 Curtobacterium sp. LFS079
CGGCTCGATGGGCAGAGTCGGCGCGTGCGCGGACAACGCCGCGATGGAATCGTTCTTCTCGCTGCTGCAAAAGAACGTCCTGGACCGTCAGTGGTGGCTCACACGGCAGGACCTAAGGTTGGCGATCACGACCTGGATCGAGCGGACTTACCACCGCCGGCGACGGCAAAGGCGCTTAGGAAAACTCACGCCCATCGAATATGAAACAATCAACCGGACCGCGCTCAAAGTGGCCTAAGACCCCGAGTCAACGAAAGCCGGGGCAGTCCCAAAGTCCAGGTCGTATTTCACGGTCTTGAACAGTGATTCGGAGTAGGGGTTGTCGTCCGAGACCCGTGGCCGGGAGTAGGACAGGGTGATGCCCAGAGACCGGGCCAGCTGAAGGGTGCTGCCGGCCCTCATGGGTGCCCCGTTATCGGCATGGAGCACCTCGGGGCGTTGCCGGTTTCCGGTGACGGCGTCCTTGATAAGTGCCGCGGCCAGGGACGCGGTTTCGGTGTGTTCGACCCGGTGCCCGACGACCTTGCGGGAGAACACGTCCAGCATCGTGTAGAGCCGGTAGGTGTGTTTCCCCGGGCCGTGGAGCATGGTGATGTCCCAGCTCCACAGCTGGTTCGGGGCGGTCGCGTGCACGACGGGTTTGGCTCGTTTGGGGCCGGTTCCGGTGCGTTGTTCGCGGCGGTCGCCGTTCTGCCCATACCGGGCCACGATGCGGTGGGCGGCGGCAATGGAGAAGTAGCAGTGCCCGGCATCGAGCATCCGGTAGTAGGCCTGGGTGACGGAGAGGTTGGCGTATTCCCGGGAGTTCAACAACTCCATGAACGCCTCCGCTTCGGCGTCGGTGATCCGGTTCGGGTAGGCCCGGTCAACGTGGGGCACCAGGACCCCCGCCGGCGTGGCCGGGCTCAAGTGCCGGTACCAGGACGTGCGGTGAACGCCCACCAGGGCGCAGGCCTTCACCGCGGACCAGCCGGCCGTGATCAGTTTCCCGGCAAAGGTCAGGGCGAGGTTTTTCCAGGTTTTGGCCTCAGCCAGTCCGGCCGCTGCGGCTCCGGTTCTTCCAGTTTCGGATCCGTCGCCGCCGCGCTCTTGGCCATCGCGTCCAAGAGCGCGGAAGCTTTTCCCAGAATGTCGACCGCAGCCTCGGACCGTGCCAGTTTGGCCTTAAGGATTTCGTTCTCCTTCAAGACCCGTTTGAGCAACTGCTTATCGCCGGAATTCAATCGCTGGTCCTGCCTAACGGTGTCGGATCTGGATCTCAGCTGACCGGCCTCCCTCTCCCGGCACCACTTGTTAATGGTGCCTTCGGTGATGCCGACCGCCCTGATGAATGCGGCTTTGGAGCCCCACTCGAGGCATTTGTCGTACTCATCCAGAATCGCGTGCTTCTGATCGGTCGTGAAGTGCTTCCGGTTCGAAGCACGCACGGGAATAACGAAATCCATGATGGACCTTCCCCGTCCCGAGCACCGGCCGCAGCGACAGCGAACCTGTCACACAACAGCCTGACACACAGGGAATCCGGACCAGTCCGACCGATGTACGGCCTAGTCCGACAGGCAGGGTGTGCACATTGTGCACACCCCCTCTTTTGCCTTCCGATGGCGACCCGGACTCACTGAAAACGCTCGCAACACACCACCTCGGCGGCGCGAATCGCCGGCGCTGGATTCATCAGGGAGGTGGCTTTCGAAAGCAAGAGTTGGAACCAAGCACATCGACTTCCATCACTCCCCTCCGTTGTTGATCCTCCCACTGTCCATCGCAGATCCGGCAGTGCACGACATTACCAACCCGGCCGATCGCGGAGGCCAACCAACAGAACTGACTACTGTCACCGTTCGGTGACATAATGGTCGGCAAAGGAGGCGGCCATGACAACTAGGACCAGCATCGACACGCCGGCAAACATCGGTGCAATCGTGCGTGCCCGCCGCCAGGCCCGCGGGCTGTCCCAGCAGGCCCTCGCCGACAGCGCAGGAGTTTCCCGGAAGTTCCTCATTGATCTCGAAGCCGGCCACGAACGGGCCGAACTCGGCAAGACCCTTGCCGTCCTGACGGCCCTTGGCCTGTCACTGGAAGCCACGGACCTCATCCCCCGCGGCAGCGACCACGACCCGGCGCGACGTGACTACGCGCAGACTTTCACGGAGCTGATTGCAACCCGGGACTTCGAGTTCGCCATCAAGATGCTCGCCGACTACGCCACCGCCTCCCTCAAAGCCGGCAGGCCATTGCTCCAACGCAGCCCCCGGCTCAAGGACCCGCACTGGTCCGCAACCCTCGCCGGTATCACCAACTACACAGCCCACCGGCTCGGCCAGCCCGCACCGTCCTGGACCCGACGCATCAAACCCCTCGACACCGCATGGATGCCGGCCGAGTCCTACAGGCACGTCCGAGAACCCATGAAACAACTCACCATGAACGAAACCCCGGAAGAACTCGCCGCCATGAACGTCTTTATCCGCGAACGCAGCCTGGCCACCGCATGAGTGGCGGCGAACTCACCGCGGCACAGATCCATGCCCTCCTGAAGGAACTCGCCAAGCGCCTCAAGGCCCGTGGCGCCCATGGGGACGTGAAGCTCGTCGGCGGCGCCGCCCTCATCCTGTAAGGAATCGGCAACCGCCCCACGGCCGATATCGATGCCAGTTACGCTAACAAAACTGCTGTCGACGCGATCGTCCGCGAAATGGCCACGGAGTACGACCTCGCACCGGGCTGGCTCAACTCCAACGCCGCAGCCTTCGTCCCTGAGAACGCCACCTGGGTCGAACTCAAACAACTCGACGGCCTCACCATCCAGGCAGCAGACACCGAAACGCTCCTGGCCATGAAGATCGCCGCCGAACGAGACAAAGGCACCCTCGACATTGCCCGGCTCCTGCGCCGGCTGAACATCACTAGCTCGAACGACGCCGTCGCGCTCGCCTACACCAAATAGGGAGAACAACTCCATCCCCCGGTACGGGGTGTCAGGATCGGAGACTGAAGGCAATAAGGGACGGACGCGTGATCCAGCCCTTGGATCTCCAATGCCCCGTCAGTTCTCCAATGCCCCGTCGCAGAGGCGGCCAACAACGTCGGTAAGCATGTCAACGCCGGCCACGAGGTCCTCGTCCTTGGTGTATTCGTGCTCGTTGTGGGAAATGCCGTCCACACTCGGCACAAACAACATGACCGTGGGCACAATGTCTTTCATGTTGGTGGAGTCATGCCCGGCGAGTGTCATCACTTCCTTGTAGGGCAGGCCCAAACCTGCGGCAGCTTTGGCTCCCAGTTCCACGCCTTCCGGCTGATATGGGGTCACGCTCCAGGAATGGGAGGTCCGCTGCTCCACCTGGACGCTGGCTGCCTGCTCCACTTCGGCCACGCGGCGGTGCAGCATGGCATCCGCTTCAGCCAGAGCCAATTCGTCGGCACTCCGGAGATCCAGCAGCAGGGAGACACGGCTCGGCACCACCACTGGAGAGTTCGGATAAACATCCAGTTGGCCCACGGAAGTGTGGACCTTGCCCGGGAAGGCGTTGGCGATCTCACGGGCGGCCACCACCAGCATGGAGGCACCCAAAAGAGCGTCGTGCCGGTCCTCGATCACGGCAGACCCGGTGTGCGCCTGCTCGCCGTGCACCACGAACTCGTACTTGTTTGCCGCCCAGTTGGAGTGCACCAGTCCGATCGTTACGGCGTCGCGCTCCATGGAACGGCCCTGTTCCACATGGATCTCCGCGCAGAAAGCCGCCTCGGGACCTTCCCACTCCGAGAGGAAGCCGTGACCGCCCTGCGCCTCGCCCACGGACACTCCGCGTGAATCTGTCACGGCCAGGGCATCCGCGAGTGCGAGCTTGCCCGTGTAGACGGACGAGCCCATCATGGATGGCTTGAAGCGGCTGCCTTCCTCGTTGAACCAGTTCACGACGGCCACGTTGTACTTCGGTGCGGTGCGCGCTCCGTTGTCCCAGGCGGCGGCGAGCCGGAACGCGGCGTGCGCTGCGGCGAGAACGCCGTATGCGCCGTCGTACTTTCCGGCGGTGGGCTGGGAGTCCATGTGCGAACCCACCACTACGAACGGGGCACCCGGCACCCGCTCGAGCAGTCCCCATTCGTTGCCGATCTGGTCGAAGCGGACGGTGAAGCCGCGGGCTTCGAGGATCGTGCGGAACCAGTTCCGCTGATCCGCATCGGCCTGGCTGGCAGCCTGACGGTCCACGCCGCCGTTGCCGGTGGCGCCAAATTCGCTCATGGTGCGGAAATCGGCAAGGAAATCGTCCGCGGTGGGGGCAGTCTGGGTGGTCATCAGTTCAGTTCCTTTATTTGTGAGTGGGTGGGGGCTCCGCCGAGCAGCGTCGCTTCGACGGTCAGATCAGTGAGTTCCGGGGTTTCCAGCGGGTTACCGGAAAGTACGACGGCGTCTGCCAGCTTCCCGGGGGCCAAGGAGCCTTTCGAGCCGGCAGCTCCCGTCGCTGCCGCCGCCTGCGTGGTGTAGAGGCTGAGGGCCTGCAGCCGGTCAAGGCGTTCTTTCGGGTTACCGAACACGCGGCCGGAGCCTGTCAGCCGGTCCACGTAGGCCTGCATGCCCCGGAGCACATCGCCGTCGGCCACGGGGCGGTCGGAACTGCCGGCCACCACCACTCCCGCGTCGATGAACGATGCGGCGCGGTATGCCCAGGCGGCACGCTCCTCCCCGAGCGAGGCGGCCATGTTGTCGCCTCCGTCGGCGAAGAAACTCGACTGGGGAGTAACAGCGATCCCGGCTGCGGCAAGCCGCGGTACCTGGTCCGGCCGGACTACGGAGGCATGCTCGATCCGGTTGGGGAGCACATTGGGGCCGTACCGCGCCTGGAGTTCCTCGAAGAGATCCAAGGCGAGGTCGATGGCCCGGTCACCGATGGCGTGCGCGGCAACTGCCCAGCCGGAGGAGTACGCCGCTTCGATGCGCTGGCGCAACTGCGCCGGGTCTTCCTGAAAGTAGCCGCTGGATCCGTGATTGCCAGATCCATGCGGATGGTTGCAGTACGGCTCGCTGACTGCGGCGGTGCGGCTCAGCAAGGAACCGTCCAGGAACACCTTCACCGGGCCCAGGGAAAGCATCTCCGAACCGAACCCGGAGTGGATTCCCAGGTCGAGACCAGTTCCGAGGCCATCCGTGGCATGGCCATGGACCGGGTGAAGAGCATCAAGGACGGGCATGACCTGCGCCCTGGCCTTCAAGGTGCCGGCTGCAGCGGCACGCTGGAACGCTGCCAGTTCCACGGAGCTCTGGCCGATCCAACCGCCGCCGATCCCGGCGTCGGTAAAGCTGGTGATGCCTTGGGCGGCGTAGATCCGGGTGGCTTCTTCCACGGCTTGCTGCAGCCGCGAAAGGGGCCTGGGTTGGAATGCACGCTGGAAGATCTCCTGCGCGGTCTCTTCCACTACCCCGGTGGGCAGCCCCTGTTCGTCACGCACAATCCGCCCACCCACCGGGTCCGGGGTGCCGGGCTCAAAACGGCCGACCTTCAGCAGCGCAGCAGTGTTGACCAGTGCCTGATGCCCGGAGTTGTGGCGGAGGAAGAGCGGCACTCCGTCAGTGACCGCATCCAAATCGGCCAGGGAGGGGAACTGCCCGTCGAAACGGTGATGATTGAACCCCGAGGCAATCAACCACCCGTCGGCGCCGCCTGCCGCGGCGGGCGCGGCCCGGCGCAGCAACTCCAGCACTTCCGGAAGGGAAGCGCAGCCGTCCACGGTCGGTTCCAGTAGTCCCAGCCCGAACCACGGGGTGTGGCAGTGGGCGTCGATGAAGCCGGGAACGAGGGTCCGTCCGCCGAGGTCGACGGCGCGCCGGGCACCCAGGTCGGCGATGTCGCCGTCGAGCCCTGCCACCCGGCCGTGCAGCACACCCAGTGAGCGTGCCGACGGCCGGGAAGGGTCCATCGTGATGATGTCTGCGTTGTGCAGGACGAGGTCCAGGTCCACAGGGTTCTCCAGTCGGTCCAGTCCAGGCTCAGGCCTTGAGGCCCTGCTGTTTGATGCTCAATGCCGGAATGGCCACGCCGGCCACGGCAGTGAGGGAGGCGACTATTACCAGCATCCATGCGCTCGGTACCCAGGAATTGCCGCTGGCAGCCAGGGACGCCGTAGCGATCATCGGGATGAAGCCACTCACCAGGCCTGCGAAGTTCGCGGCGATGGCCACGCCTGTGAAGCGGGTTTTCGTCGGGAAGAGGGCTGTGAGGGCAGCGCCGGATACACCGTAGGGAATGGAAAGAGCGCAGACACCTACTGTGACGCCGATGATGACGAGAGCGGGGATCGTGCTTTCGATCGCGAGGAACACCGGGAAGGCGAGCAGCGCGGTGGCTACGCCACCGAAGGTGATGACCTTGCTGGCACCGAACTTCTCCGCGAAGCGGCCACCGCCGATCAGAATCGGAATCTCGAAGACAGCCGCGATGAGCGGAGCTGCAAGCATCAGGGATCGGTCCAGCTTCAGAACGGTGGTGCCATAGAAGACCACGAAGGTGGTGACCAGGTAGAAGCCGCCGATACCGAGGAGTGCGACCGCAATGCCTACCAGGATCTGGCGCCAGGAGTTCTTCAAAACGCTGATGACGGGGGCACTCTCCGTTTCGCCCTGTTCCATCAGAGCTTCGAATTCGGGGGATTCGGAGAGCTTGGACCGGATCCAGATGGAAACCAGCAGCAGCGGGATGGCGATGAGGAACGGGATGCGCCAACCCCAGGCGTCAAAGCTGTCCTTCGCAAGGACGGCGCCGAGCAGAGCAAAGCCGCCCGCAGAAAGAATGGTGGCAATCGGGGACCCCAGCTGTGGCATGGCTGCATAGCGGCCGCGCTTTTCCACCGGCGCGTTTTCCACCGCGATGATCATGGCGCCGGACCATTCACCACCGACAGCCAGGCCCTGCACGATGCGCAGGAGAACCAGGAGGATCGGGGCCGCGATGCCGATAGCGGCGTAGTTGGGCAACAGGCCAACCAGTCCGGTGACGACGCCGATGCCCACAATCGTGATCATCAGGACCTTCTTGCGGCCCACCTTGTCACCGATGGCGCCGAAGATCAGCCCGCCGATAGGACGGACCACGAAGCCGATGGCGAGCGTGGCGAACGAGAAGATGCCGGCCAGGATCGGGTCCTTGGTGGCGAAGAACTGGACGTTGAAGACCACGGCAGAGGCCGTGGTGAAGAGGAAGAAGTCGTACCACTCAAGCGCGGTACCGACCAGGGCGCCGAGGGCGACCCGTTTGGTAACTCGCTCGTCAATGACGGGCGTGGGGGCGGAAATACTCATTGGGGTGCTCCAGGAAGAATTTTTTGGCCTGTGATGGGGGTCTCAGGCGCTGTCATTCCATGGTGACAGTTTGATTGCCCAAAATCCCTAGGGATTCATCACGGGTTTTCGCGCATAGAATGTGTGAATGCACAATCCTTCGAGTCCGGATGATGCCGACAATTGGAAAGGGCTCTTGCTGCGCATGACCGCCCAGGCACCGGCGATGGCTGCCGATTTCGTGGATAAGATTTCGGCGATCCCCGAATACTCCTCCGCGGCCGTAAGCCGAGACGATCTGCTCGCAACGGCCGAGGAGACCTTCACGCATTTGGTATCCGGGCTGCAGCGGGGCGAACGGACCCTGGAGGAAGGACTGGCCCGGGCTGCCCGGGAATTGGGCGGACGCCGAGCCAGGGCGGGTATTCCGCAGGAGTCGCTCACCTCCGCGGTGCGGCTGGACTTTCCGGTGATGTGGGCCCAGTTGCTGGGCCTGGCGGAGGCCGAGGACAGTGCAATGCTTGCCTCCCACGCAGAGGAGGTCTGGAATCTCGTAGACCAGTACGCCACACAGACCCGCAACGGCTTTATGGACGAACGGGTCCGCATGGCCCAGGAGGAAGCGGTGGTGGAGCGGGACTTCATCGCCCAGGTTTTCAGCCCAGGCGGGCTCGGGGCCGAAAACCTGCGTCGGATTGGATCTGCCCTCCATTTGAATCCGGAGGCAACGCTTTCCCTCGCCGCCGCCCGGGGTGAGGCCGGCGCAGTCCTGCGGGCAGTGGGGCTCGCGCCGGCGGCGCGGTCTAGGGTGTACATCTACGAATCCGGGGATGTAGTTTACGGCTTTTGGAAGGTTCCACCTACCGGATCGCCGCTGCCCCCGGGCCTGTCAAGAATTCCCTGCGGCCTGGTGTCACTGGTTCCAGGCCTTGCAGCGATCCGGGAATCGGCGCTGGAGGCAGAAGCACTTGCACGCGTGGCCCACGACGGCGACCCCGGCCCCTTGGAGATGGAAACCGCGTGGCCGCGGGTGGCCAGGCGGCTCCTGGACGACGCGCGGCTGCCCTTGAGGTTCGCCGTGGATCTGGCGTTGGAAGGATGCCGCGAAAGCGAGCGGGAACGGCTGGAGGAAACCGCACGTTCATTCCTGTCCACCGGGAACATCACGGCGACTGCAGCAGCCGTGTTCTGCCACCGCAACACGATCCTGAACCGCATGACACGGTTCCAGGAAGTGACCGGCATTGACCTTATGGTCCCGGAACAAGCAGCCCGGCTGGTGGTGGCCTGGGCCTGAGGATGGCAACCAGTTCATGCCTGATCGGCATGAACATGATCCCGGTTTGGTCTTAGACAGCATGCCTGAACTCTGGAGATAGTGATGTAACCCACCCCCAAGCATTCTCTGGAGTTCCCATGACCCCGCCCACCCCCTCGTCGCCGGCTCTTTCCGGCATCGTCCGCGAAGGACGCCTGGACCAGAAGAAGATGAACAAAATCGCCTTCGCCAGCGTCATCGGTACCACGGTCGAGTGGTATGACCTCTTCGTCTTCGGCACCGCCTCTGCACTCGTCTTCAACAAGATCTTCTTCCCCAGTTTCGACCCCATCGTCGGCACGATGCTCGCCTTCGGCACCTTCGCGTCGGCTTACATCGCGCGTATGGTCGGGGCGATCGTCTTCGGTCACTTCGGCGACCGCCTGGGCCGCAAATCCATGCTCCTGGTCTCCCTTCTCACCATGGGAGCCGCAACCTTCGCCATCGGCCTGCTCCCGGACTACAGCACCATCGGCATAATGGCGCCGCTTCTGCTGCTCCTGCTCCGCGTCATCCAGGGTCTGGCCCTCGGCGGTGAATGGGGTGGCGCAGTGCTGATGACCGTTGAGCACGCGCCCGCCGACCGCCGGGGCTTCTTCGGCTCCCTCGTCCAGGTGGGTGTTCCCGCCGGAACCCTGATCGCGAACGTCGCGTTCCTGATCGTGGCCTCTTCCGTCAGCGAGGACGCCCTGCACAGCTGGGGTTGGCGCGTCCCGTTCCTGGCATCCGTGCTGCTGGTCGCCGTCGGAATCTACATCCGCCTCAACATCGAGGAAACGCCTTCCTTCCAGGCAGTCAAGGACCAGGGCGCCAAGGCCAAGATGCCCTTCGCCGCCCTGATGGCCAAGTACTGGAAGCAGGTTGTCCTGGGCGGCGTGGCCACCCTCTCCACCGGCAGCACCTTTACCCTGCTGGTCGCATCCGGAGTCTCGTATGGCAAGAAGACCCTGGGCCATTCCGAGACCCTCATGCTCTGGGTGGTCCTCGCGGCCTGTGCTCTGGGCTTGGTCCTCATCCCGTTCTTCGGCCGACTCTCCGATAAGTTCGGGCGCAAGCCCATCATCTACGCCGGCGTCGCGGCTGAGGCCCTCCTGGCTTTCCCGATGTTCTGGCTCATGGACACCAAGTCCGTTGCCCTGCTGTTCGTTGCCTACCTGGCCATGATGACCGCATTCTGCGCCAACTACGGCCCCATCGCCACCTTCCTTGCAGAGCTCTTCGGTTCCAAGGTCCGCTACTCGGGCCTGTCCGTGGCCTACATGCTCTCCGGGCTGCTGGGTTCTGCCGCAACGCCATTCATCACCACCTGGCTGCTGGGCTTGACCGGCCAAAGTTCCTCGATCGCCTGGTACATCATGGCCGCCGCCGGACTCTCCCTCGTTGCGCTGTTCATCCTGGGCGAGACCCGCTACGGCAACATTGACGCGGTCGATGAGGCTCCGACCGCCCGGCAGGACGCCTGATGCAGCGGGTCACCGCGGCACCCGGGCTCGCACCCGCCGTCGGGCCCTTCTCCCAGGCGGTCTCGGCCAACGGCTTCGTCTTCGTCACCGGCCAGCTGCCTTCCGGTCCGGGCGGTCTGGAGGACCAGCCGGAGGATTTCGAAAGCCAGGTCAGGCGGACCTTGGAGAACCTCAGTTCCGTGCTGGAGGAGGCCGGGTCCGGCCTGGAACACGTGGTCAAGTGCAATGGCTACCTCACTGCGCCGGACCAGCTGGAGCCTTACAACCGGGTCTACTCCGAGTTCTTCGGAGAACACCGGCCGGCCCGGACCACGGTCTGCGTGAGTCTCTGGGGCGTAGCCCTCGAAATCGACTGCGTAGCCGTACAGCGCGGCATGGGTGGAGCACCCGTATGACGGCACCGGCAGCGGAGGACCTGCTCGCCCGACTGTCCCGCGTCAGCGTCCCCACGCTGGGGCACTTCCTCGAGGGCGGTTTCCTGCCACCGGAGATCCGCCGCCTTGCAGGCCATGGAACAGTGATCGGACGGGCCCGGACCGTGCGGATCGCCGGTCAGGACGCCCTCGCCATGAACCGGGCCATCCTCGGGCTGGAGCCCGGCGAATTCCTGGTGGTGGACATGTCCGGTGACCACGGGCATGCCCCGCTGGGCGCCGTCACGGCCGCCGCGGTGGTTGCACGTGGCGGAGTCGGCGTCATAGTCGACGGGTCGGTGACCGATCTGTCGGACCTGCAGGCTTCCGGCCTCAGCGTCCATGCCAGGGGCACCAGCTGCCTGACCACCAAGCGGCACGGCGGCAGCGGCTCCGCTGCCGGCGTCGTGCTCAATGTCGCCGGCGTGCACATCGCCGACGGCGGGCTGGTGCTGGCAGATGAGAACGGCGTGGCAGTGTTCACCCCTGAAGTTCTGGCGGGCGTGCTGCCTCTCGCAGAAGCATCCGACGCCGCAGAACCCGAGCTGCTCAGGAGGATCCGTTCAGGGGAGGCTCTGGATGGTCTTCTGGCTACTTAAGCGGCGGGCTGGGGCAAGATGGGCTTCATGAACCTTCGCCGGCTGCAGTACTTCCTGGCTGTCATTGACCACGGCACGGTCACCGGAGCAGCCGAAAAGCTGCACATGGCCCAACCCGCCTTGAGCCGCCAGATCAAGACCCTGGAACGGGAACTCAAGCTGGAGCTTTTCGAACCGCAGGGCAGCCGCCTGGCACTGACGGCGGCGGGCCGGGCCCTTGTGCCCCCGGCCCGCCGCTTGGTGGTGGAAGCGCACGACTTCGAAAATGCCGCTACCCTGCTGCGCACCGGGAAAGTGGAGCGGCTGGCCGTTGCGGCCACCAGCGCGTCGCTGCGTACCTTCCTTGCGCCGTTCATCGCCACCACAACACCGGCTGACCCACAGTTGGTGGCAAGGGAAACCAGCCATTTCGAAATGACGGAGTCACTGCGCCAAGGCTGCGATTTCGCCATCTCGCCACAGGCTCCTGACGGCAGCCTGCGGCATGTGGCCCTGGGCCGGGTTCCGGTGCGGGCGTACTTTCCGCCAGGCCACGAGTGGGCGCGCGACGGCGTCACGTCGCTTCCGCTGTCCGCGTTTGCCGGCATGCCGGCGATCCTCACCTCGCACCACAGCGTGAGCCGTTTCCTTCTGGACGACGCGCTCAGCAGGCACGATGTCACATTCAGCAGCGTCACCGAATGCGACGACGGCCAGAGCATCATGGCCCTTGCTGTCGCTGGTCACGGTGTGGGGTTTTCCACGGAGCGACCCCTCTACGGCGCGCATCCCATCCTGGTGCTGGACGAGGACAGCTTCCCGCCCAGGCCGCTGGGGCTCTCCCTCCATGTGGCCTGGCTCCCGGGGCACTATGCCGAAGCGATCATCGAAGAAATCTCCCTGCGCATCCGGGAATTCCTGCGAGTCGAAGGCATCACCCTCGGAGCATAAGGAACTGCTGGTGCGGAAGAAGCCCGACGGTGGTCGTTACGGACCGCCGTCGGGCTTCTTCGTGTCGTCCAAGCTACGGCAGGCGCACCGGGCCGAGCTCGGCGTAACGGTCACCGGGGCCCGGGTTGGCCGCGTGGCTCGCGCCGCCCATCTGCTTCATGACGCCCCAGACGGCATTCAGGCCTGTGGTTACGGCACCGTCCACCCAGCCGCCGGTCCAGGAGACATCGTCACCGGCAAGGAAGATGCCGCGGTGTTCCGGCGCGTGGTCCTCCTGCATGAAGTGGCTGTAGAGCCGTTCCTGGTAGCGGTAATGACCGGGCAGGTTGTCGCTGAAGGCGCCAATGAAATTCGGGTCGTCTTCCCAGGAGACTGTGATCGGATCGCCCACGATGTGCGAGGCAATGTCCACGCCGGGGTAGATCTTGCCGAGGGAGTGCAGCATGAGCCGGACACGTTCGTCCGCATCAAGCGGCAACCACTTCAGGGCGTCGTCATTCCACGTGTAGGAGAGGCAGATGAGGGCAGGCTGGTCCGGGCCGTTGTCCAGCAGGTAGGTGCCGCGCGTGAGGCGGTCCGTCAGGGTGGTGGACATGATTTCCTGGCCCGTCACCGGATCGCGGTCCTTCCAGAACGGCCGGTCCACCACCACGAAGGTCTTGGATGACTGCATGTAGTGACTGCGTTCGATCGCGGTCCAAAGCTTGTGGCTGAAAAGGGATTCGTCCACGTCAATACGCGCCGACAACAGCCAGCTCTGGCACGTCGCAATGACTGCCGGGTAGCGGTCGGTGCGCCCCCAACGGTCGGTCACCGCCACCGCGCCCGGTGTGCCGTCGTCGTTCCACTCGCGATGGATGGACCTCACAGCGCCGCGGGTGTTGCCGCCGTGCAGGGAGGCCAACGATGTGCCGGCAGGCCAGTGCGCTGACGTTTCAGGTGAGTGGTCCCAGAGCCGTTCGGGCACCACTTGGGCCCCTCCGATGATCCGGTGCTGATCGGCATCGGCGTCCACGTAGACCACGCGGAGGATCTCCAGGAAGGAATCCGGGAAGTTGGTGTCCCAGCCCCCGGTGCCGAACCCGACTTGGCCAAAGGCCTCACGGTACTCGAACGGCAAGGCGGAAAACGCCTTGGATGTGGCCAGGTAGCCGGAGAAGGACATGTCGTCGAACTGCGGGACCAGTCCGTTCCAGATCCGTTTGATCTCCGCGAGGTCCCGGCGGCGGATGGCATCCTGCATCTCCGCGAAGCAGGCCCGCTCTTGAAGACAGTCGTCCCACGCGGCGGAAACCTGGTGGAAGAATTCCGGCAGGTCCTCGATCTTCTCCGCGTAGTGCTTTTGTCCGCCGAGTTCGATCACCGTACTCCCGGCGGCTGCGGTGAGCGGGTTGGGGAACGGCTGGGTTTCGACGCCGAGCATGTCCGCGTAGTGGTAGAAGGACCGTCCGGACCTCGGGAACCGCATTCCGCCAAGGTCTGCCACCGGACCAAGCTGTCCTTCCGGGCGCCCGGCCCGCAGGCGGCCGCCGATCCGCGAGGACTCGTAAAGGACGGGCTTGAGACCGAGTTTCATCAGTTCGTATGCGGCGATCAGCCCCGACATGCCAGCCCCGACGACGGCGATTTCCGTACCGTGCAGTTCCTCCGGAATGCTGCCAAGGCCTGCCGGATGCGCCAGGTATTCCTCATAGGGGAAGGGAAAATCGGGGTTAAGCATGGTGATGGGTGCCTGGGATGGCATGGCGGGGTTCATTGTTCTCCTGTGAATCACGAAGGGGACGGGAAGGCGGTGCGCTCGCGTACTACGTCGAGGTAGTTGACTTCGCTCCGGGCGCGGCGGACGACGGCGGAGTCGACCGCGGTGACAAGGAGCTCGCCGGAAAGCCCCGAGGCGTTCTCGGTACTGCCGAAAGGGCTGACGATGGTGCTGAGCCCGGCGAATCCCGGCTCCGCCTGGTCCGCATAGGCGATGAAGAGCTGGCTCTCGATGGCCCGTGCCCGGATCAGTACCGTGGGGACCACGGTGACGTCAAAGGGCTTCGGCCCGGCGCTCGTGTCCGGCCGCAGCGGTACGGCCGTTGGAACGCACAGCAGTTCAGCCCCGCGCAGGGCCGCGGAACGGACAAATTCCGGGAACTCCACGTCGAAGCAGATTCCCAGTGCCACCTTCACTCCGTGGAACTCCACAATTTCGGGCAATTCGTCCCCCGGTTGGAACCAGGTTCCTTCCACGGGCCCGAACAGGTGGCTCTTCCGGTAGCGGGTGAGCTCGCGTCCCGCTTCGTCGAACAGGGAGGCGCTGATGTAACGGGATTCCCCCCGGTGCTCCACTGTTGAGGCAACCAGGCCGATACCCGATTCCACCGCGATGGCGGCCAAGCGCCGTCGTTGCTCATCACCGTCCCAGTCGCTGACCGCCGCTGGGTCATAGCCGGGGACAAACAATTCCGGAGTGACGAGCAATCCCGCACCGCGCCGGCTGGCTTCCTGGGCCCAGCCGGCGACAGTGGCGAGATTCGCGTCCGGGTCGCCGGGGCGGCTCGTAGCCTGCAGCACGGCGACCCACAACGCTCCGGCCTCAACGTCCGGTTCTCCCCGGACAGCGGATTCTGTGTTCTGCATGAGTGCATCCTTAGCGTCGTGGTCACGTGCTGCCTCTTCGATGTTCCCAAGCTGCAGGCCTTCGGGCGATGACGGGATAACTCGGAAAACAGCCCGCTTTTTGTACTTTCATACACCGGATGGGGCAGTCCCATGAGAGACGATGGAATAGTGACGATTTCCATGGCTGCGAACGCCGATCCCCACTGGCAAGGCGCCCTCGACCACCTCGCCGAAAACCTCGGCACCCTGGTGGATGGATTCCTGGCGCGGATCCTGAGCGACCGCAACTACGCAGAATCCGGGGTGACATTCGAAGACCTGCGGAGCACCGGCGAACAAAGCCTTGCCGCCATGATCGATGCCCTCAGAAGCGGCGGTACAGAGACCACGGCCCTCGAGTCATTGGCTGATCAGCTCGGCGCCCGCAGGGCCAGGCAAGGAGTACCGCTGGAAAGCCTCATCCGGGCCGTCCGCATGGATTTCGGCGTCCTCTGGGAAGGTCTCGCAGCATCGACCTCAGGCCTGAGCGCTGAGCACCTGGTGGGACGCGGTGAACTGGTGTGGAAGATCGTGGACATTTATGCCTCTCATGTCCAGGCCCGCTACGTCCAGGAGCAGACCGAGATGGAGCGTGCAGACGTGGATCTGCAGCAGCACTATCTGGCCCAGCTTTTCGGTACCCAGGACCCCAGCGCAGCGGACATCAGCCGCATCTGCGGAGCACTGCGTGTCCAGGCGGATTCCGCGTTCCGGGTGGTCGCCCTGGGGCGGGACGACGGCGCCACGGTGCAGCGTCGTCTTCGTATCCACCGGGGAAACGAGCGGGTCTTCAGCATCGCCCAAGGGCACCACACCTTGGTCATCCGCCAACTGCCGGCACGCTCCCACGCCATGGACCTGCGTGAACGCAACTTGTACGACGGCGTATCCGCCGCCGTCGCACCGCTCGCCGAGGGTCTCGCTGCCGTCCGGGAAGCCGGACTGGCGGCGCGGGAAATCATGCGCGACCTGCCGGTCGGCGCCAGGGGAATCTTCACCCTCCGGGACAGGGTTCTCTCCATCGCCCGGCACCGCCTCACCCAGGTGGGCTGTGATCCGGCCCGGGCCGTGCTGGACGGGCTGGAAAAATGCCCGCCGAAGGAACGTGAGCGGATCCTCGAAGCTGTGGCCATGTTCCTGGAGACCGGCAGCCTCGTGGCGACATCCCGGCGCCTGTTCTGCCACCGAAACACGATCGTCAACCGGCTCGCTGCTTTCGAGCGCTACACGGAACTGGACCTCAAGCTTCCCCGCGACGCGGCGATTGCGGTACTCGTCCTGGGGTCCTGAGATCCTGGACCTTCCGTAGCGGAGTCGTTTGGGCATTCGTACATGGATCGCCCGGGATTCGAGGGCTCTTTGTCGATAGGCCTGCTGCAAACCGGCTGGAAGCATTGAAGAGTCGAGATATGAGGCATGTCACACACGGTCCTCTGCCGGCCACCACATTGCACATTCAGAGGAGAGCACCATGCCACAAACGCAACCCGCATCGTCGACCCGGTCCGGTCCGGAAGGGAGCACTCCGGACGAGGGGATGCACCGCGGATTGAAGAACCGCCACCTGCAGCTCATCGCGATCGGCGGGGCGATCGGCACCGGCCTGTTCATGGGCTCGGGGCGGCTCGCCTCGGCCTCCGGTCCGTCGATCATCTTCGTCTACGCCATCATCGGCTTCTTCGTCTTCCTCATCATGCGGATGCTCGGCGAACTGCTGCTCTCAAACCTGCATTACAAGACCTTCGGCGACATTGCCAAAGACCTGCTCGGCCCGTGGGCCGGCTTCTTTGTCTCGTGGAACTACTGGTTCTCCTGGGTGATTGCCTGCGTTGCCGACATTACTGCGATCGTCGCGTACACCCAGTTCTTTTGGGCGGAGATCCCGTTGTGGGTTCCGGCCCTCTGTGCCGCGGTCCTGCTGTTGATTCTCAACCTGCAGCCTGTGAAGTGGTTCGGCGAGATGGAGTTTTGGTTCGCGATCATTAAGATCATTGCCATCCTCGCACTCATCGGTGTCGGTGCCGTGCTGATCCTCACCGGTTTCACCCACAACGGTTTCCAGGCCTCAATCTCCCACCTCTGGGATCAGGGCGGCATGTTCCCGATGGGGCTGAGCGGTTTCGTTCTCGGATTCCAGATGGGCGTGTTCTCCTTCATCGGCGTCGAACTCGTCGGAACTGCCGCAGCCGAAACCGAGAACCCGCGCAGGAACCTGCCCAAGGCGATCAATTCGATCGTGGTACGCATCCTCATCTTCTACGTCGCCTCACTGGCCATCATCATGAGCATCACCTCCTGGACCGAACTCGTGCCGGGCAAGAGCCCCTTCGTCCAGACGTTCCTGCTTGCCGGATTCGTCCCCGCAGCCCTCGTCATCAACCTTGTCGTCCTGAGTTCTGCAGCGTCCAGCGCAAACTCGGGCGTCTACTCCGGAACCCGGATGCTCTTCGGCCTTGCCAAGGATGGACACGCCCCTGCAAAACTCGCCCTCACCGACGCCCGTGGAGTGCCCACCCGCGCTGTGTTCGTCACCGCTGTATTGCTGTTCACCGCGATCCCCCTGCTCTACGCGGGTGATGGGGTTGCCGCCGCATTCGATTTCGTCTCGACGATGTGCGCAACCCTCGTGCTGTTTACCTGGGGTTCAATCGTTGTCAGCTACATCGTGTACCTCCGACGGCACCCGGAACGGCACTCAGCATCCCGGTTCCGGGTACCGTTCGCCCGGGTGGCCCCTTGGCTTGTCCTTGCCTTTTTCGTCTTCCTCCTCTGCGCGTTCATGTACAGCGAAGGAACACGCTGGGCCACACTGGCTACGCCAGTTTGGTTCCTGCTGTTGGCCGTCTTTTGGCAGATCCGCAAGCGCGCGCTGATCCGTGAAGGTCGGCCGCTCACGGGCGCCATCTCTACCGTTCCGCACCCACTTGACGCGAACGAAGACCTCTGACCAAGGGGCTCCAGGGACCGACACCATCCAGGTGAGGGTCCCTGGACTTCGTTCGACCGTGAGCAATGCGAAAGTCATGCCAATCAGGCATGAAAACCGTGCGGAATAAGTATTGGACGGCATGGCTCGCGGCTCGAAATACTGGTTCTGATCAAGCATTCCCCCAGTGATGTGGAGTAGTAACCGTGAGCCAAGAACCCCACCACGCCGGCCAGGCGATCGTCGATTCGCTGGCCCTGCATGGCGTCAAGCGAATCTTTGCCGTCCCAGGTGAGAGCTACCTGGCCGTCCTCGACGGACTGCACGGCGCAGACATCGAGACCATCGTTGTCCGCCAGGAAGGCGGGGCCTCCTATATGGCCGAGGCACACGGCAAAATCACCGGCGAACCCGGCGTAGCCATGGTGACCCGCGGCCCCGGCGCCGCCAACGCCTTCATCGCACTGCACACCGCCTGGCAGGACGGAACTCCCATGGTCCTGTTCGTTGGCCTGGTGCCGGTGGCGGACCGCATGCGGGAATCCTTCCAGGAATTCGATCCCCATGCCTGGTTCGGAACCCAAGCCAAGCGCGTCTTCGTCCTGGACGAACCCGGCCGCGCCTCGGAGGTCGTGGCGGAGGCCTTCTTCGCCGCGAAATCCGGCCGTCCCGGGCCGGTAGTGGTCGGCCTCCCGGAAGACGTCATCACCAAGGACTTCACCGGGGCGCTGACCCAACCCATCCCCGTGGCCGAAGGTGCCGTGTCCGGCGCCGAGCTGAGCACCATCTTGGACGCCCTGCGCGGCGCGGAAAAGCCCCTCCTCTTGGTCGGCGGCCAGCGTTGGACGCCGGAGGCCGCGGCTGCCATCACCGCCTTCGCCGAACGCAACGGCTTGCCTGTTGCCCAGGATTGGCATGCTTCGGACCGCATCCCGTTCTCCTCTCCGATCAATCTCGGCTCTCTCGGCTACAGCCGCAACGACACCGTGGCGCGGATGTTCGAGGAAGCTGACGTCGTCGTCGGGATCGGGGCGGTTCCCGGCGATGTCGCCACAGACGGGTTCACCCTCCGCCAGCGCCCCGACGCCGTCAACCACCTCGTCTCGATCGACTCCACGCTCCGTGGCCGGTCCGGCGCCATCAGCTCGCACGTCCTCGCCTCGCCGGTCGCCTTTGCCGCTGCCCTCGAAGCTCTCGGCGACGCCGCTGATCTCGGCCGCCAGGAAGCTTGGACCGAATGGGCTTCCGCCGGGCATGCAGCCCACCTGAAATACGCGGAAATCGCGGACGACGCCGCCCTGCCGCCAACCGCGGAAGGCACCGCGCACATGAGCACGGTGATCCGGGAACTTGTGGCCCGCCTGCCGCACGACGCCGTCAACACGCTCGGCGCCGGTAACCACACGCTCTGGGCACAGCGTTTCTTCCCCACCGAAGTGTTCCCGTCCCAGCTGGCCACCCGCAATGGCTCCATGGGCTACTCCATCCCCGCCGCCGTCGCCTCCGTCCTGGAGAACCCGGACCGGCTCGCAGTGGCAGTCTGTGGCGACGGCGAGTTCCTCATGAACGGGCAGGAACTCGCCACGGCTGCCCAGTACGGGGCACCTTTGTTGACCATAGTCCTGGACAACAGCCAGTACTCCACCATCCGCGCCCACCAGGAAAAGCACTTCCCGGGAAGGGTTTCCGGTACGCAGCTCGCGAACCCTGACTTCGCAGCCCTCTCCCGCGCCTTTGGCGGCCACGGCGAAACCGTGCGCGGCGACAAGGAAGCGGCCGACGCCGTCGAACGTGCCCTTGATGCCGTGCTGACCCGCCGGGTGAGTGCGCTCATCCACGTCGTCGCAGACCAGTCCCTGATCGAACCGTGAGCGCCATGACAACGTCCGATCCCCGAAAAGGAACCAGCATGTACAAGGTGACCAACCCCGCCACCGGATCGGTGGAGGCCGTCTACCCCTCCGCCACGGATGCCCAGATCGAAGAAGCCGCGGCTCGCGCTGAGGCGGCCCGGATCCCGCTCAAGGCAATGAGCCCGGCGGAGCGCTCTGTGCTGCTGCACCGCGTGGCCGGTCTGCACCAGGAGCGCCGGGAGGAACTGGCGTCCATCATCACCAGGGAGATGGGCAAACCGATCGCGCAGGCCCGCGGCGAGGTGGACATCGTCGTCTCGATCTACCGCTACTACGCGGACAACGGCCCCGGATTCCTGGTAGAGGAATCCATCAACGCCGTCGCCGGCGGCCGCACCGTGGTCCGCAAGGAACCCTTGGGCGTCCTCCTGGGCATCATGCCGTGGAACTTCCCGTACTACCAGGTTGCCCGCTTCGCCGCGCCGAACCTGATGCTGGGCAACCCGGTGTTGCTCAAGCATGCGCCGCAGTGCCCTGAATCAGCTCTCGCCATGGAAGCGATCTTCCGAGACGCCGGTGCACCGGACGGCGCCTACGTGAACCTCTTCGCCAGCAATGAGCAGGTGGCGGCACTGATCGCCGATACCCGCATCCAGGGCGTTTCCCTCACCGGTTCCGAGCGGGCCGGCGCGGCCGTTGCCGCGGCCGCGGGCGCTGAACTGAAGAAGGTAGTGCTGGAGCTGGGCGGTTCGGATCCGTTCATCGTGCTCGACGCCGGCAACCTGGACGAAGTGGTGAAGCAGGCGGTGGGCAGCCGGACCTTCAACGCAGGTCAGGCCTGCAACGCCGCCAAGCGGTTCATTGTGTTGGATGAGGTCTACGACGAGTTCGTGTCCCGCTTCGTCGCGCAGACAGCGGCACTGCAGCCAGGCGATCCCACCGATGAGCGCACCGCCATGGGGCCGATGTCTTCCGTGGCGGCGGCCGAAGGCCTGCAGGTGCAAGTGGAGCGCGCCGTTCTGCAGGGCGCCACTGTACTGCTCGACGGCGGCCGGCAGGACCGCCCGGGAGCCTATTTCAAGCCGATGGTGCTGGCGGGTATCACAGAGGACATGGATGTCTACCGGCAGGAACTCTTCGGTCCTGTTGCGATGGTGTTCCGGGTCCGTGACGAGGACGAAGCCGTCCGGGTGGCCAACGGCACACCCTTCGGCCTCGGTGCTTCAGTCCACTCGACTGACGAGAACCGCGCCGCGCGGGTTGCGGACCGGATCGAAGCGGGAATGGTCCACGTCAATGAGGCCGGGGGCAGTTCCGCCGAACTGCCGTTCGGCGGCGTCAAACGCTCGGGCGTCGGACGCGAACTGGGACGCTACGGCATGGACGAATTCGTGAACCGGAAACTGGTCCGCGTCCGTGAAACGGCACGGCCATGATCATCCGCGAACTGGAACAGATCCTTGGCCCGGGCAAAGTCTCCACGGATCCTGCATTGCTGGAGGAGTACAGCCGGGACCAGGCCCCACACCAGCCGGAAGCCCGGGCCCTCGCCGTCGTGTTTGCGGAATCCACCGGTGACGTCCAGGCAACGGTCAGAGCCTGTGCCTCCGCGGGGACGCGGCTGGTTCCCCGCGGCGCCGGTTCAGGGCTTTCCGGCGGTGCCCATGCTGTGAAGGCCTGCGTCATCCTGAGCTTGGAACGCATGAACCGCATCCTGGAGCTGCGCGCCGAAGACGAAGTGGCCGTCGTCGAGCCCGGAGTGGTGAACGCGGCCCTCAACGCGGCCGCCGCGGAGCACGGCCTCATGTATGCCCCGGACCCCGCCAGCTTCACGTTCGCAACCATCGGCGGGAACATCGGCACCAACGCCGGCGGCCTGCGGTGTGCCAAATACGGCGTTACCCGCGATTCCGTGCTTGCATTGGACGTGGTCCTGGCCGACGGTGAGCTCATCCGCCTGGGCCACGACACCTTCAAGGGCGTGGCCGGATACGACCTGGTGGCCCTGTTGGTGGGCTCGGAAGGGACGCTGGGCGTCGTAGTTGGAGCAACCCTCCGGCTCAAGCACCTTCCCGTGAAAGTCTGCACCATCGCAGCTTTCTTCCCGGACCTTCCCGCTGCTGCGGCCGGAGTGCTGGCGATCGGCCGGGCCCGGGTCCAGCCCACCATCATGGAACTCATGGACCATGCGTCCATCGCTGACGCCGATGCGCTCAACGGCACGGACCTCGCCAGCCGATGCACGGTCCTGTTGCTCATCCAGACCGACGGCTACGGCGCGGAGGCGGAGGCCGCCGTCGTCCGTGACATCCTGGCGGCGGGAGGCGGAACGCTGTCCGCCCCGGATGATCCTGCGGCAGAAATCTTCGTCCAACTGCGGCGGAACAGCCGCGGTTCCGGCACCGAGAACGATCTACGCGTAGGCGAGGACGTGGCCGTGCCCCGGTCACGACTGGTGGACTATGCCCGGGAGCTGGAGCGGATCAGCCAGGAACACGGTGTCTTCATGAAGATGGTGGCCCACGCAGGGGACGGGAACCTCCACCCCATGTTCTGGGCAGAACCGGAAGACGGCTGCCGGGACGAAGCCTTGGCACGACTCGGAAAAGCCTTGGACGAGTCGGTGCGGGTGGCCCTCGCGATGGGCGGCACCATCACGGGCGAGCACGGCATAGGGAGCTTCAAGCTTCCGTGGCTTGGATGGGAACACTCTGAGCGCGTCCGCGAACTGGCACGCGGAATCAAGGACGTCTTCGACCCCGATGGCATCCTGAACCCCGGCAAGGCTATATAGGGAACCCGGACAATACTGCCGGACGGATACAGATAGCCGGCAGCTGGCATCCCAGGACATGAAACCACAATGCCGCTGAGGAGCCTGCCCAAGGTACTCGGAGTCCGCGGCTACCGCACCGACCTCACCAGCCCCGGCGTCCTGGAACGCCAGCTCCACGCGAACGCCCAAGCCGAGGCGGCGCATGGCAAGGAGAAGAGACGTGATGGGACAGGAGAAGATCGTCCTGGACTTCATGCAGGACGTACTGAACGGTCACAACGGCGGGCACGCCGCGCAATACTTCACCGAGGACATGGCCTGGCATGGCGGCACCGTCGGCACGGTCGCTGGACGCGACGCGGTCGCAAGACTGATGACGGCCGTCGTCGCGGCGATCCCTGACCTGCAGGCCGACGTTCAGGACATGGTGATCCAAGACGACAAGGTAGTCGTCCGACTCGTGGTCACCGGCACCCAGAGGGGCGACATTCTGGGCGTTCCTCAACGACACCGGCACGTTCAAGGCACCGTGGATTCAGTAGAAGATAAGCGAGCCAGACGTATGCTCAGCTCCACCGCCGAATCCCGCTCGCTCGCGAGCCGGCCTCTAGGAACCACAAGAGCGGCAGGCAATGGGGACGGCCGGCACGAGATGGTGCTGGCCTTCCCTATGCGCGGATCTCAGTGGCTATCGGCACGTAGGCAGATTGAGGCGACGAACCGTAGGCAGGATCGGCTGATCGGCGCCGTAAGAGACGGTCGCAGTTTTCGCTGTAGTCTCTTGCCGTCCGCGAGGCCTCCTTACCCCCGGTCCGGCCCAACATCAGCCCAGGAGGGCCGCCTCTTCTCGGGTTGGATGAGCGATCGCTCCCCCCGTGCACACCACCGTCGCACCCGACCGTTGGTGGACGCTGCCGGGGCGGGATCTGGTCTCCGGATCTGGCATCCGGTTCCGCAAAACGGATGCTATTCAGGGGCAAAGCGACCATGCGCGGGCTTTCATACAGTACAGAAGCCCCTTCGAACGCGTCCCAAGTTCCAAGGTTCTCTCGGGGTCCTACGCGGCGACGGCCAGGAACCCACGTCGTTTGTGCATGTCACGCCTCGTGGGGTGCCCCTTGCGCGTGGGCCACACGTGTTGACCTGGTGATTGCACCCGTCGGGGCTTGGATGGTTGAGCGGGTCATAAGCTCGCGATTGCTGGCCTGTGCCGCGTCGAGTTCGCCGTCTCGTTCTGCAGATTGCCGGCGTTGTTCTGCGGTCTGTTGTTCCAGCTCGCTGACGCGGCGGTGCAGTCTGTCGACACAGCACCGCGACTTCGGTCATCCCAAGCGTCCTCCATTTGCGATAGCCAACGCCCAATCGAACCTCAACTTCCCCTCCTGGGAGTAGGACCATCCGGATTGCCCACTTACAAGGAGAGGTACGGTCCTTCACGCCGTCCAAAGTCTGCACGACCACGCCCGTTCAAGGGGTCAAATTCAGCATCTCGACATAACGGTCGATCATCATGTGTTGCCCTTTGATCTTGGAGATCAGCTCCGGGCTGGCGATCTCGCCGTCGGGCAGTTGTCCCGAACCGCCCGCGGGCCCCAGAGGAAGGATGATGACGGGTCTCGACGGCGCATAAGCGGCCAGTTCCGCGGAGCCCTCCAACCGGGCTTGGATGTTCTTGGCAACCACCACGGCCTGGCGTCCCGCGACGCCGGCCTTGTTCACGTCGATCGTTGAGATGTCGCCCAGGGCGTAGACCTTCTCGAAGCCCACTACGCGGAGTTCCGGGGTGACTTCCAGATAGCCATCCGATGTCCGCGCGGCGAGAAGGTCTCCCGAGACATAATCCGTCTGTGGGGCGATTCCGTAGCAGCGGAACCAGATGTCCGCCTCAATGGCAATGCCGTCCTTGGTGTTGACCGTGAAAGTGCCTAGCTCGCCGGCGGGAACCGGAGGCAGCTGCACCAGCGGACTGCCCATGATTCGCCGGATACCGATCTCATCCAATTGCCGGTTGACCTCCCCGCGGAGGCGAGGATCGTACGGTCCAGGAAGGATGTCGGGCGCAAGGTCGACTAGAGCGACGTCCTTGTCCGGCCATGCCGCGGCGATTTCGCCTGCAAATTCAAGGCCCACTGCCCCGGCCCCGAGGAGCATCACTTTGCTGGCACGCTTGAGGTCGTCATGTGCGGCTTGGTAGCGGTCTATAGCCTCGGTGGTGACCACGCGATCGCTCTTGGCCGGGAAGGGGTAGCTGGAACCGCTCGCAAGGACTATGTAGTCCGGCGCCAGCCGCCTTCCGGAGGCCAATTTGACTGTGTGCCCGTCCACCCTGACGGCCCGGTCGTGGAGCACCTGACCCCGCTCCAGCAGGCGGTCATAGGGAAGGAACATGCGTGGCAGGAAGTCCGGCTGCACCACGGACCGCAGTGCCGCGATGTTGTGCACGAACGCGTCCTTGGGCTCCACCAAAGTGACCATTGCATGTTTGTCCAGCGCCTTGGCTACGGCAATGCCACCGTAGCCTCCACCGACAATCACCACAGTGGCGTTCGGAACGCGGTCGTTCATAACAACTCCTTTGTGGAAGAAGCTCTCGTTGATCGGCTCGTACCGATCGGATCGTTTAAGGAGAATAACGATTTTAAAAGGTCAATAATTTCCCGAATGATAGGATTTTTCTGATGAGTACTTCAGCAGCAGGCAAGCAACTGGGGTTTCTCTTGGCGCGCCACGGGCGCATCATGAACACGCGCCTTCGCCAAGCGCTGGACTCCTCCGGACTCAGCCCGAGGCATGCGGTCCTCCTGTGCCGGCTTGAAGAGTCCGGACCCATCAGCCAGCAACACCTCATCGAAATTCTCGTCATCGATGCCAGCGCTCTTGTGTCCGTCCTGAACGATCTTGAAAACGAAAGGCTCGTGGAACGTCGCCGAGATCCCGCGGACCGCCGTCGACATATCGTGGAAATCACCGTGGAAGGCAAGCGCGCGGTCGCGTCGATCGAACTTGCTCTGGCCGACGTCGAGCGGGAGGCCTTTGCTGGGTTCTCCGCCGATGAACTCTCCCAACTCCATGGACTGTTGTCGCGGATACATGCCGAACCCGCAGACGAAGCCCGCGACGAGGATTGAGTGCATTGGAACCGTTGCAGAGGGCGGTCAACATTAGTGGTTACCTTGCCACAGGGCCAGGCGCCCCCTTACGTTCGTCCGGTCAAGCTCCTTGCTGATAGAACGATGGTCATCTACTCCACCGAGTGGCCACATTCAAGCAGACAACGCTGACAGTGAGCCCACGCTGCACCTTTTCCGGGCAGAGAGTAATAGTCCTGGGCCAGCAATCCTCGTGAAGAACCGCACATCATTCCGTGCCAAGCCGCACGGACGAAGGCCCCTGCGTGTTTGAAGCATGCAGGGGCCTTCCAGTAGCCGATCCCTAAACCGGTGCCCGGCTCATGCCCGTCGAGGTGATGCCGGGAACAGCTGGGGTCAGGCGCCCTGTGAGCCGTTGACGGCGGCAGAGGCTGTGCGGATGAGGTCCGCGACGGCTTTGGGCTGGGAGACGTAGATCGCGTGGCTGCCGGGCGTCTGGGCGACGGTTGCCCCAATGCGCTCTGCCATAGCGGCCTGGGCCGCCGGCGGGATCATTCGGTCCTCGCTCACGTGCAGGTACCAGCTCGGCTTTACCCGCCAGGCTGCCTGGGTAACGGTGCCGCCGAACGCCTCGAGGCCCCAGGGAACCTGCGAGTCGGCCATGAAGCCGGCTTCTTCGGTACTGACGTCACCGGCGAATGAGTCTGCGAACTTCTCCCGGTCGAGGGAGAGAAAGCCGTTCACCGGGGGCAGGATGGGCGGCTGGGGACCGTCTGCCGGGAATGTCCCGAGCAGCGTGTTCACCGACTCGCCCTGGTCCGGGGCGAAGGCGGTGATGTAGACGAGGGCCGCGACCTTTTCGTGCGTGCCGGCTTCGGTGATGACTGCGCCACCATACGAGTGTCCGACCAGTACGACGGGACCGTCAGCCTGGTCGAGCACATCCCGGGTGCTGGCCGCATCGCCGGCGAGCGATACGGTGGGGTTCTGCACTACCCGCACCTCGTGTCCGTGAGCCCTCAGTTCGTCGTACACGCCGCGCCAGCCGGCGCCGTCGACGAAGCCGCCGTGGACGAGGACGATGGTTGCATTCATGATCTGACTCCTTGGGTTCTCCGTTGGTGGATACCCATGACATTAGATTTCGCCGGGCCTCCGGCAATCCGTCAGATGACGTAGTTCGGTGACGTCCCGCTCAGGCGACCGGTCTGCTGCCCGTGAGCGCGTCACGTAGAGCGGCCCGTGACTCGACGCCGAGCTTGGGAAACACCCGCGACAGGTGGGTCGAGACGGTGCGGGGTGAGAGGAACAGCTGTGCTCCGATCTGCTTGTTCGTCAGCCCCGTTGCGGCAAGACGCGCGACGGCGGCCTCTTGCGGGGTCAGTGCGTCCACGCCTGGCGCGCCGCCGCCCGAAGCGTGCAGCTCGCGCAGTGCCCGCGCCGCCCAGGGCTCCGCGCCAAGGGCCCTGAAGGACCCAAGCGCCGAGTCGAGCTGTGTCCTGGCCTCGCCCGGTGACTGTGCGCGGCGAAGCTGTTCGCCGTAGACGAGTCTCACACGGGCCCGGTCGAAGACCCAGCGCTCCGCTCCCGGAGTCGAGAGGGCCCGCTCGAACCGTTCACGCCAGCCCGTCTCGGCAACGAGCGCGCCGGCGGCTGTGACGAGCATTCCGAGCCGCGAGGAGCGCTTTGCCAGGCCGGCCTCCTCCGCCGCACGTACGTGGGCAGCGGCCTCGCGCGAACGACCGGAGCGGACGGCCGCCTCGACGAGATCGAAGACCAGCCAAACTGCGTGCGGCAGGAAAGGCTGCAGCGTGCCGGCCGGGCTGACCGACGCTGCATGGCGGTACGCCGACTCGAAACGGCCGTGAGGCAACTGCAACATGCAGCGGATGTGCGAGGCATAGGCGGCCAAGGCATACAGGCGGCGCGGTGCCGCCCACAGGAGCACCTGTTCGGCGGCCCTGTCGGCGACGTCCTCCCGCCCACGTGCTGCATCGAGAAGCCCGCGCAGATACCTCCCCGGAGCCGCGGTGAGCGCATAGCCCAGCTCGTCGCATAGGCGCAGGCCGTCGTCGGTGACGCGTTCAAGCTCGTCCCAACGGCCAGCGAACCAAGCATCGTTTCCGATGAGGAAGAGCGCCTCGATCTCCTTGGCCACGGCCCCACCGCGACGGCCGTCTTCGACCACCCTCCACAGCGGATCAACCGCACGGTGCACCCGGTCCAAATAGGCGCCAGCCGTCGCCATGCGCGTGATAAGCACGGGGTTGGACGTAAAGCCCAGACGGTCAAGAGCGGCATCGAACCAGTCCAGCAGCCCGGCGTCGGCCCTGGCAGGGTCGCTGAACGCGCCGTCGAGCAGTTCGATCGTCTCCGGTGGAGCAGGCACGAAGCGCCGCACCTGGCTCCGCGTGGCTTCGGAGAAGTCCGGACGCCCTGCATAGAAACTGACCAAGAGCAGGGTCGCGACCGCCTCCACCGTTTGCTCGTCACGGGCATCGAGCCCGCCGAGCGAGGCGTCGAGCGCGACGATTAACAGGCGGTGCGCGCTCGACGCGTCCCCTTCGCTGTTGAGCAGGTGGTAAGCCGCTGCGGTGACATGCGCGAGGGACGGGGCTGCAAACGGATCCGGGTGGGCGCTGGCGAGCAGGCGCGGCGCATCCTGCAGTCCGCCCGTGACAAGCGAACCAAGGTAGGCGGCGCGTGCGAGCCGCCGCCCCCGGGTAGCAATGACCGTGCTGAGTTCCGCTGCCCTCAACATCGCCGCGGTGGCCCGCCCGCCGTCGCCCGATTGCAGTAGCTCATCGGAGACGACTTCCAGCAGCCCGGCGATCGCTTCGTCGGGGCCCGAAGCTGACTGTCCCAGATGCCAAGCGCGTCTCTTCGGCTCCGCGGCGAACGCTTCAGCGAGGAGGGCGTGCGCATGGCGACGTTCCTCGGCGCTCGACTGCTCGAACACAGCCGAGCGGATGAGTGGATGGCGGAACTTCATGCGGCCCGTCCGCGGATTGACACGCACGATACCGGCACGGGCGGCCGGTTCCAGATCTTCCTGGCTACGCGTGGGCAAAAGGTTCTCAAAGGTCACGCTGTGTTCCGCTCCCGCCAGCACTACGAACAACAGCACGTCCCGCGTCGCCCTTGGCAAAGAACGGAGGCGTCCTGCATAGATCGCCCCGAGCCGCTCGGTGAGCGGCAAGGGGTCATCTGACGGGCGCGCCACGCCTTCGAGCGCGGCCGGAAGATCCAGCAGCGCAAGCGGGTTGCCCGCCGCATCCGTCATGATGCGCCCCCGCACGACGGCGGGAAGGGCGGGGAACCGTTCGGCGAGCAACGCATTGGCGCTCTCTTCGGAGAGCGGCCTGAGTATGTGCGCGTCGAAACCGCTGCGCACGAAAACGTTTTCGAGTTCGAATCGAGCGGCAACGATCAACCGGACGTCAGCGTCGCGCAGACGCCGCGCCGCATAGGTGAGGACCATGCCGCTCGGCAGGTCCAGCCAAGGCACATCGTCGATGACGATGAAAAGCGGTGCTGCCTTCGCCGCCGCCGTAACGAGGGCGAGCACCGCCGCGCCAGCAATGAGCTGGGCGGGCGGCGGACCTGCCTCGAGACCACACATCACCGCGATCGCGCGCTGATGGACTTCTTCCAGGGCCGGCAGCTGGTCCAGCAACGGGTAGAGGATCTGGTTGAGAGCGCCGTAGTTGAGTTCAGCCTCGTACTCAAGGGCTGTGACCCGAAGGACCCGGCGGCCTGCGTGGCCGGCACAATCGGCCGCGGCGTCAAGCAGTGCCGTCTTGCCCGCCCCGGGCTCGCCGCTCAGAATCAAGACGGGGGAAGCAACCGGCACACCGGGACGGACGAAGGACGAGATGAGTTCGAGCTCCGCGTCCCGCCCGAACAGTGTCATGTCGGAATTGTCATGCCGGCAAGCAGCCGAGCGCAATGGAATTGACGCCGCAGTCGCACGGCGCGGCGCTGAGGGCCCTGGGCCCGATCAGGCGCCTTCTGCGAGTTTGGCGATCTCGGTCCGGGCGGCCTGGACGAGCTCGGCGTTCGTGTGAGCATGGCCCCAGAGCCCCCAGCCACCTTCGGGCGCCTCGGTGAGAAGGACCCACGTCCGATCGGCAAGACCTGGGTCGCCGGCCGCCGCGGACACGAGCGCCGTGAGTTTACTTACGACGGCGACCTGCTTCTCGCGGTCGAGCGCGCCCGCGTTGGTGAGGATTTGCACACGGACATAGTTGCTGTCACCGTCAACATTCGAGATGGACGAGACGGGCAACTCGTGGACAAAGGCAGCGGTGTTCTTCCGAAACATGGGAATGTCGGGTACCTGCTCTTCGGTCATGACCGCCTGGGCCAGGTCTTGAGCAAGGCGGTGGGTGTCCGGGAAGGTTCCTGCAGCAGCGTAAACATCGATCATGGGCATGGCGATCTCCGACGGTCAGTGGGATGACGGCCGGACGACGAGAACCGTCATGGTCACCATGGTAGGTGTCATTCCCGGGGTTCGATCAAGGGCGGAGCGTTATCGGAAAAACAGCGATGGTACCCCAAAAGCACGCTATGGATTTCTCTTTTCCTCCGCCGCAGATGACCGACTTATGCTTTGAAGGAGCTTTTGCACATAATTGACGGCATTGTCATTGATACGGAAACTTGGCCACGTCCCGCATCATTGCAGGCTTTGATGGCGATTGCCAGTGACGGATATTCACTTTGGAAGAAGAACCGTGCTGTCAGGTGCCGCGGACCGCAAGGTGCCGCTCGCTGCCCCTGGTCTCCAACCAGCTCTTTCCGCCGCCACAGAAACCCGTGGTTTTTGGCTCCGCGAGGACTACGGCCCGGACTCTTGCAGTCATCGTGGCGCGATAGTCAAAGCGTGTTCGTTCTCCGACAAATTATCGCTGCCCCTCGCTGTGCATAGTGTTCTTAAGCCCGCCAATGAAAGGGAACTGATGATGACCACCACCACGCCCGAATTCATTTCGGTCGGAGCCTTGGGGCAGGGTTCGCCATCTACCTGTCGGTCCAGTAAGGCTCAATGCCCGGGCAGGACGTTCCGGGCATTGAGCCTCCGCGGGGTTCTCCCCTGTCGGCCCCCCATGGGTAGTCAGGCGTGCGAACCAGCCGCTGCGAAACAATTCATGACCGAGTCCCGCGTGCGGGCGAGTCCTTCCTGGAGAGGCATGGCCCGATGCTCGGTTGCCAGCATCTCGACGCCCCAAGGGCCATTCCAGCCTAGGCGCCGCATGGTCCGGATGAACCCAGCAACGTCCTGGGCGCCCTCACCCGGATATCTCCGGTTGTCACGGGTGTCCTCAAACAACGTTCCCTTCGGTTCTGCGTCCGCGTCGCAAATTTCGACGCCGAGCACCATTTCCGGTGACAGGACACTTTCCAGCTCCGCCAAGGTAGTGCCAGCCCGGAAGACGTGCCAGTAGTCAACCACCAGTCCCGCTCCCTCATGGTCGACCGCCCGGATCAGTTCGGCACCCTGCGGTATGGAGGCGATAAGGGCAAACGGCAACGGTTCCACTGCCACCCGGGTTCCGGCCGCAACTGCCTCATCCGCCAGCCGCCGGAGCGGATCGACGAATGGCGCAACTGACGGTGCGGCCGGGCCGAACGACGTCCCGGCCTTGACCCAGGGAGCCCCCAGGACCGTGGCGGCTTCAAGGAGCAAAGACCAGGTCTCTCGCCACGGAGCGGATTCCTCAGGAAGCCACCAGTCGGTGGCAAGTTCGACTTCGATCGGGCCGATGCCCGCGGCGTCGGCATGTGCCCGAAGCTTTTCGAAGCCCACACCTTCCTTGATCTTCCTTAAATCGGCTTGGTTAAAGCCCATGCCAACGTAGCCGGCGTCCGCGCAGGCGCTGACGCGGTCCAGCACGGGGATGGGGCTGGTTTCGTCGCCTTGCAATGGGGCCGCCGTACCCGCACTTGTCCAGCACGTCGCAACGAGTTCTACTGCTTCGGCCATGTGAGTCCTCCTGTTCAGGCTCGGAATACGCTCCAGTTGCCGCGGGCCGGATCCATGTGCCTCACGGATCCGGCCCGCGGCCTATTGAGTGCTAGTTGGTGGGGAAGTTGTAGCTGGCACCGGTGCGCTGCTTGGGTTCGGGCCAGCGTTCGGTGATGACCTTGGCACGGGTGTAGAAGGATACGCCTTCGGGGCCGTAGATGTGCTTGTCGCCGAACAGGGAATCCTTCCAGCCGCCGAAGGAGTGGTAGGCCACGGGCACCGGGACTGGCACGTTGATGCCGATCATGCCCACGTGCACGCCGCGGTGGAACTTGCGGGCGTTCGCTCCGGAGGAGGTGAAGATCGCCGTGCCGTTGCCGTAGGGATTGGAGTTGATCAGCTCGATCGCTTCCTCGACCGTTTCGGTGCGCACCACGGACAGGACCGGTCCGAAGATTTCCTCCTGGTAGGCGTCCATGTCGAAGTCGACCTTGTCGATCACGGTGGGTCCGAACCAGTAGCCGCCCTCCTGGCCGGCCACGGTGAATTCGCGGCCGTCCACCACCAGGTCTGCGCCGGACTCGGCGGCGGCGGTGACGATCGAGCGCATCTTCTGCTGGGCGGCCTTGGTGATGACCGGGCCCATCTCGGCGTCCGGGTGGGTGCCGTCGGCCACGCGCACGGCTTCGGCGCGGTCCTTGACCTTGGCCACCAGTGCGTCGGCGGCGTCCCCGACGGCGATCGCCACGGAGATCGCCATGCAGCGCTGCCCGGCGGAACCGAACGCCGCGGCGGCCAGATGGTCGGCAGCGTTGTCCAGGTCGGCGTCGGGCAGGATGATCGCGTGGTTCTTCGCCCCGCCCAGGGCCTGGACGCGCTTGCCGTGCGCGGTGCCGGTGTCGTGCACGAGCTTGGCCACCGGGGTGGAACCGACGAAGGAGATCGCGTCGATGTCCGGGTGGGTCAGCAGGCCCTGGACCACTTCACGGTTGCCATGCAGGACCTGGAACACGCCGTCAGGCAGTCCGGCCTGCTTGAACAGCTTCGCCAGCAGCATCGCAGCCGAGGGCACCCGGCCCGAGGGCTTGAGGATGAAGGTGTTGCCGGTGGCGATCGCCATCGGCGCCATCCACAGCGGCACCATGACGGGGAAGTTGAACGGGGTGATGCCAGCGACGACGCCGACGGGCTGGCGGTAGGAGAACACGTCGATCCCGGTGGAGGCCTGATCGGAGTACTCGCCCTTGAGCAGCTGCGGGATGCCGCAGGCAAACTCGATCACCTCAAGGCCGCGCCCGATCTCGCCCTTGGCGTCGGAGAGGACCTTGCCGTGCTCGGCCGTGATCAGGGCGGCCAGTTCATCCACGTGCGCGGCGACCAGCTCACGGAACTTGAACAGGATGGTGGTGCGCTTGGCCAGGGAAACATCGCCCCAGGACCTCGCTGCTTCCTTCGCGATCGCGACGGCCTCGTCCAGGTCAGCAGGGCTGGCCAGGCGGACTTCGCCGGTCCGGGCACCCGTGGCCGGGTTGAAGACACCCTCGGTGTCGGTACCGGTGCCAAGGTGCTCGGCACCGTTGAAGAAATGCGGAATGGTGGTGATGGTCATGGTTCTTTTCCTTCCGGAGGGGATGGCCAGACTCCGATGCCTAGGCCACTGGAATGGTCAGTTGTTGGGGTGTACCGGTGGACATGGACTCGTGAAGAGCCAGCCGGACGGCCAGGTTGTGCTCTGTGAGGTCCCGGAACGGCACCGCGGAACCCCCTTCCCCGATGAGTTCACTGAAGGTCTCAATCTCCGCCCTGAATCCGTCATCGACGAAGCTGAAGACTTCTTCGGCCCCGTCGCGCGAACGAACCGTGACGGTAACCGTTTCGTCCGGGTCGGCGTCAAAGGACACGTCCTGGGTAATCTGGCCCTGGGTACCGATGATCTGAACGGTCTGGGCTCTGGGGCCTTCAAAGCCGCAATCGAAAGTGCCCAGGACGCCGTCGTAGTCCAGGATGGCCGCCATGGTCGTGTCGACGGGGTCAGCGGGACTGGTCCCCTTGGCGTACACGCTCGATGGCAGGCGGCCGACGATGGCGTTCAGCGCATCGATGCAGTACGTTCCCACGTCGTTCAAGGCTCCGCCGTCCATCCCGGGCACCAGCCTCGGTTCGCCTTCCGTCCGGTTCATGACGAAATGGAAGCGCGCGTGGACAGACACCAGGTCTCCTACCCGGCCGGACCGGACGAGCTCCAGGACCTTTTCCCGCTGGGCATGGAACCGGTACATGAAGGCCTCCATGAGGAGCACACCGTGCTGCTCCGCGGCCTGAAGAACCTGTTCAAAGTCCTGCTGCGTAGCCACCAGCGGCTTTTCGCACAACACATGTTTGCCCGCTTCGGCGACCCGGACGGCCCATTCGGCGTGCAGGTTGTTGGGGAAGGGCACGTAAACGGCGTCAATGTCCGGGTCTGCGAGAAGTTCCTCGTGGCTTGAGTAGGCCTTGGGAATCCCAAACCGAGCGGCAACCTCCGAGACCCGGCCGTTGGCACTGCTGATGGCCTTGACTTCCGCGTTGCGTGCTTTCCCCGCCGCGGGAATGAAGCGGTGCTGGGCGATCCTGGCCGTGGTCAGGACCCCCCAGCGCACCGATCCGGTCATGCCGGCTCCCCATTCTCCAAGGACTTGAGGTACGCGATGGACGCGCGGACGTTGGCCACGGGTCCTTCACCTTCAGGTTCGGTCTCCAGGATGGTGTCCTGTTCCATGGTGAACCAGCCGGTGTAGCCGGCGTCGAGCAGGCCGTACACGATCTCCTTGATGCCAACGTCACCCTGGCCGAGCGGAACGTACATGCCGGTCTTGACGGCGTCCGTGTAACTGAGTTCGCCGGACTGGACCTTCGCGGCGAGTTCGGCCTTCACGTCCTTCAGGTGGGTGTGGCCGATCCGGTCAGCGTGGTTCAGGACAACGTCCCTGGGATCCGAGCCACCAATCAGCAAATGCCCGGTGTCCAGGCAGACCTGGGCAGTGGTGTCTTCGATCAGGTGGCGCACGTCTTCGGGGGACTCGATCATGGTCCCCACGTGCGGGTGGACCACCACAGTGATCCCCCGCTCGGCGGCGGCTGCAACCACCGCGTTCAGGTTCTTGGCGAACAGTTCCCAGCCGGCGTCGTCGAGCACATGCTTCTGGTCGTAGCCGGCAACGCCGGTCTCAGCGGCCAGCACCATGACGGTCGCGCCGGCGGCCTGGTAGGCCTCCAGCTCGGGACGGACGACGGCGAGCGGATCTTTTGCAGGATCGTGCAGGATCACGGGGAAGAAGCCGCCGATGGCCTGCAGCCCATGGTGTTCCAGGACGGCGGCGCGGGGACCGGCTTCCTGGGGCAGGAAGCCCTCCGGGCCGAACTCCGTGGCGGAGACGCCGAGTTCGGCCATTTCGGCGAGCACCTTCTCCGGGCCGAGCTGGTAACCCCAGTCGGGAACCTCGCACACGCCCCAGGAGATGGGAGCAGCAGCGATCCTGCTGGAAATTTCGTACGTGGTCATTCCTGTCCTCCAATGACGGTCTGGTCCCAGTCGATGACAGAGCCGGTGACGACCCCGCTCCGCTCCGAGAGAAGAAAAACGATGAATTCAGCAATCTCGGCCGGCTGGCCGAGCTTGCCCATGGGGACAGACGCGTTGGCCTTCTCCAACCAGTCGTCGCCTGCCCCATGGAACTGCTTCTGGGTAGCTGCTTCACCCGTGGTCGCAGTCCAGCCGATGTTGAGCCCGTTGATCCGGATCCGGTCCCAGCGATGCGCATAGGCTGCATTGCGGACGGCACCGGCCAGGCCCGCCTTCGCCGCCACATAGGGTGCCAGGAAGTTCTGGCCACCATGCTGGGCGATGGAGAGGACATTCAGGATGCTGCCGGCTGCGCCGCGTTCCTTCAGATGCTTGATGGTCTCGCTCATGATGAAGAACGGAGCCTTCAGGTTGACCGCGATGTGGGCATCGAAGAGTTCTGGATCCGTGTCCTCGAAGCTGCCGCGCGTGGTGAGCCCGGCGCAGTTGGCAACGCAGTCTACGCGGCCGAATTCGGCTATGGTGCCAGTCACCGAGGCGCGCGCCTGATCGACGTCGGCCAGGTCAGTCTTCAGGAACACCGCGCGGGTGCCCAGCGCCTCGAGCTCCGCCCGCACACGCTCACCCTCTTCGACCTTGCGGCCCGTGATGACGATCCCTTCGGCGCCCTGGGCGGCAGCCCGCAGCGCCACGGCCTCACCCAGGCCTTGGGTGCCGCCGCTGACCAGGAGGATCTTGCCTTGCAGCTGGGGTTCGTCTGTCACCAGGCACCCCGCACATCGACGCTCTTGCCGGAAGCCGCTGATTCGGTGGCGGCCTCTGCCAGGACGAGCGCCGCGAGGCCGTCGTCGAAGCCTGGGGAAGGCGCCACACCAGTACGGATCGCGGTGGCGAAGGCGTCCAACTCTGCACGGTATGCGTTGTTGTACCGCTCCAGGAAGAAGTGCATGTAGGGGCTGGACTGGTCCGTTCCGCCCGCGTTTGATAGCCGGACGTTGTCCGAGAAGACGTTGTCCGCGGACAGCTGACCCCTGGCGCCGAAAGCTTCGAGACGCTGGTCGTATCCGGAGCTGCAGTGGCGGGAGTTGGTGATGCTGATGAGTTCGCCTTTGGAACCGCGCAACGTGACCACGGCGGTGTCGTAGTCACCAAGCTCGCGGATGTCGTCGCTGAAGGTGTTGCTGCCGCGGGCCGTCACCTCCACGATGTCCGGGACGAAGAAGCGCGCCATGTCGAGGTCGTGAATCGTCATGTCGCGGAAGATCCCACCGGATGCCTCGAGATACCCGCGCGGAGCCGGTTCGGGGTCCCGGCTGATGATGGTCAGTTGTTCCAAGGCACCGATCTCACCAGAAGCGACGCGGGACTGAATCGCGGCGAAGCCCGGGTCGAACCGACGGTTGAATCCGAGCATCACCGGGGCTTTCGCCCCTGCGATCCGTTCCTTGCAGGCCCGGACGGTCGGCAAGTCTAGGTCAATGGGCTTCTCGCAGAGTGCCGCCAGTCCCCTCCCCACAGCTGCTTCAATCAGTTCCACGTGGGTGGGGGTCGGCGAACCGATGACGACGGCATCCAGACCGTCAACGGCAAAGGCCTCCTCCGGCGTGGAGACGGCGAAGGCACCGGTCTGTTCGGCCAGCACCTTCGCGCCGTCGATGAAGGGATCTGCGATGACCACAAGCTCCAACTCGGGGTGGTTTGCAAGGTTCCTTGCGTGGACCTGGCCGATACGGCCGGACCCAAAGAGTGCGACGCGAAGACGGTCACGGGACATCGTTGGTGTTTCCTTTCAGGGCAGGGACAAGATGGTCGGTAAGGCTAGAGGTATCGGGCCGCCGGACAGGCACCGGCGAACCGGAATCCATGGCGGCAAGGACTGCTTCGGCAACGCACGCGGCGTCGAGACCGTCCCGCGCAGATGCAAGCGTGGAGGCGCGTCCGGCCCGGATGGAATCAGTCCATTCCTGCAGCTCGCGACGGTAAGCGTCGGCGAACACGGGGCGCCAGTCGGCAGCAAGGGCGCGTGAAATCTGAAGATCCGTGGTCCGAACAACCGCCGGCGGTTCAGCCATGCGGGCCGAGCCTTTGTCGCCGACGATTTCACACGAGACGGTGTACGCCGAACGGGCGTTAACGGAGACCTCCACTGAAGCGATGGCACCGTTGGCGGCCCGCAGGTGGATCAGTTGGGGGCCCTCCCAAGCGGGAGGGGGCTCCGGGTGCACCGGCGCCAGCCAACCGGCTTCGACTATCGGGGAATCCAGGAGCCACGCCGTAATGTCAATTTCGTGAATGGCAGAGTTGGTGACCACAGAGGCCGCCGTTGTGCCCGGGTAGGCGTGGACGTTGCGGTGGGTTTCGTGGACCACCAAGGGACGTCCCAGCTCCCCCGCACGCAGCAGGTCACGCAGTTGCTGGTAGGGCTGGTGGAAGCGACGCATGAATCCGACTGAGACAAGAGGAAAGTCCAGGTCAAGTTCCTCTTCGAGGAGGACCAGCCGCACGCACTCCTCCACCGTGGGCGCCAAAGGCTTCTCACAAAGCACCGGCTTGCGGTGGGCAAGGCACGCCTCCACCAAGGCGGAGTGAGTCGAATCGTGGGACGCGATGATGACCGCATTCACACCTGGGTCTGCGATGAGGTCCTCCGCCTCGGCGTGCGCGACGGCATTGTATTGATGCGCGGCTGCGGCCAAACGCCCGCCGTCGATATCGCTGATAGCGGCGACCTCCGCACCCGCAACAGAAGCCGCGATCGTCTGGGCGTGGTCCGCACCCATGACGCCAAGGCCGATGATTCCGATTCTGAGGTTCATGCTTGCTTCCCGATTCATGGACGCGCAACCGCCTCCGGCTGGTTTCCTGCAAGGACTGTGAGCGCGCCGCGGACGGCGTCGCGAATGGTATTGGCCATGCTCTGCTGTGTGAAGCCCATCAGGTGTGGAGAGAGGGTGACCCGCGGGTGGTCAAACACCGGGTGGTGGGCCGGCGGTTCCGGGTCGAAGACGTCCAGGCCCAGTCCTCCAAGCTGGCCGGAAAGCAGCGCTTCATGGGCCGCATCCAGATCCACCAGGCCACCCCTGCTGCAGTTCACCAGGATGGCTCCGGGTCGCATAAGCGCCAGCCGACCGGCGTCGAACATTCCCTGGGTTTCAGCCGTCAGGGGCAGGTGGAGGGTGAGGAAGTCGCTGTCGGCGACGAGCTGGTCCAGCTCCTCACGGCGGATCGCATCGGGAATCTGCGCGAAAGGGTCGTAAGCGAGCACCCGCAGGCCGAAGGCCTCTGCCAGCTGTTCCACGCGGCGGCCGATACGACCGTAACCGATGATGCCGAGCGTGCCGCCCTCGAGATCCCCCACGGGGATCTGAGCGCGGTCCTCCCAACGTTCTTCGCGGACGACCGCGGTCAGCTCGCCGAGGCGCTTGACAAGCGGCAGCAGGTGGCTGAAAACTCCCTCGGCCACTGAGTTGGTGTTGCTCCCTGGGGTGATCACCACAGGGATGTCCCGGCGCGTGGCCTCGGCGACATCAACAAGATCCGTGCCGACCCCGGTCCGGGCAAGGACCTTCAGGCGCGGCATACGGTCGAGCACGGCGGCGTCGACCCTGTAGGCGGCCCGCACGATGGCGGCATCCGCGCGGGCAAGGTCGTTCTCGTCGGGTTCGGGGATGAATTTCTCTCCCGCAGTCAGCAGCGGCTCGACAAGTTCGCGTTGGACCGGTCCAAGTGCAACGAGGTGATGCGGGGTGTCGGACATGATTTCCTAGGTTCTTGGTTGGTGGTGAATGCGGGCGTCAGGCCAGGCCGTGATGACTGGAGTCCCGCACCACAAGGTGTGGGGTGATCGTGTGTTGGGCGAAAGGCGTGTTGAGTTCCGTCGTGATTCTGCCCAAAAGGATACGGGCACCAGTCAGGCCGATGGAGCGGCTGTCCGGGTCGACCGTGGTGAGGGAGAGCCTCGGCATCGCGGCCAGGGAGATGTTGTCATACCCCGTGATCGCAGGCTCAAGGCCGCGCGAATCCGCCGCCGCCATTGCTCCCAACGCAGCAAGGTCATTGATGCACAGCAGGGCCGTTGGTAGGACCTGTCCCTCAGGTACCAGGGCTTTCTGGGCAGCCAGGCGGCCTGATTGCTCCGAGAAGTCCGCGGGATGGACCACGATGAACCGCTCCAGCCCGTGGCGCCCCATCGCTTCCCGATAACCCCGTTCGCGCTCCGCTGCCACGGATCCGCCGGCACCGCCCAGGTGCACGATCCGTTCATGGCCGAGGGACACCAGGTGGTCGACGACCATCGCGATCCCTGCGGCGTCATCTGTCCGGACAATATCGGCAGTCTTGACGTAATCGGGGCCGCCACCGGCGAATACCACCGGGGAGTCTCCCGCCGCGTGATGGAACGGTTCCGTTTCCGGAACCGAGCCCACCACGAGCAGCCCTGCGACTCTCAGGTCCCGGTATGCCTGCAGCGTCGAGCTGTCTACCCGGCCCCGGGCCGATGCCGTCGCAGCGCTGAAGAGCACTGTGTGGCCGGCGTCTTCCAGGACACCGCGGGCGGCATCGGCCACATCGAAGGCCCAGGGGTTGTGCAAGTCGCTGACGAGCACTCCGACGGTCCCGTTGTCACGGGTCGCCAGGGATCTCGCAGCAAGGTTCATCTCGTAGCCCAAGTCATCAATGACACTCAGGACCCGCGAACGACGTTCCTCGCTCACCCGCGGTGAATTGCGGAGAACAAGGGACACCAAAGACTTGGAGACGCCGGCGGCAACAGCCACGTCTCTGATGGTTGGTCGTCCTGCGGATGGTGCCGGCATGGTTTAGATACTAGCCGCCGTGGTGCCGTCGAGGGCGGGGACACTCTTCCACTGTCCGTCCGCTGCCGAGGCCTCAGCCGCGGAGACCAAGGCTGCCGCCGAGGCGGCGTCATGGATGTTGGAGTTCAGTTGTTCCCCGCCGGTCACAGCCACCAGGAATTTCCTGGCTTCGATGACTTTCAGGTCGTCAAAACTGATCGCATTGCCCGGGCCAGGCTGGAAACGGGAGTAGTCACCGTGCCGGGGTGACCCGATCACTGTGGTGTAACCCTGTTCGTCGTTGTTCCGGCCGAGCACCACCTGCAGTTCGTTCATCCGTTCGTAGTCCCATTTCAGCGAACCCTCGGTGCCATAGACCTCAATCCGGTAGCCGCATTCCCGGCCCACCGCCACCCGGGAGGCTTCGATCGTACCCACCGCACCGGCACCTTGTGCCGAGGTACCGAAGCGAACCAGCGCTGCGGCGTAGTCCTCGTTCTCCACCGGCCCCATCTCGCCGCCTTCGATCACCGCGAAATGGGTTCCCTGTCCCATCGCCAGTTTCGGCCGTTCGGTGTACACCGTGCTGGTGAGCGCGGTGATGTCCGAAATGGGCCCGACGACGTATTGGCAAAGATCCGCGGCGTGGCTGAAAAGGTCACCCAGCACGCCGCTGCCGGCCAGTTTCCGGTCGAAGCGCCAGGACAGTGCCCCATTGGGTTCGGCCGAGTAGCTGGCCATGAATTCGGCCCGGACGTTCGTGATGCGACCGAGCTTGCCTTTCGCCACCAGTTCCCGGGCGTGCTCGACGGCGGGAGCGTGCCGGTAGTTGAAACCGATGGTACTCAGCACCCCGGCCTCGATCGCCGCGTTCCGCACCGCGGTGGTCTCCTCGATGCCCCGGCCCACCGGCTTCTCGATCCAGAAGTGCTTGCCCGCCTTCGCGGCAGCGATGCCGATTTCCGCGTGCAGGAAGTTGGGGGCACAGATGGAGACGACGTCGACGTCCGGATGCGCGAGCACTTCCCGGTAATCAGTGGTTCCTTCGGCAAAACCCAGGACGTCCCTGGCATAGTCGATTCGGCTGGGCTCGGTGTCCGCGGCGATCACCAGCCGGGGGCGGATCCCCAGCTCGGGATACACCAAGGGCACTTGGCTGTAGGCCTTTGCATGCAGTTTGCCCATCCAGCCGACGCTGATCAGGCCAACACCAATGCTGCGGATTTCTGTGCTCATGAGAGAAATTGCCTTTCGAAGTTGGGATCCGGACGCTCAGGAGCGTGCGGTGTCCAATGCTGAACTCAGTGCTGCCGAGAGCACTGTGGAATCGGAGCCAATGCCTACGAAACGAAAACCGGCCTGGAGGTAATCGCGGCTCTTGGCGCCATCCGGTGCCAGGATTCCGGCAGCCTTGCCGTGGAACCGGCAGGCATCTAGGACCCTGTCCAGTGCGGCCTGGTAATCGGGGTGGTTGAAGTCACGTGGTGCGCCCAACGCCGTGGACAGGTCCAAGGGTCCGACGAAGAGGACGTCTACCCCGTCCAGGGCGGCGATCTCCTCCACTTCTGCCAGGGCTCCCAGGGACTCGATCTGGATGACGCCGAGCGCGTCCTGGCCTTCGGCCGAAAGCGGCGAAGCGTCAAGGCCCCACGCACAGGCGCGGTTGTAAGTGGCCGAGCCGCGGACGCCCTGAGGGGCGTAGCGAAGATGCTGTACGGCTTCCGCCGCGTCCTTGGCGCTTTCAACCCGGGGCACCATGACCCCGGCCGCGTTCTGGTCGAGGACCCGGCCTGCGCGGATCCGGTCGCCGGTCTCCACCCGCACCACAGTGGGCACACCGTAAGCTGCGGCGGCCAGGACCGCGGGCCCGACGGAGGTTTCTCCCCCGGCGCCGTGTTCCAGGTCCACCAGGATCCAGTCCACCCCGGCGGCAGCGCAAACCTCGGCAGCGAACGGCGAGCCCAAGCCCACGAAGGTCCCGACTGTGGATGCACCACCCTGAAGACGGGCTCGCAAAGAACCGCGGGTTACAGCGAAGCGGTTCACCCGAACCACCGCTGACGGGCGCGATTCTCCTCGTACTGTGCGCGCAATTCCTGGACCCACGGCTGGGTGGAAACTTCCGCGGGAGCGACGTCCCACCAGACGTCTCCGCCCGGCAGGTCTACATGCGGGACTGTCGGCACGACGATGACCACAGCCCCCTTGGTATCCCGGGTGGAGGCCAGGGCCTCGCGCACTTCCGCCGCCGTCGTCGCACGGATCGCGGTGGCACCCAGCCCCTCGGCGATCATTCGCAGATCAACCTTGAGGTAGTCGCCATCCAGGCGAGGGGTACCTTCCGCGGTCGTGCTGCTGGTCACAGGGCCGGCTTCGGTCCGGTAGCGGAACTCGTTGCCGAACTCCCGGCCGTTGCGATTCATCTGGAGGCGGTGGATGACCTGGTAGCCGTGGTTTTCCGAGACCATGATGGTCACGTCCAGACCTTCCTGGGCAGCGGTAACAAGCTCGGTGGGGGCCATCAGGTAGGTGCCATCCCCGATGAAGGTGATGATGCGGGAACCATCGTTGCCCTGGGCCAGGCGGACACCCATGGCAGCAGGAATCTCGTATCCCATGCAGGAGAAGCCGAATTCCAAGTGGCAGTGGCGGTTGTCCGTGGCGTCCCAGACCTTCTGCAGATCGCCGGGAGGGCCGCCTGCAGCAGCGATGATGGTGTCCCCGGGACGTGCCTGCTCCTGCATGATGCCGATAAGCTGCGGCTGGGTCAGAACAGCACCCGTCACCGGAGCATGTGGATGGTCGGCGGGGTTGTAGGGGGTGTCCGCGTCAAGCCACGCCGAACGAATCGGTTCCCAATCCGCTTTCGCTGCAAGCGCGGCGTCCTTCCACCCGGCCGGCGTCGTAAATCCTTCAAGTGTTTCAGCAAGGGCTTCCAGAGCGAGACGTGCGTCTGCCAAAACACCGACGGCACCCTGCTTGCGGGTGTCCGCGTCCACGACGTTGATGGCGGCGAAGCGCACGTTCGGCGCTTCGAAGATGGACTGCGAACCGGTAGCAAAGTCAGTGAGCCGCGTGCCGACGCTGATCACCAGGTCAGCCTGCTTCACTAGTGTGTTGGAGGCGAAGTTGCCTTCCAGACCCACGCCACCCAACTGCCACCATTCATCGACGGACACAGCACCTTTGCCGCCGAAGGTTTCCACCACGGGGATGCCCACCTGGCCGGCGAGCTTCTCCAGGGCGGCCACGGCGTCCGAATAGTGCACACCGCCACCGGCGATGATCACCGGTCGCTCCGCGGAACGAAGCAGCCCGGCAACTTCCTGGACTTCTTCCGGGGCCGGCACGGGGCGGCGGATCTTCCAGTCGCGGGGTTCGAAAAACTCAACCGGGAAGTCGTATGCGTGTGATTGGACGTCCTGCGGCAGGGAAAGGACGACGGCGCCGGTGTCAGTTGGGCTGGTCAGCACCCGCATGGCCTGAGGCAGCGCGGTCAGAAGCTGCTCCGGGCGGTTGATCCGGTCGAAGAAGCGGGATACCGGACGGAACGAATCGTTCACCGTGGCATCTGCTTCAGTGGGGTGCTCAAGCTGCTGCAGAACGGGGCCCTGGTGCCGGGTAGCGAAGGTGTCACCCGGCAGCAGCAGGAGCGGAATACGGTTGACCGTCGCCAGACCGGCAGCGGTGACCAGGTTCAGCGCGCCGGGCCCGATGGATGCTGTGGCGGCCAGCACCGAACGGCGCCGGGTTGCCTTGGCGTAGGCCGTGGCAATGTGCGCCAGGTACTGTTCGTGGCGGCCCTGGATGAACGGCAGTTCGTCGGAGAACTGGTCGAGTGCCTGGCCCAGGCCGGCCACGTTGCCGTGTCCGAAGATGCCCAGGGCTGCGGGGATCAGCCGTTGGCGCTGGCCGTCGGCCACGCTGTACTGAACGGAAAGGTACTTGACGATCGCCTGGGCGACCGTGAGTCGGATGGTGCTCATGATGTCCTGTCTCAAAACGTTTTCTGAAGCGTCGGGTTACCAGGGGCGGCCGTGCAGGATGACCGTTTTCTCCTCGGTCATCTCATGCACAGCGGAGCGGATGCCTTCCTTGCCAATGCCGCTGCCTTTGAAGCCGCCGTAGGGCATCAGGTCGGCGCGCCAGAGCGGCGTCCAGTTAATGTGGACGTTGCCGGCGTCGAGCTGCCGCATCGCTTGGACAGAAGCTGCGACGTCACCGGTGAAGATGCCCGCCCCGAGCCCGTAGGGGTTGGCGTTCGCCAAGGCGATCGCCTCGGCCATGTTGCTTGCCCGGGAGACAGCCACAGCGGGACCGAACAACTCGTCCTGGCTGATGGGGCTCCTCGGATCGACGCCGGCGAGGACTGCCGGAGCGATGATCGCGCCGTCCCGCTGGCCGCCCGTCAGCAGCTCGGCACCGCCAGCGGCAGCTTCCCTGATCGAGCGTTCGACGCGCTTGGCCTCGGTCTCGCTGATAAGACTTGCCAGCCGGGTGGAATCCTTGGACGGGTCCCCCACTTCGATGGCTTGGACCTTGGACACCAGGGCATCCAGGAAATCCACTTCGACGCTCTGATCCACCAGAACGCGTTGCACGGAAATGCACACCTGGCCCGCGTTGATGTACCCGCCGGCCGCCACGGCAGACGCTGCGAGTTCCAGGTCCGCGTCGGGCAGGACGATGACCGGGCACGACGCGCCGAGCTCCAGGGACAGCTTCTTGACTCCGGCGATCCGGGAAATGTGGCTTCCGGTGGCCGTGGAGCCCGTGAAGGACACCTTGCGGACGCGGGGATCGCTGACAAGAACATCACCCAGCTGTGCCCCGCTGCCGGTAATGACGGATAGTGCTTCAGGTGCCAGTCCGGCGTCGACGAAGCACTCAGCCAGCTTCAAAGCGGTCAACGGTGTGGCACGGGCCGGCTTGAGGACGACAGCGTTGCCGGAAGCCAGCGCGGGCGCAATCTTGTGCAGCACCAGGAGCGACGGGTAGTTGAAGGGCGTGATGGCCACAACAATGCCGCACGGCTGGCGAAGCGTGAAGCCGATCTTGTCCTGGCCCGTGCCCGGGTTCGCGTCGAGGGGCAGGGTATCCCCGTACAGTTGAGTTCCCTCGTAGGCGGCAAGCCGGATGATGGCACCGGCGCGGCCCGCCTCCCCTCGGGCCTCCGTAATCGGCTTGCCGGTCTCTGCGGAGATGGTCAGGGCGATGTCCTCTGCCCGTTCATCCGCAAGGGCCGCCGCCTTCAGCAGGATTTCGTGACGAACGTGGGCAGGCAAGCTGCGCTGAGTGTCGGCACCCCGTCCGGCAGCATCCAGTACCCGGGCTGCGTCCGATGTGGTCGCTACCGGAACCGTGTCAATGACGGCACCGTCAAACGGAGAGCGGACCTCCTCTTCGCGTCCGTCCGAGGCATCGCACCATTGGCCTGCCAAAAGCATCTTCATTGCTGTTATTCCCTTCTAAAACTGTCTTCTACCGGTGCGCTTGGATTTCAGCGGTTTCGGCCTGGACTTCCTTGAGCGCTTCCGAATGCCCGCCGAGCTGTTCCAGTTCGTGGGCGAGCTCGGCCAGCTCGGCGCCACCGGCCATCTGGGCCGTGAGCTCTTCGAGGGTGATGTCCTTCTTCTCGTAGTAGCCGATCGACTTGCCGCGCTTAAGGAGCAGGAAGCGGTCACCCACCGGGAAGGCGTGGTGCGGATTGTGGGTGATGAAAATGACGCCCAGGCCGCGGTCCCGGGCCTGCAGGATGTACCGCAGCACCACGCCGGACTGCTTGACGCCCAGGGCCGCCGTCGGCTCATCCAGGATCAGCACCTTCGCGCCGAAGTACACGGCGCGGGCGATCGCCACACACTGGCGTTCGCCACCGGAAAGCTGGCCGATGGGCTGTTCCACATCGCGCAGGTCGATGCCCATCTCGGCCAGTTCCTTCTTGGTGATGTCCTTCATTTTCTGGACATCCAGGCGTTTGAAGGGACCAAAGCCGGTAGTGAGTTCCGAGCCCAGGAAGAAGTTCCGCCAGATCGGCATCAGGGAAACTACCGCCAGGTCCTGGTACACCGCGGCGATGCCGGAATCCAGGGCCTCACGAGGACTGCCGAGCTTGCGCCCCTCCCCCATGATGCTGAAGACGCCTTCATCGTGCTGATGCAGGCCGGCAATGATCTTGATCAGCGTGGACTTACCGGCGCCGTTGTCACCGAGCACGCAGGTAACGCGGCCGTTGTCCACGGCCATGGTGACATCGCTCAGGGCAATGATGTTCCCGTAGTGCTTGCCCACCTTGTCCAAGGACAGGAGGTGCACGGGGGTGTGCGTCAGCGGATCCTTTTCGTCCTTCAGCAACGTTTGCTGGTCGATATGCTGTGCGTTCATGATTGCTATTTGCTTTCGGCTCGGCGCTTGACGATCAGGTTCACGATGGTGGCCAGCAGGAGCATCAGGCCCAGGAAGAACTTGAACCAGTCCGGGTTCCACTGCGCATACACGATGCCCTTGTTGGCCATGCCGAAGATGAAGGCACCGATCGCCCCGCCAACGGCAGAACCGTAGCCACCGGTGAGCAGGCAGCCACCGATCACCGCGGCGATGATGTAGAGGAATTCGTTGCCCACACCCTCCCCCGACTGCACGGTGTTGAAGGCGAAGAGGTTGTGCATGCCGAGGATCCAGCCGCAGAATCCCACGGCCATGAACAGGCCGATCTTGGTCTTGGTCACCGGAACACCCACGGCACGGGCAGCGTTCGCGTCGCCACCGACGGCGAAGATCCAGTTCCCCACCTTGGTTCGCAGCAGAACCCATGACGCCACGGCCACCAAAGCGATCCAGATGAAGACGGTGACGTTGACCTCGACTCCGCCAATCTTCACACTCGAGGCGAACACAGTTTTGGCTGCGTCAAATCCATCGATATCCGAAATCGACGGCGTGGCCACGGCGCCGCCGATCATCCGGGTGAGTCCAAGATTCAACCCGGCGAGCATGAGGAAGCTGGCAAGGGTGACAATGAAGCTGGGCAGTTTGGTCTTGATGAGGATCCAGCCGTTGATGAAGCCGATCCCGAGCGAGACCACCAGCGCAAAAAAGACTCCCACCCAGATGTTCGCGCTGAAGTACCAGCTGAACATGGAAGCCGACAAGGCTGAGGTGATGACTGCAACACCCGTGGAGAGGTCAAACTCGCCCCCGATCATCAGCAAGGCGACACCGACAGCCATGATGCCGATCGTTGAGCTTCCGTAAAGAACAGTCGCCAGCGAGTTGGGCTGCAGGAATACCGGTGCGATCGCGGCAAAAAAGACGAAGAGAACGACAGCGCCAACCAAGGCACCGATTTCCGGCCGCAACAGCATTTTCTGCAGGGGGTTCCGGGAGCCGACCCGTTCATCGGATACGGCGGTTAGGACAGCATTGGCCATGATTACTGGACTCCTTTGGCGTGGGATGCCGGGCAACTATTGAGGCCCGGCATCCCGACGGCCACATGGGGTTAGCGGATGCCGGCCTGGGCATACTTGGAAACTTCTGCGGCATTGGTCTTATCCACGACTGCCGGTCCGGTGTAGACCTGCTGGCCACCGCCGACCTTGAATCCGCCGACCTTGCTCAGCCAGATGGCGTCAACGCCACCATAGCCTTGGAGATAAGGCTGCTGGTCGACCGTGAACTCGACGCTTCCGTCCTCAATGGCTTTGGCCAGGTCACCGTTGAGATCAAACGAGGCAACCTTGATCTTGCTTCCGACTTCCTTGACGGACTTCACGATCGTGAGCGTGAACGGAGCACCCAGGCCGACGATCGCGTCAGCGTCGGGCGTGGACTGAAGCTTGGCAGTCACAGTGGAGGAGACCGAGGTCATGTCCGCACCATTGACGTTGAGGATCTCTGTGCCCGGGATGTTTTCCTTCATGCCGGCGCAGCGGTTTTCCAGGCCCACATGGCCCTGCTCCTGGATGACGCAGATCGGATGCTTCACGCCCTCGGCGGCCAGACGCTTTCCCACAGTCACACCTGCCAGCTTGTCGCTCTGCCCAAAGTGGGTGAAGGCGCCCAACGCTTTGGACTGGTCCTCGCCCGCGTTCATGCTCACTACAGGAATACCGGCGTCGACTGCCTTCTTGACGACATCCTTCAACGCGTCCGGCTTCGCGAACGTAACAACGATGCCGTCCACCTTCTGGTCAATGGCCTGCTGAACGAGTTGCGCCTGGCGGCCGCCTTCCGCGTCACCGCTGAAAAGCAATTCAACATTGTCCTTCTTGGCCGCGCTCTCGGCGCCCTTGCGCACAATGTCCCAGAAGGTGTCACCTGCCGCCGCGTGCGTGATCATTGCCACCTTGATCCGCGCGGTATCAGCTACCTGGCCTGCGGCACCGGTATCTGCACCGGCTCCCCCGGTCTTGCCGCCCTGTGCAGAGCAAGCGGTGAGGGCAATCATCGGGGCGAGAGCCAGGACAGCCAGTCCTTTCGCCCAAGTAGTCTTCTTCAGCACAAATATCTCCTTTGATCCGTGCGGTCCAGGTGTTCGGCGAACGGAGGTTCGCGGCGTGATGAGACTCACTTTTGGACCGGTCCAACAATAAACAGAGACAATCGCCAATGTCAATGGACCGGTCCAATTTGCTGTGATAGAACTGTTCAACCGTTCCGAAAACCACAAGCTGCAAGCAGCGTTGATAGGCCTGTGCGGGACATCCACTTATCCCCAAGAAGAAACCCGGAACCATGAAAAGCGGAAGCCGCCTGATCGTCCAGAATTGGAGCTGCGCCGAAGGCTGTGAAGTAGACGTAGTTCACGATGATGCGGTGATCCGCACCGGCTTCGTGGAACTGGCCGCGCCTTCGGGAGACTACGTCTGGCTAGCGGCCGAGGGAAACGATCGAAGAGAGCTTTTTGACCGTAGAGACGGGTACGTCCTCCTCACTGATGAGGACCAGGCATACCGCATCAAGATACTTCCCTCTGCACAGTGACTCACCGTCTGGGCAAGGAGAGAACACCCTCCTCGCCGGGCAACGGCGCGACAGACCCGGATCAGACTCGGCGTGGCCCGCAGTCCATGACCGACGTTTCCGCGAAGCTCCACCGGTGGCGTTTACGGGGTCGGGCAGGTCCAATAGATAACGCAACAGGAGGACAACCTGTGCCTCCGCGCCGAGCGGATCCGGTGCAGGCGGAGACGCCGGCCTCCGCCGCGGTGTCCAGCAGAACTTTGGCCACTTGGAGGGAGTGTGCCCGCTTTGAGGCCTTGGCGCTGGGATTGAACCCATGCACTGAAGACACGTTCTGTCTCGTCCTCGAGGGCGTAAATGCCTGGTAATCGCAGTAACCAAGAATTCGGCAATTTTGGCCGTGCTTCAGCCTATGGATCTGGCGACTCCCTTTGTCGATGCCGAGATTTCGTGACCAGTCAACGACATCGGGAGGTACGTTGTCGGGCAACAGCCGCAACTCGTTGCCTTCCTCGTCGCAGGTGTTCACGTACACGTCCACAGCGGGTGCGGATTCAGTCACGACAGCAGGTCACCCTGAGATACGGCAGTGCTAGCCCCTTGAAGCGACGAGGAGGTCGACGAGTGCGGCGGTATTGCTGAGTCCGGAACCGACACACCTCGGCGCTGTCGACGGCTCGTGCGCCAGCCTCAGGGACTCCCGGAGGAGGTCCTGCTGAACCCGGAACGTCCAACGACTCCTACGGTCCAAGCCGAAAAGCCATGTCGCCTGGAACAGAAAACGGCATGAAATGGTGAGGCAGAACCATGAGCAAGGAACCAAGATGCAAGCCGAAAGCCGCCCGTGCACCAAGGTGGGTGCACGCTGTTCAGACCCCATTTGGCCGGACAAACACGCGACGAGCGCACGCTCTCTGGCTCGCATCAAGCAGCTTCCGCGGATGATCATCGCAGACAATTCGGCTTGGTCATGTCTTCACCACGACTCTTGGTGATGAACGAGTAACGGCCAACAACTGGCCACCGGCGGCAGCAAGAAGGGCGACACATAACCCTAGATTCCGACAGGCAGCGGGCCCACCAGCCAGGACCCTGACACGCCACCCAACTTCACAGGCCACCGCGGGCGCCAGGCACAGCCTGCGGACAACGTCAGAGGGACCGCGCAGGATCAATGTCCACACGTTAAAGCAAAACCCCCCTCTGACGAGGGGGTTTGCTGTGCCCGAGGTGGGACTCGAATTGCATTCAGGGCCCCGCAAACACAGGGAAGTTCCGAAAACATGCCGAGTACCGCCCGATCCGGCACCGGTACGGCCGAGTCCGAGAGGCAAAGTGTGGACAGTGTCCACACCTATTCCAGAGGCGCGGATCAGGCTAGCGCTGGACGAGGTGCTTCGAAATCACGGCGGCGGATTCATGCAGTTCGATGTTTCCGGCGGCGACTCCGACCACGAGGTCGAAGCCCTCGTCAGTGGTGAAATCATGACGGTAGCCGTTGATCCACAACAGCAAAACCGTGAGCGTCCACGCCGTGCGCTTGTTGCCGTCGATGAGCGGATGGAAGCGGGCGACCGATTCCAACAGCGCAGCCGCTTTCATGGCCAGGTCAGGGTAGGCATCAGCTCCCATGACGGTTGTCGCCGGCCGAGCGAGGGCCGAGGCAAGCAAACCGACATCCCGGATGTGGAAACCGTACCGGTCAACGACCTGAAGGGCGTCCTCAATGTCCAGGTACGCGCTCACGCGTCCGCAAGACGCGTGAGCAGCTCGGCGTCATGACTCATCACAAAATCCAGCCCCTCATTGATTTCGCGACGGCGGGCATGTCGCTGCAGGACCAGCTCCGCCCCCTGAAGCAGAAGCGCGGACTTGGATGTGTGTTCCTCGGCGGCGAGCTTCTCGAGCCGACGGTCAAGGTCCTCGGGGACACGGAGGTTCATTGCCATACACTCAGTGTACCAAACTGGTACTACGGGTGAATCCAGGCGTCAGCGTAAAGGAATCCGCCGCCGAGTTGCGGGTAGCGAAGAAACGGATCCGCCCTCTTGAGCAGGAGAATGAGACACTGCGGCGCGCCGCGGCATTCTTCTTCCGAGAATTGCCCCCCAACATGAGCTTCCCGCTGGTCCTTGCCGACGGGATTCCCGTGGCGGTGACCTGCCGGGCGCTTGGCTTCTCCAAGCAACAAGGACTTGCCGGAAGCTCCTCGTCCCACCGCTCCGGTCCAACTTTGGCATGTCTGCGTCACACTGCCATGACAGCAACCTCTGATGGAGTCGATATAGCCCCATACATCATCGAAGGAAACAAAGCCTGCTCGCAAGACTTCCGGCTCCCTTAGCCAGCCTCGTCGGAATTCACTTAGAAAGGCGGCTCTTCTGGCTCCTCGGCTTCTGACTCGGACTGAGTCAATGGAGTAGCCCAAGCCTTTGTGATAGCCATCGTGCGACTATTTGGGGTGAATTGTGGCTCGAGCTCTCCGACCGTGACCATCACCGGAATCTGAGCTGCAACACCCGACAGGATGCATGTACCGGTTGGCAGGATGGGCATCGACTCGAAAGATATCCGATCAAGGTATGAAACGGCCTTCTCGATCGCCTTGATGTCCAGGTCGTTCACTAGGCGGTGCAGGAAGTAATTATGCAGCTGGGAGATGATCGTCGGTGAGATATCGTGAGGTCGCTGACTGGCAATCGTCAGGAAGACTCCGAACTTGCGCCCTTCCTTAATGATCTCTTCGAAAGTCTCTAGCCGGTAGTCGCGCCATACTTCGCTCTCACGGGCGGAGTCGAACGACAGGATGTTGTGGGCCTCGTCGATGATGAGGTTGAGATAGTGCTGTCCAAGCTGGTCGCTAGCTTTCTTGGTCTCGTAGAGATGGCGACAGAGAATCATCGGCAGGACCTTGCGCATGTCAAGGTTTACGTCGCGCAAGGACACCACGGTTAGGGGTTTCGACGACGCGGCTTCGTCTGAGACCGTAATGAGCCGCTTGATTCCGTCAATGCGAGTCTCGAGACGTTTCATGAGCGGGCCAACGTGCTCCTTGTTGATGAACCCGCCGATCACGTCGTGGTAGTACTGCAGGATTAGTTTGAACCGCACAAGATCAACGTCTCCAACGGCAGAGAAATCTTGAGAAACGGCCATCACCTTACTGGCGATGAAGCCGCTCCAGTCGTCTGCCGAAGACCACTTTCGAGAGGAAGGGCCGTCCCAGTAGAAATTATGGTTCGAGCTGAAATAGCCAAGACGTGTCTTGAATTCCCGTACCAACTCCTGGAAGGAGCTGGACGCCGAGGCACCGAGGCTATCCTCAATCTCCTCGAGAAACCTTACTGGCAACACACGGTCCATGGACGGATCGGTGCTCTTTGTCGCGCGGCCCAGCAAATCGGCGATGACCGATAGCAGTTCGGTCGCGTCGGGAAGCATCCGGTCCCAGTAGTCGCTTCGCAGAACTCTCGCCACGAAGGGAGCCTGGGTCTTCTCTGTTGCATCCAACAAGATCGTCCAGAAGACTGGATCATGCACGGCCGATCGAGGTAGGGGTAGCCGGTCCCCTTTGTCTGTCCGTGTGGAGAGGCGATACTCGTGTTTGAACTGCTCGTCGACGATCACCGATGACGATCCATTGGGTGTCGGCTCGGCGGTCTCCGACTCCCGGTTGATGTACTCCCCGTTGAAGTCGATGAGCACAAACTGTGACCGGTCAGCGAAGCCGGGCTGGTCACAGAACTTCGCGAACAGCTCGTGATAGAGCTTGGCTAGCGTGTAGGACTTCCCGCTGCCTGTGTTGCCAAAGATGCCCACATGGCTGGCGAAGATCGAGTCGACGCCAACTAGTACCGGTTGCGTCGGTTCCATCGCAAGGACTCCCAGTGGAATGGCGCCCGCAGCATCAGAAACGAAGGTGTGGATCGCCCTGAACTCGTCCTCGCTGAGTAGGAAGCATTCGTTGTCGAGTAGGGGCATCTCACGGACGCCTCGCCGAAACTGTCCCTGCTCAAAGTAGCCGACCAGACTGACTTCAAGCTGACGGTTCTGTTTATCGACGTTGCGTCTGTAGCTCTCTGAGGCTCCATGATCTTCCTCGACACGCTCGCCGTCGACCGATGCGACGAGTTCAACGAATCCCTTGGCGATCTTGACGAAGCCGCCGACGGCGACATTACGGACGATCTTGCCCTGGTAGAGGAGGTGAGAGCTGTTCTTTAGCTTGCTGACGGCGACACGGACCCTGCGTCCTTCGACGGAAGTGACCTTGCCGATGTTGAAGACGGCGTCCTTCTGGAGGGTCTCATCCTCATCAAGCATTTTCGGCACTTCCAAGTCTCACTTCGATGATGTGATCCGCAGGCCGCGATGTCTCTTCGAGGAGCAGTTCAAGGAAGTCCTCAACGACGACATCGAGCGACAGCTTCCGTTCTTCATCATCCGCTTTTGGTTCGGCTGGCCGCACGAACAGGACGTTCCCGTTCTTGACCTTCTCGTTCGGGAACAATGACTCGATAGCCTGATAGGCCTCACGGTCATAGCAGAAGATGATCACCTGGAGCGTCGGATTGGTTGATGCCGCCCTCAAGACAAGATCGAGCAGATGCTCGTCACGAAAAGAGAAGCCGTGCGCCAGCAGGACGCTGTTTTCCTTCTCGAGTTCATTCGCGAACCGACGAATTAGCTCGTAATAGGTCTTGTTGAGAACCGTCGAAGCGAACTTCGTCTTCTCAGGGTTCACGATCTGCAGGTCCTTATAGGCCTCCGCAAAGTCAAGACCAGCCTGATCGAACGCCTTGCCTGTCGCGGAAAGTCCCAGCGTGAAAGCATCGACATCGGTCGGTCCGTTGATCTCCAGGAGATTGGCCTTGGCCGCCTCATAACGTGCCTGGACTGCTTTGATGACATCCAGGCTGTGGTCAAAGTAGATCTCGTCGCCTTGTCGCTGCCAGCCCGCGGAGCCATGGATCTTGATGAGGTTAAACGTGGGGATCTCTGAACGGTACTCAAACCGAGCGCCCTGTCGGAATCGCAGAGTGCTGTACTCGCCAAGGTCGAGTCTGGGCCGTATCTTTCCGGCGAAGCCGTCATTGGTGTCGATCTCGAGCAGCTCCAGTGCGTGTTCAAAGGCCATATCGACGTTTGTAGTGAAAAGGTTGACCTGCTTGCCGAGGAGCGTACTACGCCGCTTCAGCAAGATGCGGTTGAGCGCTCCGACGAAGCGCCCGTAGGACTTGATGAGCTTCTGGGCGTCTGCATCGTTCTTTGCGTCGAGCAGGCGAAGATTTGGCAGCAGAACCCGGTCGAAGAAGTAGCCCTGCAGAGACACGCGGGCCAACTGCGTTTCGTCGTCAGGCTCCTTCAGCTCCGTCAAGACGGTCTCTACATCACCGAGCGGGGCGATGAAGGGGACTGACGACCCGGCCCCGATGAGGAAATTGAGGTGTGAGTCTTGGACGATGGTCCGGAGACGCTCTATCGGAAGGCCTTCGGCTGGAGATGAGGGTACCCCAGACGGGGCAGTAATCCGGAGCCCGCTCGTCACTGGTCCACTCCCGTCCGATGGCCTGACGCGGCAACAGGTATGTCCCAGGAAGCGAGCAGTTCAGACGCTCGACTGGGCCGTCTCACCATTTGTCGTTGTTCCCCCTCCACGCCACGGAGCGTGCATACGTTGTTGTTCAGCTGTGTCATTCAGGCTACCGGCGGCCCCGCACACGGCAACTCGCCACGCTCGAACCCTGGGTGTTTTCGGGCAAGAACTCCTGCCAAGAGCTGCCCGGTTGGCATACCTCCAGGTAGCGCCCAATGGCGGGCATCACGCGACTACATACAAGCCTGCAGCGCGCAAAAGCATCTCAGGTCCAGAGGGTGCCAACGCGCGATTCCAACGGACGCAGCTGATCAACCCTTAAGTCAGACTGGTCACATGGGTCTCGCTCTCAACGACGCCCAACACCGCGTCCTACAGTGGGTCGCTGATGGCGCCGACCTCGTCAACCCGCCTCACGACGTGTTCAAGACAAGCGCCGTGACCTGCCGGCCCGTGGCCAGGCGGTCACGGTCGCCATCGACCCGGACCACACGACCCCTTCGCGTCATAGGCTACGACAGACCGGTGTGGGCCGATATCGGGTTCGCCGCGTCGATCCTGGATCTGCCCGCCATCCTGTCCTCCTCCTTTGTGTCGACCTCACTCGTGGCGCTTCCGCCCCAGGTCCGCAAGGCAGTCGGGGACCGCCCGTGGCAGGAAGTGACGGCCCGGTCCGTCTCACGATCCCTCTAAAAAGACACGCTCACCTCCCGGCTGGAAGCAGTGGACTCAGAACGCACGTCCCTCCTCAAACCCCTCGACACCGCATGGATGCCGGCCGAGTCCTACAGGCACGTCCGCGAACCCATGAAACAACTCACCATGTCCGAAACCCCCGAAGAACCCTCCGCCATGAACGTCTTCATCCGCGAACGCAGCCTGGCCACCGCATGAGCGTAGCCGCACAAAATCCACGCCTCCTGCAGGAACTCGGCCGGCGCCTTCAAGCCCGCGGCGTCCATGGGGACGTGAAGCTCGTCGGCGGGGCCGCCCTCTTCCTGCAGGGCATTGGCAACCGCCCCACGCCCGACATCGACGCCAGCTACGCCGACAAGTTTGCCGTCCCCGCCGCGATGACGGCGAGCGGGACCGCGGTGCGGGTTTTGGTTGCTGCCCGCGATCACATGACCGCCGAGCGCAGGGCGACCCTCAATGCGTTGATCGCGATGGTACGTGTGGTCGGCCTTGGAATCGACACCGAGGACAGCTGAACGCTCGCCCAGGTAGTCGAGTCTCAAGTAAGGAGGTGTGCACTCAACGTCTTCCATTTGAGCCACATAAGAACTCGGAGGTGCAAGCCATCTGATGCAGGGTTTACAGCGGCAACCGTCGCTTCGAATAACCCAGGCTGATCCAGCAAGTCCACGTAGTCCAACACGGGCGCTGGAACATATCCGATCCGTTCGCCTGTCTCCGTGTAAATTGCCCGCGCTCGTGGATCGGCAATGTTCTCCGTTTCCGCGACGACACGAAGGCGACCGCCCGGCTTCAGGCGCCCAGAGTCGACTAGCTCACGAGACTCGTCTCGTTGGTACTTGAGCCCGTGAACGGGCACCAAGAAGCGCAATGACTCTTCAGCCGAATCGATCTCTGGTTCAGAGAACATCTCGTACGTGTCTGCGACACGTCTTCCAAAAGAGCGACCTAGTATTTCAAATGGCGCCGCATCGGCAGGCAGCCTGAGCTTTTTGAGCCACTCATCTCGATCGGGACGCTTCTGGCTCATCAACCTCCCTGAAAAGAATGGGAAGAGAACAGTCGATTCATATGTGCGCGAGACATCACGGAAACCGGGAATTGCTCGGAAGTGGGGGTTATTCTCGACGCCCGCAAAGTATCGAAAGGTATACGTCCCATCGTGCTCTTCAGCTCGCCCAAGCAAGACATAGGCACGCGTTTCAGGATTCTGCCAGGATACGAGGAGCGAGTTCGCCTGAGGAGGGGTAGCCAGCGTCGATGGCCGATTCAGCAGCCGAGACATGAAACCAATCTTTCTTTGTTGATACTGACGATCTTAGCGGCCAGGTTAGTTGCCTGCGCTGACATTTTACTCAGCTCGATGATCCGAGTGGCCGTGTCAACGTCGAACTCAAGCACAGTCGTGGCCCAGTGTCGCTGCGCTTCGGCGCTGCAGCCTGCTAGAAACTGAACCGCGAAATCAACCAAAGACGTCTTCGACTCCCCCTCGAACCGATGACTCGTGGCTCTGGTCGCGAACTGCCTCAAGAGCTCTTCCGAAGCGAGAACCTTCTCCAGACGTGGTCCTCGCGTGGTGACGCCGAGCGAGGTGGCGTGATCATAGGAGGGCGCCAGATGCATTTTTCCCTTGGGCGTGATTTCTATTGCCCAGTTTTCGCTATGACGATCCGTGTTCCCGATGAGAGCGTCGAAAATCAGATACCCAGCGAACCAATCGACAGCGGTCAGGCCCTTCACCGGACTTGCAATGGGTGGTTCAAGCTGCTCCAGGATCGTCCTGATCCATTGCTGGCTGTGGCCCTTTGAGTCCTTTGCTCGCGGGTCGAAGTTCTCAACGAACTCTGAAAGGTACAGTGATGCATGCTCGAGTTCGTTGTTTTCATCGACAACAACGTTTCGCGAAAGACACCCCTGGGAGTTCCTAAGGATTGCCAGTCGAACGACGGCAGCGGGAATCCCGAATTGCTGGGCAAGTATGCTCGCCACAAGCTCAGACCTGTCCTCATACTCACTTCGATGTTGTCGATTGGGCTTGTAAATCCAGCGGTGATCGGAGGCGTCGGGGTCCCTGAGCCAAGTCTTCTCGTTCTCACCAGCTGGTTCATCTCTGTCCAGTAGCCAGGTCGTGAGATCCACGACTTCAAACCGAGGGTCTGAGTGGCCTACCAAACTTCTCCTTCTTGAGGTGTTGACTGCGAGTCCAAATACGAAAGCCCGGCGGAGGGACTGGCGCAAGCCCAACAACTTGGCATCGCGCACACGCACACTACAGCCTAACGTCACAGCCTCCGCTGCATGAACCGCCGAGCCTAATCGAAGTTCTCCGCGCTGAGAACCGTAGAAATCACAAAAGCGCGGCCCAGGACGTGAACGGACGACGGTGTATCCAAGCATGGTCAAACACATGTGGGATCCGGCCTTCAAAGCCGAGCAGTTCGCAGGGGTGCACTTTCCACCATCAACATGGTCGACCAACTGGTCGAGTCCCTCCCGAAGCCTGAGCCTTACGCCGGCCGTGGATTGGTGCCATATTTCGCACCCCTTCATGGCGGCTCAGCTGTCCGGATCCTTGAGCATCTTCCGTGACCCCGGGCCGATGACCCGCGAGACCAGTGGATCCGGAATGCCGTGCACCATCCGCAGGATGCCAGCCCCAAGGTTCCTTCCATCCTTCCCAGCACCGGCGATACGTCCACTTGCATGTGCGCGCCGACGAATCAGTCACGGTTCAACTGCTGCACGTTGGATGACCCATGCGCGATAGCCAGTTCCTCGTTGGATACCAAGGTCGTAATCCCGATAGGTGCTAAGGATGGCCCTTCGAATACTCGCGCCAATTGATTTAGCGAACTTTTCGTTCAGCGAACGTGCAGCGACGTTGTCGTCTTGGGTGGCAAGCGCGATGTCGCGCAGAGGCTCGCGCTCCGCTGCTGCGGTGAGGGGACTGCCCCGGGTTTTGTTGACTCGGGGTCTTAGGCAGCTGTGAGCGCGGTCCGGTTGATTGTTTCATATTCGATGGGCGTGAGTTTTCCCAGCCGTCTTTGCCGTCGCCGGCGGTGGTAGGTCCTTTCGATCCAGGTGGTGATGGCAAGGCGCAGTTCCTGCCGTGTGAGCCACCACTGACGGTCCAGGACGTTCTTTTGCAGCAGCGAGAAGAACGATTCCATCGCGGCGTTGTCCGCGCACGCGCCGACTCTGCCCATCGAGCCG
>NZ_JBFPFO010000018.1:0-51792 GCF_047977865.1 Curtobacterium sp. LFS079
CCCCCCCCCCACCCCCGCGGCCGCGCCCCCCCCAGCCCGGGGGCCCCCCCCCGTCGCTGTTTAATAGATAGCTGTTTAACCGGATAGCTGCAGGCTGGACCGGGTCCGGAAGGAGATGGCCCGCTCAGCGGGCGTCAGGGGCCTCCAGGAGCGCCGCGAGGGACTCGAGGGCATCATCCACCTCGCGCGGGCTCGTCCCGGCGGGGACGGCGTCTGCCGTGACGTCCAGGATCACGTCACAGCCGTGGGCGAAGTCCTCGGTCATGACCTCCAGGAGCGAGCGGGCGTCGACGGCGGGATGCCCCGGCTTGCTGATGGTGACCGGGAGGCCCGTGGCCGTCACCGCCCTGACGAACACGGCCGCCGCACGTGCGTGAAGGCCGATCTCCGCGGCGACAGTGGCTTTGTGCTCCGGCAAACCGGCTCCTTTGCTCTGGCGGAACGGGGCCGCCCGGTGAAAATGATCCTTAAAAGCCTAACGCAGCAGTGTTCGTGCGGACGCCCGGCGGAGCATGGTCGCGGGGGATTCGCCTACGCTTGTCCTATGGAATTACCCGCCTTTGGACCCGTGGTCTGCCGTGTCCGTTGACGCTTCGAAAATCATCGGGGAAATCGACCGCAAGAGCGGTGTCCCGATCTATGTCCAGCTGCGCGAAATCCTTCGTACGTTCATCACGGACTCATGCCGGCCAGGCGCGGCGTTGCCCTCGGAACGGGACCTCTCCGAACGGTTCGGATTGGCACGCATGACCGTGCGCCAGGCGATTGACGCCCTGGTGGGCGAGGAGATCATCGAAAGGGTGGTCGGCCTCGGGACCTTCGTCCGGAAGCCCAAACTGGACCTCCAAGTGAAACTGACTTCCTACAGTGAAGAAATGCAGCGTCGCGGGATGGTGCCCGCAGCCAAGGTGCTGAGCTTTGAGCAGATCGCTGCCAGCGCCTTCCTCGCCCGCGAACTCCAACTGGACGAGGGAACTCCCGTGGTGCGCTTCAGGCGCCTCCTGTTGGCCGACAATGAGCCAATGAGCGTCGACGAGAACTTCATCCCGGCACACCGTGTCCCGGGTTTCCTGGATGAAGCCCCGCCGACGTCCCTCTACAACGTCCTGAGCGAGAGATACGGCCTCGTCATGGAGTGGGGGGAGGACATGATCGAGGCCACGGCGGCCTCGCCGTCAACGGCGCGCCTGCTCAACGTCGACGTGGGATCGCCGCTGCTCAAGATCCAGCGCCACGCCTTCGTGGCCAGGGCCATGGTGGACTATTCGGTGTCCTATTACCGCGCTGACCGCTACAAGCTCTGGGTTCCGCTGCAGCGTCCGGGCGTGCGGCCCACCAGGGGACAGCGCACAGGCTATTAGGAGCTGGTGTCGGAAACCGGGACCAGATGCAAGAAGGGCCCCGTCCGATTGGACGGGGCCCTTCTTTTGCGTCGGAACTAGTGGCTCAGGCTCTTTTGCTCGGCGCCTTCGATGGCTTCGTGGTGGCCGTGTGCATGGGCGGCTTCCACTTCAGCAGGCGTTGCCGGGGCAACGCGGTCTTCGAAGAACCACTTGGAGAGTGCCGCGCGGCGCTTCTCCTTGCGGGTCACGACACCGTGCTCGTTCGGCTGGGCCGGGATCGGAGCAAGGGACTCGAAGCCGACCAGCTTGTACTGCTTGTAATCGTCAAGCGGTGCGTGGACTTCGATGAATTCGCCGTGGGGCAAGCGGACGATGCGTCCGGTCTCGCGGCCGTGCAGGGCGATCTCGCGGTCCTTGCGCTGCAGGGCGAGTGCGACGCGCTTGGTGACCGTGAAGGCAATGATCGGGCCGATGAAGAACAGGGCGCGCAGCCAGTAGGTCACGTCGTTCAGGGCCACGTGGAAGTGCGTGGCGATGAGGTCGGAGCCGGCGGCTGCCCACATCACGCAGTACCAGGTGAAGCCCGCCACGCCGATCGCCGTACGGGTCGGGGCGTTGCGCGGACGGTCCAGCACGTGGTGTTCGCGGTTGTCCTTGGTGATCCAGCGTTCGATCCACGGGTAGGTGAACAGGACCGTGAAGATGATGCCTGCCGGAACGAGGGCCGGCAGCAGCACGTTCAGGGTCAGGACGTGGCCGAAAATCACGTACTCGAAGTGGAAGTCGTTGACCACACCGGGCATGAGGCGCAGGGCGCCGTCTACGAAGCCGATGTACCAGTCGGGCTGGGTACCGGCGGACACCGGGGAGGGGTCGTACGGGCCGTAGTTCCAGATCGGGTTGATGGTGAATGCTGCCGCCATCAATGCGATCACGCCGAACACGATGAAGAAGAAGCCGCCGGCCTTGGCCGCGTAAACCGGGCCCAGCGGGTAGCCGACGACGTTGCCGTCGTTGCGGCCCGGGCCTGGGTACTGGGTGTGCTTGTGGACCACGACCATGAACAGGTGGATCACGATCATCAGCAGAATGAGTGCCGGAACCAGCAGGATGTGCAGCACGTACAGGCGACCGATGATTGCCGTACCCGGGAACTCGCCGCCGAAGAGGAAGAACGAGATGTACGTTCCGATGACCGGGATGGACTTGATGACACCGTCGATGATGCGCAGGCCGTTGCCGGAGAGCAGATCGTCGGGGAGCGAGTAGCCCGTGAAGCCGGCAGCCATGGCCAGGATCAGCAGCACGCCGCCGACCACCCAGTTCATTTCACGCGGCTTGCGGAAGGCGCCGGTGAAGAACACGCGGAGCATGTGGACACCCAGCGAGGCCACGAAGAGCAGTGCTGCCCAGTGGTGCACCTGGCGGAAGAACAAGCCGCCGCGGACATCGAACGAGATGTTCAGCGACGAGTTGTAGGCCACCGACATCTCGACGTTGTACAGCGGCGTGTAGGAACCCTGGTAGTGGGTTTCCGCCATGGACGGGTCGAAGAAGAACGTCAGGAAGGTACCCGACATCAGCAGGATGACGAAGGAGTACAGCGCCACTTCGCCGAACATGAACGACCAGTGGTCCGGGAAGACCTTCCGGCCGAACTCGCGGAGGATTCCGGAGCCGCCGACGCGCTCGTCAACGAAGTCCGTGAAGCGGCCAACTTTGGTCTTGGCGACGAAGGGGGCTTCAGCTGTTGATGCGGCGCTCATGCTCGTCACGCTCCCAGTAACTCGGTCCTACAGGTTCTTTGAAGTCGCTCGTGGCGACAAGGTAGCCCTCAGCGTCAACTGCGATGGGCAGCTGGGGGAGCGGGCGGCTGGCCGGGCCGAAGATGACCTTGCATTCCTGGGTCAGGTCGAAGGTCGACTGGTGGCAGGGGCACAGCAGGTGGTGCGTCTGCTGCTCGTACAGAGCAACCGGGCAACCGACGTGGGTGCAGATCTTGGAGTAGGCAACGATGCCGTTGTAGCTCCAGTCTTCGCGGCCGGGGGAGATCTTCAGCGAGTCCGGGTTCAGGCGCATGAGCAGGACGACGGCCTTGGCCTTTTCGTTCAGCTTGCCTTCGTGGAGTTCGTTGAGGCCTTCCGGGATCACGTGGAACGCCGAGCCGATGGTCACATCGGATGCCTTGATCGGGGTGCCGTCGGGGTCGCGGGTGAGGCGCTTGAGCTTGCCCTCCTGCGGAGCCCACATGGTGTGTGCGAGCTTGTCGTCCGGGCGGGGACCGAGGTCCCCGAACACGGCGATTGCCGGCAGGGGAGCCAGGGCGACAGCACCCAGGAGGGTGTTGCGGATCAGCGGCCGGCGCTTGATGCCGGTCTCTTCGACGATGTCGTCCACGATGCGCACGGCAGCCTGGCGGTCTTCCTCGGTGCGGATCGCGTGGCGCTCTTCCGAGACCTCGTGGTCCGGCATGAGGGCCTTGGCCCAGTGGACGATGCCGGTGCCGATGCCGAGCATCGCGAAGGCGGTGCCCAGGCCCAGCAGCAGGTTCTGGTTGCGGATCGCGGCAATCGTCGAGTCGTTGCCGAGATCGATGGCGAAGTACGCGCCAAGGAAGATCAAGGTACCGACAATTGAGACGCCAAACAGAATGGCTACCTGACGCTCGGCTCGCTTCGCGGCCTTCGGGTCCGTGTCAGCCAGGCGCAAACGATGCGGAGGAAGCCCAGGGTCCTGGAACTTCTCCACTTCATTCTGACCAGCCGTAGCTACGGTGCCCGAGTGGTTCGGACTGCCGTCACTATGGTTGCCCATAATTCGCCTCATCCTTCTCTCGTTGTCCCGGCAGGTGCCGGGGGGATTTTCAATTCAAAGCTGCTGCGTTCAGGCAGCAGAAATTCCTGGACGCGCCGCTTAGGACGAGCGGGAAGTCAGCCAGATGGTGAACGCGATGATCACGCCAAGCCCGGCAACCCAGACAAACAGGCCTTCCGACACCGGGCCGAGCGCGCCAAGGTCGGCACCGCCGGGGGAGCCGTTAGCCTCGATCTGCTTCAGGAAGGTGATGACGTTGCGCTTGCTCTCGGGGGAGATGTTGGCATCGTTGAAGACCGGCATGTTCTGCGGGCCGGTGGCCATGGCTTCGTAGATGTGCTTGCCGCTCACGTCTGCCAGGGCCGGAGCGAACTTGCCCCGGGTGAGGGCACCACCGGCAGCTGCAGCGTTGTGGCACATGGCGCAGTTGGTCCGGAACACCTCGCCGCCTTCGGCTGCGTTGCCCTTCTCGTCGAGGAGGTGTTCTTCGGGAATGGCCGGACCTGCGCCGAGGGAAGCGACGTAGGCAGCCAGCTGGTTCGTCTGGGTTTCGTTGAACTGCAGCGGCTTCTTTTGGGCCTGGGGGCCGTTCATCTGCATGGGCATGCGGCCGGTGCCAACCTGGAAGTCAACCGCAGCTGCACCAACACCGACCAGCGAAGGGCCGTCCTTGGATCCGCTGGCGCCCATGCCGTGGCAGGTGGCGCAGTTGGCCTCGAACAGCTTCTTGCCCTCTTCGGTGTCGCTTGCACTGAAGGTGGTGGTTTCTGCCTTGGCCTGGTTGACCGTCGTGGCGACGGCGTACAGCCCACCAGTGAGGAGGAGTCCCATCAGCAGCAGCGCAATGGCTGCCAGTGGGTGACGTCGCTTCTGCGAGAGTGCCTTCACGTGGTGGTTCCTTAATTCGATCCTGCGTCGGCTTCGGGAGCCGCTTCTTTGTTGTTCAGGCCCTTGCGTGGCAAGGGCCAAGCCTTGCTACTTGAGGACGTAGATGACCAGGAAGAGGCCGATCCACACGACGTCCACGAAGTGCCAGTAGTAAGAGGTGACAATTGCCGACGTGGCTTCGAAGTGCCCGAACTTCTTGGCAGCGAACGCGCGGCCGATGATGAAGAGGAAGGCAATGAGGCCGCCGATGACGTGCAGACCGTGGAAGCCGGTGGTGATGTAGAAGGCAGAGCCGTAAGCGTTGGAGGATAGCGAAACGTGCTCGGAGACAAGCATCGCGTATTCCGTGGTCTGCCCGGCAACGAAGAAACCACCCATGAGGAACGTGAGGACGAACCACTCATTCATGCCCCAACGGGCGAACTGGAACACACCGCCCCGGCGGCGCGGCTCAAGGCGTTCCGCAGCGAAGACACCCATCTGGCAAGTGAAGGAGCTTGCTACCAGGACGATGGTGTTGACGAGCGCAAACGGGAAGTTGAGCTTGGCGGTCTCTTCAGCCCACAGCGCTCCGGAAGTGGAGCGCAGGGTGAAGTACATGGCAAAGAGGCCGGCGAAGAACATCAACTCACTGGACAGCCAAACAACCGTTCCAACGGAAACGAGATTGGGGCGGTTCAGCGTCGGGTGCGCCGGGGTACTGGGGGCATGGGTCGCAGATGTCACAAGGACATTATGTCTGTAAAAGTCCTGAGTTCCCAACGCGAACCGCCTTTTGGGAGCACTTTTTCTACAAACACGCGAAATCGCGCGGAAAAGTTCCCGCCGTCTTTCACATTGGTCATCTACCCGGCTCCCTCGCTAGCATCAAGTGGTGACTTCACCGGCATCCGAGCAGCAGGCAAACAACACCTGGCCAGGCCTCATCGCCGCCTTGATCAGGAAACAGGATCTCTCACTCGAGAACACGGCGTGGGCGATGAACACGATCATGTCAGGAGAAGCGACTCCGTCCCAGATTGCAGGTTTCCTGGTCGCACTCCGTTCCAAGGGCGAAACGGTCGAGGAAGTCACAGGCCTTGTCGAGGCCATGCTCGCCAACGCCAATCCGGTGTCCATCCCGGGCGAAAAGCTCGACATCGTCGGCACGGGCGGTGACCAACTTAACACCGTCAATATCTCCACCATGGCGGCCCTCGTGGCGGCCGGAGCCGGAGCGCGGGTCGTCAAGCACGGTAACCGCGCGGCGTCGTCCTCTTCCGGCTCCGCGGATGTGCTGGAGGCGCTCGGGGTCCGCTTGGACCTTCCGATCGACCGCGTTGCCCGTAATGCCGAGGAAGCCGGCATTACGTTCTGCTTTGCGCAGGTCTTCCACCCGTCCTTCCGGCACACCGCGGTGCCGCGGAAGGAACTCGGAATCCCCACTGCTTTCAACTTCCTGGGCCCCATGACGAACCCTGCCCACGTGCAGGCCTCGGCCGTCGGCGTCGCGAATGCGTCGATGGCACCGCTGGTGGCCGGTGTGCTTGCCCGGCGGGGGAGCAGGGGACTGGTGTTCCGAGGGGAAGACGGGCTGGACGAACTGACGACCACGGGCCCATCCACCGTGTGGGAGATCCGTGACGGCGAGGTCCGGGAACAGCGTTTCTCGCCCGCCGAGCTGGGGATAGCGTTCTCGACCATCGACGAACTGAAGGGCGGCGACGCGAAGGCGAATGCCGCCGTCGTGCGCAGCGTCCTGGACGGAGCGCCGGGCGCCGTGCGCGACGCCGTCCTGCTTAACGCCGCCGCCGGACTGGTGGCCTTTGCCGAAACGGCCGAAGGAAGCCTGCTCGAACGGATGGACGCCGCCTACAAGCGGGCCGGCGAGTCGGTCGACTCCGGAGCGGCCGCGAAGGTCCTGGAGACCTGGATCGGGCTCAGCCAAGGCTGAGCCCTTCGGCGTGATGCCGCTGCGCCTACTGCTCGAAGCCGAGCGCGAATGCGGCGTCGAGGTCGTGCTGGGAGTATGCGCGGAACGCGATGTGGGTCGTGGTGTGCACGACCGCGGGAACCTTGGACAGCCGGTCGGCGATGACGTCGGCCAGTTCCTCATGCTTCGCCACCCGCGCCACCGCGATCAGGTCCCACTCGCCCGTGACGGAGTAGACCTCGCTGATGCCCTGGATCGCCGAGATCTCCTCGGCTGTTTCCGGAATGCGGGAAGCGTCGGTCTTGATCAGGACAAAGGCAGTGATCACTGTGGGGCCTTTCCTACATGCGGCGATGAGCCGGTGCGTCGGTGGACGAGTGCAAGCCTAATGCATTGCCCGGGCTCAGGACCGGCGGCGGGACGTCTGCAGCCGGACCACCAGGGCCCACAGCAGGCGGTATCCGAGCAGGAAGACCGCGAGCGTGATCAAGGCGACCACGATGAATGCGACGGCGGCGGTGTGCCCGCTTGCCAGCCGGAGCAGCATGCCCCCGGCCACTGTGCTGATCCAGATCAAGACGCCGGCCGGCCAGGTCCGAAGCGGGGCGCGCCAAGCCCGGGCAATCAGCCAGCCGGCTGCTGCGCCGGCGAGGAACGGCCAGGCCGTGTCCACGACCCCGAGCACGGATTCTCCGCGCTGGTGGGTGTCCCGGCCAATTGCCGCGAACAGCAAAATCAAAGCGGCATCGATGACGGCAGCGGAGATGGGCAGTAGGGATCCGCGGGGGCTTGAAGGCATGTTCAGACCTTATCCCGCCGGCATTCCCGTTCCGAATCCCCACGGCCTTGAAGCCGGGTTTCCACGGGAGCAGGATGGGGCTGGACGGTCAACGGCGGGAGGATCCATGAAAGTCATCCAGATCGCGCAGCGCGCGGTGGACCTCGAGCGGGCCACCGCTTTCTATTCGCATTTGCTGGGTGCGGGGCCGGTTGCACGATTCGAGCAACCGGGCCTGGTGTTCTTCGACCTCGGCGGCGTCCGGCTGCTCCTTGAACACGGAGCACCTTCCGCCTTGATCTATCTGGAGCAGCCTGATCTTACGGCGGCTCTTTTCAGGCTTGAACAGGCCGGAGTGAAGGTCGTCGCACGGCCGCAGTTGATCTTCATCCACCCTGACGCGACCTTGGGTCCCGCGGGAACCGAGGAGTGGATGGCATTCATTGAAGACAGCGAAGGCAACACCGTGGCGCTGGTATCGCGCACGCCGGCCGCGGGCGACTGACGGACCGTTGTGCTGGAGGTGTCTGCGGGCTAGCCTCAATCGGGGGCTCAAAGCGCCATCAGCATATGGGAGGGACGCATAGTCATGCAGAAGATTTCCACCTGTCTTTGGTTCGACGGCGAGGCCGAGGAAGCCGCAGCCTTCTACACGGGGATTTTCCCCGATTCATCAATCGGCACCACGACGCCAGGTCCGGACGGCAAGGCCCAGACGGTTGAGTTCAGTCTCGAAGGCCGGGAATTCCTTGGCCTCAACGGCGGACCGCTGTTCAACTTCACCGAGGCGGTGTCCTTCGTTATCAATTGCGGCTCGCAGGAAGAGATCGACCGTTATTGGGAGGCCCTGACTGCCGGTGGCGAGGAGAGCCAGTGCGGCTGGCTCAAGGACAGGTTCGGCGTCTCCTGGCAGGTCGTCCCGACGGCACTGCCCGGCCTGCTCTCAGGTCCTGACCCTGAAGGCTCCCAGCGGGCCATGGAAGCCATGCTCAAGATGCAGAAGCTCGACCTGGGGCTCCTGCAACGGGCATACGACGGAAACTGACGGCAGCAGGCACCAAATCAGCAGTATCAGCGAAAGAGGAGAAGAAAAGAAAATGGCAACACGTCTTAACCCGTACCTTTCCTTCCGCGACAACGCCCGGGATGCCATCACCTTCTATGAGTCGGTGTTTGGCGGGGAACTGAACATCAGCACGTTCGGTGAGTTCCAGGCCAGCCAGGACCCCGCCGAGGCGGACAAGGTCATGCACGCCATGCTCGTTTCGGACAACGGCCTGGTGCTGATGGCTGCGGACACGCCGAATGCCATGTCCTACAACCCGGGAGACAACATCTCGGTGTCCCTCAGCGGAGACAGCAGTGACGAGGCGGAACTGCGCGGTTATTGGGAGAAACTGTCCGACGGCGGCACGGTGGCCATGCCGCTTGAGGCAGCTCCCTGGGGCGATACCTTCGGGATGTGTACGGACAAGTTCGGCATCGCCTGGCTTGTGAACATCGCAGGCGCCCAGCCGGCAGACGGGTAGCGGCCGGGTGGGCGGAGGCAGTGCAGCCTCCGCCCACCCGGTGAGACCCGGCCCCGCGCTGCGGCCGGCAACCGGCCCAAACAGCATGACCGCCCTGGGGAACGAATACCGGACAGCTCCGCCCAAAGGATTGAATCGTCTCAGTCGAGTTTGCGTTACGAACATTTTCCCGACCCTCCCGGGTGCGGCATCAGAGCCGGATTTCTCCGTATTTCAGGGCTATTCGTGGAGTCATTGACGTAACAGTCGTCACCTTCTATGATTTATGAATCGATTCAAAACGTGAAATTCCTGGCCTGCAAGGCTCCGGCCGCCCAGCATTCACGAAGACCAACCGGATTTCCGGCTCCTTGCCAAAGACGACGAAGGATCAGCCAATGAGCACCATGCCTCCAGGGGATGTCCGCCCCAACGTGGACGCAACCATCGATAGGAGAGACCCGAAGAAGGCCGCGATGAGCGGCTGGATCGGGAGCGCGCTTGAGTACTACGACTTCGCCCTGTACTCGCTTGCAGCGACGCTGATCTTTCCCTCGATCTTCTTCCCCTCCGAGAATCCGACCGTCGCGATCATCGCCTCGCTTGCCACGTACGCAGTGGGTTATGTTTCCCGCCCCGTCGGTGCCGTAGTCCTCGGAGCCTACGGCGACAAACATGGGCGCAAGCACGTGCTTGTCTTTGCAATGCTGCTGATGGGTTTCGCGACCTTCGCCGTAGGACTCCTGCCCACGTATGGCCAGGTGGGGCTGCTCGCTCCCGCCCTCCTTGTCGCACTGCGCCTGATCCAGGGGTTCGCAGTGGCGGGGGAGCTGGGCGGCGCCAGTGCCATGATCGTGGAACACTCGCCGGACGCCAGGCGTGGCTTCTTTGCGAGCTTCAGCCTCCAGGGAACCCAGGTCGGCTCCATCCTGGCCACCGGCGTCCTTCTTCCGCTGGCCGCGCTTTTGCCCGAAGAGCAGTTCCACGGGTGGGGCTGGCGCGTTCCCTTCCTTCTTAGTGCCATCGTGATTCTTGCGGGTTACTACATCCGGCGCCGGGTCCAGGAACCGCCGGCATATCTGGCCCAGGCCAGCAGCGCGGCGGTGAAGCAGCGGTTCCCGTTCTTCGATCTGCTGCGCATCCGCCCCTGGGTCCTGGTCCGCTGCATCATCATGACCTTCACCAACGTAGTTGGAATGGCGACCCTGATCTTCGGTGTTTCCTATGCGACGCAGAAGGGCTATGGCATCGGCTTTTCCAGCAGCGATTTCCTGTGGGTCTCGTTGCTGGCCAACGTCACTGCGGTCCTGACGATCCCGTTGTTCGGTGCGCTTTCGGACAGGATCGGCCGGCGGCTGCTCATGGTGGCCGGCGGTATCGGCGGTGGCCTCCTGGCCGGGGGCTATCTGTGGGCGGTTGAGCAGCGGAGCCTGGTCCTGGTCTTCATCTGTGTCGTGGTGGTCCAGGGGATCTTCTTCCAGATGTGGAACGCAACCTTCGCCACGTTCTTCCAGGAGCAGTTCCCCATGCGGATCCGGGTGACTGGTTTCGCGGTGTCCCAGAACATCGGTCTGATGATCGCCTCCTTCTTCCCGAGCATCTTCACGGCAATCGCACCTCCCGGGACGGCGAACGTTCCTCTCGTCATCGGGCTGACCACGTTCGGAATCTGCATCGCTTCTGCTGTAGCGACCCTGTTGTCCTCCGACACGAAGGGCAAGTCGCTTGCAGACCTCGAAGGACAGAAAGCCGGGTAACTGCCAACGCGGAAGGCCCGTAGACGAATCACGATGACAACCCACGCAAGACACGGAGAACGGTGATGACTGAAACGACCGAAGGACCACAGACGGTATGGCCTGTGAAACACAGTCCGTTGTTGCGGGCACCCGAGCGCTTCATCTCCCGGGGCGGACTCCAGGAACTGGTGCAACGGCTCACGGACAATCTGGTGCACATCACGGACGAGACGGGGCAGTTCCTGCTCCGGCTCGATGACGGCAGGGTGATCGACACCAAAGGCTGGGCGGGCTGGGAGTGGACGCATGGCGTCGGGCTTTACGGAATCTGGCAATACTACGACCAGACCGGCGACACGAAGATGCGGGACATCATCGATTCCTGGTTCGAAGCCCGGCTGGCCGAAGGCACGACGAAGAACGTCAACACCATGGCGCCGTTCCTGACGCTTGCGTGCCGCTACGAAGAGACGCAGGAGCGCACACTCCTCCCGTGGCTGGATTCCTGGGCTGAGTGGGCCATGCGGGAGATGCCGCGTACGCCCCACGGCGGCATGCAGCACATCACGCTCGCGGAGGAAAACCACCACCAGCTTTGGGACGACACGCTCATGATGACCGTCCTGCCGCTGACCAAGATCGGTTTGCTCCTAGGCAGGCAGGACTACGTGGACGAGGCCACCTTCCAGTTCCTGACGCACGTGGCATATCTCATGGACCGCGAAACGGGTCTGTGGTTCCATGGCTGGTCCTTCGAGGGCAACCACAACTTCGCCAAGGCACGCTGGGCGCGCGGCAACTCCTGGCTGACCATGGTGATCCCCGATTTCCTCGAGCTGGTGGACCTTCCCGAAAACGACCCGGTTCGCCGCTTCCTGCTTGAAGTCCTGGACGCCCAGGTGTCTGCCCTTGCGAAACTGCAGGACGCCTCCGGGCTCTGGCATACCCTCCTCGATGATCCTTCGTCGTACCTTGAAGCGTCGGCAACGGCAGGGATTGCGTACGGAATCCTCAAGGCGGTGCGCAGGGGCTACATCGAGCCGAAGCACGGCCCGGTGGCTGAGAAGGCCGTCCGCGCGGTCATTTCGAACATTTCCGACGACGGCGAACTTCAGCAGGTCTCCTTCGGCACCGGCATGGGGCCGGACCTGGACTTCTACCGCGACATTCCGCTGACATCGATGCCGTACGGGCAGGCCATGGCCATCCTGTGCCTGGCAGAGTACCTGCGGACCTATTACTGAGAGAGGGGAACTGATGGTTCTCGATTCATTCCGGCTTGACGGAAAGGTCGCCTTGGTGACGGGCTCGTCCCGCGGGCTGGGGCAGGGCGCCGCAGTGGCGCTGGCCGAGGCGGGTGCCGACGTCGCGCTCCTGAACCGGGCCCGGGCAGAAGAGACCGCCGAATTGGTAAAGGCTGCAGGCCGCCGGGTCCAGATCATCGAACAGGACCTGGGCACGGCAACACCAGTGGAGTTGGATGCCTCGGTGCAGTCCGTCGTCGACACTCTCGGCCGGATCGACATCCTCGTGAACAATGCCGGGATCATCCGGAGGGCGCCACTCCTCGAGCATCCGTCCTCGGACTGGGATGCCGTGCTGGCGACGAACCTTGATGCGGTGTTCCACCTTTCGCAGGCCGCAGCGAGGCGATACGTAGCCCAAGGGGGAGGAAAGATCATCAACATCGCCTCGATGCTGTCTTTCCAAGGCGGCATCCTGGTCCCCGCATACGCGGCCAGCAAGCACGCGGTGGCCGGGCTGACGAAGTCCTTCGCGAACGAACTCGCCGCCCACGGTGTCAATGTGAACGCGATTGCGCCCGGCTACATGGCCACTGAAAACACGGCACCGATCCGGTCGGACTCAAACCGCGAGAAGGCGATCCTGGAGCGCATCCCGGCCGGAAGATGGGGCACCCCGGAGGATCTGCAGGGCGCGTTCGTCTTCCTGGCCTCACCGGCGTCGGATTATCTGAACGGCGCGATCATCCCCGTCGACGGCGGCTGGCTCGTCCGCTGATTCCGCACCGAAGACACAACCCTTCAACTGGAGAAATGACTCATGGAACAACGCTACGCAACCAGCCCGGACCAGCTGCCCGGCTTTGACACCAAGGACCTCCGCGCCCGGTACCTCGTCGAGGACATCTTCGTGCCCGGCGAGGTGAAGGCTGTCTACACGCACCACGACCGGATCGTGGTCGGCGGCGCCGTGCCTGCAGGCAAGCAGGTTCGGCTGCCGGCGTTCGACGAACTTCGTGCAGACTACTTCCTGGCCAACCGGGAAATCGGCATCATCAATATCGGCGGCACCGGCACCGTCACTGCCGACGGCGATGGCTACACCCTTCCCAACGGCGCGTGCCTGTACATCGGCCGCGGAACCCGGGACGTCGTCTTCTCCGACACTGATGGCGCGACCGCTGACGGCGAGGCCAATGGTGCGCAGTTCTATCTGTTCAGCGCACCCGCCCACACCAGTTACGAAACCCAGCTCGTCCTGAAAGGGCAGGGGACCGTGCGGGAACTCGGTGACCAGCTCACCAGCAACCGCCGGTCACTGAACCAGTACATCCACGAGAAGGGAGTCCGCTCCTGCCAGATCGTCATGGGCGTCACCGAGCTTCACCCGGGCTCCATGTGGAACACCATGCCGGCACATACGCACGACCGGCGCACGGAATGCTACCTGTACTTCGATGTGCCGGAGGAGGCCCGCGTGATCCACCTGATGGGCCAACCCGATGAAACGCGCCACCTCCTTGTCGCCGACCGCCAGGCAGTGATTTCGCCGTCGTGGTCGCTGCACTCTGGCGTCGGCACCGCGGCGTACTCATTCATCTGGGCCATGGCGGGGGAGAACCAGTCCTTTGACGACATGGATGCCGTTCCCGTCAGTTCCCTGAGCTGAACGGGACCATGAAACGCGTCTGTTTCCAGCTCCAGGTCAAACCCGCGCGCACCGAGGAATACAGGCAGCGCCATGCCGAGGTCTGGCCGGAGATGCTGCATGCGCTGAAGGACAGCGGATGGCACAACTACTCGCTCTTCCTCCGGCCCGACGGACTGCTGATCGGCTACTTCGAAACGGAAGACCTTGACGCGGCCCGGAGCCGGATGGCCGCAACGGACGTCAACGCGCGGTGGCAGGCCCAAATGGCGGAATTCTTCGATGACCTTGAGGGAGCGCCCGACGAAGGCTTCGTTCAGTTGACGGAGGTGTTCCATCTCGAGGACCAGTTGGATCGCCCGCCTGCGGGCAACGAGGGATGATCTGAAATTGCGAGCCGCGTCCCGGGACTCCGGGACGCGGCTCATTCACGGCCTTAGGGGAGTGCAGCGGGAGCTAGCGTGCTCGTACTGGCCCGCACCACCAGCTCGGGGTTGAACACTACGTGCTCCCGGGCCCCGGAGGGGTCTTCGAGCTCCTGTGCCAGCAAGCGGATGGCGGTCCGCCCGATCTCTTCCGCCGGCTGGCGGATGGAGGACAGGGGCACCACTGCCGAGCGCGCGAAAGCAATGTCGTCGTAGCCGATCAGGGCCACGTCTTCCGGAATGCGCAATGAATTCAGCAGCAGCACGGACTGCATGACGCCCGTGGCCAGCAAATCGTTCGCGCAGAAGATCCCGTCCGGCAAGAGGTGGCGTGGACGCTGCACCAGGGCATCGCCCACGCTCCGCCCGGCGAGCACGTCCAGGTCTTCGGTCGGGAGGAACTCCAGGGAGACTCCCGGATGTTCGGCGATCGCCTTCTCTGCCCCCCTGAGACGGTCGGCCACCTGCTGCAGGTGCCGTCCGCCACCGACGAAGGCGATCCGCGTCCGTCCCTGCTCCAGCAGGTGTGTTGCGGCCAGGTATCCGCCGTGGACGTCGTCCACGGAAACCGAGCTGTACAGGGCCGGATCGCCCTCACGGTCAACGAGCACGACGGAGACGCCCCTCGTCTTCAGCTCAGCCACCCGGGCGGTGAGGTCGCCGACCGGTGTGATCAGCAGGCCTTGAACGCGCTGTTCCTCGAAAAGGTCGATGTAGCGGGATTCCCGCTCCTTGTCGTGGCGGCTGCTGGCGAAGACGATCGAATTGCCCTCGACGGCGGCCGCATCTTCCGCACCCCGCGCCAGGGACGCGAAGAACGGGTTGGCAGCGTCCAACATGATCAAGCCGATCGTCCGGCTTCGTCCGGCGCGGAGCTGACGCGCAGCATCATTGCGCACGAAGCCAAGCTCATCGATCGCGCGGAGGACCTTCTCCTTGGTCCTGGGGCTGACCCTCTCTGGATGGTTCAGCACGTGCGAGACCGTGCCCACCGCAACCCCCGCCCGGTCGGCGACATCCTTCACACTTGCCGAGCGCACCCTGCCTCCTGACGTTTCCGCTTTGACCCTTGACACGTTACTAGATACAACTTACATTTGAAACGAACTTATGAAACGATTCAAAAGGCAGCGGGAGACCGGTTCACCTTGAATCGTCCGCCCTTGGAATTAGAGGTCCGCCCATGACACTGTTGTCCAGCATCCTGCCACGCCTCGAGGGGCTCGCCATCGAAGTCCCTTCGTGGGCATATGGCAATTCGGGGACACGTTTCAAGGTGTTCGGCACGCCGGGAACGCCGCGCACCGTCCAGGAGAAGCTGGCCGACGCCGCGAAGGTCCATGAGCTCACGGGCTTGGCGCCCACGGTCGCCCTGCACATTCCATGGGACAAGGTGGAAGACTACTCGGAGCTCCGTGCGTACGCGGAAAGCCTCGGTGTCGGGCTGGGCACGATCAACTCGAACACTTTCCAGGATGACGAGTACAAGTTCGGTTCGCTGACGGCGTCGGACGACGCCGTCCGGCGCCGCGCGATCGATCACCACCTTGGGTGCATCGAGATCATGCATGCCACGGGCTCCCGGGACCTGAAGGTCTGGTTGGCGGACGGCACCAACTACCCGGGCCAGGACGATATGCGCGGACGCCAGGACCGGCTGGCCGAGTCCCTCCAGGAGATCTACGCCGCCCTCGGCGACAGGCAGCGCCTGGTCCTTGAATACAAGTTCTTCGAGCCGGCTTTCTACCACACCGATGTTCCCGACTGGGGCACCTCCTACGCCCAGACGGCGGCGCTGGGGGAGAAGGCGTTCGTGTGCCTGGACACCGGTCACCACGCTCCCGGCACGAACATCGAGTTCATCGTGATGCAGCTGCTGCGCCTGGGCAAGCTTGGTTCCTTCGACTTCAACTCGCGCTTCTATGCCGACGACGACCTGATCGTCGGCGCGGCGGATCCGTTCCAGCTCTTCCGCATCATGCACGAAGTGATCCGCGGAGGGGGACTGGCCAAGGACTCCGGCGTCGCCCTGATGCTTGACCAGTGCCACAACCTGGAGGAAAAGATCCCGGGTCAGATCCGTTCGGTCCTGAACGTGCAGGAAATGACCGCCCGCGCACTGCTCATCGACACCGCAGCGTTGGCCGAGGCCCGGCGGGCCGGGGATGTCCTGGCCGCCAACGGCATCTTCAACGATGCCTTCTACACCGATGTCCGCCCGGCCCTGGCCGAGTGGCGTGAATCCCGCGGCCTGCCCGCCGACCCGATCGCTGCCTGCAAGGCCAGCGGTTACCAGAAGAAGATCAACGAGGACCGCGCAGGCGGCCAGCAAGCCGGATGGGGCGCATAAAGAGCATGAACATGCAGAACACAGCGAACAAAACCGTTGAAGACCTGATCACCCGTTCCAACCGCCTTGGCGCGGACAGGCGGAACACCAATTTCGCCGGCGGCAACACGTCCGCCAAGGGCACCGGGACGGACCCCGTGACGGACCAGGACGTCGAACTGCTTTGGGTCAAGGGCTCCGGCGGCGACCTGGGCACGCTGAAGACCGAAAACCTGGCTGTTCTGAGGCTGGATCGCCTGCAGGCACTGAAGGATGTATACCCCGGCGTCGAGCGTGAAGACGAAATGGTGGCTGCCTTCGATTACTGCCTGCACGGCAAGGGCGGTGCAGCACCGTCGATCGATACCGCCATGCACGGCCTGGTGGACGCGGCCCATGTGGACCACCTGCACCCGGACTCGGGCATCGCGATCGCGACGGCGGTGGACGGCGAGGCGCTGACGTCCAAGATCTTCGGCGAGAAGGTTGTCTGGGTTCCGTGGCGCCGTCCCGGTTTCCAGCTCGGGCTGGACATCGCAGCGATCAAGGAAGCCCACCCGCAGGCCATCGGCACCATCCTGGGTGGCCACGGCATTACGGCGTGGGGCGCGACCAGCGAAGAAGCAGAGGCCAACTCGCTGTGGATCATCGACACCGCCGAGAGGTACATCGCCGAGAACGGCAAGGCCGAGCCCTTCGGGCCTAAGCTTCCCGGCTACGCCGCGCTGCCGGACGGCGAGCGCCTCGCCAAAGCTGCCGCCCTCGCGCCCGTGATCCGCGGCCTGGCCTCCACGGACAAACCGCAGCTGGGGCACTTCAGCGATGACGCCGTCGTGCTGGAATTCCTCGAATCCGCCGAGCACCCGCGGCTGGGTGCGCTGGGCACTTCCTGCCCGGACCATTTCCTGCGCACCAAGGTCAAGCCGCTGGTGCTGGACATGCCGGCGGGTGCCTCGATCGAGGACTCGGTGGCGCGTCTCAAGGAGCTGCACGCCGAGTACCGCGAGGACTATCAGGCGTACTACGACCGGCACGCCGACGCCGACTCCCCGGCTTTGCGGGGCGCTGATCCGGCGATCGTGCTGATTCCCGGTGTGGGCATGTTCTCCTACGGCAAGGACAAGCAGACCGCCCGCGTGGCCGGGGAGTTCTACCTCAACGCCATCAACGTGATGCGCGGCGCAGAGGCCATCTCCAGCTATGCACCGATCGAGGAATCCGAGAAGTTCCGCATCGAATACTGGGCGCTGGAAGAAGCCAAGCTCGCCCGGATGCCCAAGCCCAAGTCCCACGCGACCCGTATCGCTTTGGTGACCGGTGCGGCGTCGGGCATCGGCAAGGCGATCGCCAGCCGCTTGGCGTCCGACGGCGCGTGCGTGGTGATTGCCGACCTGAACCTCGAGAACGCCCGGGCCGTCGCCACGGAACTGGGCGGACCCGACGTCGCCATTGGCGTCCAGGCCGACGTGACCGACGAAGCGCAGATCGCCGCCGCGATCCAGGAAGCAGTGCTCGCGTTCGGCGGCCTGGACCTGGTGGTCAACAACGCCGGCCTGTCCATCTCCAAGCCGCTGCTGGAAACCACCGAAAAGGACTGGGACCTGCAGCACAACGTCATGGCCAAGGGCTCGTTCCTGGTCTCCAAGGCCGCGGCGAAGGTCATGATCGACCAAGGCCTGGGCGGAGACATCGTCTACATCTCCTCCAAGAACTCCGTGTTCGCCGGCCCGAACAACATCGCCTATTCCGCCACCAAGGCCGACCAGGCCCACCAGGTCCGGCTCCTCGCCGCGGAACTAGGCGAGTACGGCATCCGCGTCAACGGCATCAACCCTGACGGCGTGGTCCGCGGCTCGGGCATCTTCGCCGGCGGCTGGGGCGCCAAGCGCGCGGCGGTCTACGGAGTCGACGAGCAGGAACTGGGCAAGTACTACGCCCAGCGCACACTGCTGAAGCGCGAAGTCCTGCCCGAGCATGTGGCCAACGCCGCCGCCGTGCTGACCAGCAACGAACTGTCGCACACCACCGGCCTGCATATCCCCGTGGACGCCGGCGTCGCCGCGGCCTTCCTGCGATGAGCGCCGGTTCCGCGGCGGGCACCGCTCCGGCAGTTGCCGGGGCGGCGGTGGCGCCGCCCGTGTTCGTCGCCGTCGACATCGGAGCGTCCTCCGGGCGGGTCATGCTGGGACGTATCGGTGAGGATACAGGCGCCTCCTTGGAAACCGTGCACCGTTTCCCCAACGGCGTGATGGAGCTCGACGGCGGCCTCCGCTGGGATTTCGACGCCCTCTACGCCGAGGTGCTGACGGGGCTAGCGGCGGCCGCAGGAACGGCCGCCGCTCGCGGAGAGCGGATCGCCAGCGTCGGAATCGACACCTGGGCCGTGGACTACGGCCTGGTCAACTCCGCGGGTGAACTCGTGGCCCAGCCGTACAGCTACCGTGACGATCGCAGCCGCGGCGCCGTCGAGCGGGTCCATCGGGTCCTCGGACCTGGGCGCCTGTACGCCACCACCGGCCTGCAGTTCCTCCAGTTCAACACGATCTACCAGCTGGCCACGGAGACGTCCCTTGAAGGGCTGCAGGCACTGTTGATTCCGGACCTGATTGTCTTCCTGCTTACCGGAGAGCGCCGGACCGAAGCCACCAACGCCTCCACCACAGGCCTTTTCGACGCCGTTGCGGGGGAGTGGGCCACGGGCCTGTTCGAGTCCCTTGGCCTGCCGCTGGCGCTCTTTCCACCGTTGGTGCAACCGGGTGAAACCATCGGAACTTTGCTGCCGGAAATTGCCGCCCGGACCGGCCTGCCGGCCGGCACCGCGGTGGTCGCCGTCGGCTCGCACGACACCGCCTCGGCAGTTGCCGCAGTCCCGGCCGTGGATACGGACTTCGCCTATGTTTCCTCCGGTACGTGGTCCCTGGTGGGCGTGGAGCTGGATAAACCCGTCCTGAGCGAAGCAAGCCGGCTTGCCAACTTCACCAACGAGCGCGGCGTGGACGGAACCATCCGCTACCTGCGGAATGTCGGCGGGCTGTGGCTGCTGAGCGAATGCCAGCGGGCATGGGAGGCCGAGGGACACCGGCAGGACTTGGGCACGCTTCTCGACGCGGCCGCCGCACTGCCCGCCGGGGGACCGCAGGTCAATGCCGACGACCCCGTATTCATCGCCCCGGACAACATGCCCGAGCGGATCCGGGCGGCAGCGAGGCTAACCGGTGCGGTCCTGCCGGACCGGCCAGCCGCCGTCGTCCGCTGCATCCTGGACAGCCTGGCCGCCGGCTACGCCCGTGCACTGGCAAGCGCCGAACAGCTCTCCGGAAAGCAGGCCGCCGTGGTCCACATCGTGGGAGGCGGTTCCCAGAACCGGCTCCTGTGCCAGCTGACGGCCGACGCGTCAGGCAGGACCGTCATCGCCGGACCGGTAGAGGCGACGGCCCTGGGCAATGTGCTGGTCCAAGCGCGTGCAGCGGGTGTGGTCTCGGGAACCTTGGCAGAGCTACGACTGTTCACAGCCCCGGCTCAGTCCGCCGCAACGCACCACCCGCGCGTCGGCACTGAGCGAAACGCAATGCGGCGCTAAGCCCGTTTGGCACAGGTCGTAGGCCGGCGAACTACTCGCCTACGACCCGCGGTTCGCGAGGAATCCGCTGGCACCCGTGAAGGCACACCAATTCCGCAGACTCCTAGTCGAAGCGGACTTCTGCAGCGGACGCGTTCACCGTGTCGAGCCGGTGTTCTTCGATCAGGGCCAGAGCATCCAGTTCTTCTGCGCGGGTGGTGCGCTCGAGCGAGGCCCGTTCGGAGACTTCGCGAAGGATTTTGCCCACGAGGACGGCCAAACCGGCTTTGAGCTCTTCGAGGTTGGTGTTGGTGATCAGGAGGCGTCTGTCCGAGACGCGCAGTTCGACCTCGCTGTAGCCGGCTTCGGCCAGACTCCTGGCTACGGCCGCGCCGTGGAGAAGGTCCAGTTCCCGGGCTTGAGGCCTACGGGAGAAGGCTGCCGGGACGGTGTAGATGGTGGAGCCTTTCGCTGTGCCGATGTCATGGGGCAGGGCAGAGGCAAGAACGCCGCTAAGGGTTAGGGGCTGGTAATGGGTAATGGTCATGGCTTCTTGGCCAACGTTTCTCTTGGATGCACTGTCGGATCCGCGAAAACGTGGGAACGGCTGTGGCTGAAATGGGGTCCGGATCGGGACCCCTACTGGAGGTTGTTGCTTCCGTATTGTTCTGCAGGTGCAGTACGGTCGGAGCCGCCCTCGTTGTCCCAGCTTTCCGCAACGTCCTCATCAATGTGACTCGGCGTCACATCAATGGTTTCCACGGGCGCATCTGAGGGATCGGGCTCATTGCTCGGGGATCCACATTCTTCTCACGGCTTCCCGACGTACTTCGAGTCTACGCCCTATTGTCCGCGGCCGGGGCGCGGCAGGCATCCTAGTCTCCGGGTTGTCGGCGAGGCACGAACCGGTGAGGGCTGACTCAGCGGCTGTTTTTTGAAGCTTTCGGGTCTTCTTCGCCTTTGACCGAAGCTGCATGATCCTTGCTGCCCCGGCTACGGCTACGAGAATGCCTCCGCTGACGGCGGCGATGAAAAGAGCCATGCCCAGTGGCCCATCGCGGCAGCGATCAGCAGCTGGTACCAACTGTCGGACAGAAGGAGAACGCCGGTCCAGGCCCCTGCCCACTCTGCGATCAGGAATGCGGAAACTGTGAGATAGAAAGCGCGACGGCGGTTGAGGAGGCAGCGTTCCGGACTGATTTCAACAGTGCTGCATAGCTTCCGGCCAATCAGCAGCGGGTACGTTTCTCCGGCCCGCTTTCACTCAGGATGCCCCTGCGGTCGCTTGGATCCCATGGCCCGGTACCGCAATCCGGCAGGGGCACGAGGGCTCTTCCTTGACTGGCGCGATGGGGCGAGAATGGCTGCACTGCATCATGAAAACGGGCGCATTATGGTTGCGCCGCTGCGGGCAGAACGGAGATCACGATGAGCGCCGATCAGGAGAACCCGGTCGTCACATTGGACGCGACCGAATCATGGGACCTGCTGGCCGGCTCGGAACTTGGCCGGTTGGCGGTGAGCGTTGGCGACCAGCCGGAAATCTTCCCCATAAACTACCTGGCACACGACGGTGTGGTTCTTTTCAGGACGGCCCAGGGCAGCAAACTGGTCAGTCTGACGATCAACCGCAACGTGGCATTGGAGACCGATGGTTATACGGACAACGATGCCTGGAGCGTCATCGTCAAGGGAACCGCGCGGGCCCTCCAGCACGAAGTCGACATTGAGATAGCGAAGAAGTTGCCCTTGCACTCCTGGATCCCGACGATCAAGTATGTTTTTGTCGAAATCACCCCGGAACAGATCAGCGGCCGCAGGTTTGCCCGCGGACCAGAACCTTGGCGGTGAGATTCTCCTGTCCGGTCATCCCATTCCGCCGGCATTTGATCGCGTCGTCCTGATATTCAATCCCGGGAGCTCCCACAATTCAGACGTCTTGGCCAGAGGACTGCAGGAAGAACTTGGATGGAGGCTGCCGGCATTGCCGGTAGATCTGCTGCCGACTGATTTCGCCGGACATGGCAGAACACTGGCCCGCGAAGTTGCCGCTGCGGGGACGCCTTTGATTGTCTCGGTCAGTGGCGACGGCGGGTACAACGAGGTAGTCAACGGTGCCATGGACGGCGGAGGCCACGCCGCTTGTGCCGTGCTGGCCGCTGGCAACGCAAACGATCACCGCCGTAGTACACGCCGGATGCCGTTGATCGAGGCCATTGTCGCCGGCAGAGTCCACCGGATGGACCTTCTGCGGCTGCAGGTCGGGGAGGGGGGCGAAGCCTGGTCGAGGTACGCGCACTCGTATATCGGGTTCGGCCTCACCCCGGCCATGGCGCTGGGCATAGAGGGAGGTACCAAAGGCGGCTTATCTGAACTCGTCTCCGTGGTGCGCGCGTTCCGGGCACTCGAACCCTTCGAGATCGCGCGAGCCGATGGCGCCCGCGCCAAGCTGGACAGCCTCGTGTTGGCCAATGTCGCTTACATGGCCAAGTACGGCAAAGTCAGTGAAACAGGCGAGCCCAATGACGGATTGTTGGAGGTCATCATGCTTCCCCACGCCAGCAAATGGCGCATCGCCTTGATGACCCTTCGGGCAATTACCATCGGCCTTGGTCCACAGGAGAGCGTCAGCCGCTACGAGTTCACCACCGTCGATCCGCTCCCGCTACAAATCGACGGCGAAGTAATGCAGGTTAACGCCCATACATCTGTCGTCGTTGAAGTGCAACATCAGGCTCTCTCCACACTCGGGTAGGTCGCCGCGAAGTTTCCTCCGGAGCACGCATGTCTTTCGACGGGGGCCGATCAAGACACGCCGCAGGCAGGTGGTTAATCGAAGGAAATCCCCTGGGCCTGCTCCTCTATGTCCTGCCGCCTGGCATCGTCCGACTTACTCTTCGTCAGGGCGGCCTCATCCCGCTTCTCTTGTTCAAGGCGCGTTTGTTCGCTGATTTCCCGGACCAGGGAGCCGAGCACTGAGGCCAATCCGGCTTTTAGCTCTTCCAAGTTGGTGTTTACGATCTCCAGTCGACGATCATCGATCACCAGGCTGATGTGACCATACCCGGCCTCGTCCAGCCGCGTGTGCGACGCCGGCCCCTGTATCAGACGGGCCTCGGCCGGATTGACCCGTCGGGAGAAGACCGCCGAAACCGTGTACCTCGGAGGAGGATCGGTTACATAAGCCTCGCGTGAAACCGCAACAACTGACGTCAGCCGCAGCGTTGACCCGGGGGCACTGTCCATCGCCTTCCCATGGCTGGACACATTGATACTCATAAGCCATTCTCTCACCCGAGCGCACAATCGTATGCGTACCCTGCTCGTCTGGGTGACCAGTCGAGGCTCCATCACAGACTCCTGAAGCAGGGGATAGGTAGACACCTGCCGTGGTCAAGTCCGCCACTAGGGTGTGTCTCCTAAGGCTGTCAGCCAGATGCTGAGTTCCGTTCTGTAGCGGCGGTGACGATTCCAACTGGTCCCTTGTCTGCCGCTCATCCTCATCCATGGGGCCCTTCTTGCACGACGGATGTCATTGGGTACTGCGTCCAGTTGGGAGATCCTTCCTCAGGCAGCCCAGTGCCGTTACGGTGATGCTCGAGGAGGACGGGATGCTGCTGATCATCTGCGGTACACAGGGGTTCCCGCGCCGTGCTGGTCTATATGCAAGAGACCGACTTACGGAAGGCTGGCGCCATGCGGAAATTGATCTATGCCATGAATCTGACCCTGGACGGCTACATCGCCGCGGCCGGCGACGACATCGGCTGGAGCGGGCCGCCGAGTGATGAACTCTTCCAGTGGTGGCTCGACCAGGAGCGGGCGAGCAGCCTGACGCTGTACGGGCGCAAGCTATGGGAGACAATGAGCTCCTACTGGCCGACCGGCGACCAGCAGCCCAACGCCACCCCGGCTCAGATCGAGTTCGCGCGGAACTGGCGGGACACGCCGAAGGTGGTGTTCTCCTCGACGATCGACAAGGTCGATTGGAACACCCGCCTGGTCACCGGCAACGCGATCGCCGAGATCACCCGACTCAAGGCCGAGGACGGCGGCCCCATGAGCGTCGGTGGCGCAACGCTCGCCGGGGCGGCGATGCGGGCCGGATTGATCGACGAGTACGTGCTGGCCACGCATCCAGTCCTGGTGGGTGGCGGCACGCCGTTCTTCACTGCGCTGGACAGTTGGGTGAACCTGAACCTGGTGGAGACCCGGACTGTCGGGGACGTGGTCCTGACCAGGTACGAGACGAAGCGCTGAGCGCGATTCCCAGGCACGGCTGGAGAGCGGGGCGAATTGATTCGCTGGTGAGATGCGCAAAGGATTACTTAACATAATGTAGATTATCGGTAGTTAACTTTCACTTATGTTGGCAGGCTCTTACCGCAGATAAGACGTTGGTGGAGTGCGACTTCAAGAAAGCCAGAGAGTAGAACTGGACCTTTTCCGGACAGTCCGCACCTGGCTCAAGGAAAGGCGGTAATCAGAGCTGGGTTCATGGCCATTCTTCTGGCAGCTCCGGACGGCCTGCCATTCCTGCCTCGATGCGATCGCTCTCGGGTACACGATGGACATGATGTGAAAAGCGTTCACGGATCACCTTTTGAGCGTCAGCCGCGGAAAGCCATCTGATCTGCCACTCATTTTCTAACGTCCGCAGCTCTTCCAGCGTGCCAATGAGAAGCTCGTCATCCATGACTTCCCAGAGCTCACACTGCCCACCTACTTCGACGAGGAATCCTGAGGTCTCCCCCGTTGCAGCGTTGGTGTACGTGAAAACCAGGACGCTACACCCGTTGCCCGCATCATCTGCGCAATTCCCCACGAACACGCCTTGGCCGTACAGGCCACTAGATTTCCCCGGTCTCACAATCCAGTCTCTCTGGAGATCAAAGATAGAACGGCCAAATTCGCCCGCTTGAGGTGGTGAGCTTAAACATGGGCCTACATCTAAATAGGGTACTTGACACCCGCTGAATGTTTTGCCTGGCCCCAAACGTTCCTCAGATTCACGTCTAGAAGAACCTCCTGAGTCTGATGTGAGACGCCGCGCGCGCCCAACCCACCGCGCCCCTGGTCCCCTTGGTCTATTCCTCACGCCTCCATGGCTTTGTTATCCAAATAAGGATCCGTTCTGCCAACTTTGGATGAATACGATGCGCGCGAAATGCCTTCTCTAATACGACTAATGCTTCCTGATCGTCAAACCACGTAACGTCAAGACCGTCGAGGTGCTCGTTCAGTTTGGTCTCGTCATCGAAAGTCACTTCACCATCGGGGTCCGTGCCCCCAGTGCCGTCGCCGAATTCGAGCATGAACCAGTCCGGAAGGTTCGGAGAAACGTACCTGAAACAGCCGACATACCATCCCGCGTAAGGACCGGCACTGCAGAGTCCAACCGATAGATGGTGGCCCGAAAGGCCATATGGAATGTCAGGTCTCACCATGGAAGGAAGCTGCGATGCCTGACATGGACGTTCGACGACTTCCCCCGGTTGAAGTTCGAGTAGGTACCACTCGGAAGTTTCCCAGTATATACCTTGGGCTGCGACCCCAAATTGTCGTAGCGCGTTTCCGCGCCGGTGTTGTTCAGTGCCAGGGTGCCTTCAGACGTTCCAGATTCGCCCAGAGCACTCCGCCCCGCATCAAATCCTGCTCAAGAATTCGAAGTCGCTGTTCGCTCGCTCGAAGCTCGTATTCATTCCAGATGTACTGCACTACATCTTCAAGGAGGTCACTGCCCGTGTGCCCGCCCAGATAACTCGAGACGATGCGGCTGGTCAGCCCGCTGTATTCACCTTCGGCTCCTGATTCATGCAGGCCTAGCAAGTCAATCTTGCCCAGGCGTTCCTCAATCTCGTGGAGCATCTTTGACCGCTTGCTCCTGAGCTCATCCATCAAACTGCTCTCCTTCCTCCACGATTCTTCGGCCAAGCCGTAACGACCTTGCGCTGAGTGTTCAGCACAACCGTCGCGTTCTTCCCGTAATGGACCGTTGACCCATACTGAGGCTTGATAGCCACAGGATGCCTGACTGTGTTCAGAACGGCCTGCGGACTAACTCCCGCAGGTCGCTTGACCGTTCCAATTACGGTGTTGAGGCCGTGTCTGGTGTACCCGGCTATAGGAAGCGTCTTCCTCTCCCTCCCCCGGGCAACCGGCAAGCGGAATCAGCCTTGCCGACATTTGCGGCACGTCACAGGATTACCGCCACGCATCCGACCTGTCCAAACCACTGGACCTGCCGATCCTGCCGCTCGACTAGCGCTCGGGGTCGGCGGGTAACCGGCCGACTGGTACGACGCGGCCATCCCTTCCGGTGCTGCCCCGCAGTCTGCGCTCAGGGACGTTTCTCTGAGTTGGCTGAAGCGTTCTTTTGTCGGCACGACCTAGGCTGACGGAAGGAAGTTATCGGCAGTTAACTACCGATAACGTTCTTCCCGCAACGGGGCGCTGGCGAACCCGGGCAGGCGTATTCGCCCGACGTCACCCGGCCAGCCTTTTGTCACTTCCAGGGTGGCGGGTTGTTCGCAATGGTTTCCGGGGTAATGATCATTCCGCCGAAATCGGCGCGTGCTTGTGCCAGTGTTTGCGGGTCCGGGTCGATTTGGGCGTACCAGGGCTCCAGGTCTTTGGCCTGCACGAGGTGCCTGCCTCCGTCCAGGGGCTCGATGATCCAGTCGGACAGATCGTTCGCGTGCGCCAGATGGGCGTCGGTGAGGAGCTGTATGCCGTGCGCGTCGGGGATGTACTGGGCGTTCAGGTGCCTGTTGTAGCGGACATGGTATTCGCGGACGTAGGGCAGCGCTGGCCTGCCCGTGGAGAGCGCGCTCCAGCTGAGGGTGAGGAGGTTGTTGTACTGCACGAATGCCAGGTCGGTGTCCTTAGGGAACGCGAGCATTGCCCGGACAACCTGAGCCAGCCTGTCGCTCCAGGACACCGTGTCATCCATGACGCCGTAACAGGCCCGGCCCAGGGGGCTAAGTGATGCCCAGACAGCCCGGTGCGTCTCGGGCTGCAGATAGGCCACACGGGCCATGGCGAATTTCGCAGCTCCGCCCGCCAACGCCGGCCCCACGTGGGGGTTCTTCACACGGGTCTCGTGAATGTTGCGCATCAGGTACACGTCCGCGCCGTCGAACCGACCCCATTCCGCGGCTGCGTTGGCGATTTCCGCCGTCAAGGCGGGCCGAACATGCCAGGCCCTGCGCTGTTCGTCCGCGTCCACCAGGGCAAGATCCTCGGTCCGATAGGACACAAGCGCTGTCAGTTGTCGTGGCACGTCGATTCCGACGCCCATCCACTCCGGGAAAAACACCTGCGGCGCGGCGGTGACCTTTCCGGCCAGCCCAAGGGACTGCAGGTGCCGGGCGAAGGCATCCAACCAGGCGCGCACGCCCTGCTCGGCGCCGGTCCGGCTCATCAAAGCGACCGGCCCGGCGTCCGAGTCCGAGACGCCCTCGGTGAACGCATCATCACTCCACCCGGCATCCGCGGCTTCCTGATTGGCAACCCGGACCGCGGCCTCGACCGCTTCAAGGACGTCCTTCGAACCGCGGGGCCGGAACTGCAGCCACAGTTCCTCGTACTCGGCCTTCCGCCAAGCCCCCGCCAGCGCACGCCACACCACCTCAACGCCAGGCTCCGGCACGATGCTCCCCCTCAATTGCCATGCCGTGCTGTTGGTTGTGCGGCGTACCCTACCGCATCCATTTGCCGATTTTCGACTGTGTTGGTCGACTTCATCCTGGCGTCGGGTTTGGGCGCCGACCTGCGGGCACCGCTCAGGTTGAACGCAAGAACCCCTACGGCAATCAGCCCCAGAGCAACAGCGAGAGCGACAGAAATCGGCTCCTGGAGAAGCGGTATCGCGACGAGAGCTGTCAGCACTGGACTTAGTGCGCCAGCCGCAGCGGTGACGCTGCCTCCGAGTTTCTGCACAGCGGTAACGTAGCAAACGGTCGACAGGATACCCGTGCCGACACCTTGCAAAACGATGTAGATCGCGACGTCAGAGAGGTTGGCGCTGCTGTCCAGCAGATGGGATGGCATGGCGTTGGTCAGAGCCAGCGCGGCAGCCAGGATCGAAGACGCCAGGCAGATGACCAACACCACTCCGAGCAGATCGAGTCCGACGCGCTGAAGCCCGATCGTGTACCCCGCCCACACGAGGCCGGCCACCAACAAAACGACGATCCCCAAGGCGTCGACGCCGGACCCGACAAGGCCCGCACTCGTACAAACGCCTGCCACAATCAGGGCCAGGGCCACAATTCTGGAAGCCGGAACGGGATCGCGCCGCCACGCAAACACGATCAGCGTCACGAAGAGCGGGACCTAACCGGGCACGAGGAGTCCGGTCAAGCCCGCGTTCGTAAGTTGGGCTCCCCAGGCGAACAGCAGGAAGTGCGGGAGCCCGGCCGCGAGCACCAGCAGGATCCGGCCAAACCGATCGCGCCGCAGGGCACGGAACGTGCGCGGCACCCACGGAGCGAGAACGACGACGGGTGTCGCGAAGCGGATGAATGCCGCATCCACGGTCGTCAGGCTCATGTCATCAAGGGCCCTTGTCGACAGCGCGAACGATGACCACAGCACCACCGTGGCGACCAATGCGACGACACCTACGACCCTCGCTCGTAATGCACTTTCTGAAGCAAGCCCTGCCGGAATCCCATTCATGTCAGCAACGATAGAGAGATTGGCGAGGCTAACGATTGCTATTTCTGCGGCAATATCGCTTGGTTGTGGCAGAATCTGCCTCATGATCCAACTGGACAGTATCGACCGGCGCATCCTTCACGAGCTGCAAAACGACGGACGACTCAGCAACCAGGACCTCGCCGACCGAATCGGCCTCTCCCCCTCCCCTTGCCTGCGCCGGGTCAAAGCGTTGGAGCGTGCCGGAATCATTGCCGGGTATCGCGCCGTAGTGTCCCCGCGATCCGTCGGCCTGCACATCACCGCCTTCGTCCGGATCAAGTTGGCATCGCACACATCTGATGCCGTCAACACCGTCGAGCAGAAACTGCGGACCGTCCCCGACATCGTCGAGGCATACGTGCTCGCCGGCGACTACGACTACCTGCTCAAAATCGTCGCAACATCCTTTGACGACTATGAAGGGCTCTTGCGGGAGCAGCTGCGCGACATTCCCTCGCTAGCCTCAATCGAGACGACCTTCGCCTTCGGTGTCACCAAGCAGCTCGCGCCCTTGCCGATCCCGCCACCTTCATCCAAGTAGGGCGCGTGCTCGTCAGTCCGGCTTGGCGTAAGTCGCGGCGCTCATGATCTCGTAGGCCACGAAGGTTTCGTCACCCTCGACCCACGCATCATGGCCTGCCGGAATGGCGTAGGCATTGCCGGGGCTGATCGTGATGCTGGTTCCGTCTTCCATCTGAACCGTCAGGGTTCCTGCCGTGCAGAACCCGAGGTGATTAACCTGGCAGCTGTCCGTATGGACAACCGTCTTGACCGTTTCGGACCAGCGCCAACCCGGTTCGAACGTGAACCTGCCCAAGGTCGTGTCACTGATCGTGACCACGTCAACCTCGGTCTTCGGCGGACGGCGCTTTTCATCTGGCTCATCAAACGACCTCGATTCAAGGGCGTTGACAGTTACTGAAGCCATCGTGTTCTCCTCACAGGGAGTAAATGCAGTTTCGTCCGGAGTATCGAGCACGCTCCGGGATACGGTTGGCGGACTAGGGCTTAGCCTTCCATGTCTGCCAACACTGGCGACCAGCGGTACCAGATTGCTCTCGCGGGCAGGGCATGTCAATAAGGACCGTGCCGTGTGTGCATCGATAAGCCCATCCGTGGGGACGGATCAGGCGTTGCCGAGGTCTCCGGACCGAAGGTCCAGGGCCCAGCCGGGTGCGAAATCGGCAACGGCTTCCCAGCCGATCCGGGCTGCTCACTTTTCATGCCGAAACGCTTGCCAGGTTCGCAGTCACGCGCCTGAGGCCGACCCGTAAGCGCCAGTCCTCAACCGGCTACGGTTGTTCGGGGTGCCGGGGACAGTCCCGACCCGCAGGAAGGTTGACGGCGGCCATCCCCTTACTTGATTAGCGTGAACGCGTGGCCCGCCTCAGGCCCCCACGTACTCCGCCAGGTGCCGTCCCGTCAGGCCCGCCCGGCCGGCCACCAGCTCCGCCGGAGTTCCCTCGAAAACGATCCTGCCGCCGTCGTGCCCTGCGCCGGGACCCAGGTCGATGATCCAGTCCGCATGGGCCATCACCGCTTGGTGGTGCTCGATCACAATGACTGACTTACCGGATTCCACGAGCCGGTCCAACAGGCCGAGGAGCTGCTCGACGTCGGCCAGGTGCAGGCCCGAGGTCGGCTCGTCGAGGATGTAGACATTGCCCTTCTCCCCCATCTGCGACGCGAGCTTGAGCCGCTGCCGCTCACCGCCGGAGAGGGTGGTCAGCGGCTGTCCGAGCGCGAGGTAACCGAGCCCGACGTCGGCCAGCCGCCGCAGGATCGCGTGCGCCGCGGGGATCTTGGCTTCTCCGGTGGAGAAGAACTCCGCAGCCGCGCTCACCGACATGCCCAGCACTTCGCTGATGTTGCGCCCGCCGAGCCTGTGCACCAGGACGGCGGCCTGGAACCCTTTGCCCTCGCAGTCCTCGCAGGGGGTGGAAACGGTGTCCATGAAGCCGAGCTCCGTGTAGATGACACCGGCACCCTTGCACTCAGGACAGGCGCCTTCGGAGTTGGCGCTGAACAGCGCCGGCTTCACGCCGTTGGCCTTGGCGAATGCCTTGCGGATCGGTTCGAGGAGGCCGGTGTAGGTGGCCGGGTTGCTCCGCCGCGAGCCCTTGATGCCGGCCTGGTCGATCGCCACCACGCCCTCGCCACCGGCAACCGAGCCGTGGATCAGCGAGCTCTTCCCGGAGCCGGCCACCCCGGTCACCACCACCAGCGTACCCAGCGGGACGTCGACGTCGACGTCTTTGAGGTTGTGCTCCGATGCGCCGCGGATCTCCAGCTTGCCCTTGCCCTTGCGGACTTTCTCCTTGAGCTTCGCTCGGTCATCAAGGTGCCGGCCGGTCAGGGTCCCGCTCCCCCGCAGCCCTTCCACTGTGCCTTCGTAGCAGATGGTGCCGCCGGCGGCTCCGGCCCCCGGGCCGAGGTCGACGACGTGATCGGCGACGGCGATGGCCTCCGGTTTGTGCTCCACCACCAGGACGGTGTTGCCTTTGTCCCGGAGGCGCAGCAGGAGCTTGTTCATCCGCTGGATATCGTGCGGGTGCAGGCCGATGGTCGGTTCGTCGAAGACATAGGTGACGTCGGTCAGCGAGGAGCCGAGGTGGCGGATCATCTTGACGCGCTGCGCCTCGCCGCCGGACAGTGTTCCCGACGGGCGGTCCAGGGACAGGTAGCCCAAGCCGATTTCCACGAAGGAATCGAACAGATGCAGCAGGTTGGCCTTCAACGGCGCCACGGACGGCGCGTCCAAGTCACGGATCCAGCCTGCGAGATCGGTGATCTGCATGGCGCAGACCTCGGCGATGTTCAGGCCTTGGATACGCGAAGAACGTGCGGCATCGTTGAGCCGCGTACCTTCGCAGGCCGGGCACGAGGCGAAGACCGCGGCGCGTTCAACGAAAGCGCGGATGTGCGGTTGCAGCGAATCCGGGTCCTTGCTGAACATGGACTTGCGGATCTTCGGGATTAAGCCTTCATAGGTGACATTGATGCCCTTGGCCTTGATCTTCACCGGCTCCTTGTAGAGGAGATCATCCAGTTCGCGAGTGGTGTAATCCTTGAGCGGCTTGTTCGGGTCGACGAAGCCCGATTCCGTGAACGTGGCAACCATCCAGCCGTCGGGCGTGTACCCCGGAACCAGGATGGCGCCGTCGAGCAGGGACTTCGTTTCGTCATAGATAGCGGTGAGGTCCAGATCGGATACCGTGCCGCGGCCCTCGCATTCGGGGCACATTCCGCCGTGGTAGACGGCCTCGCGCACGATGGTCTTCTCGCCCTTGGCATCGGTCATGACGCCGCTGGCCTTGCGGGTTGGAATGTTGAAGGAGAAGGCCACTGCCGGTCCGATGTACGGCGTGCCGAGCCTGCTGAAAAGCACGCGCAGCATGGCGTTCGCGTCGGTGACGGTTCCCACGGTGGAACGCGCATTGGCGCCCATGCGCTCCTGGTCCACAATGATCGCCGTCGTCAGGCCTTCCAGGACATCAACGTCCGGCCGGGCGAGCGACTGCATGAAGCCCTGGACGAAGGTGCTGTAGGTTTCGTTGATCATCCGCTGCGACTCGGCGGCGATGGTGCTGAACACCAGGGAACTCTTGCCCGAGCCGGAGACGCCGGTGAACGCAGTCAGGCGGCGCTTGGGGATCTCCAGGCTGATGTCCTTCAGGTTATTCTCGCGGGCGCCTTGCACCTTGATCAGCTCATGGCTGTCGGCAAGCGGCACCGCGGGAGACTGCGCTTCGGTCCCCGTGTCAGTACTCATCGTTTCTCCGTCCCTGAATCAGGGGGCCCGTGCGCGGTCCCCGGTCGTCCTGCAACGCTCGGCCCAGCCTAACGTGCGAGGGGCCCCGGCCGGGCTTGCGAGGCCGGGGAGCACGTTGGGCGCTACGGCAGCAGGGCGTCGCGCTCCTGCCCACCACACTAACCCTGTCCGGGGCAGCGTGACTTCTCGGATTCTGCTCCGATCCGGCCCATTGTCTTAAGCCGTCCCTACACCAACAATGAAGCATGCCGGTCTACGTGAATTCCCTCGAGACAGCCGTACCGCCAACAGTCCTGGTGCAACCCCAGGCGCGCGATGTATTCGCCACCCAGCCCGGCCTCACCCGGCTCGGCTCAAGGCTCGTCAGGACCTGCTTCGACTCAGCGGCCATCGACACCCGGCATACCGCCGTCGCCGAACTGACCGAAGGCGGAAGCCCGGACCGCCGGGATTTCTACGACCCGGACAGCGGCGAGGTCCTCAGCCCCAGCACGAAGGTACGCAACGACCTCTTCTTCACCGAGGCCACCAAGCTGTTCATCGAGGCCGCGAAGGCCGCCGTCGGCCGCTGCCCGGACGTGGAACCAGCCGACATCACCCACGTGATCACGGTGTCCTGCACCGGATTCTTCAATCCCGGACCCGACTACAAGGTGGTCCGGGCGCTCGGACTCAACCCCGCCGTGCAGCGCTACCACCTAGGGTTCATGGGGTGCTACGCGGCCTTTCCGGCCCTGCGGGCCGCCCGGCAGTTCTGCCTGGCCGACCCCGATGCAGTGGTCCTGGTCATCTGCGTTGAACTGTGTTCGCTCCACGTCAGGACGTCCAACGACCCGGACACCATCATGGGCTCGGCGATCTTCGGCGACGGCGCGGCGGCCGCCGTCGTTAGTACCCGCACGCCGGCCGGACCGGAGGCAGCGTTGCGGCTGGACCATTTCGAAACCGTCCTCACGCCGGTCGGCGAAGAGGCGATGGCCTGGAACATCGGCGACCAGGGCTTTGAGATGGTTCTGGGCAGCTACGTTCCGCACATCATCGAAGAACACATCACCGGGGCGCTGGAACCGTTGCTTGCCCGCGAAGACGGGCTGTCAGGGCGGCCCTACCGGGAGATCCCGCACTGGGCCATCCACCCGGGCGGGCGGGCGATCCTGGACAAGGTTGAGGCCAAACTCGAGCTGCTCGAGGAACAGCTGCGGCCCGCCCGCGACATCCTGCGCGACTTCGGGAACATGAGCAGCGCCACCGTGCTTTTCGTGCTGAAGAACATCCTCGGCCAGCCGCCCAGCCAGGACGAGGAACGGATCTGCTCCATGGCGTTCGGCCCCGGCCTCACAGTGGAAACCGGCTTGTTCACCAAGGTCGCTCCGCCGCGGCCATGACCGGCTTCCTGCAGGAGCGGGAGGGCGGCCTGACCGAGCAGATGGACCGCCCGGACTGCGACCCGCTCCGGCTGCGAAGGAGCTACGCGCGTTTCCCCGTCATCAATTTCCTGCTGGCGCGCTGGGGCCGGAACTACGAGCGGCGGATCAGGCCCTTGTTGTCCGGCTCCACCACGTCGACACTCCTGGACATCGGATGCGGCGGCGGTGACGTCGTGCGGCGCCTCGCCGGGCGGGCCGCCCGGGATGGCCTTCGCCTGGAAGCGACCGGCGCCGACCCCGACGCCCGCGCCCACGAATTCGCCGCCTCCCGGAAAGCCCGCGACGGCGTCAGCTACCGCAGGGCGCTCAGCTCCGAACTCGTGGCTGAAGGCAGGCAGTACGACGTCGTGATTTCCAACCACATCCTGCACCACCTCAGCGGCGCCGAACTGGCCGCCGTCCTGTCCGATTCCGAACGCCTTGCCCGGCGCCTCGTGCTGCACAACGACCTGCGACGCAGCCGGCTTGCCTTCCTCCTGTTCCTGGTGGGCTTCTGGCCGTTGGGACCAGGCTCGTACATCCACACTGACGGCCTCGCATCCATCAGGCGCAGCTACACTCCGGCCGAACTCCGGGACATCGTGCCGCCCGGCTGGCAGGTGGAGCGGAACGGGCCGTGGCACATCCTGCTGGTCTACCGTCCCGATGGCGCCCACCGTGCTTGACGTCGGCATCGTCGGCGCCGGCCCTGTCGGCCTCTGCATGGCGGCCCTCCTGCTCCGGCGCGGGCTCGACGTCGCCGTTTTCGAGAAGCGCGGAAGCCCGGGAACCCAGAGCCGGGCCATCGGCATACACCCGCCCGCGCTGGAGGTGCTTGACGGAATCGGCGGTGCCGCGCCGCTGATCGGGAGCGGCGTGCGGATCAGGGGCGGAACGGCATACAGTGCCGGGCGCAGGGTGGGTTCTCTGGATTTCGGGCTCCCGGGAGCGGAGTACCCGTTCATTCTCTCCGTGCCCCAAACCAGGACCTTGGAGGTCCTGGCGGAATGCGTTGCGGTACGCGATCCCGCTGCGTTGCACCGCGGCGTCGAAGTGCTGGAGGCCGTGGCCGACGACGGCGGGCTCCTCTTGCGGGGCAAGCGCGCCGACGGTGCCGGGCCGGCGGAGCCGTTTGAAGCGCGGTGCCGCTTCCTGGTCGCCGCGGACGGCGCACACTCCGGGCTCAGGGCTGCACTGGGAATCACGCCGGCAGTGCGCAGTTACCCGGACCACTACCTCATGGGCGACTTCCACGACGGAACCCCTTACGGATCCCAAGCCGTGCTCTTCCTGGAACCGCCAGGAATCGTGGAATGCTTCCCGCTGCCTGGGGGCGTCCGCCGGTGGGTGGTGAGGACCGGGCCGCCCGAAGGCGAACCGTCAGTGTCCCTACTGGCCTCACTGATCCGCGAACGGACAGGCGCGGTGGTGGATCCGTCCAGCAATTCGATGCTCAGCGGCTTCGGAGTCACGTCCCGGCTGGCTCCGGCCATGGTCCACGACCGCACCATATTGCTCGGCGACGCCGCCCACGAACTCAGCCCGATCGGCGGACAGGGAATGAACCTGGGTTGGCTGGATGCCTCGGCCCTGGCCCCGCTGTTGGAGCGCATGGTCCGCGCCGATCAGGGCCGCCCGGACCCCGCTTTGGCCCGGGAGCTCGCGGACTTGGAGCGTTCACGCCTGAGCGCGGCCCGGAAAGCCAGTCGGCAGGCCGGCATCAACATGACGCTGGGCCGGCCGCTGCATCCGGCCGTGCTGGCGCTCCGCAACGCCGTCGTCGGCCGGGCGGTCCAGTTGCCGGCCGTGGCCGGATTCGTGGCGCGGCGGTTCACCATGCACTGACAGTCAGGCCGTGACAGTCGACTGCCCGGGGTCGGTGAAATAACAGTCATAGCTGTCCTGGCTGTGGATCCGGCCGCCCTCGACCTCGAAAATGGCCGTAGTCCGGGCCCGGATGGTGTCCCCGGCGTCCCAATGCGGAAGATCCAGCAGCAGGACGGCGGACCAGTTTATTTCCAGGACCACACGGTTCCCCTCACAGGTGGTGCGCACGATCTCGAAATGCTGGTTCTTGACGACGTCCTTGCTCTGGTCTGCCCCGGAAAGCGTTGCCTGCAGGTCCCGGATTGCCCCCCTCGCTGACAGCACATGGGGCCATTCCGTGAGCTTGAAATCGTCGGCAAGGAAAGGCCGCACTTCCGCCGCTCCTCCTCCGCCTTCGACGGCACGGATGAAGCCCAACACGCAGTCCAAAGGGGTCAGCTCAGTCACGATTCGAGCCTAATGCACCGCACATGCCTGATGCTCACGAGCCTCGAAAGCCCCTCGCAAGTTAGGCTCGGAGCCATGGACTTCCGCCTGCGCCCGCTCGCCGCCGCCCCTCCTACGCCCTTGCGTGCGCAGGACATCCGCGAGCTCGTGGAGGGAATCCTGGCACTTGATGACCTGCCGTCCATCGTCCAGGCAGGCCACCCCGTGCTTCGCCAGCACGCCGCGCCCTACGACGGGCAGCTGGATGATTCCACCCTCCATCAATTGATCGACGTGATGCGCCGGACCATGCACGAAGCGCCGGGGGTCGGGCTCGCGGCACCACAGATCGGCATTCCCCTGCAGCTCGCGGTCCTCGAGGACCAGTTCGACGTCGACCCGGCGGCCGCTGTCACCAGGGAACGGGTTCCGCTGGACTTCTTCGCGATGCTCAACCCGGTGTACGCGCCGGTCGGTTCAGAGACGGCATCGTTCTACGAGGGCTGCCTTTCTGTGCGGGGCTACCAGGCGGTGGTGACCCGGCACCGCCAGGTGACGCTCGGCTACCTGCGCCCTGACGGGAGCTCCGCGCACGTAGCATTCAGTGGCTGGCAGGCCCGGATCGTCCAGCACGAGACGGACCACCTGCACGGAGCTCTCTACCTGGACCGTGCGGAATCCCGCTCGCTTGCAAACAATGAGGAGTATTCCGCCCGCTGGGCCCAGCCGGGAATCAGCCAGGCAGGCGCGGACCTGGGCTTCCCGCCCGGCTAGCCGGCCGCCGTCGGGAGCTTCTCCGCCCACCACCCGAGGATCTGTTCGAACCGCTGCTTCCTGTGATGGGGGGTGCCGGAGCGGGAGAGCTCGTGGTCCTCACCCGGAAAGAGCAGCAGCGCAGACTCCACGCCTTGCGCCTTGAGCGCGGCGAAATACCGCTGGCCCTGCTCGACAGGGCAACGGAGGTCGTTTTCGCTGTGGATCACCAGGGTGGGCGTGCGGACTTTCGACACCACGGCCATCGGGCTCTGGGCCAGCATCTGCTCCAGGCTCCCGCCGGTGTATTCGCCCCCGAAGAACCAGCCGATGTCCGAGGACCCGGCAAAGCTGATCGGATCGAGGAACCCGCGTTCCACGATCGCGGCCTTGAAGCGGTGCTCATGTGCTATGGTCCACGCGGTCAGGTAGCCGCCGTAGGATCCGCCCATGATGCCGACGGCATTTGAATCCAGCGCCGGGAACGCAGCCAGCGCACCGTCGAGGAAGGCCAGGACGTCCGCCATGTCCACGGTTCCCATCGCTTCCTTGATGGACGAGCCGTGCGCCTGGCCGTAGCCTGCCGAGCCGCGCGGGTTGCACATCAGCACGGCGTAACCGGCCTCCGCGTACACCTGCGCTTCGTCGAAGAACGCGCAGCTGTACTGGGCGAACGGTCCGCCATGGATGTTCAACAGCACCGGGTGCGGGCCGGGACCGTCCGGCAGGACCAGCCATCCGTGGACCGGATAGCCGTCCGCCCCTTCGGCGATGAACTCGCGGGGTTCACGGACGGTGCTTTCGTTCCGGAGCCTCGCCGAAAAATCACTGAGCAGGCGCAGTTCGCCGCGTTCCAGCACACCCAGGTCGCCGTGGCTAGCGGCGTCGGCGAACGCAACGGCCACCACATCCCCGGCCGCGGCGGCGCCGAGCACCACGCGCTCGCCGTGCAGCAGCACCTCGCTGCCGCCGTCGGCCGTCCATTTCAGCAGCTCAACGCTGCCGCGGTGCGAGTTCAGGGCCAGCACCCCGTCTGGCCCGACGGGTTCCAGGCTGCCGGACAGGTCCTGGTGCTCGACGTCGCTCAGCGCACGGGCCTCGCCGCCGCCGACCGGCATCACGTACAGCGCGGTGTTGCGGGCGACGAAGTCCAGGCCGCCTGTCCCCAGTTCCTGGGCTGTGAAGAACAGCTGCCGGCCGTCCCGGGATTCCCGGACGGCATGGATTGACCGCGGCTCCGCACCGCTCGGAACCAGCATGGCGTCGCCCCCTGCGGCCGGAACCTTGTAGATGCCCGAGGCGATGTCGGCATCGTGCCCTTCGTGGCCTGCGGCCACGTAATACACGCTGCGGCCGTCGCTGCTGAAAACCGCGCCGGTGTGGTCGACATCGCCGGACGTGAGCTGCATGACGGCGGGAATCCCCTTTGGTGCCGCGCCCTCCTGCTCCTTTTCCTTCTCCTTGGCTGCGCGCCCGGTAGGCGTCACGGCGGGTTCCCCGCCGAGCTCCGGGACCTCCACGACGAACAGCTGGACAGGCTTGTCCTGCGTGTACCCGACGCCGTTCATCCGGTACTGGTTGCTGCTGACCAGGCGGGCGTCTTCGCTTCCCGGCCCGACGCCGTCCACTGTGCCGTATCGCCCTTCTTCGGGGACCCGGGATCCGAAAACGATCCTTGCCGAGTCAGGCGCCCAGGAGAATTCCGTGACGCCAAGCTTCTGCTCTGTGATGGCCTGCGGCTCGCCGCCGGCCGCCTCGACGATGTGCAGCTGGGGTTTGCCGCCGGCGGTCGCGCGGAGGAACGCGAGCACCCGGCCGTCCGGCGAGAAGGCCGGGGCAGTGTCGCGGAACCCGCGCGTGATCCGCCGGGGCTGCTGGGAAGAATCGAACGGAACGGTCCACAACTGGCCCACATAGGCGTCGGCGTCGAAATCGGGACGCGTGACGGAGACGACGGCACGGCTCGCGTCGGGATGCACCGTAGGGGCGGAGACGGAATTCAGCAGTGGCAACTGTTCGGCTTTCACGCTGGTGAGCCTAACGCCTCCGCGCACCGGCAGCGCCCCTGCCACTCCGTCCGCCGTAGGATTGTCCCTATGCTTTCCGACGCCGTGTCCGCGCTGTGCTGCCCGATCTGCCAGGACGGACTGGAGCTGGAAAACAGTCCTCGCCGCGCACTGCGGTGCCCGGCCGGCCACAGCTTCGACGCCGCAAAGCAGGGCTATTTCAATCTGCTCACCGGGAAGGGCACGCCTTTCGAAGCCGACTCCGCCGCCATGGCCGGGGCCCGCCACGACTTCCTGTCCGCCGGGCACTACGCACAACTCGCAAGGGCCCTGGCGGAGCTGGCGGGGCCTGGACTGCTCCGCAGCGGCGCGGTCCTGCTGGATTCCGGGACCGGCACGGGCAACTACCTTAAGGAAATCCTCGAGCGCTCCCCCGCCGCCTCCACCGTCGGCTTGGACATTTCCAAATTCGCTTTGCGGCGCGCTGCCCGCCTGAACCCGGACACCGTCAACCTCGTGTGGGACGTCTGGCGGCCGCTGCCGCTAAAGACGGGCAGTGTCGACGTCGTCACTGTCGTTTTCGCTCCACGGAACCCCCGCGAGTTCGCGCGTGTGCTCCGGCCGGGCGGACGCGCCATCGTCGTCACTCCCCGGCCGGGGCATCTCGCGGAAATCGCCGGCCTTGCCGGAATGCTGCGCATCGAGGAGGGGAAGGAGGAACGACTTGCCGAATCGATGGGCGGCCATTTCCTGCTGGCCGGACAGGAATCACTCGACATCCGTTTGCGGCTGAACGAAGCAGAAGCCGCCGATCTTGCCTTCATGGGCCCTGCCGGGCACCACCTCGACCCGCAGGAACTCCTGGATTCGCTTGCGGGCAGGGGCACCGTGGAGACCACCGCGAAGTTCTCCCTGTCTGTTTTCACCACGCTTCCGGCCCCTTCCTGACGCGGGGTCGCGCAGCGGGCTAGGATGGAAAACAGCGGACGACACGCCGGGCGAACCATCCGTTCCAACGGCTGGGCGCACGGCGGATCCGGAACAGGGGGAACGATGTTTGAATGGCTCAGCGAGAACTGGTGGGCGCTCTGGCTCACGGTTTTCCTCGCGTTTGCAGTGATCGAGATGCTCACCCTCGGTCTCTTCTTCATCATGCTGGGCGGCGGTGCTCTTGCGGCCCTCGTTGCGCATTTCGCGGGCGCCGAGTTCTGGCTGCAGGTCGTGGTTTTCTGCATCGTTTCGCTGCTGATGATTGTCTTCGTCCGCCCCGTGGCCATGAAGCACCTGCACAAAGGCCCCGCGGACCTGTTGAGCAACATTGACCGCCTCATCGGACAGTCCGCTGTGGTCATGGAATCGGTCAGCGCGGCCGGGGGCCTGGTCAAGATCGGCGGCGACGTGTGGAGCGCCCGCAGCACGGGCGGCACCATCGCCGCCGGAGAGAGTGTCCGGGTCACAAGGATCGACGGCGCGACGGCGGTTGTCTCACCGGGCGCTCCGGAGTAACAGCCGGCACCGGAGCAAAACCGCGCCACAACCAGCTGCATCAAAACGTATTTTGGGGAATGAGGGAGATGTATGGATAGCTTGGGAGGGACTGCAGCCGCGATCGTGCTGATAGTCCTCATAGTTTTTGTGATCATTGTGCTGGTCCGCTCAATCAGAATCGTCCCGCAGGCACGCGCCGGCGTCGTCGAGCGGCTGGGCAAGTACCAGCGCACCCTCAACCCGGGCCTGACGATCCTGATCCCGTTCGTGGACCGGCTCCTGCCGCTGCTGGACCTGCGCGAACAGGTGGTGTCGTTCCCGCCGCAACCGGTCATCACCGAGGACAACCTGGTGGTCTCCATCGACACCGTGGTCTACTTCCAGGTCACTGACCCGCGCGCAGCCACGTACGAGATCGCGAACTACATCCAGGCCGTGGAGCAGTTGACGATCACCACCCTGCGCAACGTCGTCGGCGGCCTGAACCTCGAAGAGGCGCTGACCTCCCGTGACCAGATCAACGGCCAGCTGCGCGGCGTACTCGACGAGGCCACCGGCCGTTGGGGCCTGCGAGTGTCCCGCGTGGAGCTGAAGGCCATCGACCCGCCGCACTCCATCCAAGACTCGATGGAGAAGCAGATGCGCGCGGAACGTGACCGCCGTGCGGCCATCCTCACGGCGGAAGGGACCAAGCAGTCCCAGATCCTCACCGCCGAGGGCCAGCGGCAGTCCGCCATCCTGAAGGCCGAAGGTGACGCGAAGGCAGCGATCCTCCGGGCAGACGGTGAGGCCCAGGCCATCCAGAAGGTCTTCGACGCCATCCACAAGGGCAACCCGGACCAGAAGCTGCTGGCCTACCAGTACCTGCAGACCCTTCCGAAGCTCGCCGAGGGCACCTCGAACAAGCTCTGGATCATTCCGAGCGAGGTTGGCGACGCCCTGAAGGGCATCGGCGGCGCGCTGGGCGGCGCCGATACCAACGGTGTGGCTGGCCTCTTCGGGAACAAGCCAGCGGCGGAGGCCGCCGCTCCTGAAGCAGCGGCAAGTCCCCAGGAACCAACGGCGTAACGAGCCTTTTGGAGGAGGCCGGACACGGATGTGTCCGGCCTCCTCCGCTGCGCGGACCTGCCCGGCCGCGGCACCATGTGGCCGCGGCACGCGGGGGCCTCGCGTTCAGCGTATAATGGTGTATTTGTCCGAGCGGTTCAATTCGCACGGAACATTTGAGCTTGGTCAAGCGTTGCATTTAGTGGTGCACGGTGTGCAGACAGTAGTCCGGACGGCGTCGCAAAGCCGGCCGACTAGCGCGGATGGAGTTCCGCGAACAGATAGAGGGAGTAAACATGAGCGATCGCAGCCTCCGCGGCATGCGCCTTGGTGCGCAGAGCATGGAAACCGAATCCGGTGTGGAGCCGGCACCGCGCCAGCGGGTTGAATACCGTTGCGCAGATGGCGAGCAGGTCTTCGTGACGTTCTCGTCCGAGGCCGAAATCCCTCCCGTCTGGGTCTCCAAGACCGGCAAGGAAGCTCTTCTGGTGGACGGCGAACGCCCCGTGGACAACAACGAGAAGGCAGTCCGCACGCACTGGGACATGCTGCTGGAACGCCGCACCATCCCTGAACTGGAGCAGATCCTCGAAGACCGCTTGAACATCCTGCGCGAACGCCGCGGTGAGCGCCGCTCCGCGTAAGTAAACGCGAAGCACAAAGGCAGGGCCCGCACCATGAGGTGCGGGCCCTGCCTTCGCGTTGCGCTGCCTTTGCGTTGTGCTGCCTTTGTGCCGGGCGGAATGCCAGGCGCGGCGGGAAGCTAGGCGCGCTTGGCGGCGGCGTCCTTCTTGCCGGTGAGCTTTGCCCAGCGGGCGGAAAGTCCCCACTTCGTGACGTTGATCATGGCCTCGACCACAATGTTGCCGCTCATCTTCGACGTGCCGAATTCACGCTCCACGAAAGTGATGGGCACTTCCCTGATGGTCAGTCCTGCCTTCGCCGTGCGCCACTTGAGGTCCACCTGGAAGCCGTAGCCCTTGGACTCCACGAGGTCCAGGTCAATGGTGCGCAGTGTCGCCGCCCGGAAAGCGTTGAAACCACCCGTCAGGTCCTTGAGGGGCAGGCCAAGCAGGGTACGCGAGTAGAAGGAACCGCCCCTGGAAATCAACTGGCGGTGGGCAGGCCAGTTGACTGCCTTGCCGCCGCTGACCCACCGTGATCCCACGGCGAGGTCGGCACCGTCCTCGACGGCCTTCAGGAGCTCGGGAAGCTGCTCTGGCTTGTGCGAGCCGTCTGCGTCCATTTCGACCAGCACGTCGTAGCCTGCGGCCATGCCCCACTTGAAGCCGGCGATGTAAGCAGCACCCAGGCCTTCCTTGCCCTTGCGGTGCAGGACGTGGACCTGCTTGTCCTCGGCGGCGATGCTGTCGGCGAGCTGTCCCGTGCCGTCCGGGCTGTTGTCGTCGACGACGAGGACGTCGGACTCGGGGACGGCTGCGCGGAGCCGGCCGAGAGTCTTGGGAAGCGATTCCAGCTCGTTGTACGTAGGGATGATCGTCAGGACACGCAAGAAGAGGCCTTTCCTTGATGGAGCGGTCGATGTGCCGGAGCAGCCGCACGGCTGGGGTTCTGGCGCAACTCTCCATTATAGGACGGGCGCCGGTGCGAAAAGACCGCGGGCAGGTCCACGCACGCAGGGCCAGTGCCGTCCGGGCTGATGAAGCGCCGGCTGGACTGTTTTCTGCGTCGGTGGACCTGCCCGTTGATGAGTGCTGCAGCCCCGGCCCGTTTGTCCGCCGGGGCGGCCACAGGATCGGGATGCAGCCAAGGAGCCCGCACCTTCACCGTGACCCCCTGTTGACGATAAATGCTACGGACTACACAAATTCTGTCAAGCACTGCCTGAACTGGGGATTCATGCATTCCCCCAGTTCAGGCGGCACTTGTCCGGCGGATAATTCCGGAAAAAGGTTCACGCCCGGAGGGATTCGGCCGCGAAGAGTTCACGGCCTTCCCGCATTGTCTGCAGGCAGACCGGCCCTTTGCCGGTGTCCAGGGCCGGCAGGAGCGGTGTCCGCGCCCGCGGGTCAGTGCTCCAGGACTGGACCCGGCTGTCGGCCACTTGCACCATGAGTTCCTCGACCTCCCAGACGGCAAAACTGGCAGGGGCGCCCGGGACCAACTGCCCGAGCAGGGGGTTGCGCTGCCTCGTGGCACGCCAGCCGGCGCGGGTGTGGCCAAGGAACGCCGCACGCGCGGAGATCCGCTCCGCAGGGTTGCTGTGTTCCAGGCAGGCCCTGACGCTTGCCCATGGCCGCAGGGGCGTCACGGGGCTGTCGCTGCCGAACGCGAGGGGAACCCCGGCTGAATAGTAGGAGGCGAAGGGGTTCATGGCCTTGCTGCGGCCGCCGAGGCGTTGCTCGTACATGCCGCCGGGTGCTCCCCATTCGGCATCGAAAGCCGGCTGGGCGCTGACGGTGACGGAGTGTTTGGCGAGCCGGGCGATGGCGCCGGCGTCGGCCATTTCCACGTGCTCGAGGCGGTGTCCGGCCGCGCGGATACGCTGCTCCCCCACTTCGGCCGAGGCAAGGTCCAGGGCCTCCAGGGCTGCCTCCAGGCCGGCGTCGCCGATCACATGGAAGCCTGCCTGCAGGCCCAGCAGTGAGCAGGCTGCAAGGTGGCGGGCAGCCTCATCGACTGACAGGTAGAGGTTTCCATGGTGATTCGGTGAATCGGCGTAGGGCGCCTTGAGTGCGGCCGTCCTGGAGCCGATGGAACCGTCGATGTTCAGGTCGCCGGCAAGTCCCAGCACCGGAACGCCGAGCTCGTCAAGGATTCCGCGCGCTTCGTCCTCTGACCCTGCCAGCTGGCCCCAGTAAGGCAGGACTTCGGGCAGGGCCGTCCCCGAGGAGTTCCAGGCCACTGAGCTGCGCAGGTCGTCCATGCCGCAGATGTGCGGCGCCGCCATTTCCGCCAAGGCTACATAGCCATTGGCTGCAGCCTCCCGGAGGGCAGCCTCCTGATACGCCAGGCGGGCTGGTTCCGGAAGCCGGCGGGCCGCAAGCCGCGCGGCGGTGTGCGCCTCCCGCAGCACGTGCGCCGTGCCGTTCCATCCGTCCAGGCGCTCGAGGCCAGCCGCGGCGGCGAGGCCGTCTGAAACCAGGGCCGAATGCACGTCGACCCGTGACAGGTAGACGCTGCGTCCACCGGCAGCCCGTCCGAGTTCGGCCGCGGTCGGCAGTCCCGGGACATCCCAGCCGGACTCATCCCAGCCGTGGCCCAGCACCGGAGCGCCGGCATCAAGGGCAGCTGCGGCCCCGGCAACTGCGTCGAGGAGCCCGCCCGCGGAACGGACGCCGTCGAGCCTTAAGCCGGCGGCCGCGATCCCGGTTTCGGTGAGGTGAACGTGGGAATCGACGAAACCCGGCGCCAGCAGGGCGCCCCGGAGGTCAATGATTTCCATGGAGGAGTCCGCGATGGAGGAGGCCGCCTGCTCGGAACCGATCCACGCGACAGTGTCGCCGTCCACCACCATGGCGGTCGCGAAGGGATCGGCCGCCGAATAGACCGAGCCGTTGCGGTACATCGTCACTTTGCGGTCGGGCCGGCCGCCGGACATGGCGGAATTCTTCACGGGTGTCTCCTAGCTGAGGCGGATGCTGCGCTCACGCGACGTTTGAGTACGCCACGACGCCGCGGCGGACAAGGTCAATGGCTTCCCGGCAGATCCGGGAAAGGCGGGGTTCCAGGCCCGGGATCTTGGCCAGCTGGTCCAGCAAATCCACCACCTGCTTGGCCCAACGGACAAAGTCGCCGGCTGCGAGGTCCGTGCCGTTCAGCACGTCCTGGAGATGGCGGCCCTTGGCCCACTTGAACATCGGCCAGACCAGGCCCAGCTCCGGCTCTGCGGTGAGCGGAAGTTTGTTCTGCTCCTCGAGGTCTTCCAGGCGGGACCATTCCCTGATCACGATGTCCACGGATTCCTCCAGGGAAACGGAAGGCATCCGGGGCCTCAGGCCGCGGTCCTCCCGTTTGGCCTGGTAGACGAGAGCGCTGGCGAACGCGGCCAGTTCCGCGGCGTCAAGATCGGAAATTGCGCCCTGCCGGATCGCCTGCGAGATGAGCAGGTCCTTCTCGCCGTAGATCCTGCGCAAACGCTGCCCGTCGTCGCTGATGGCCAGGTGCCCGCCGCCCCGTGTTTCGAGGTAGCCGTAGGCCGACAGGACGTCGCAGACCCGGTCGAAGGTCTTGGCAATCGTGTTGGTCCGCCCTTGGATCTGCCGCGCCAGGCCGTCCGTTTCCAGGCGGAGCTTCCACCAGCGTTCGGACCAACGGGCATGGTCTTCGCGTTCGCTGCAGCCGTGACAGGGATGTGCGCGCAGTGCTTTGCGCAGGCCCGCGATCTTGTGCTCCTGGTCCGCAACATTGCGGTTCCCGCCGAAGTCCTCGTTCCGCGCTGCGCGCGCCGGCGGCCTGCCCTCCCGCACGGCGTCCCGAAGGGCCGATGCGAGATCGCGTCGGGATTTGGGAACCTTGGCGTTGAAGGACTTCGGAATCCGGATCCAGGACTCGGCACTGACCGGTCCGTCAACGTCGTAGCTGCTGATCCGGCGGAGCTGGCCATCTTCGGTAAGGATTGCCGGCCGTGGCTCGCGTGCCTGGCTGTCGGAGCTGAGGACGACGGCGTAGCCTGGGATCCGGCCGCCGCTCACCTTCAGCACGTCTCCCGGCATGAGCCGGGTGAGGGAGTCCTGGGTGAGGGATTTCCGTGCCCGGGCGTTGCTGCGCGACGCGGCCTTTTCGGCGTCGCTGAGTTCCCGCCGAAGGGTGGCATACTCCGTGAAATCGCCCAGGTGGCAGGTCATGGACTTGGCGTAGCCGGCAAGGGATTCCTCCCGTGCCCGGACCTGCCGGGCCAGCCCCACCACCGAGCGGTCCGCCTGGAACTGCGCGAAGGAGGACTCGAGGATTTCCCGTGCCCGGGCTCGGCCGAATTGCGCGATGAGGTTGATGCTCATGTTGTAGGTCGGCCGGAAGCTTGAGTTGAGCGGGTACGTCCGGCGGGAGGCGAGGCCCGCGACGGCGGCGGGATCGGTTCCCGGCTGCCAGAGCACCACCGCGTGGCCTTCGACGTCGATCCCACGCCGTCCGGCGCGGCCGGTCAGCTGGGTGTACTCCCCCGCGGTGATGTTGACGTGGGCTTCTCCGTTGAACTTGTCGAGCTTTTCCAGGACAACGCAGCGAGCGGGCATGTTGACGCCCAGCGCCAGCGTTTCCGTCGCAAATACTGCCTTGACCAACCCTTCCGCGAAGAGGGTCTCCACGACTTCCTTGAAGGTGGGGAGCAGCCCTGCGTGGTGGGCAGCGAGCCCGCGGAGCAGTCCGTCGCGCCAACCCCAGAAGCCGAGGACATCGAGGTCTTCAGCCGGGATGTCACGGCTGGCTTCGTCCACGCGCGACGCGATGATCTGCTGTTCGCGCTCGGTGGTGAGCCAGAGCCCGGCGGCTGCGCACTGGGCCACGGCTGCGTCGCAGCCGGCGCGCGAGAAGATGAAGGTGATTGCGGGCAGCAGGTCCTGCCGGTCAAGGCTGGCGATCACCTGGGGACGGCTGGCCTTGCGTACCGGGCTGCGCTGCGCGTCGCCGACCCGCTCCTCCCGTTGCCGGTCCTGGCGGCGCCTGCTGCGTCCGCCGTGCCCGAAGCGGCCGCGGAAGTTCATCTGGCTTTCGGCGCGCGCCATGGAGAGGAGTTCGGGGTTCACTTCGAAACCCGCTTTGGACCCGGTGGCCTGCTCTTTGCCCCGCCGGGAGACCGCTTCCTCCGCGGGACCGCCGTCGCGTTCGTTGCCCTCGGGGGCGGATGCGATTTCGTCGAAGCTGGTGTCGCCGGCGAAGAGGTCAACGATTTCCCTGCCCACCATGACGTGCTGCCACAGGGGTACGGGCCGGTGTTCGGAGACGATCACGTCGGTGTCGCCGCGGACGGTATCCAACCAGGCACCGAATTCTTCGGCGTTGGAGACGGTGGCGCTCAGGGAAGCTACCTGGACTTCGCTGGGCAGGTGGATGATGACTTCTTCCCAGACTGCGCCGCGGAAGCGGTCGGCGAGGTAGTGCACCTCATCCATGACCACATAACCCAGGTCCCCCAGGGTTTCCGAGTCCGCGTAGAGCATGTTCCGGAGTACCTCGGTGGTCATCACCACCACGGGTGCTTCGCCGTTGATGGTGGTGTCGCCCGTGAGCAGGCCGACGCTGGCCGCTCCGTACTTGGCTGCAAGCTCCGAGAACTTCTGGTTGCTAAGAGCCTTGATCGGGGTGGTGTAGAAGGCTTTCAGCCCGCGCTCCAAGGCCAGGTAGATGGCGAATTCGCCCACGATGGTCTTGCCGGCGCCGGTGGGCGCGGCCACCAGCACTCCCCTGCCTTCCTGGAGGGAGCGGCACGCCTCACGCTGGAAATCGTCGAGCTCGAAGTCCAATGTGCGGCTGAACGCACCCAAGTAGCTCTTGGCATCTGACGAGCGCTGCGCAGCCGCCCTGTATCGCTCTGAGTGCGACGCGGCCTCAGGGTGGTTGAACATGGTTCCAGCGTAGTCGTTTGGCGGCTACAGCTTGTCCAGATCGGAGGCGGACGTGGCGACGTCCGCTGTGGCCGCGGTTTCCTCCGCGAGTTTCACCTGCCGGCGGGCACGCCGCTTGTCGTTCAACAGGCAGAGACCGATGGCGGCGAAGAAGAGCAGAAGCATCGGGACGGCCAGGTAGAACATGCTCATGGCGTCCGCACCGGGCGCAGCCATGGCGGCGAAAAGGCACACAAGGAAGATGGTGATCCGCCAGCTCTTGATGAGCTGCTGTCCCTTGATGATGCCGGCAAGGTTCAGCCCCACCAGGATCACCGGAATCAGGAATGCAATGCCGAAGGCGAGCAGGAGCCTGATCACGAAGGCGAGATAGATGTCCGCGCTTATGAAGTTGGAGCCGCCCTCGGGCGTGAACTCCGTCAGCACCCGCACGGCGTTGGGAAGCACGAACCAGGCCAGCAGCACGCCTGCGACGAACAGGGGAACCGCAGCGGCCACGAAGGACAGCGCCAGCCGGCGCTCCTTCTTGTGCAGACCCGGGACGATGAACGCCCAGAGCTGGTAGATCCAGACGGGACTGGCGACGATGACACCCAGGAAGATCGAGACCTGGATCATCAGGTCGAAGGAGCTCGCAACGCCGTCGAAATTCAGCGCCGCGAGCCGGCCTCCGGTGTTGTTCAGGTCCTTGATCGGTTTGATCAGTGCAGCCAGCAGCGGCTGGTAAACGATGAAACCGACCACGGTCCCAACGATCACTGCAAGGGCGGACTTGAAAAGCCGGTTCTTCAGTTCCTTGAGGTGATCGAGCAGGGCCATGCGCCCTTCAGGATTGGCCTTCCGACCTTTCACTTCCACCACTCGTCAAACGCGGTTGCTTGGCGGGAGGTCGGTGTCCCCGCCGCTCTTGCCGTTCTGCTCCGGGTGGCCGACCACTTTGCCTTCCACGGGGGGTTCTCCAGCGGCCGCGTCGGACGAACCGTCCTTCTTCATTTCGCGGACCTCGGATTTGAAAATACGCATCGACTGGCCGATGCTGCGCGCCATGGACGGCAGCTTGGGCGCTGCAAAGAGCACCAGGGCCAGGACGACGATAATGACAATATGCCAGCCTTCAAGCCTCATGTGGGGAAGTCCTTTCGTTGGAATACATCCTACGTCTAACTGAATTCGATGTCGTGCAGGGATTGGGGTTGGCCCCGTTCCGCTTTGCGCTTAACACGCCTCTGCCGACGCAACTCCTGGCGGGAGGCCTTGGCCGCGAAGTAATCATGACGCATCTGTTCCGGCGAGGCAAAAACGGCGGAACCTGCCACCGGACGCCGCGTGCCGGCGTCGTCCTCCAAGGGTTCCGGGGCCGCCGGAAGGTGCCCGAGCTTCGCACCTGCTGCTGAAAGTTCATGCAACGTTCCCATGATCTTCCGGAACAGGCGGATGCCAAGCAACAGGTAACAAAGCAGCGAGACCGCAATCAACGCCACCCAGAGCAGGATCCATGACCACCAAGGCATATTAAGAGTCTAGCCAGCCCTCAGACGCCGTACTGCCCAAGGGCCGCCCTGACCCATTTCGCCGAGGCATCGGCCAGGACCGCGGGCTTCAGGACGCGGGCGGCGCCGCCATGCTGGGCGATGAACATCGGCAGCCAGTCAACGCTTCCGAACCGGACCTCCGCGAGGAGCCCGCCGTCCGGCAGTTCGGCGGTGCGTTCGGCGTAGTAGTCGTCCGCCAGATGGGCTCCCTGCCCGCTTAGCTGCAGGACCACCACTACGTCGTCGTCACTGGGTGTGTATAGCTTCACGGGAACGGAAGTCTCGGCACTGGCCGGGGTGGACACGGCTCTGCCGTTCGGCGAGAGCTCCTCGATGCGGTCGAGCCGGAAATTCCGGACGGCGGCTTTGCTGTGGCAGTACGCCTCGAAATACCAGGTGTTGTCCTGTGAATACATGCGCAGCGGATCCACATCCCGTTCCGAAACGGCATCGCGCTGCGGCGAGAAATAGCGCAGCGCAAGCTGCCGGCCATCCCTGATGGCTGTGGTGACCGTTTCGAAGAATGCCGCCTCCGCCGGCTCCACCGGAGGCGCGGCGAGGGAAGCTGCCACCCGCCCGGCCTCCCCTGCGGCACCGGCGAGCTTGACGGTGACCGACTCCAGGGCGCTGGCCTGCTCATCGCCCGACAGGCCGGCCTGGGCCGGAAGGTTGCCGAGCGTGGCCAGGCCGGTCAGCAGCGCGGAGGCCTCTTCCTCGCTGAAGCGCACCGGGCGGTTCAGTTCCAGGTGTTCATGGATGTAGACGTGCTCGTCTTCCCAGTCGATGTCGAAGAGGTCGTCCGGATAGCCTTCGGGAAGGCCGGAGCAGATGAGGATCTGGAGGTCGGCAATGAGCTCCTTGCGGCTGATCCCGAAACGGTCGGCCACTTCCTGGATGGGAAGGCCCTGGTTGTGGACCAGGAACGGAACGAGTTGCAGCATGCGGCTCAACTGGTCCTCGGATGTCCGCTTGCGTGCCCGCACGGACGCGGCGGGGAATTCAACCGGGACCTCCGGGCCGGACATGGCCGCTTCCGCCGCTTCCAGTCGGCGTACGACGGCGCTGCGCAGTTCTGCGGGCTCCGTAACCTTTACGTGGGGGCCGTAGGAGGCGAGCTCCTCCGCGAAAAGTTCACTGTCCCGGAACGGCACCGCGAACACATCGCGGCCGGCGTCCCGGGGCTTGCGGTCCGGAACCGGGATCGCGCGCTTGCGCAGGCCGAGGAGCCGGCCGGCCGCGACTTCGAGGATCGCGTCCTGCTGCGGCAGTTCGGCCAGCCCGTCCAGTTCCTTCCTCGCGTCGAAGCCGGCGGGCAGCTCGTAGCTGTCCTTGGTTTCAAGCTGCACGGGGCTGGTCATCCGGGACAGCCGGAAGAAGCGTTTCGCCCCGCGCGCCCGGTCGAATCCGACGAGGTACCACTGGCCGAAGCGGCTGCCGAGCCCCCAAGGTTCCACCCGCCGTCGCTCTTCCAGTCCTGTGCTCGCCGCCCGGTACCCGAAGCTGACCGGGTGGCGTGAGTTCAGGGCATTCACGGCTGCCTCGAAGGACGGTCCCGCGGGTTTGATCCGCGGCTGGACGCCCGCCGGAAGCTCCACCGCACCCAGGTCTCCGGACGCCTGCAGCTTCCGCAGTGCACTGGCCGCGGCACCACCGAGGGCGGCGCGTTCCCAGAGCATCGCCGCAAGGACCAGGACGGTGCCTTCGGCGGGAGTCAGATGGACGTCCGGCAGACGGTTGGACTCTTTGCCGATCCGGTAGCGGGTGGTGGCGGGATCCTCGGCGGCCAGGCCTGCCTCGGCGATCGTCTCAATCTCGAATCCGAAGCTGCGCAGCTCCGTCTTGTCCCGCTCGAACATGCGCCCGAAAGCCGCGTCGTTGCTGTCGTCGTCGTGATAGACCTTCTCCCGCAGGACAGCGCGCGAGAGGCCGTACTTCGTGTTCAGGAGCGCGAGAAGCAGGTTGAGGAGGCGTTCGGTACGTGATGCGGACACGGATGCAACGTTACTAAAGTCCCGGAGTTAACGAAGAAGGGGCGGGGGCGGGCCGCCGGGGGCGGGCCGCGGAGGCGCCCGCCCGGTGGGGTGGGGGGTGGGGGGGGCGGCCCCCGGCACCACCACCCAA
>NZ_JBFPFO010000019.1:0-34768 GCF_047977865.1 Curtobacterium sp. LFS079
TTCTTGTGGTGCGGGGCCGCTTTGCGTCGGTTCTGCCCTCGCGAACTAGTCTTCGATCGTGGCGATGACGGCTCCGGCGGACACGGTCTCGCCGGCCTTGGACACCAGGCCGTGGATGGTGCCGGCGCGGTGGGCGGTGAGCGGCTGCTCCATTTTCATGGCCTCGAGCACCACGATCAGGTCCCCTTCCGCCACTTGGTCGCCGTCGGCCACGGCCACCTTGACGATGGTTCCCTGCATCGGGGAGGTCAGGGCGTTTCCGCCGGCGGCTGCCGCGGATGCACCCGCGCCGCGGGCACGCTTCTTGGGCTTGCCCGCTTTCGGTGAGGCGCCGTTCACGGTTACGGCTCCGAGTCCTGCCGGGAGGGCGACCTCAAGCCGCTTGCCGCCGACCTCGACGACGAAGCGTTGGCGCTCACCGGCGTCGGGGGCTTCAGCGGAGGCGGTACCCGACCAGGCGGGGATGTTGTTGACGAACTCGGTTTCGATCCAGCGGGTGTGGACCGAGAACGGGCCCTCTTCGGGAGCGAAGGCGGGATCGGAGACCACTGCACTGTGGAACGGCGTGACGGTGGGCATGCCCGTGATCTCAAGCTCGGCCAGGGCGCGGCGGGAGCGTTCGAGGGCCTGCTTGCGGCTGGAACCGGTGACCACCAGCTTGGCCAGCATGGAGTCGAAGTTGCCGCTGATCACCTCACCGGCCTGGATGCCGGAGTCCACACGGACGCCGGGACCGGCGGGGAAGCGGAGGGTCTCCACCGTGCCGGGGGCGGGCATGAAGTTGCGGCCCGCATCCTCGCCGTTGATGCGGAACTCGAAGGAGTGGCCGCGGACTTCCGGGTCGCCGTAGCCGAGCTCCTCGCCACGGGCCAGGCGGAACTGCTCACGGACCAGGTCGATCCCGGTGACTTCCTCGGACACGCAGTGCTCCACCTGCAGGCGGGTGTTCACCTCGAGGAAGCTGATGGTGCCGTCCTGGCCCACCAGGAACTCGCAGGTGCCCGCGCCGAGGTAGCCGGCCTCCTTCAGGATGGCCTTGGAAGATTCGTACAGGCTGCGGTTCTGCTCTTCCGAGAGGAACGGCGCCGGGGCTTCTTCCACGAGCTTCTGGTTGCGGCGCTGCAGGGAGCAGTCACGGGTGGAGACGACCACGACATTGCCGTGCGCGTCGGCCAGGCACTGGGTTTCGACGTGCCGGGGGGAGTCCAGGAACTTCTCCACGAGGCACTCGCCGCGTCCGAAGGCGGCCAATGCCTCGCGGACCGCGGATTCGTAGAGTTCGGGGATTTCTTCGAGCGTGCGGGCGACCTTGAGCCCGCGGCCACCGCCACCGTAGACAGCCTTGATGGCTACCGGGAGGCCGTGCTCCTGGGCGAAGGTGACGATTTCGTCGGCGTCCTTGACCGGGTCCTTGAGGCCGGGGGCCAGGGGGGCGCCGGCGGCCAGGGCGATGTGCTTTGCCTTTGCCTTGTCGCCGAGCGCGTCGATGGCCTCGGGGGAGGGGCCGATCCAGGTGATGCCGGCGTCGATCACGCGCGCGGCGAATTCGGCGTTCTCGGCCAGGAAGCCGTAGCCGGGGTGGATGGCGTCAGCGCCGGACTGCTTTGCCACTTCGATCAGCTTGTCAATGACGAGGTACGACTCGGCGGCCGTGTTGCCCCCAAGGGCGTACGCCTCGTCGGCCAGCCGGACGTGCAGGGCGTCGCGGTCCGGGTCAGCGTAGACAGCCACGGAGGCGAGGCCTTCGTCCCGGGCTGCGCGGATAATGCGGACCGCGATCTCGCCGCGGTTGGCCACCAGTACCTTGGTGATCGAGCTGGAAACGGGCTGCGCCGGTTGTGCTGTCAAGTTGACTCCTTTTGTCCTCAAAGGAGACTAGCGCGGTTGTGAGGGTTCCGCCCATATTGATGGGGGAATCCGTGCGTGCGGCGCCTCCTCTTTGTAGGGTTGCTACAAAGCGGCGGAGTCCCCGTCGCTTGCCCACAGCTCGGTGATGCCCACCTGCGCCTGGCCCAGCAGTTCGCGAAGCGTGGAGACGGAAAGCCCGACGACGGCGTGCGGGTCGCCGTCGACCTTGCGGATGAATGCGCCACCTAGTCCGTCGATGGTGAAGGAGCCCGCGCAGTGCAGTGGCTCGCCCGTGGCGATGTAGGCGTCCACCTCCGCCTCGCTCATCGGGGTGAAATGCACTTCGGCACTGGAGACGGCGCCGAGGGTCGCCCCGGTGCCGTCGGCGCTTTCCCCGTCCTCGACGTCGGCGGCGGTTTCGCGGCAGTCCACCAGCCAGTGCCCGGTGTGCAGCACGCCGGAGGAGCCGCTCATCCGCAGCATGCGCTCCTTGGCGACCTCGGCCGTGTAAGGCTTGCCGTGCGCCTCGCCGTCGAACTCGAAGACCGAATCGCAGCCGATCACCAGGGCGCCTTCGGCTTCCGGCAGCGCCGCGACGGCTTCGGCCTTGGCGCGCGCCAGCAGCAGTGCAGTGTCGTGCGGGTCAGTGACCCCGTAGCGCGCCTGCACGGCGTCCTCGTCGACGTCGGACACGAGGACTTCGTGCCGGATGCCGGCTTCCGTAAGGAGCTTGGTGCGTGCGGGGGACTGGGAGGCCAGGATAAGTCGGGTCACGCGTTCAAGCGTATCCGCTGCCGGAACGCACCGCAGGAACGGAAAATGGAAGGAACGCCCGGTCTGGGCGTTCCTTCCATTTCAGGGGCTAAACCCTCTCGCGCGTGCGGTCGATGACCGGTTCCCGCGGGGTGGTGAAATCGCGGCGCCGGCGCGGGAAGGCCCAGAACGTGCCCTTCGCGTCAACGTGTGGTTCCTTGTGCTCCTCGGTTTCCCGTGAGGCATCTTTCTTGGTGTCCCAACGGAAATCCTTGCTGTACCCGTAGCACATCACAGACCTCCTTCTGGTGACTGCCCTTCAATCCTCCTCCTGATCCGGCGGTGAGTCGAGGGCCGTCCGCGTCGAGGCCAATTCAGGGAGAGGGACCTCAGGGCACCAGTTCCTTCGCATCGCCGCTCTCCTCGGCGGCCGCGCGTTCCCGCACGCTGGTCCGTTCGAGCGAGGCGCCTTCGACGTCCACGTCAGGCAGGATCCGGTCCAGCCAGCGCGGCAGCCACCAGGCCTTCCCGCCCAGCAGGTACATGGCGGCGGGCAGGATGGTCATGCGGACCACGAACGCGTCCACCAGCACGCCGAATGCCATCGCGAAGCCCAGCGGCCGGACCATGGTCAGGTGGGAGAAGATGAAGCCGGCGAACACGCTCACCATGATGATTGCAGCGGCGGTGACCACGGTGGCGGCGTGGCTGAAGCCGCTGCGCACCGCCGGCCTGGCGGCCTCGCCGTGCATGAACGATTCCCGCATGCCTGAGGTGATGAAGACCTGGTAGTCCATCGCCAGGCCGAACAGCACACCGATCAGGATGATCGGCAGGAAGCTCAGCACGGCGCCGGGATTGGCGACGTCGAACACGCCTCCCAGCCAGCCCCACTGGTACACGGCCACCACGGCGCCGAACGCCGCCGCGAGCGAGAGCAGGAAGCCGCCGGTGGCCAGCAGCGGGACCACGACAGAACGGAACACCAGCAGCAACAGGATCACGGACAGCCCGACGACGATTGCCAGGTACGGCGGCAGCGCGGCACCGAGCTTGCCGGAGACGTCCACGTTGCCGGCCGTCTGCCCGGTCAGGCCGATGGTGACACCGGTCTTGGCTTTGATCTCGCTGCCCTTGGCCCGGAGCTCGGCGACCACCTGCACGGTGCTTTCGCTGGCCGGACCGTCCTGCGGGATCACCTGGAACACCGCCGTGCGGTGGCCGTCGCTTCCCGTGGCAGGGCTGAGCGCGACCGGGACGGCTGCAACCACCTTGTCCACGGCGCGCAGTTCCGCGGCGACGTCCAGCTGCCTGTTGACTGCGTCGCTGTCGCTGAGGCCTGCGGGGAGTTCACCCACGACGACGATCGGTCCGGTGACGCCTTCCCCGAAACTCTTACGGGTGAGGTCGTAGGCCTTGAAGGCCTGCGAGTCGACAGGTTCGGAGCCGCCGTCGGGCAGTGCCAGCCGCAACTGGGAGGCCGGCAGCGCCAAGACGCCGAGCAGCACGACGCCGGCGAGGAGGGACCACACCGGGTGCCGGGTCACCAGGGCGCCCCAGCCGCGGTTGCTCTTTCGCGAGTCCGCGGCCCGGTCTGCGGCCTCGTGGCCCGGTTCGGCGTTGTGCCGTGCGGCTTTCCCCCACGCCCGCTTGGAAATCAGCCGGCGGCCGATCAGCGCCAGCACCGCCGGTGTCAGGGTCAGGGAGACGACGACGGCGACGGCAACCGTGGCGGCGGCGGAGAGACCCATGACGGCAAGGAACGGCAGGCCCGGGACCACCAGTGCAGCCAGGGCGATGACCACGGTGAGCCCGGCGAACAGAACCGCGTTGCCGGACGTGCCGGTGGCGAGGGCCGCGGATTCCTCCGGGTCCATTCCCGCAAGCATCTGGCCGCGGTGCCGGTTGACGATAAAGAGGGAGTAGTCGATGCCGACGGCCAGGCCGAGCATGAGGGCGAGCATGGGCGAGATGGAGCTCATGTCGATCACGCCGGTCAGTGCAAAGGTCCCGCCCACGCCCACCGCGACCCCCACAAGGGCCATGAGCAGCGGCAAGCCGGCAGCGACCAGGGTTCCGAGCATGACGATCAGTGCCAGTGCGGCGACGGCGATGCCGACGATCTCAGCAACGCCGAAGATCTGGGAGACATCCTCGGTGATTTCCTTGCTGGCCAGGGCCGTGACCCCGGCGGAGGAAACCCCGTGGACGATGTCCTGGACCTGCTGTCGCTGGGCAGGGGTCAGGGCATTGATGGAGGTCATGAACTGGACCTGGGCGATCGCGGCCTTGCCGTCCTCGGAGACGAAGCGCATGCCCTGAGAAGATTCAAGCTGCCGCTTCGCCAGGGCGAGCTTTTCCGCACCTTCCGCGGCCTGCTTTTCGCCGGCCTCAAGCTTTGCCTTCCCCGCGGCGAGCTGGGCCCTCTGCGGGGCCAGCTGCGCGTCGATCGCCGCCTTGGGCATTCCCGCTCCCGCCATCTGCTGTTCGGCGGCCTTGAGCTGGGCCTCGCCGGCGGCCAGCTCCGCACGGGCCTGCTCGAGCTGGGCTTTGCCGGCGGCGGCCTGCTTTTCGCCCTGCTCGACGGCGGCCGGCGCCTTGTCCAGTTCAGCCTGGGTGTCGAAGGGGTTGACGGTGGACTGCACCGTGGGGAGTTTCTTCAGCTCGCCCAGAGCCGCGGCGACCGCGTCCTTGCCTGCCTGGTTGAAGCCGCCGCTGCCGGCCTCGAAGACAATGCCCGCTGAGCCGCCGGCCGCCTCGGGCAGGTCCTTCTTGAGCTTGTCCAGCATCCGCTGGGTCTCGGTGCCCGGGATCTGGAAGTTGTTGGACATGGTGCCGTGGAAGGCCGCGGCGGAGCCACCGACGGCCACCAGGACGGCCAGCCACAGCGAAATCACCAGCCAGCGGTGCCGGTAGGAAAACTTGCCAAGACGGTAGAGCAAAGTAGCCATGGTGGAACCGATCTTTTCTGGGCCTGTCGAGTGGGCTTACCGGGTACGGGGTAGTCAGGCGGTGGCGGGTTCATTGAAGCCGGAGGCCAGCAGGCCCACGGCGGTGACCAGGTGCTGGCGGAAGACCGCCAGGGACTCCGGGGAAAGGTCGGCGCCGCGCTCTTCGAACCAGACGCCCATCGCGGCCTTGCCGCAGGCGATGATTGAGCCGGCCATGGCGCGCAGCTGGAGTTCGTTGGCGCCTTCGCCAAGGCGCCCGCGGGCCGCGGCAATGATTTGTTCGGTGCAGTGCTCCCAGGCCTCGAGCTCGCAGCGTCCCAGTGCATGGCTGGAGTTCGTGAGGCTGAAGAGCTCGGCAATGGGTGCCGCCGTCATCGGATCGGCCAGTTCCATCAGTGCCACACGGGCGGATTCCAGGATGGGCTCGTTGGCGGGACGGAGGCGGAATTCCTCCAGGACGTTGTCGAGGAAACGGTCGGCCAGCGAGGCCAGGGCGGAGTCGACGCCGGCGAAGTAGTTGAAGAAAGTCCGCCGGGATACCCCTGCCTCGGCTGCAATGTCTTCCACGGTGAAGTTGCCCGCGCCCTGGCTCCGCAGCAGGGCCAGCGCGGCGTCGGCGATCGCGATGCGCGTCGCGACCTTGTTCAGTTCACGGCGGGAAGCAGCTTTGGCTGTATCAGTTGACGGCACATATTTACACTAAGTGCATTTTTGCACTCTGCGCAAGTTAAATCCCCCGGCCAACCATCCGGGTAGGGCATTACGGGGCCGTCTGCTGCGATCCTGCCTGCTGGCCTGCGGTACTGTTCAGGAAGATCGACTGGCCGGTAGCCCCGGGTTCGCCCTCCTTGAGGGGGATGGCGAAAACGGCAGTGCCGTAGGCGCACACCTCGGTCCAGTTGGTCCCCATCTCCGAGGTGTCGAAGCGCATGGCCACGATGGCGTTGGCCCCGCGCTGCTGCGCCTCGCTGACCATGCGTGCCATGACTTCCTGGCGGCTTTCGTAGAGGGCCTTGGTCATTTCGGGAAGTTCACCGCCGCCCAGGGACCGGAATCCTGCGAGCATCTGCGAGCCGATGTCCCGGGACCGGACGGTGAGTCCCATGACCTCGCCGAAAACGGCGTCGATCCGGTGGCCGGGGATTTCGTTTGAGGTGACAATCAGCATGCGCTGAGCCTACCGGGAACAGGGGGTTAAACGGATGGATCCCCGGGGAACACCCGGGGATCCATCGGCAACGCGGAGCAGGATGCCCGCTAGGACTTGGCGTCGGCGAGCTCGCGCTCTGCAGGGGCTGCGGACTCCGGCGCGTTGGCTTCGTCCGCAAACGCGGTACCCCTGCGCGGTGCGTTGTACAGCTCCTCGTCCAGGATGCCCTGGCGCTTGGCCACAATCGTGGGAACGAGTGCCTGTCCGGCCACGTTGACCGCGGTACGGCCCATGTCCAGGATCGGATCGATCGAGAGCAGCAGGCCGACGCCGGCCAGCGGCAGGCCCAGGGTGGACAGGGTCAGGGTCAGCATCACCACGGCGCCGGTGGTGCCTGCCGTGGCGGCGGAGCCGAGGACCGACACAAGGGCGATGAGCACGTACTGGCTGAAGTCCAGGTTGATGCCGAAGAACTGGGCCACGAAGATCGCTGCCACTGCCGGGTAGATCGCGGCGCAGCCGTCCATCTTGGTGGTGGCGCCGAGGGGCACGGCGAAGGAAGCATAGCCGCCCGGCACGCCGAGGTTCCGTTCGGTCACACGCTGCGTGAGCGGCAGGGTGCCGATGGAGGAACGGGAAACGAACGCCAGCTGGACAGCCGGCCAGACGCCGGAGAAGTACTGCTTCACGGACAGTCCGTGGCTGCGGACGAGTGCGGGGTAGACGGCGAACAGCACCAGGGCCAGGCCCACGTAGATCGCCACCGTGAACTTGCCCAGCGAACCGATGGTGTCCCAGCCGTAGATGGCCACGGCGTTGCCGATCAGGCCGATGGTGCCCAGGGGGGCAATCCGGATGATCCACCAGAGGACCTTCTGGATCACGGCCAGGGCGGAGGCGTTGAAGTTGAGGAAGGGTTCGGCCTGCTTGCCCACCTTCAGGGCGGCCACGCCGACGGCGATCGCGATCACCAGGATCTGCAGCACGTTGAAGTTCACGGCGGTGGTGGCGGCGTCATCGGCGATGGTTGTGCTCGCGCCGAGGCCCAGGAAGTTCTTGGGGAACAGGCCCGTGAGGAAGGCCCACCAGCTGCCGACCTTGCCCGGAGCTTCGCCCTGGCTGTTGATGCCGGTGCCGGTGCCCGGCTGGAAGAGCACGCCCAGGCCGATGCCGATCAGCACGGCGATCAGCGAGGTGATGGCAAACCAGAGGAGGGTGTTCCAGGCCAGCTTCGCCGCGTTGGAGACCTGGCGGAGGTTGGCGATGGAGCTGACGACGGCGGTGAAGATCAACGGGACCACGGCGGTCTGCAGCAGCGAGACGTAGCTCGAGCCGATGGTCTGCAGGGTGGCGCCAAGGCCGTTGGGGGCCGTCTTGGTGCTGCCCGTGTACTTGGCGATGAGGCCGAGGGCCAGGCCGACAATGAGGGCCGCGATGATCTGCACACCGAAGGACGTTGCCCACTTCGGGAGCCGGGACGCGGCCTTGCCGGCGGCGGGTGAAAGGTTGGATGTTTTGCTCACCGGAACAACGTAGAGGCAGTTGGAATACCAGGGCGAGTAGACGTTGAGAAATATGACGAGAAAGATGAAATGGCGGCCGTCACTGGAATACCAGCAACGGCCGCCAAATCAATGAAGTTTCAAGTTATTCCACCCGGTGCTGTGGCAAATGTCTCAGCCCAGCAGTGCCCGGCGGAGCGTGTCGAGGCCCACTGATCCGATGTTCAGGGCGTCCGTGTGGAAGGCCTTGAGCTCGAATCCCTCGCGTTGTTCCAGCTCGGCGCGGATCTCTTCCCACAGCCGCTGGCCCACCTTGTACGACGGTGCCTGGCCCGGCCAGCCGAGGTAGCGCGTGAACTCGAACTTGAGCTGGCCTTCGCTGATGGGCAGGTTGGCGCGCAGGAAGTCATAGCCCTTCTCCGGCGTCCAGGTGCCGCTGCCCCAGGCCTCGGGGATCTCCAGCTCCAGGTGCACGCCGATGTCGAAGACCACGCGGGCGGCCCGCATGCGCTGCATGTCCAGCATGCCCATGTGGTCACCCGGGTCCTTAAGGTAGCCCAGCTCCAGCATGAGCTTTTCCGCATACAGGGCCCAGCCTTCGCCATGGCCGGAGACCCATGAGATGTTGCGGCGCCAGTTGTTCAGCAGCTCGCGGCGGTACACGGCGGTTGCCACCTGAAGGTGGTGGCCCGGCACGCCTTCGTGGAAGACCGTCGTCGTCTCCGCCCAGGTGGTGAAGGTGTCCTCACCTGCGGGCACGGACCACCACATGCGTCCGGGCCGCGAGAAATCGTCCGCGGGGCCCGTGTAGTAGATGCCGCCCTCGTCGGTCGGGGCGATCTTGCACTCAAGGGTCTTCATGACGTCCGGGATGTCGAAATGGACGTCGGCGAGATCGGCCACGGCGCGGTCCGACAGTTCCTGCATCCAGGCCTGGAGGGCGTCGGTGCCCTTGATCTGCCGGGCAGGATCGTTGTCCAGGATTTCCTTGGCTTCCTCGACGGTGGCGCCGGGCCTGATCTGCTCCGCGACCCGCTCTTGTTCGGCGATGATCCGCTGGAGCTCGTGGACGCCCCACTCATAGGTCTCCTCCAAGTCCACGGTGGCGCCGAGGAAGGTGCGGGAGGCCAGGGCGTAGCGCTCGCGGCCCACCGCGTCCTTGTCGGGGGCGAGGGGCAGCAGTTCCTCCTCGAGGAACGTCGCCAGGCCGGCGTATGCCGATCGCGCGACGGCGGCACCGGCGTCGAGCTTCTCCTGCAGTTCCGCCGGCAGCGGCTTGCCCTCGATTGCCGCGCCCGCGGCGAGCTTTGCGAAGAAGCCGTCCTCGGCGGCGTACTTGCTGGTCTGTTCGATCACGGTGCGCACCTGGCGGGCCGCCGAGACTTTTCCGGCCTCCTTGGCCGAGCGCAGGGAAGCGATGTAGCCCTCTATGGCGCCGGGGACATTCGCCGCACGGGCGGCGATGTGCTCCCAATCCTGCGCAGTGGCGGTGGGCATCAGGTCGAAGACTGCGCGGATGTCCTGGGCAGGGGAGGCGATGTTGTTCAGCTCCGCCGCGTCCCAGCCGGATTCGTGGAATTCAAGCTGCAGGCCCAGGCGCTCCCGCATGGCGTCGAGGGTGATGACGTCGGACGCGTCGGCGGGTTCCAGGCCGGAGAGCTTGTCCAGGGTGTCGCGGGCCGCGGCGGCGAAGGCTGCGGCGCCGGCCGGCGAGAAGTCCTGGTATTCGCTTTCGTGACCCGGGATGCCGAGCGTGGTGGCCAGGGTGGGATTCAACGCCAGGTACGTGTCGGTGTACCCATCCGCTACGGCATCGATGGCGGTCCGGGAACGTACTGGTGAGGTGTTTTCAGTAGTCACCTGACGAGCCTAGCCGGGGCCGCGCCTTTCTGAAAGGGATGCTGAATAACGTCTTCGCTTCGTTGTCGTCAGCCCTTGCTGCGCCGCCACGCGCCCGGACCCGGGGTCGGATCCAGGCGGAGCCGCTGGCGCCGCACCCAGTGGCGCACGGTCGGCTTGGCCGGCTCCGGGGCGGCGGGGGCAGAAAGCGATGCGACGACGGCGGCCAGCGCGGCGAGTTCTTCCGGCGTCGGGTCTCCCTTGAGTACCGAAAGCAGGGGCATCTCCGGGGCTTCGGCGGCCGGGTTCTGGTCCGGGTCCATGGAAGGGGTGCTCACAGCGGGATGTTTCCGTGCTTCTTGGTAGGCAGGCTGGCCCGCTTGTCACGCAGTGCGCGCAGGCCCTTGATGATCTGGACGCGGGTGTCCGACGGTGCGATCACGGCGTCCACATAGCCGAGTTCCGCGGCCTGGTACGGGTTGAGGAGTTCCTCTTCGTACTGCTGGATGATCTCCGCGCGCCGGGCCTCGACGTCGCCGCCGGATTCGGCGACGGCGGCGAGGTCGCGGCGGTAGAGGATGTTGACGGCACCCTGGGCGCCCATGACGCCGATCTGGGCGGTGGGCCACGCGAGGTTCAGATCCGCGCCGAGCTTCTTGGAGCCCATCACGATGTACGCGCCGCCATAGGCCTTGCGGGTGATGACGGTCAGCTTCGGGACGGTGGCTTCGGCATAGGCGTAGAGCAGCTTGGCGCCGCGGCGGATGATGCCCTGGAATTCCTGGTCCTTGCCGGGCAAGAAGCCGGGGACGTCCACCAGGGTGATGATCGGGACGTTGAAGGCGTCGCAGTGGCGCACGAAACGTGCCGCCTTTTCCGAGGCCGCGATGTCCAGGGTGCCCGCGAACTGCATGGGCTGGTTGGCCACGATGCCCACAGTGTGGCCCTCGATGCGGCCGTAGCCGATCATGACGTTCGGGGCGTAGAGCGACTGCATCTCCAGGAAATGGGCGTCATCCACGATCTGCTCGATGACCTTGCGCATGTCGTACGGCTGGTTGGCCGAATCCGGGACGAGGGTGTCCAGGGCGAGGTCGTCCTCGTCGATCTCCAGCTCCTGCTCGTGCTCCAGCACGGGGGCTTCGGAGAGGTTGTTGGACGGCAGGAAGTCCAACAGCTCGCGGACGAATTCAATGGCGTCCGCCTCGTCGCTGGCCAGGTAGGTGGAGGTGCCCGTGGTGGCGTTGTGCTGGCGGGCGCCGCCGAGGGTTTCCATGTCCACGTCCTCACCGGTGACGGTCTTGATGACGTCCGGCCCGGTGATGAACATGTGGGAGGTCTTGTCCACCATCACCACGTAGTCCGTGAGGGCGGGGGAGTAGGCAGCACCGCCGGCGCAGGGGCCCATGATCAGGGAGATCTGCGGGATGACGCCGGAGGAGTGGACGTTGTTGCGGAAGATGTCCGCGAACATCGCCAGGGAAGCAACACCCTCCTGGATGCGGGCGCCGCCGCCGTCGTTGATGCCGACCATCGGGCAGCCGTTGCGGAGCGCGAATTCCTGGACCTTGACGATCTTCTCACCGTTGACCTGGCTGAGGGAGCCGCCGTAGACGCTGAATTCCTGGCTGTAGATGGCCACCAGGCGGCCGTCGACGGTGCCGTAGCCGGAAACCACGCCGTCGCCGAGGGGCTTCTTCTTTTCCATGCCGAATGCGGTGGAACGGTGGACGGCGAGGGCGTCGAACTCGACGAAGGAGCCTTCATCCAGGAGCAGGTCGATGCGTTCACGGGCGGTGTTCTTGCCGCGGGCGTGCTGCTTTTCGATCGCCTCGGGGCCGGAGGGCTGTTCCGCACGGGCCTGGCGGTCGCGGAAGTCGGCAATCTTTCCCGCCGTCGTGGTCAGATCGTGGCTCATCAAGTGTCTCCGGCTCTGTAGCTGTTTACGCTGGCACTGCTTTGCTGGCATGCGCGTTGTTGCTGGGCATGCGCTCTTAAGTAGCATCCGTACAAAATGCGGGCCCTGGTGGCTAGTCTAGTGACGCAAAACCCGGATACCGCTGTAGAAACCCTACAATTTTCCGTTGTCATGTCGAGCATCCGGCAAAGTTACCCGTGAGTAACTTAGATGGGCTACAGTGTCCCCATGACTTCAAGCGACGATGCTTCAACGCGTGCCGCCAGCCCGTACCGGGCGAGCGGCAGCCTCAAGGGCCGCACCCTCCTGATGTCCGGCGGCAGCCGGGGAATCGGCCTGGCCATAGCCCTGCGGGCCGCCCGCGACGGCGCGAACATCGTGCTCCTGGCCAAGACCGGTGAACCGCACCCGAAGCTGGAAGGCACCGTGCACACCGCCGCGGCCCAAGTGGAGGCTGCCGGCGGGCGGGTCATCGCCCTGGTCGGCGACGTGCGGAACGATGAGGATGTCGCCGCTGCGGTGGCCGCCGCCGTCGAGCGCTTCGGCGGGATCGACGCCGTCGTCAACAACGCCTCTGCCATCGACCTGTCCCGGACGGACGCCGTCGACATGAAGCGGTACGACCTCATGCAGGACATCAATGTGCGGGGCACCTTCCTGCTTTCCAAGCTCGCGCTGCCCGCGCTGCGCGAGTCCACGCGCGGACAGATCCTCACGCTTTCTCCGCCGCTGAACCTGGATCCCAAATGGGCCGGCAAGCACCTGGCGTACACCATGGCCAAATACGGGATGAGCCTCACCACGCTGGGCCTTGCCGAAGAGTTGAAGGACGACGGCGTGCTGGTCAACTCGCTCTGGCCCTGCACCCTGATCGACACCGCCGCCATCCGGAACATGCCCGGCGGCGACCGCATCGTGCAGGCCGCCCGTGGCCCGGAGATCATGGCCGACGCCGCACACGCCATCCTCAGCGGGGGAATGGACGCAGCCGGACCGCTCAGCGGCAACTTCTATACCGATGAACAAGTGCTCCGCGCCGCCGGCGTCAGCGACTTCCGTCCCTACAGCCTCGGCGCCCCGGAAGAGCAGTTGGTGCCCGACATTTTCCTTTAGGCGGAAGGTCTACATCCGCGGCTGCCGGGATCGTTAGGATTCAGAGTATGGAACGGGCAAATGCGGGACGGCCGAATCTCGACAAGGATGCGCTGCTCAACGGCGATTTCCTCGCAAGCGCGGGCATTTCCCGCCTCGAGGTGGTGGAGTCCACCGGCTCCACCAACACGGACCTCCTGCGTGCGGTCACGGTGGAACCCAAGGAATGGCCGGACATGTCAGTGCTGACCGCCGAACACCAGACGGCGGGGCGGGGACGCCTGGAGCGGCACTGGGAAGCGCCTCACCATTCCGCGGTGTCTGTTTCGATCGTGCTGCGGCCGGTCAATGCCCAAGGCCTGCCCGTGCCTACGCAGAGCTATTCCTGGCTGTCTCTGCTCGCGGCCCTCGCCCTGCGCGAAACCCTGCTGGAAAGCTGCGGGCTGCCTGCTGAGATCAAGTGGCCCAACGACGTCCTGGTCCGGGGCAGGAAGATCTCAGGAATCCTGGCACAGCTGGGTCCGATGGGCGACGGCACGGTCCCCGCTGTTGTGCTCGGCACCGGCCTGAACGTCAGCCTCACCGAAAGTGAACTGCCGGTTCCCACCGCCACCTCCCTCCTCGTTGAGGGCTCGGACACCCTGGACCGCACCGCCATCCTGAAGAATTACCTGTCCCGTTTCGCGGTGCTCTACCGCAGCTTCTGCAATGCCGACGGCGATCCCGCTGCCGGGCTTGCCGGCGGGCCCTCGCTGCACAAGCGGGTGGAGGCCGTGCTGGTTACCCTGGGCCGTGAAGTCCGCGCGCAATTGCCCGGCGATCACGAACTGGTGGGCCACGCTTCCCGCCTGGATGAATACGGATCGCTCCTGGTGGTCGACCACAGCGGCCGCGAACACGTGGTGACCGCCGGGGACGTGGTGCATTTGCGGCCGACCGATGGCGGGTATGCGTAAACAACTCCTGCCGGGTGAGCAAGTGATCGTGGTGACCCGGCAACAGGGGCGGCGGCTCTTTTTCCCGGCAGCCGCGTTCATCCTTACCCCGGCGCTTGCCGCTTACGCCTGCGCGTGGATCGTCAAGGGCGGCCCAGGCAGGCTGGTGCCCGTGATGAGCGGGGCAAAGTGGACCTTCTGGTTGGTGGCGGCCTGCATTTTCCTTGCCGTCCTGGTGCTGCTCGGCTACTGCCTGCCGAAATACCTGGGCTGGCTGGCCGTGCGGTACATCCTGACCAGCCGCCGGATAATTGCCCGTTTTGGAATGCTTCGACGCCGGGACTGGCAGCTTTCGCTCGCGGCGGTACGTAACGTCGGTCTCAGGCAGTCCCTGATCCAACGGACATTGCGCTCGGGGAATATATCCTTGGATACCGGGCAGCCGGGAGGAACCCTGATGCCGGATGTTCCGGAGGCAGAACGGTTCCGGAGCTTCGTCCTCGAAGCCATCGACGGGCTGCCGGCAGTATCGGCGAATGACAATGTGAACACATGGGCAAGGAGAGAAGGTGGACAAGATGAGTGGTGACCAGCCCCGGAACCCGGAGGACGGCAGCGATTCCTTACCGGAACCCTCCTTGGATGAGCCCATGACCCGGCCCCTCCCCGTGGTCCCCGCCGCCCAGGCTTCCCCGCCCACCGGTGCGATGTCCGCCGAGCGGATCGCCATGAAGGTCCTCGAGACCAGGCTGCTGGGCGGCGAACGCAAGCTCCGCCGCCGTGAAGTCGCCGCTGCTGCCGGCGTCTCCCTCCTTTCGGCCCGCAAGCTCTGGCGTGCCCTCGGCTTCCCCAACTTCGGGGACGAGGACGTCGCCTTCACGGACCAGGACCTCTCCGCGCTGTCGACCATCCTGGACCTGGTGCGCGCCGGGAAGCTCACCGAGGAAGCGGCCATCTCAGTGACCCGTGCAATCGGGCAGATGACGGACAGGATGGTCGTCTGGCAGGTCGAAGCCCTGATCGAGGACATGGTGGTGCAGCAGGGCATTCCGGACGCTGTGGCCCGCAAGCAGTTGGTCAGCGAGCTGCCCAACCTGCTGGACGCCATGGAAGAGGTCCTGGTGTACTCCTGGCGCCGCCAGATGAATGCCGGCGTACAGCGCCTGGCCGTTCGCGCCGAAGCCGGCCTGCGTGCCAGTGAAGCCGGCCGCGAGGGCGATGAGGACGACGCTCCGCTGCCCCTGGCCCGTGCTGTTGGTTTCGCCGACCTCGTCTCTTACACGAGCCTCTCCCGCCGGATGAACGAAAAGACCCTGGCACAGCTGGTCCAGCGCTTCGAGAACAAGTGCGCCGAGATCATTTCCGTTGGCGGCGGCCGCCTGGTCAAGACCGTCGGGGACGAAGTGCTCTACATCGCCGAAACGCCGGCCGCCGGTGCCGAGATTTCCCTCGCCCTGGCCCGCGCGTTCAGTGAGGACGAGATCCTGCCGCAGGCGCGTGTCGCGATGGTGTGGGGCCGCATCCTGTCAAGGCTCGGCGACATCTACGGACCCACCGTCAACCTCGCCGCGCGCCTGACGGCCCTGGCAGAACCCGGCACCGTCCTGGTTGATTCCACCACTGCCGCAGCACTTGGCCAGGACGAGCGTTTCGTCCTGGATCCGCAGGCCACGGAGAACGTCCGCGGTTTCGGGGAGATCACCCCGGTCCTGCTGTCGCCGGGCCAGGGCAAAGGGCTTGTCCTGGACTGACCAGCCCCAGGCCCGTGGGCAGACCGCCGTTCCGCTAATTGATAGAGTTATCTCCGGCGGCATCCCATTTTCTTCATCAGGCGCTGTTTCTCGGCCCTTGCGATGGGGACCTTTCCCCATCGCGTCGCCCGTGGGTCCTTGATTATTCTGGAGCGCCGGTGATATCGGAGTCCTCTTTGTAAGCGGGCGGACCCCGTGCGATAGTCGTAGGGATAAATTCCGCCGCCGTATGGGGGTACAGCGGAATCGCATGATCACTGGTCGGAAGCCGCGAGGTTCGAGGCTGCCTGGGGGCGGCCGTGATGCAAGGGAATTGAAGCTGTGACGTCTTTATTCGGCAAATTGGGGCTCAGGAAACGCCGAAACAAGTTCATCGCCACCACCGGATTCACCGCGGCCACCGCGCTGCTGGTGACCGGTGCTGTGCTGTATCCGGGGTTCAAGACCGCGGAACTGGAATTGAACGACGGCGGCGTGTGGGTGGTCAGCAAGACCAAGAACGCGGTGGGCCGGTTGAACTACCCGTCCCGGGTGCTCGACGGTGCGGTTACTCCAGCGAGCACCACCTTCGACGTGCTGCAGAACTCCGGCGACGTCTTCGTCGACGACAGCACCGGATCCACGGTCAACCAGGTCTCCGCGGCCAACCTGCGCCTCGGCGGGGACAAGCAGCTGCCCTCCTCCTCGAAGGTGAGCTTCGGCACCCAGGTGCTTTCCGTTACTGACCCGGTCAAGGGCCGGGTCTGGGCGCTTTCGCCGTCCACCGTGAACAGCTTCGACGAGGAAGGCACCCAGCCTGTGCTGCTGGCCTCCTCCGGTGCGGTCTCCGCCGTCGGGCAGGACAACCGGATCTACACGGCCGACCCGCAGAAGGGTGAAATCACCATCACGTCCGTGGACGCCGATGGCGAACGGAAGGACTCCGAAACCACCAGGATCGACGAACTCAAGGGCGCGGGCGACATTCAGCTCGCCGTCGTCGGCGACAAGCCGGTGGTCCTGGACGCCGCCCGCGGCAACCTGTTCCTGCCGGGCGGACGCAAGCTCCAGCTCCAGGACGCCCGCGAGGCCAAGCTCCAACAGACCGGCGAAGCCAGCAGCTATGTGGCCGTGGCCACCCCGAAGGCCCTCATCAAGCAGCCGCTCGACGGATCCACTGCCGCAGTCGTGAACTTCGGCGGCCAGGGTGTGCCCGCTGCCCCCGTGCAGGTGGCCGGCTGCACGCACTCAGCCTGGGCCGGCGCCAACAAGTACGTCCGGGACTGCACGTCCGATGCCGACGACAAGACCGCCGATGTGCCCAAGGCCAGCGGCTCCCCAAGCTACGTCTTCCGGGTCAACCGCGACCTCGTTGTCCTCAACGACGTGAACTCCGGCAACGTCTGGATGGTCAACCAGAACATGCAGCTGGTCAACAACTGGGACGACGTCATCCCGCCGAAGAACCAGTCCGATGACCAGGACGAAGATTCCGCGGACGAGAACACCATCAACGTGCTGCCGGACCGCACCAAGCCCAACCGTCCGCCGGAAACCAAGCCGGACGAGATCGGCGCCCGGCCCGGCCGCACCACGGTCATGAGCGTCCTGGACAACGACTCCGACCCCGACGGCGACGTCCTCACCGCGTCGATCGGCGGCAACGCGCCCAAGTCAGGGGCCATCGAGAGCATCTACGGCGGCTCGGCCTTCCAGATTTCCGTGCCCGCCGACGCCAAACCCGGCACCGAACTCATCAACTACAACGCAGCCGACGGCCGCGGCCTGTCCGCCGGCGGCAAGATCACCCTGCACGTGGTGGGCCCCGACGAGAACAAGCCGCCGGTCTTCAAGCGTGCCAGCCCCACCACCCTGCTCGTGGAACAGGGCAAGTCCGTCAGCCAGAACATCCTCACCGACTGGATGGACCCCGACGGCGATGACCTCGTCCTGATGGACGGCAAGGCCGACAACCCGCAGGACCAGGTCAAGATCCGCCGCGACGGCCTGCTCACCTACCAGGACTCGGGCGCCACCGCCGGCAAGAAGAACGTCACCATCTCCGTCTGGGACGGCCGCGCCACGGCCACCGGCCGCGTGGTGATCAACGTCCGGCCACCGGGAGCGCTGCAGCCGGTGGTCAACGCGGACCACGTGACCGCCGTCGTCGGGCAGGATCTGGTGATCGCCCCGCTGAAGAACGACGTCGATCCCAACGGCGGCGCCCTGCGCCTGGCCCATGTGGAGGCGGCCGGCCCCGCCGAGCTCGGCCCCGTGACCGACGGCGGTACGTTCACTTTCCGGAGCAACACCCCCGGCCCGGTGTACCTGACGTACATCGCCAGCAACGGACCGCAAAGCACCCAGGGCCTGATCCGTGTTGACGTCGAATCCGGAAAGGACGCCGGCGACCCGGTGGCCGTGCACGACGTCGCGCTGCTCCCCGTGGGAGGCAACGTCCTGGTGGACCCGCTGGCCAACGACTCCGACCCCTCGGGCGGCGTCCTGGTGCTGCAGTCCGTGACCCTGCCGGACAATGCCACGGTGTCCGTCAGCGTCATCGACCACAGCGTCCTGCGGGTCACCGACGTGCTGGGCACCCAGCAGCCGGTCATCTTCCGCTACACGATCTCCAACGGGCACAAATCCGCCAGCGGCACGGTCTCCGTGGTCCCGGTGCCGGCACCTGCCGTCGTCGAAGCGCCGCAACCGAAGCCGGACGAGGTGAACGTCCGCGTCAACGACGTCGTCACCGTCCCGGTCCTGGCCAACGACACCCACCCGCAGGGCGAGAAGCTGCACGTGGACCCGGTCCTGGCCCAGAACATTCCGGAAGCCGACGGCAAGACCTTCATCTCCGAGGACAAGCTGCGGTTCATCGCCGGTTCCGTGCCGAAGACCGTGCGCGCCATCTACAACGCGGTGGACCCGCAGGGCCAGAAGAGCGCCGCGGCGGTGACCATCCACATCCTGCCCCTGGAAGGCACCCAGAACTCCCGCCCGCAGCCGCAGAACCTGACCGCCCGGGTGGTGGCCGGCGGAACGGTCCGCATCCCGGTCCCGTTGGACGGCATCGATCCAGACGGCGACTCCGTGCAGCTGACCGGCATCGACAGCACGCCGGGCATGGGCACCGCGACGGTGGGCAGCAGCTTCATCGACTTCGTGGCCGCTGGTGACGGCGCGGGCACCGACACCTTCCGCTACAAGGTGATCGACCGCCAGGGCGCCGTCAACTCCGGAACGGTCACGGTCGGCATCGCCCCGCAGGGCGAAGACAACCAGAAGCCCGCCCCGGTGGACGACACCGTCTCCGTGCGACCGGGGCGCCAGATCGCCGTCGACGCCCTCGCGAACGATTCCGATCCCGACGGCGACAGGATCGCCCTCAAGGCCGACGGGATCGACGCCGATCCTGCGCTCCAGGCGGGCGTCAGCAAGAACAGCGGCCGCATCCTCCTGACCGCGCCGGCGAAGGAAGGAATCGTCAACGTCGGGTACACGGTGGTCGACGAGCGCGGCGCCACGGCCGGTGCCACCATCCGGGTCAACGTCAAGGCCGGCATCCCGTTGCTGGCACCGATTGCCCGGGATGACCGGGTGACCTCGGCGCAGACCATGGGCAGGAAAGCCGTGGACGTGCCGGTCCTGAAGAACGACGAGGACCCCGACGGCGTCGGCGAGAACCTGAAGATCGCCACCGCCGTGGAAACCGCCAAGCCCGGCAACGACGGCAACGTGGTGGTCCAGCTGACTGATGGCCCGCAGCTGGTGCCCTACACCGTGGAGGACGTGGACGGGCAGAAGTCCACCGCGATCATCTGGGTTCCGGGCATCGGCCAGCAGGTTCCGACCCTTGCCAAGGACGAAGTCATCGAGGTGATCGCCGGACAGTCCGTCACGGTCGACCTGCACGAGTGGGTCAAGGTCCGCGACGGCCGCAGCCCGCGGCTGAGCCAGGCGGACCGTATCAAGCTCATCGGCGCCGACGGCGGCAACCCCGTGGCGAACGGCGATGCGACCGCCATCAAGTACACCGCGGGCAAGGACTATGTTGGCCCCGGCTCCATCACCTTCGAAGTCACGGACGGCACCGGCCCGGACGATGCGAACGGGCAAAAGGCCACTCTGAGCATCCGCACCAAAGTGCTGCCGGACCCCAACCGCAACCACCCGCCGAAGCTGCTCGGCAGTTCCCTCGAGGTGCCGCAGAACGACTCCGCGAGCATCGAACTGGGCCGCCTCACCAGCGATCCGGACGGCGACGACGCGGCGAACATGAAGTACGAGGTTGTCGGCAACGGACCAGTGGGTTTCGACGCCCGGATCGACGGCAAGTCCCTCAGGGTGAGCGCGAAGGGCGAGGCAAAGCCCGGCGTGGCCGGAAGCGTCCAGGTGAAAGCCAAGGACCCGCGCGGCCTTGAAGCGACGGCTACCTACAAGCTCTCCGTGATCGCCTCCAACCGCCCCAAGCCGGTGGCGAGCGACGACGTCGAGGAGAATGCGGCCGCCGGCAAGCCGGTGACCGTCAAGGTGCTGGCCAATGACTCGAACCCGTTCCCGGACACGCCGTTGAAGATCGTCAACGCCGTCACGGAGACGGGCCAGGGCTCCGCTGTGGCCAACGGCGATACCGTGACGGTCACGCCGTCCGCGGGGTTCACCGGTTCGATGATCGTCGCCTACACGGTGGCGGATAAGACAGGCGAGCCCTCCCGCCAGGCCACGGCCCGCATCCGGTTGAGCGTCAAGGACAAACCGATGCCGCCGTCCACGCCCCAGGCGCAGAGCGTCGGGGACCGGACGGCCCTGCTGACCTGGACGGCTCCGGCGGACCGCGGTTCGCCCATCACCAAGTACACGGTGCGGGGCGAAGGCGGATTCCAGCAGGATTGCCCGGCCAACACGTGCACGCTCAACGGCCTGACCAACAACGTGAAGTACCACTTCACCGTCACCGCCACCAACGCGATCGACGAGTCTGACCCGTCGCCTGCCTCGGCTGAGGTGCGCCCGGACGTCAAGCCGGACACCCCATTGGCGCCGGGCCTGAAGTTCGGCGACAAGCAGCTCACGGTCACCTGGACCGCACCGGCCAGCAAGGGCTCGCCGATCAAGTCCTACGACCTGGAGATCTCGCCCGCACCGGCCGGCCAGAATCCGCAGATCCAGAACCTTACCTCCACCACCTACGTGTGGAAGGGCCTGAGCAACGGGGTCTCCTACAAGGTGCGCGTGCTGGCCCGCAACGATGCCAAGGATCCTTCCGAATGGAGCCCGTACTCCGCGGCCGAAGTGCCCGCGGGCGTTCCGGCGACGCCGGCAGCTCCCACGGTGGCCAGCGCCCAGCCGACGGGCAGCCAGACCCAGTTGCAGGTGACCTGGACTGCGCCGGACAACAACGGCGACGCGGTGTCGGCCTACACGCTGACCACCCTTCGCGGGGGTGCGGTGGTTTCCTCCCAGAAGGTGGGAACCACGGTCCAGAACGTTGTGGTGGACAACTCGGAGGCCGATTACACCTTCACGGTCTCCGCCACCAACAAGGCCGGTACCAGCGGCACCAGCCAGCAGTCGGCACCCACCCGTGCGGCGGGCAAGCCCGGGACCGTGAACAGCGGCACGGTGGCGCCCACCGGCGACAGCGGTCAGCTGCGGGTGACCTTCACTCCGCTGACCGCTGCCCAACGGAACGGTTCGCAGGATAGCGAGATCGAGTACAGCTGGCGCACCGCTTACGGTTCCGGGCCCATCGCCGCCGGTGGCGGCGTCATCGGCGGCCAGCCGAACGGCACCGACGTCACCGTCAACATTGTGGCCCGCTCCATCAAGGCCAACATCTCCGGTGACGCCAAGGCCATCGGCAGCGGCAATCCCTACGGACCGGCCGACGCACCGAACGTCAACGGCGGGAAGTCCGCCACCGGCGACGGCGAGGTGCACTGGACCTGGAACAACCCGAACATGAACGGACGCTCCCTGAACCACTTCGAAGTCAGCTACGACGACGGAGGCTGGATCAACGTGGGCACGGCCAACCGCTTCGACCGCGGCGGTGGCGGCTGGGACAAGACGCACAACCTGAAGGTCCGCGCGGTGACCGTGGTGAACGGTGCCATCGGCGGTGCCAACTCCACCACCGGCAACGACCCGACTCCGCCGCCGCCACCTAACCGCGTGGCAATCAACAATGACGGCAGCTACAACAGCTGCACCGAAGTGACCGGCGGCAGCGGCTACGACGGCGGAACCCCGAAGCGCTGCTACGGTGTCGCCAGCCCGGGCGGCCCCGGGGCCCCGTCGCCGTGGCTGAGCACTACCGACGGCGGCACGCCCGTGGACCGCTGTGGCAGCCCCTGGGGTGGCAGCGGCTGGTACCGCATCAGCGGGCCCTCGGCCTCGGGAAAGAACCTCGACGGCCGCTGGGTCCGGGCCAACACGGTGCATTTCGTCTCCGGTAACCCACCCTGCTAGCAGTCGCACGTGGTGCGGGGGCGGGGGGGGGGGGGCGCCCCCCCCCCCCCCCCCCCTTCCTGGTGCGTTGCGTCTAGCGGACGGCGACCAGGTCCACGACGAAGATCAGTGCCTCGTTGGGCTTGATCGCTCCGCCGGCGCCCCGGGAGCCGTAAGCGAGCTCGGAAGGGATCTCGAGGCGGCGGCGGCCGCCGACGCGCATGCCGAGCAGGCCCTGGTCCCAGCCCTGGATGACCTGGCCGACGCCAACGCGGAAGTCGAGCGGGGTGCCGCGGTTCCAGGAAGAGTCGAATTCCTCGCCGGTGGACCAGGCCACGCCGACGTAGTGGGTGGAGACAGTGTCGCCGGGCTTGGCCTCGGCGCCGTCTCCGGCAATCAGGTCCGTGATGACCAGCTCGGCCGGAACGTCGCCTTCCGGGAAGTCGATCTCAGGCTTGGTGCGGTCGTAGTCGCGCTGTCCGAATGACATGTTGCTCCTCAATGTGTGCTTGGTGGGTTTGCTTGCTGTGTTGGCTACTTGGCGCCGAGAATGTCGACGACAAAAACGAGGTCGCCCTTGGCTTCACCCTGTCCGGCGTCACCGTACGCGAGGGCCTTGGGCACGACCAGGAGGACGCGGGAACCGACCGTCTTGCCGTCCAGGCCCTGGGTCCAGCCCTTGATGACGTTGCTGAGCGGGAACGTGGCGACACCCTTGTGCCCGAAGCTGTCCTCGAAGCTGGAGTCGAACTTCTTGCCGCCGGCCAGGTTGACGCCGACGTAGTTGACGCTCAGGGTGTCGGTGGCCTTGACCACGGCGCCCTTGCCCTTGATCAGGTCCTGGGCAATGAGGGACGTGGGGGCCTTGACCCCGGCGACCGAGATTTCCGGAACGCCCTCGCTGTTGACCTTGACCGTCGGAAGCCCGGTGGGCGGGGTGACGGCGTCGCCTTCCGGCTTGTCAAGGACCTTCGGTGCGTCCTTCGCGGAGATCAGCTTGAAGACAACCAGCTGGCTCGAGCCGGCCGCGGTGCCTCCGCTGGCGGCCTTGCCCGGAGCGGCAAAAGCGATCTGCGAACCGACCTTCGCGCCGACCACGACGTTGTAGATCAGGGCGCTGCCCTTCTTGAGGTCGTCGTTGAGTTCGATCGGCTGCGAACCTGTCGGGTAGGTGTCTTCCAGGGTCTTGCCTGACTTGCCGTCCACGGCCACGTAGGACATTTCAACGATCTGGCCGGCCCGGATGCGGTCACCGCTGCCCTCGGTGACTTCCTTCACGGTGGGTTCCGCCACTTCCAGCGGCTTGGGGAATTCCAGCCCCGGGGCCTTCTTGTCACCGTTGTCGGAAATCTTCAAGGAAGCGAACTTAGCCACATCGCCGGCAGACTGGCTGCTCGGCTCCGGGGCCGCGGGAGTACCGCCTCCGCAGGCGGTGAGCAGCAAGAGGCCAGGGATCAGAATTGCTAGGAGTCGGCGCACAAGTTGAACTTTCGTCGGGGCTCAAGGACGCGTGCCGGGGCTGGGCCCGGGCACGCAAGAGTTGACCTGGAAAATGGCCAAGTTCCAGAGTAACGGCAAAAGCTGGGAGTCAGCTCATTGAATCCAGCAATGCGTCCACCCGCTCATCGACACTGCGGAAAGGGTCCTTGCAGAGGATGGTCTGGTGGGCGCGGTCGTTGAGTTTCAGGTGGACCCAGTCCACCGTGTAGTCACGGCCCAGTTCCTGCGCCCGCCGGACGAAGTCTCCCCGCAGCTTGGCGCGGGTGCTCTGCGGCGGCATGTCCACGGCGTCCTTAATGTCCGTCTCCGCCAGCAAACGCCGTGCGGCGCCGCGGGATTGGAGCAGGTAGAACAGGCCGCGCTGCCGCGAGATGTCGTGGTACGTCAGGTCCAGCTGGGCGATCCGGGGCGAGTCAAAGCCTAGGCCATGCCGTTCCATGTATCCGTCCATGAGCTTTTTCTTGATGGCCCAATCAACCTCGGTATCGATCCCGCTGGTACTACCGCTTTCTATGGCATCGAGGGTGCGTTCCCAAAGGTCGAGGATCAGGGGCACGTGCGGATTGTGGGCTCCGTTGCTTTCCACGAATTCGGTGACCTTGGCGAGGTATTCCCGCTGGATTTCCAGGGCGGTCAGCTGGCGGCCGTTGGCAAGCCGGACCAGGGCCTTCCCGCTGAGGTCGTGGGAGATCTCGCGGATGCTCCGGATCGGGTTCTCCATCCGCATGTCCCGCATGATCACGCCGGCTTCGATCATCCGGAGCAGCAGGTCCACGGTGCCGACTTTCAGCAGCGCCGTGGTTTCGGACATGTTGGAGTCGCCCACGATCACGTGGAGCCGGCGGAAGAACTCGGCGTCGGCGTGCGGCTCATCCCGCGTGTTGATGATGGGTCGCGAACGGGTGGTCGCCGAAGAGACGCCTTCCCAGATGTGGTCCGCCCGCTGGGAGAAGGCGAAGGTTGCACCGTGCGGGGTCTTCAGCACCTTGCCGGCGCCGGCGATCAGTTGGCGTGTGACCAGGAACGGGATGAGGATTTCGGCCAGCCTGGAGAACTCCCCCCGCCGCGGGATGAGGTAGTTTTCGTGGCTGCCATAGGAGTTCCCGGCCGAATCGGTGTTGTTCTTGAACAGGTACACCGTGCCGTTGAACCCTTCGGCGGCGAGCCTGCTTTGTGCCTCGTCCACCAGATCGTCCAGGATCAGCTCCCCCGCCCGGTCATGGGCGATCAGCTGGGCCAGGTCGTCGCATTCGGCCGTGGCATATTCCGGGTGGGAACCGACGTCGAGGTAGAGCCGGGACCCGTTGGTGAGGAACACATTGGAGGAACGGCCCCAGCTGACCACTTTGCGGAACAGGTACCGCGCCACCTCTTCCGGTGCGAGCGGGCGGGAATCGGGGCTCGAGTAGGAGATCCCGAACTCGGTTTCAATTCCGAAAATCCTCTTGTCCATGTCAGGCCACCCCTTCCAGCAAGCGAACAATTTCCTCGACCGGAAGCCGCCGGAATGCCCGGCGCGAGCCTCGGCTGCTTTCCGAACCGCGATCGAGCACGGCCGCCTCCACCGCCGTTCCGGGCAAGGCCTCCGCTTCCTTGTCCGCGGCCAGTGCGCGGACCGCAAGCCGGAGCGCACCGGACAGGCTGAGCTCGGCGCTCCAGCCGTCGTCGAGGGCCGCGGAGACCTGCTCGGCCAGGCCACCCATGGCAACAAAGCCGTTGACGTCTGCAATTGAGCCGTCGAAGGTCAGCCGGTACAGGTGGTCGGAGGCCTGGTCCCGGCCTACTTCGGCCACGGCCAGTTCCACTTCAAAGGGCTTCTGCTCGGCGGTGAAGACCGCACCCAGGCTCTGCGCATAGACGCTTGCGAGGCCGCGCGCGGTGACGTCTTCGCGGTCATAGGAATAACCGCGGACATCCGCGTAGCGCACGCCGGCCTGCCGGAGGCTCTCGAATTCGTTGTACTTGCCCACTGCGGCGAAGGCGATCTTGTCGTAAATCTCGCCGATCTTGTGCAGCGAGGGGGAAGGGTTTTCGGCGACGAGGGCGATTCCGTCGGCGCAGCTGATCACGACCACCGAACGGCCCCGGGCAATTCCCTTCCGCGCGAAATCCGCGCGGTCCTTCATCAGCTGTTCGGGCGAAACGTAGAACTGCTGGGTCATGTCAGGCCTCCCTTCCTTCGATGGTGCGCGAGTTGGCGATCCGCCCGGCGATTTCGGCCAGCTCGCGGTCCGGCACCCTGCGGGCGCCCGCGCTGTTTACGGTATACACCACCGGCCAGAGCTGCCGGACCGGGTCCGGCCCGCCCGTGGCGGAGTCGTCGTCGGCGGCGTCATAGAGAGCCTCGACCGCGACGGCGACCGCCTCGCTTTCGGAAAGGTTGGGGCGCCACAGCTTCTTGAGGGCGCCCCGGGCGAAGACCGAACCCGAGCCCACGGAGTGGTGTTCCTGTTCCTCGTAGCGGCCGCCGGTGACGTCGTAGGAGAACAGCCGCCCGAGCTGAGCCACTTGATCGAAACCGGCGAACAGCGGGACCACGGCCATGCCCTGCATCGCCATGGGCAGATTGCTGCGGATCATGGCGCCGAGGCGGTTGGCCTTGCCGTCCAGGCTGAGCAGCGTGCCTTCGATCTTTTCGTAATGCTCCAGTTCCACCTGGAAGAGCTTGGTGATGTCTATGGCCAGGCCGGCGGTGCCGGCTATGCCCAGCACGGAGTAGCTGTCGGCAGGAAACACCTTCTCGATATGCCTGCTCGCGATCACGTTGCCCATGGTGGCCCGCCGGTCCCCCGCCATCAGGACCCCGCCCGGGTAGGCCAGGGCGACGATCGTTGTGGCGTGGGGTGCCTGCGGAATCTGGCCGGCGGGGAGCAACTGGCTGCCGGGCAGGAGTTCAGGTCTTGAGCGCTGCAGATACTCGGTGAATGACGACGTTGCCTGGGTGGCCGGGAAGCCGGCCCTTAGCTCGTGCACTGGTGCGCTCCTTCGACGATGACATCCGGCCCCGGCGCCGGCCGGGAGTGGTTGGGGTCCTTGCCGCTATTGGCCGCCCTTTTGCACGAATGCGCGGACGAACTCCTCGGCGTTGGATTCAAGGACGCCGTCGATCTCGTCCAACAGGTCGTCCACGCCCTGGGTGGCTGCCGATGCCTGGGCCTCGGGTGCAGCCGGAGGTGCCTCGGGTACCGCGTCCTCGACCTCGGTGTCCCGGGACTGCGGCTGTTGTTGTTCCTGGGCTGCCATGACCCTCTCCATTCTCTTTGCCCCCTGAACGACGGCTCCGGACTGGAACTGCCGCAGGGACCCTGTAATGCCATATTGCCACGGTGCGGGCGGCCTCGCTGCTGTTTTGACGCGGGCGTTTCCCTGCGCCCCGGGAGGCCGCGGTTTCAGGCCCGCGGACCCGGCGGCGGACCAAGCAGTTCGCCGAGGAAGCCTTCTGCCGTGCTGTGCCTCCGGAAGAGCTCACCGGTGAGGGATTCGGTGCCGCGCAGCGGCTCCCGGGTGGGCACGCGCTGCAGTTTCCCGATGCCCGGGACGTCGAAGATGACGGAATCCCAGCTGGCCCCGACCACCTGCTTGCCGAAGGTCGAGACGCACTTTCCGCGGAAAAACGCCCGGGTGTCGGAAGGCGGCTCGACGACGGCACGGGCGATCGCGCCGTCGTCGACAATGCGCTGCATCCGTTCCCGTGCAAGCATCCGGTAGTACAGCCCCTTTTCGGGCCGGATGTCGGACCACTGGAGGTCGACGAGTCCCAGCCGTGCGTCTCCCCATTCGAGGCCGTCGCGCCTCCGGTACCCCTCAAGAAGGGCCAGCTTAGCGAGCCATTCCACGGAAGGTGCGGCAGCCGGCGGGTTGGAGCCGAGCAGGGTGAGTACCGACTCCCAATGCTCCAGCACGGCCTTTGTGTGTCCGTCGCCGCTGTCTGCATCCGAGACTCCGGTCTCCTGGGCAAGCTTGGCGGCGGCCTCGTAGTAGATCCACTGGATGTCCAGCGCGGTGACCCGGCGGCCGTCCAGCAGGCGGTGGGTGCCGGTGAGCGAGGTGTCGTGGCTGACTTCCTGCAGCGCCCCCACCGGTTCGTGGACCTCGATCCTTGGAGCCTGCCCCGCCTCGATCAGGCTCAGCACCATGGCGGTGGTACCGAACTTGAGGTAGTTGGAGGCCTGGCTCAGGTTGGCGTCACCGATGATGACATGCAGCCGCCGGTATTTGTCGGCGGTGGCGTGCGGTTCGTCGCGGGTGTTGATGATCGGCCGGCGGATGGTGGTTTCAAGCCCGACTTCCGCTTCGAAGAAGTCCGCCCGCTGGCTGATCTGGTAGCCGGGCCGGGAACCGTCCTGGCCCAGTCCCACGCGTCCGGCGCCGCAGATGATCTGCCGGGTGATGAAGAACGGAGTAAGGCCCCGGACGATGTCTCCGAAGGGAACGGACCGCGGCATCAGGTAGTTTTCATGCGAGCCGTAGGAGACGGATTTATTGTCCGTGTTGTTCTTGTAGAGGTTGATCGGCGGAAGCTCCGGATCGGCCGCCAGTTTCCGCACTGCGGCCAGCGCCACGAGGTCTCCTGCGGCGTCCCAGGTGACGGCGGCGAGCGGGTTGGTTACCTCCGGGCTCGAATATTCCGGGTGGGCGTGGTCCACGTAGAGGCGGGCGCCGTTGCCGAGGACCATGTTCATCAGCAAGGATCCGGCCTCGTCCGAACCGTCGGTCTCCAGTTCCTGGCGACCGTAGGCGAGGGCCACTGCTTCGGCGTCAAGCACCGGAGGCTGGTCCGTCAATTGGCTGGGGTCGGCCATGCTGCGTTCCAGGGTCCAGCCGCGGGCGTCGTGCAGGGGCTCCTCGTCCGTGTAGTCCCAACGGGTTTCCGCTCCTCCGGCGGTCTTCTGCCGAGTGAGCTGGGCGTAGGCCTGGATGACCCGGGCAGACATCATGGTGGCATTCGCGCCCGGGGCGGACGGGGCGTGGATACCGTATTCCGTCTCCGAGCCCATGACGCGCATGGCTCCCCCTGCCGGCAGCTCGCTGCCAGGCAGGGCATCCCTTCCCGGCGTCACAGGTACTGGCCGGTGTTCGGGGTCGTCTCGATCGACTTCCCGGGCTCCTGGCCGGCCTTGCCCTGGACAATGGTGCGGATGTAGGTGATCCGTTCACCCTTCTTCCCGGAAATCCGTGCCCAGTCGTCCGGGTTCGTCGTGTTGGGCATGTCCTCGTGCTCGCGGAATTCGTCGACGACGGCGCGGAGCAGGTGGTCGATCCGCAGGCCCTTCTGCCCGCTTGTGAGGAGATCCTTGATGGCGTACTTCTTGGCGCGGTCGACGACGTTCTGGATCACAGCACCCGAATTGAAGTCCTTGAAGTACAGCATTTCGGTGTCCCCGTTGGCGTAGGTCACCTCGAGGTATTCGTTGGACTTCTCGGTGGAGTACATCGCCTCCACCGTGCGCTGGACCATGGCGTCAACCGTCGCCTGCACATCGCCGCCGTGCTCGGCCAGGTCGTTCGGATGGAACGGCAGGTCCGTGGTGATGTACTTGGCGAAGATGTCCGCGGCGGCTTCAGCGTCCGGGCGCTGGATCTTGACCTTGACGTCCAGGCGGCCGGGCCGCAAGATGGCGGGGTCGATCATGTCCTCGCGGTTGGATGCACCGATCACAATGACGTTGTCCAAGCGCTCCACGCCGTCGATTTCACTGAGCAGCTGCGGCACAATGGTGGTTTCGACGTCGGAGGACACCCCGGTACCGCGGGTGCGGAACAGCGAATCCATTTCGTCGAAGAAGACCACCACGGGACTGCCATCGGACGCCTTCTCCCGCGCCCTGGCGAAGATCAGCCGGATGTGGCGTTCGGTCTCACCGACGTACTTGTCCAGCAGTTCCGGGCCCTTGATATTGAGGAAGTAGCTCTGCAGCTCGGCGTTACCTGCCCGCTCCCCTGCCCGGGCCGCCAGGGAGTTGGCAACGGCTTTGGCGATCAGGGTCTTGCCGCAGCCGGGAGGGCCGTAAAGCAGGATGCCCTTGGGGGCCTTGAGTCCGTGCTCGCGGTAGAGATCGGGGTGCAGGAAAGGAAGCTCGACGGCGTCGCGGATCTGTTCGATCTGCGGCCCCAGGCCGCCAATGTCCTCATAGGTGATGTCCGGGACTTCTTCCAGGACCAGGTTTTCGACTTCCGCCCGGGGAACTTTCTCCAGGACGTAGCCGGTGCGCGAATCCAGGGACAAGGCGTCGCCGACGCGCAGGGATTCCCTTTGCAGGGCGCCCGAGAGCCGGACCACCCGTTCCTCGTCGGCGCGGCCGACAACCAGGGCCCGGTCATGGCCCAGTTTTTCCTTCAGGGTCACGAGTTCGCCGGCCCGTTCGTAGCCCAGGGCCATGACCACCAGGAGGGCTTCGTTCAGCAGGACTTCCTGGCCCACGGCCAGCTGGTTAACGTTCACCAGCGGGCTGATGCCGACGCGCATTTTCCGGCCCGCGTTGAAGATGTCCACGGATTCCTCCGTGGCGGCCTGGCCCGAATTGCCGGCAGTTGCCTGGCGGCGCGGATTGATCTGCAGAATCGTTCCGAAGCTGTACGGCGGCTGGCCGTCCTGTTCGAGGGCGCTCTTGAGCCGGACGATTTCGGCCTTGGCCGTCTCCAGCATGGTCACGAGCTTGCTGTTGTTCTGGGTAGCCGCCGCAAGTTGCCGGTCGATGTGCCGGAGCTTGTCACGAAGGATGTTGATCTGCCGCTCGGCGACTGTCAGCTCGCCTTCGCCCTGCTTCGGTCCAATGGCGGACAAGCCGCGTTCCACTGTGCCTTCCGCCCCTGCGGAGGACTCTTCCGGTGTCAGTCCGAAATCGTTGTTCGTGGTATCCACGAAGCATCAGCCCCTTCCTGCGTCTATAGATAGACCTTAGCCCTCAAAAGGCCCGGGAAGGCTCTGACATCCGGAATGCGGACCAGTTTGTGATCTTCCCTAGCCCTCCTGGGCCGGCGCATCCTTGACGTTGGTGCCGGCGATGGCATCGCGGGCTGCGCGGCGGAGTTTCTTGTCGGAAACCGCGCGTTCCCCGACTGCGCCGGGGGTCCAGGCGTTCAGGTCTTCTTCGCTGAATTCGGTCTTCGAGGGGCGCCGTTTCGTGGAGATGCCCGTGACGCCGGCGGCCAGCCGGCGGGTGACCAACAGGAATCCGGTGTGTGCCACCATCCGGTGATCCGGCCGCACGGCAAGCCCCTCCAGATGCCAGCCGCGGACCATGGATTCCCAGGCATCGGGCTCGGTGAAGCGCCCGTCGGCCCTGATCGCCTCTGCGGTGCGGGAGAGCTGGGTGACAGTGGCAACGTAGTTGATCCAGACGCCGCCGGGAGCAAGCACCGTGGCGACGGCGTCGAGGCATTCCCAGGGGGCGAGCATGTCCAGCACCACGCGGTCCACCGACCCGGGCGCTTCGCTGCGGACCACTTCTTCCTGGAAGTCGCCCAGCGAGATTTTCCAGGCCGGATGCGCCCCGCCGAAGATGGTTTCGACGTTGCCACGGGCGATGTCGGCGAATTCCTCGCGGCGTTCGAAGGAGTGGAGGTAACCGGCGTCACCCACTGCGCGCAGCAGGGAGATGGAGAGCGCACCGGAGCCAACACCGGCTTCCACCACGCGGGCGCCAGGGAAGATATCGGCCATGGTGACGATCTGGCCGGCGTCCTTGGGGTAGACCACGGCTGCACCGCGCGGCATCGAAAGCACGAAGTCGGAGAGCAGCGGGCGGAGGGTCTGGTACTGCTGGCCGATGTTGTTTGACACCACCGAACCGTCCACCTTGCCGATGATTTCGTCGTGGTTCAGGAAACCGCGGTGGGTGTGGAAGGCGCCGCCCTCTTCGAGGGTGATGGTGTTCATGCGGCCGCGTTCATCCGTGAGCTGGACACGCTCGCCGACGCGGAACGGTCCGCGCCGGCGCGCCGCTCCCGTCGCCTGGCCCGCCGAAGTGTCCGCGCCGGTCGCCACAGTGCTGTTCTTGGCGGCGGTTTCGCTGCTCATGGATGTGTTCCTCGCTTTTGTAAGGCTGGGGCCGTCGATCGTCGCCGCGATGCGCGGCAGGTGTCCGGATTAATTCATGGCCGGCAGGTAACTCTACCGGGAAGGTGCTAGGCGCGCCCGCTCCGGCGGGGATCTTTACCTGTAATGGCGCTCACTACGGCCTGCTGGCGGAGCAGCCCTGTCACTGCGCCTGAGTCGTCCACGACGGCGTATTCGCCGCCCTCCAGACGGGCCAGGTACTGGATGAGCTCCTGTCCGCCGGCGTTCCAGGGAACGTAAGCGCCCGGCGCCAGGGCCGCGGCGACCGCCGTGACCGGCGTCGTCGCCTGTTGTGCGGGTGGTACCGCCAGTGCTGAGGAGGGAACCACCCATGCCCTGGGGCGGCCGTCCGGATCCTGCACGACGACGGCGGGCCGGCCTTCCGGGGACAACCGCAGCGCGTCTGCCACGCTGACGGTGTCCGGCACGCCGACGGCGGGTTCGGCCAGGGCGCCGGCGTTGACGAAGCGGAGGCGGCTGCGCATGGTGGCCTGGTTGATGGCCGCCGATGCGCCTACCCAGAGGAAACCGCAGACCAGGACGGTGATGGTCGTCTGAGCGAAGTCCAGCCTGGCGCCGCGCAGCCAGGGCAGCACAATGAAACCCGCGAGCAAAGCGATGGCGATCACCCGGCCGGTCCAGCCCGCGGCGATGGTGCCTTTTTCCTGGCTTCCTGTGGCCTTCCAGACAGCGGACTCCACCAAGCGTCCGCCGTCCAGCGGCAGGCCGGGGAGCACGTTGAAGATGCCGATCAGGAAGTTGACCCACATCATGATGTTCACCAAGCTGTCTGCCACCCCGGAGAATGCATGGGTCGCTACGAGCAGCCAAGCTGCGCCCGCAAGGACGAAGTTGGCCGCAGGCCCGGCAAGGGCCACGATGACTGAACGGCCAGGAGACGCGGTGAAGGTTTGGAATTGCGTGTGGCCGCCCCAGAGATTCAGCACGATCCTGTCCGTGGGCCAGCCGAAAAGCCTGGCGCTGAAGGCGTGGGCCAGCTCATGTACCAAAACAGAAAATGCCAACAGCACGGCGTAGGCGAAGGCGACCAGGTAGGCGGTCATTCCCAGGCCCGGAGTGCTGGCCTGCAACACCGGCCCGTTGGTGATCACAATGAAGATCGCAATCACAAACCACGAATAGGCGAGGTACACCGGGATGCCGGCGATCCTGCCAAGCGGGATGCCGTCCTTTCTCCCCCTGCGCGCGCTGTGGTTCGCTGTACCGCCGCTGTCCACCTAGTTCGCTCCCTCAAGAAGGGCACCGGGTCCGGCCAGGCGCGCACGGTCTGCGACAAGTTGTTCAAGTTCGGCGACGGTGCGCCCGGCAAGGGTATCCCACGTGGTGCGGCGGATGTCTTCCGGCAGCGGCATCTGATGCGGAATCCCCACTGTTACGACGCCGGAGGCCAAGGCTGAGGCAACACCCGGGACGGAATCCTCCAGGGCGACGCAGTGGTCGATGGTCAGTTCGGGGTCGGAGAGGCGCAGGCGCTCGACCGCGGCCAGGTACGCTTCGGGGTGCGGTTTGCCTTGGCTGACCGAGTCCCCGGTGATCAGGAATTCGAAATACGGCTTGGGGAGGCTGGCCACAACCTCGCGCGCCAAGGGACCCTCCGACATTGTCACCAGCGCGCAGCGCACGCCGGCCACATGGAGTTCCTCCAGCAGTTCGCGCGCGCCCGGCCGCCAGGGCACCTCCCGTTTGATGCTCTCGATCACCTGCGCGCTGAGCGTGTCGATGATCTCGCGCTTTTCCATCTGCACCCCGGCGTCCTGCAGAATGCCCGCAGAGTGCGTCAAGGACTGACCTACCAGCTGCATGGCCTTTTCATGGGACCACCGCCCGCCGTGGGCTTCCACCAGTGCGTGCTCCGCAGCGATCCAGTAGGGCTCGGTGTCCACCAGGGTGCCATCCATGTCCCAGAGGGCGGCTTTCAGGCGGGGCTGGGAAGGGGTGGCATGCATATGCTCCAGTCTACGTGCCACCGTGCCCGGCTCCGGCCATCGCCTGCGGCCCGCCGGGTGCTCCCGTGGGGCCGGGAAGTGCCGTGCCGCTGCGGCGTGTGATGCCATGCACAGCCGGGCCGCTTCGACGTAGGGTGAGGGAATGAACAGTTTGGACGGAGACCGCGACGGACAGGACACGCCCCGGGAAGCCGAGCACCTCCTGCAGCCCGTGCAGGAAGGCAAGCGCATCACCGTAATGCTTGCTGCCTTTGAAGGCTGGAACGATGCCGGCGAGGCCGCAAGCGATGCATTGCGCTACCTGAACAAGCTGTGGCAGGGCAAGAAGGTGGCAACGGTCGATGCCGATGACTATTACGATTTCCAGTTCACCCGGCCCACGGTCCGCCGCACCGCTTCGGGAGAACGCCGGGTCAAGTGGCCCAGCACCCGCCTGTACCGGGCGAGCATCCCGGAAAGCAATGTGGACGTGGTGGTCGTGCTGGGCACGGAGCCATCCTACCGGTGGCGTGCTTATACCACGGAGCTGCTTGTCCATGCTGAGTCACAGAAGGTGGACTATGTGGTGTTGCTCGGTGCGCTCCTTGCGGATGTTCCGCACAGCCGGCCGATTCCGGTCAGCACTACGACAGAAGACAACGCTTTGCGGCACCGCCTGAATCTTGAGGCCAGCCAATACGAGGGCCCGGTGGGCATCGTCGGCGTGCTGGCCGAATTCGCGATGCTGGCGGGCCTTCCCACCTTGTCCTTGTGGGCGGCAGTTCCGCACTACGTGTCCCAGGCGCCGTCCCCGAAGGCCCAACTGGCGATACTGCACAAGGTGGAAGACCTGCTGCAGCTGCCGCTTGACACCCAGTCCCTGGCGGAAGACGCCGAGGCCTGGGAACGCGGCGTCAATGAACTCGCCACCGACGATCCGGAAATCGCCGCGTACGTCCGGCAACTGGAAGAGGCCAAGGACACGGCGGACCTCCCGGAAGCCACGGGAGAGTCCATTGCGAGGGAGTTCGAGCGCTACCTCAAGCGCCGCGGCAAGGGAAAATCCTAGGCAACGAAAATCCCCGCCCGGTT
>NZ_JBFPFO010000020.1:0-34728 GCF_047977865.1 Curtobacterium sp. LFS079
CTGGCGGTCGGGGCGTACTGGGCGGGCCTCCTACCCCTCGGGCCCCCCCCGGGTAATGCGCCGGGGGCCCGCCACCCTTTGGCTTTACGGGGCCGGGCCCGCCGTTGGTTTTTGGCGTCAGTTGGCGAGCCGGACGGGATGGGGAGAGCGGCTTCGACGACGGCGTTCCCTGCTGACGCGGGCGGCACAGCCCTGCTTAATGTCGGGCTGCCGGCGCCTGGATTTCCGGCGTCTGGATTTCGGGCCGCAGGCCGATGGTCCGGAAAACGGGATCCATCTGCCGGGCATGGGGGAGGGCGGAAATCACCACGGCATCGAGTTCGCGGTAGAAGGCCTCCCGGGCGCGCCCCATGGCGCGCCGGAGGCCGCATTCGGTGATGAGCGGGCAGTCGCCGTTGGGCGACTGGCATTCGGCCGGATCCTGCCTGCTGTCGAGGTGGCGCAGTAGTTGGCCCACCGTCGCGCGGCGCCCGGTACCTGTCAGTTGTGATCCGCCGTTCCTGCCCCGTTCGACGGCGATCAGGCCCAGTTCGCGCAGCTTGGCCAATGCCTTGCTCACGTGGTTGTACGGTGTTCCGACGGCGTCCGCGACCGCCTGGGTGGTCAGCAGTGCGCCCTCCGGAGCGGCTGCCAGCACCATGACGGCGCGCAGGCTCACATCGGCGAACGCATTGATTTTCATGACTTCAGCTTATGCATCGGTCCGCGTTCGTGCAGAGGCGGTTCTCCCGGGGCTGATCCGTGCGCGGCCGGTCTGGCCCGGATTTGGCCGTCCACACCTCCGGACCTAGTCCGCCCAGACCGTCGCATCGTGGCCGTCTGCCTCAAGCGGGCGGAAGCTGAAGCCTTCCGCAGTTACCTCGTAAGGCACCACCGCGGCCATCAGCCCGCCGCCGCGGTGCTCCGCGGCGGCGTGGATGCCGTCCGTGCCGTGCTCGGGAAGGGTGACGTCGCTGGCGAACGCCACGGCCCGGTACCCCTCGCGGCCCTGGCGCAGGAGGTCGATGACGTCGGTGAGCATCGTCCCGGCGTCGACGTTCCCTTCGGTGTCCAGCTCGCCGGGTGAGATCATCACGAGCCGCAGCTCGCCGTCGTCGGCCAGGGTGACGCCGAACGGCAGGAATCCGCCGTTCTGCTCCATGTGCTCCTGGGCCGTTCCGAGGGCGGCTCCCAGGACCTCGCGAAGTTCCCGCGAGATGATTTCCTGGGCGTCGGATTCCGGCGGGGTTGCGTCCGGTGAGATGTCTTCAGTCATGGTGCCGCTTCCCCGCTAGCCGCGGACGATTGCCAGGACGCGGTCGCGCACCGCACTCATGGTTTCGGCGTCCTTCGCCTCGGCGTTCAGGCGCAGGAAGGGTTCGGTGTTGGAAGGACGCAGGTTGAACCACCAGCTGCCGTCCTTCGCGCTGAAGGTGCTGCCGTCCATGTGGTCGATGTCGATGTCTTCACCTTCGAAATCTGCACGAACGCGTTCGATCGCGGCGGCCTTGTCTTCGATTTCGGAGTTGATCTCACCGGAAGAAACGTAGGGCTCGTACTGGCGGCCGAGTTCGGAAAGCGGCCCGTCCTGCTCGCCCAGGGCGGCCAGGACGTGCATGGCGGCGAGCATGCCGGTGTCGGCGTTCCAGAAATCACGGAAGTAGAAGTGGGCGGAGTGTTCGCCGCCGAACACGGCGCCCTCCTCTGCCATGACCGCCTTGATGAAGGAGTGTCCCACGCGGGTGCGCACCGGACGGCCGCCGTCTTCCTCGATCAGTTCCGGGACGGCTTTCGAGGTCAGCAGGTTGTGGATGATGACCGGGCTTTCCTCGCCGGCGGCTTTTGCCCGCGCGATTTCGCGGCGCGCCACCATGCCGGTGATGGCAGACGGCGACACAGGTTCGCCCTTTTCGTCCACCACGAAGCAACGGTCGGCGTCGCCGTCGAACGCCAGGCCGATGTCCGCGCCGTGCTTGACGACGGCGGCCTGCAGGTCCCGGAGGTTTTCCGGCTCGAGCGGATTCGCCGGGTGGTTCGGGAAGGAGCCGTCCAGTTCGAAGTAGAGCGGGACAATCTCGAAGGGCAGTGCCGGGAGAAGGGCGTCGCCGAGCACAGCAGGCGTGGTCAGGCCCGCCATGCCGTTGCCGGCGTCGACGACCACCTTCAGCGGGCGGGACCCGCTGAGGTCCACGAGCTTGCGCAGGTAGGCGGAGTAGTCCTTCAGGACATCCCGGACGGCAATGGTTCCCTGGGTCTCTGCCTCGGGAATGGCGCCTTCGTTCAGGTACTGCTCGGCGAGGGCCTGGATCTCCTTCAGGCCGGATTCCGAGGAGATCGGCTGGGCCCCGGCCTTCGCCATCTTGATGCCGTTGTACTGGGCCGGGTTGTGGCTAGCGGTGAATGTGGCCCCGGCTGCGTTCAGGGCGCCGCAGGCGTAGTAGAGCTCGTCGGTGGAGATCAGGTCCAGGAGTTGGACGTTGGCGCCGCGGCGGGACGCGCCGTCGGCGAATGCCTTGATGAACTCGGGGGAGGACGGCCGCATGTCCCCGCCGACCAGGACCGTCTCACCGGCGAGGCCGAGCGTGTCGACGAAAGCGGCGCCGACGGCCTTCACGATTTCCGCGCTGATGGTCTCGCCGACGATGCCCCGGACGTCGTAGGCCTTGAAGGAAGCCGAGAGGTCGAAAGTGTTGTTCTGCTCGCTAGTCACGGGCTCAATCCTACTGTGGCGGTGGTGGCGCGCACCCACACGGACCCCGTATGTGGACAGACTTCACAACTTTCGCACTTGTCCACATAGCGAAGGTCACGGGGTGCTGGCTGTCGGACCCGGCTGGAATACTGAAACCATGTCCCAGGAGCCATACACCGCAGAAATCACCAGCACCCGACAGGAAGCCCTGCAGGTTCTCCGGGAGCTTGTCGGCAACCCGGAGGCCGGATTCCATGACGGTCAGTACGAGGCGATCGAGGCGCTTGTCGACGCCGGCCGCCGGGCTTTGGTGGTGCAGCGCACCGGCTGGGGAAAGTCGGCTGTCTACTTCGTGTCCTCGCTGCTGCTGCGGCGCCGGGGGAGCGGGCCTACCCTCATCGTGTCGCCCCTGCTGGCCCTGATGCGGGACCAGGTGGCCGCAGCGGCCCGCGCCGGCGTCCGGCCGTAGCCATCAATTCCGCGAACCAGCTGGATTGGGAGACAGTGCACGCGCAGCTCGCGGCCGATGAAGTCGATGTACTGCTCGTCTCGCCCGAACGCCTCACCAACCCCTCCTTCCGGGAGAACCAGCTGCCGGAACTGATCCGCCGCACTGGCCTGCTGGTGATCGATGAAGCACACTGCATCTCCGACTGGGGGCATGACTTCCGGCCCGACTACAGGCGCATCGCGGACCTGATCGGCCGCCTGCCGGATACCGTGCCGGTGCTTGCTACCACGGCCACGGCGAACTCGCGCGTGGTCCACGACATCGAGGAACAGCTCGGCGCGGGGGTGCTCACCATCCGGGGTTCCCTCGGGCGCGAATCGCTGCGCCTTGGCGTGCTGAACCTGGCCAATTCGAGGGACCGGCTCGGCTGGTTGCTGACGCACCTGTCGGACATGCCCGGCAGCGGCATCATCTATGCCCTCACAGTCTCCGCCGCCGAGGACACAGCAAGGCTGCTTGCGGAAGCCGGCCACGACGTCCTCGCCTACACCGGGCGGACGGACCCCGCAGACCGGGAGCGGGCGGAGCAGCAGCTCAAGGACAACCAGGTGAAGGCACTCGTCGCCACCTCGGCCCTCGGCATGGGCTTCGACAAGCCGGACCTCGGCTTCGTGATCCACCTCGGTGCGCCTTCCTCCCCGGTGGCGTACTACCAGCAGGTGGGCCGTGCCGGTCGCGGCGCGGCCAACGCGGACGTACTGCTCCTTCCCGGCCAGGAGGACCGGGATATCTGGCAGTACTTCGCCACTGCGTCCATGCCGTCCGAGGAGAAGGCAGCGGCCGTGCTTCAGGCGCTGGGGGAGGCCGGGACTGCGTTATCCACAGTCGCCCTCGAGGCGCGGGTCGACCTCCGCCGCACGCCCCTGGAGCTCCTCCTGAAGGTCCTTTCCGTGGACGGGGCAGTAGAACGGGTCGGCGGCGGCTGGCGGTCCACCGGGCAAGCGTGGTTCTACGACGCGGAACGCTATGCCCGGATTGCCGAGGCCAGGGTCGATGAACAGGACTCGATGATCATCTACGAGGACACCGCGGGGTGCCGGATGGAGTACATCACCGCCGTCCTGGATGACGACTCCGCGCGCCCGTGCGGGCGTTGCGACAACTGCGCAGGTCGCTGGTTCCCGGCGGACATCGCGGCAGAAGCAGCCGACGCAGCGGGCCGGACGCTCAGCCGCGCGGGCGTCGCCGTGGAACCGCGGCTGCAGTGGCCCAGCGGAATGGACCGCCTGGGCATGGCCGTGAAGGGCAGGATCAAGGCGGAGGAAGCCATAGCGGAGGGCCGCGCCCTGGCCCGCCTGAGTGATCTTGGCTGGGGCGGTGCCTTGCGCGAACTGTTCGCCGCAGGAGCAGCGGACCGCGAAGTGGATCCGGCGATGCTGCAGGCCTGTGTACAGGTGTTGAAGGAATGGGCCGGAGGGAACGCCGGCCCAGGCAGCTGGAGCAGCCAGGAGCGTCCGGCCGCCGTCGTCAGCCTGCCTTCACGCAGCAAGCCGCTGCTCGTGGAGTCCCTGGCACGGGGAATTGCCGGCATCGGACGGATGCCCTACCTCGGTTCCTTGCAGCTCCAGCACGGCGGACCCACCGGCGGGCGGGGAGGCAACAGTGCCTACCGCCTGGCTGGCGTCTGGGAGCGCTTGGTCGTGGGCCCGGAACTGGGGGAGGCACTTGCCCCACTGGCCGGACGGAGCGTGCTGCTGGTTGACGACCTCGTGGACAGCCGGTGGAGTGTGACGGTTGCCGGCCGTGCCCTCCGGCAGGCTGGAACGGGAGCGGTGCTGCCTCTCGTCCTCGCGCAGGCGGGGTGACGGCCACCGGGGCGAGGCCCGAGGGCGGCGAAACGCCCCGGGAACGGGTAAGACGCCCCGGGTACGCAAAAGGCCCCGGCTCCCTCGAAAAGGGACCGGGGCCAAACGCGGAGACGGGGGGATTTGAACCCCCGGTCGAGTTTAACCCCGACCCTTCATTAGCAGTGAAGTCCATTCGGCCGCTCTGGCACGTCTCCAATTGCTATTGCTAGCCCACCAAGGATACGCAGAACACGGCGTACAGCGCAAAACGACAGGTTCCTGTGGGGTTGGTGCCGGAATGCCGCCGTCGGATGGTCCCTTCTGGCGCTCCTGAAGCCCGCTGCGAGGCCGTGGAAGGAGCGCCCGGGCTCAGCCCCGCAGGCCGTTCATGCTGCTTTCGGCGGTGCCGGCCGTGAGGGCACGCCAGAGGAACTGCTGGCTGCGCGCTTGCAGTGCCGCGGCCTGCCGGTTGTCCGACGCGCCGGCATGCCCGCCCTCCAGGGTTTCGTGGAACCAGACATTCGGGATGCCCATCGCCTGCATCCGTGCGGCCATCTTTCGCGCCTGGACCGGGCCGACGCGGTCGTCGGAGGTGGAAGTCCAGATGAATGTCTCGGGGTAGTCCACTCCGTCGTGCAGCAAGTGGTACGGGGAAAAGGTCCGGATGAACTCCCACTGCTCCGGAACGTCCGGGTCGCCGTATTCGGCGATCCAGGAGTATCCGGCGGAAAGCTTGGTGTAGCGGCGCATGTCCAACAGGGGCACACCGCAGGATACAGCCGCGAAGAGCTCCGGGAACCGCGTCAGCATGTTGCCCACCAGCAGCCCGCCGTTGGAGCCTCCCACGCAGCCCAGGCGGTCACGGCTGGTGACACCGCGCGAAATCAGGTCCTGCGCCACGGCTGCGAAGTCTTCGTAGGCGCGGTGCCGCTTTTCCTGCAGGGCCGCCCTGTGCCACGCCGGGCCGTACTCCCCGCCGCCGCGGATGTTCGCCACCACGTACACGCCGCCCCGGGCGTTTCCGGTGCCGTTGCCGCTCCGCCGCTCCAGCCAGGACCGGCCGATCGCCCCGCTGTAGGCCGGTGTGCGGGAAACCTCGAAGCCGCCGTAACCGGACAGCTGGGTGGGATTGCCGCCGTCGAGCACCAGTTCCTTGGACGCAATCTGGAAGTACGGCACCCTGGTACCGTCCGCGGACACCGCGAAGTGCTGCTGCACTTCATAGTCGCCGTCGTTGAAGAACGACGGCGAGGACTTCACCACTGCGTGTGTGCTGGTGACGGCGGTGCCCTCCGCAGCCGTGAGGGTGCCGCGCATCAGCGTCGTGGGAGTGGTGAATCCCGTGGCCACGAGCCAGAAATCGTTGCCCGCGCTTTCGCTTTCGTCTTCGTCATCCACCGCATAGGCGTTGACGTCGTGCAGCGGCGGGCAGGCATCCAGCGGCGTCATGGCCCAGCCTCCGGCCGTCACCGTGCCGTCGACGCCGCCGCCGTCCTCGACGCTGCCGTCCTCTTCCACGCCGCCGGGTTCGCCGGCCGCGTGCCTGCCCGCGGCCGACGGACGCGAGGGGTCGAGCACCAGGATCTGCGAAGAGACGTCACTGAGCAGGTTCAGGACCAGGAAGTCCCGGGTCCAGCTCCAGGACTGCAGGGAGGTGCGCTCGTCCGGAGTGAACAGCACGGTGAAATCCCGGGCGCCGTCCAGGTAGGAATCCAGCCCCGCGGCGAGCAGGCTGCCTGCCTGGAACACGGTGTCCGCCGGTTTTCCGCCGTCCACGGTCGCGCCGGCAACGGCCCAGTCCTGGCGGGGGCGGAACAGCAGCCACTGACGGTGGGCGCTGATGTTCACGTCGGTGGGAACCTCGATTTCCAGCCACCCGCCATCGCGCTGCAGGTAAGTGCGCTGGTTGAAGAAATCGATCCAGTCCACGGCGAAGGTGCGCTCGAAACCGGGCGTGGAATCGTGCGCCACGAGGGCCATCATGTGCTCTTCCGGGATCTCGAAGAGCCGCTCGGCCTGGTCCAGGCTCTGGCCGCGGGACAGCTTCACCCCCGTTCGGGCGTACGAGGAACTGGTCTTGGGCAACTCCCCGGCCGTGCTTGCGACCAACAGTGTGTCGGCATCGAGCCAGCTGACGTTGCCCTTGGCGACCGGAATGTCGAAACCGCCCGCGGCGGGGTCCACAAAGCGGCGCTGCTCGACGTCGAACTCGCGGTGGCGGTTGGCGTCGCCGCCGTCGGGGGAGAGCGACACCATGGCGAGCTTGTAGGGCTGGCCCTCGGCGGGGCGCAGGAACGAGGCCCCGTGGAAAACCCACTCCTCGTCTTCCGCGGCCGCAAGGGCGTCAATGTCCAGCAGCACGTCCCATTCCGGGTCCTCGCTGAGGTAGCTTTCCCAGGTGGTGCGGCGCCACAGGCCCTTGGGATTCTGCTTGTCGCGCCAGAAGTTGTAGTAGTGCCCGCCGCGCTTGGTCACCATGGCGATCCGGTCCGTGGAGTCCAGCACCTCCAGGATCCCGGCTTCCAATGCGGCAAAGTCTTCGTCCTCGAGTAGCTCTTCGGTCCGGGCGTTTTGTTCCCTGACCCAGGCCAGTTGCTCCTCGCCGTGGATCTCCTCGAGCCAGATGTTCTCGTCGACAGGCTCCGGGGCCGTGATCCTGGCCGCTCCAGCGTCCTCGTCCGGCTCCGTACCTTTCGGCTCCGTACCTTCGTTCGACCCGGTTTCAGGGCTTTGCCCGGCTGCAGTGGTGGTCATGGCCCCATCCTAGGGTGAGCTGACGGGGAGGCAAGTCACGGTGAAAGTAAGCTTGGGCGGTGGGCAATTCGCAGAAAACCAAGGTGGCACTGATCGGTGCGGGGCCTCGCGGCACCAGTGTCCTGGAGCGATTGTTCGCGAACTGGGCGGCTTCGGCACCGGCCGGGTACACCCTGCAGATCGACGTCGTGGATCCGTACCCGGCGGGTCCGGGCCGGGTCTGGCAGCCCGGGCAGTCCCGCCTGTACCTGATGAACACGCAGTCGTTCTATCCCACACTCATCCACGAGGACCCCTCCCTTGCCCCTCCATTAGCTGGCGGCACGTTCGAGCAATGGCGGGCCCGGCGCCGGGCTGACGGGAGCGGACTGGGCAGCGAGGAACAAGCCGAACTCGCGGTTCTCGGTACCGGCGATTTTCCCAGCCGCGCCATCTACGGGCGGTACCTCAGCGAAACGCTGGACGCGCTGCTGGAACGCAAGCCCGACGGCGTCGAGCTCACTTTCCACCGCAACTCCGCACTTTCCGTACGGAAAAATCCGGACGGGACCTCCGCGTTCGACGTCGGACTCGACTCCGGCGTGCACCTTGCGGCCGACGCGGTGGTCCTGGCGCTCGGGCACCTGGAATCGCAGCTGAACGCTGAACAGCGCTTCTTTGCCGGGGCCGCTGCCGGGCTGGGACTGCTGTATCTGCCGCCGGCGGCACCGGCCGACGTCGACTGGTCCCGGGTGCCGGACCGTGAACCCGTGCTCGTGCGGGGCATGGGACTGAACTTTTTCGATGTCATGGTGCAGCTGAGCGTGGGCCGCGGCGGGCGGTTCGAGCCGGCAGGAGACGGCCCGGGCACGCTGAAGTACCTGCCGTCCGGACGGGAACCGAAGATCATCGCGGCCTCCCGTCGCGGCACACCGTACCGGGCCAAGGCCGGGCTGGACGGCTACTACCCGAAATCCGTCCGGTTGCGCTACCTGAACGAGCGTGCGGTGGCCCGCTTCGCCGCAGCCGGGATACAGCCCGGATTCGACCACGACCTCTGGCCGCTGCTGCACCGGGACACCCTCTGGGCTTACTACTCCACGCTCACCAAGGCCCGGCCCGGCGCGGTCAGTGACGCCGACGAGTTCCTCGCCGCGCTCGAGGATGCCCTGCAGCCGCACGCCCACGCCGCCGGCAGCTGGGAGAAACGGGTCGACGAACTGGTGACCAAGCACGTGGCGGCGTCGGGCCGCCTGGACCTGCCGGGCCTTGCCGCACCGCTGGCCGGACGGTCCTTCGCCGGCCGGCGGGAGCTGGACGCCGCCGTCGTCGAATACCTCGATGACGACGCGCGGCGTTCTGCCCTCGGCGAGGGGGACCCCATGAAAATGGCGATCGGAGCCCTGCACACCGGCCGCGCCGTGCTGAAAGCCGTGGTGGCCGACGGCGGCATCACCGATGCGTCCTGGCTCGCCGAATTGCGTGGCTGGTTCGAGTCCTTCGTCGAAGGGCTGGCCAGCGGACCTCCGGCGCTGCGGGCCGAGCAGCTGGCAGCCCTGGCGCGGGCCGGCATCGTCAGCTTCACCGGCCCTGATCCGCGCTTCAGCGTGGACCGCGCGCGGCGGCTTTTTTCGGCATCGTCCCCCTGGGTGGGCGGACCTCCCGCCACGGCGAAGACCCTCGTGGAAGCGCTGGCCCCGGCCAACCGGGTGGGCACCACCGCGTCCCCGCTCATGCGGCAACTGATGGCCGATGGCCTGGTGCGGCCCAAGGTCATGCTGGGCGTGGAAGGCAGCCCGGTGCAGGCCACCGGTTTGGACGTCGAGCCGCATCCTTACCGTGCCGTGGGTGCCAACGGATCGGTGACCGACGGCATCTACGTGCTGGGCCTGCAGCTGTCCGCCAACCAGTGGGGGACCGCCATCGCCGCCGAAGCTGTCCCCGCGGACGGCCCGGCCTACCGCAGCGGCCAGCGGACCCTGCGCGACGCCGATGAAATCGCCCGGGCCGTCCTGGGGATGTGACCTCCTAGCCCTTCAGGCATTTCTGGTATTCGATCCACGCGATCGCGTAGCGGACCCAGCCGATGACGTCGTACCACTTGGTGGGTGGAACCGGTGCGGTGCACTTGGGCGGCAGCGGCGTGGCCACGTTAACCGCGGTCTTCACCGAGGTCCCGGACTCGACGGCGGTCAGCACCAAGGTGCCCGTTCCCGCGGCGGCCGACGCAGGCACCGTCAACTCCACGGCTGCGGCACCGCCGCTCACCGGAACCGAGCCCAGCTGGGTTGCCGTGCCTTTGGCATCAGTGAACACCGCCGTGAGCGATTTGTTCACCGGGCTGCCGAGGGATGTCAGGTCCAGCTTGGACACGGTCAGGGCCATCGACTCGCCGCCCCGGACCTGGGCTGGCGTGCTGTTGACCACGGCCACCGAGCGGCGGGCGAAGTCCGGTGAGACGGGCTTGTGGGCCTGCAGGTACTTGATCCAGGCATCCCGGTCCACCAAGCCGCTGTCCCGGGTGTTGGTGCCCTCCTTGAAGATCCGGAAGTTGTCACCGCCGCTGGACAGGAAGCTGAACGTGCCGATCCGGTAGGACTTCGCCGGGTCGATCAGCTCACCGGCCACCCGGATCGAGGTGATCCGGTCACCGGCGGGCCGCCCGGCGTCGTACGTGTAGTTCACGTTCCTGGACAGGCCCAGCTGCAGGTACGGCCGGCTCGGCACCGTACCGTCCGGGTTGCTTTGCCACTGCTGTTCCAGGAGGGCCTTGAACTGGGCGCCGGTCAGCGAGGTGGTCCAGAGGTTGTTCACGAACGGCAGAACGGCGTTGGCTTCGGCGTAGGTGATGGTGCCGTCCGGTGCGTAGTACAGCTCGTTGCGCAGGCCGCCCGGGTTCACGACGCCGATCTCGGCCCCGCCCAGTTCCGGCGCCTTGAGCGTGTCCACCAGCGAGTCCGCCACGAGGTTGCCGAGGGTGGATTCACTCGCGCGGTCGTCCCGCTTCGGTGCGCCGCCCGCCGGGTCCGGGGTGAACGCCGTCGTGATATCAGCCGTTACTGCGCCCACGGGCTGGTTCCCGACGGCGGCGGCCTCGGCCAGTGCCTTGTCCACGATCGCCTTCACCTGGGCCACCCGCGGGTACGTGCCGGAGAGGTCGGTGGTGACGCGCTTGACGTTGGCCGCGGTGTGCGCCGTGACCTCCTTGTTGGCCGTGTCCACGGTAAGGGTGATGCGGCCGATGTTCTCGCCGTAGTTGCCGGTCTGGACAATCGGCCGAGTCTTGGCGGTGGGCTGGCCGTTGGCGTCGTAGACCGGGGCGTCCCAGGCGTATTCCTTGTGCGTGTGGCCGGTGAATATCGCCGCCACGTCGGGGCTGGTTTCCTTGACCAGTTTCGCGAAGGGGCCGCCGGCTGCGACTTCCTCCTCCAGGGTCGCGCCGTCCGGCGTGCCCGCACTGGCGCCGTCGTGGTTTTCCACGACGGTCACGTCGGCGAGCTTCTCCGCCTTGATCTTCGCGGCCACCCGGTTGATGGCGTCGACCGGATCGCCGAAGTCCAGCTCGGTGATGCCCGAGGGAGTGACCAGGGTAGGCACCTCCTGGGTGACGGTGCCGATGACCGCCACCTTGATCCCGTTCATGTCCAGGACGGTGTACTCCGGCAGGGCCGGGGTGGTGGTGCCCTTCCGGTAGACGTTCGCGCCGAGCACCGGGAACTTCGCGTTCGCGCCGCCCGCGATAACGCGGTCGCGCAGGTCCGCCCAGCCGCCGTCGAACTCGTGGTTGCCTACCGCGGAGGCCTTCAGCTCGAGGGCGTTCAGTACGTCGATGGTGGGCTGGTCCTTGGCGACGGCCGAGGCGAACAGTGAGGCACCGATGTTGTCGCCGGCCGAGATGAACGCGGTGCTGCCGGGAGCAGCTGCCGCGCGGAGTTGTTCGACGGTGCTGGCGAACAGCACCGTGTTGCTGTCGATGCGCCCGTGGAAGTCGTTGATGCCCAGGAACTGCAGCTCCACACTTTGCGGGGTTTCCATGAGGGGCAGGTTCAGGCCCACCAGCACGGGGTCGTGGTCGCTGGCCCGGAATTCGTCCGGCACATAGTAGTTGCCCACGTTGTTGTTGTAGCGGCTGTATTCCAAAGCGACGGACTCCACGGAGTTGATGTTCCAGATGTCCGTTCCCGTGACGGTTGCCTTGGCTGCCGGCGAAGCGAGGATGTGGTCCAGGGACCCCACCATGCCGCCGAACAGGTAGGAGTGCTTTCCGGTGCCGGCCTCGAGATCGGTGTAGCCGGCGCTGGTGAGCACCCGGATGGGATCTTCCTGCGAATAGGCGTTGAAGTCGCCGATCAGGAACACCTTGTCCGTGCCCTTGGACTCCTGCAGTGTTGTTGCGAACCCCAGCAGGGACCGGGCCTGCTGGGTGCGGGTAAGGTTGGACGCCCCCTGGCCCTTGTCGGTATCGTCCGGCGTCGCGGCGGAGCCCTTGGACTTGAAGTGGTTTACGATCGCGATGAACTTCTTGTCGTCCCCGGCACCCACCGGCCTGAACATCTGGGCGAGCGGCTTGCGGGCGCTGGCGAAGGCCACGGTGTCGTTGTGGATGATTGATTCGCCGAGCGGCTCGGCGGTGGCCTTCTTGTAGATGAACGCGGTGCGGATCATGTCCTCGTCGCTGAGCGGCGGGGCGTTCGCGGGAGTGCGGACGTAGTCCCACACGCCCGGCGTCCTGACGTTTAGTGCCTCAACGAGCTTTGCCAGGGCGTCGTCCCGGTCCTTCCCAAACTGGGCGGAGTTCTCGATCTCCTCGAGCGAAACCACGTCCGCCCCGGCCTTGATGATGGCGGCAACAATCTTGGCCTGCTGGCGTTCGAAGTTCTCCGCGTTGGCCGCCCCGCGGGCGTTGCAGCCGTCCTTGACCGTGATGGGATTGCCGTCCCGGTCCGTGTAGTAGTTGCAGCCCGTGAGCTGGTCACCGGTGGTGGGGAAGTAGTTCAGCACGTTGAAGGACGCGATCTTCAGGTTCCCGCCCACCTCGGCCGGCCCGGCCGGACGGCTGGCGGCGAAGGACGCCGGCTGAACAGTGTCGGCATTTGCCGGGGTCAGCTGGGAGAGCGGCTGGAACTTCCACGAGTTGTTTCCGTAGCCCAGGATGACGTTGGTGCGGAAGGTCGTGGCCGAGCCGACCCGGACAGGGTCGGCGGTGCTGAGGTAGGGCAGCGGCAGGGCCTTCGTGGCGGCGTCCTTGAGGAAGTTGGTGGAGGCGCCGTCGTCGAGCTTGATGCCGCGCAGGGCGTTGGCGGCGGCCGCGGCGGTGTTCTCCGGCGTGCCGTACGCCGCCAGGGCGTTCGGCTGGACCAGCGGTGTGGTGCCCGCAGCCAGCCCGATTTCACCGTACTGGTTGAGGGCGTAGTTATCCGTGACGGTGTAGGCACCCTGGGGCGCCACGAGCATGCCTTCGTAGCGCTCGCGGGTGGCGTCGTCGGCGGGCAGGGCGAAGTTGCTGGGCTTCACCTCGGGCGCGGCCTCGGCCAGCACCTTGAGCCCGGCGGCGTCGACGGTCAGCTGGGTCTGGTTCGCGAATTCGCTCACCGCGCCGGTGAGTTCCAGGTAGTCGCCTGCGTGCACGCTGACCGCCGTCGACGGTGAATAGACGAACAAAGCGTCCGACGCCGACCTGGCCGCCGGATCCGTGTCCCCGCCGCTGCCCGGTGTCTGGACGTAGTAGCCGTTGAAACCGCCGGTGGCGTACACGGCGGTGACCTTGCCGCGGGTGGTGACGGTGCTGCCCGCGAGCGGGCTTGCGGCTCCGGTGCCTTGGATTTCGGCGATGGTCCTGGCACCTGGCTCGACCGGCGGCGTCACGGGACCCGAGGCGGTGGGGGTGATGGAGGCGCTCAGTGCAAGGTCGGCGGAATTGTTGTCGCTGTCCGCACCGTTGCTGCGGTTCAGGCTCTTGACGTCGGTGTTCCCCGCCGGCGCGGTGGCCGCCGCGGTTTCAAAGGTGTTCGAAGTGCCGTAGCCGATGAGATCGGCCACGGCAGCGTTCCCCGTGACGGACCCCGCGGGCAGGGGATTCACGGCCGCTGCCTGCCTGGCCAGGACGATGGTCCCGCTGGTACCGGAAGGATTGAAGCTGCCGGAACCGTCGACGTCGGCGGCCGGTAACGCCGGGGCCGTGGAGGCGGCGTTGTTGCTGGCTCCCTTGACGAGGAAGTAGCCCTTGGCCGGAATGCTTCCGGACAGTGCCGTGACCCCGCCCGGTGCGGAAGTGCTGATCCCGGAGCGGTACTGCAGGGACCAGCCGCCAAGGTCCACTGCGGCGTCGCTGTTGTTGTAGAGCTCCACGAATTTGTTCCGGAACGCGGCGCCGGAACTTCCGCCGCTGAGGTAGGCCTCGTTGATGACCACGCCGGGGGCCGCAGGGGGTGTTTCCCCCGTAGCGACCGCGGGCAAGGCAGAAAGGGGTGCCGCCAGCAAAGCTGCCGACAGCGCCGATCCCAACAGGAACTTCCAGTGTTTGCTATGCATCCGTTCTGACTTTCTCTCGAGAACCGGTCGGGTTCTGGGTGCACCGTCCGCCATGTGGTGGCTGGCGGCGGTGATCGGACCGTGCAGTAAGAGGACAAAGCAGTGCTGGCCGCATTCCAGCAGCACAAAATGAACCGGGGGTTGCCCCCCGGTAGCGGAGTGCTATTTCTTGGAGCCCTTCAGGCTACCCTTGCTCTGGGCACCAGCGGCCGCACCGACCAGGCAGACAATTTCCTTGTCCCCGGTCTTCCAGCTCTCGCGGGTGGGAAAGAAGTAAGTCATTTCGAGCGCGGAGTCGTCGAAGGGCATCCCAACGAAGGCAGTGAATTCCTTGCCGCAGAATTCTTCGGCTTTCTGAGTGATGACCGTGTCCCCGGGGTACGTGGAAAAATCCAGGTTCGTGGCCGCGAAGGCCTCGAAATCATGGTCCTGGGGGCACGGAATGATGGTGACGTCCTTGACTTCCGAACCGCTGGGCTTTTCGAGGCAGTCGCCCACCTTCACCTTGAATGCGTCGGCCTTCGAGGTTTCGGTGGCCACACCGGACGGGTCCCGCTTGGCGTCCCCACCGTTGAGCAAGGAGCACGCGCCAAGGGCGAGGGTGAGCGTGCACAGGATGGCGGCCGCGGCCAGGGTTCTCTTGCCGGTGTGGTCCTTGGCGCTGCGCGCAATGGGCATCGCGGTCCTCATTTCAACTGGTCTTTTCAATTGCTCCTGGCCTCCCGGATCGGTCCGGGCGAAGGACGCAGGGAATGGGGACCTGTGCGGGTGCGGGTGCGGGTGCGGCCGGCCGATCCCCCTGCGCCGGCGGAAGCGGCCCCCGGGCGGCGTCGCGCCGGCCGGGGAGCCTGCGAGGCATCAGCCCTTCAGATTGACGTCCTGGACCAAGCGGAACACTGCTCCCGTGGGATCGGTGAGTGCAGCGAGGCGCCCGAAGGGGGTGTCTTCCGCGGGCTGGATGACCGTGGCGCCCAAGGCAACAGCCTGCTCGATGGTTGCGTCGGCGTTGTCCACGGCGAAATACACGGTCCAATAGGAAGGCGCCTGTGCCGGCAGGAATCCCGAAGCATCCATGATCCCGGCCTTGGCGTCGTCCCCGGCGCCGAGCGTGGTGTAACGGAACTCAGGAGTGTCACCGACGACGCTGGTTTCCCAGCCGAAGACCTCGCGGTAGAAAGCCACGGCGTTCTCGTAGTCCTTTGAATGGAGTTCATGCCAGGCGGGGGCGCCGGTTTCCGCGGCGAGCTAGTAGCCCTTGTGCTCGCCGAACTGCCAGAGCCCGATCGCAGCGCCCGAGGGGTCGCCGACCATGGCCATGCTGCCCTGCTCGGGCACCTCCATGGGCTCCAGGAAGACTTGGCCGCCGTTGGCTGCTGCAGCCGCAGCGGTGGCGTTGATGTCCTCGGTGCGCAGGTACGTGGACCAGACATCCGGCATGGGGCCCATGTCTTCCTGCTTCTGCATGATGCCGGCCACCATCTTGCCGTCTTTCCAGGCGGTGATGTAGCCGCCGTACTTTTCTTCGTCGCCGGTTTCGTAGCTCCAGCCGAACAGCTCGTTGTAGAAGGCCTTCGCCTTTTCGGTGTCCGAGGTCATCAGGTCGATCCAGCAGGGTGCGCCGGGCGTGATCTCAGGGGTTGGCATGTTGCTCCTCGAGTTTGTCCCGGGGCGGGTGGCCCCGGGTTTTTGGGCATTTGGTGGAGACAGACAGCACCCTATGCCGGGGGTCGGACAGTTTCAATGATCGGGACCCGGACCGGGCGCCGGACCGGGATCCTTGTTGCTGTCGGTGCCCGGGCGTAGCCTTCGGCCATGCCTGAAGACAGCGCGGAACGGCTTCACCCGTCACCCCTGAACGCCGCGAAGACTCCCCTTCCCAGGGAGACCCAGGCGCTTTCCAAGGTGGGGAAGGTGCCGGTGCTGGCTTACCTTGAATGGCCGCGGTACGGGCAATACGTCCCGGCCATGGTGGTGCGCACGGCGCCCGGCCGCGTCTTGGTCCAGTGGTGGCCGGACCCCTTCAAACCCGGTGAACGGCACACCTGGTTGAAGGATACGGACGTGCGGCGGGACTTGCGGGTGGCCCGCGGCAGCCCGCAAGTGCCGGGCGAGGCCTAGGTGGCCTCGCGGGCGGCTGCGCCGTCAGGCCACCGGGTTGGGGACCTCCACCAGGCGGGTGTTCCCGTCCACGAGGTCAACGGGGCGCAGCTTCCAGGACGAAGCGACGTCGTAGGCTTCGGACAAGGCGGCATCAAGCAGGCTGGCGCCGTCCTTCTCCTCCGGGTCGATCCAGTCATTGAGCATTCCCGGAGCCAGGGGAACGGGAAGACGGTCGTGCAGATTGTGCAGGCCTTCATGCGCCTCCGCGGGCGGCGTCGGCATGGTCAGGATGCTGCAGGACAGCCGCCAGGCCCGCGGGTCCTTGCGGTCGTCGATGGACTCGTCACGCCAGAAGGCAAAGAGCCCGGCGAAGGTGATGATGTCGTCGGCGGGTTCCACGATGTACCGCTGCTTCGGGTCCTTCCGGCCGGGGCCGGACTTCTTGTACTCGTAGTAGGCCGAGACCGGCACCACGGCCCGCCACTTCTGGAGGGAGCCCTTGAAACTGGGCAGCGTTGCCGCCGTTCCCGAACGGGCGTTCCAGCTGGGCAGCCGCGATTCGAAGGACTCCGCAAAGCTCGGGATCAGCCCCCACCGCCCGACGGCGAGCTCCCGCCGGAGCGTTCCGTCGTCGCCGGTGCGCCCGCGCAGGAAGGTGACGGGATCGGTCGGATTGAACTGAAGGGCAGGGGAGGGGTACACGGTGTCGTCCCGGAGCAGGGCATCAAGCTTCCGGGAGAGATCGTCGGCTTCGAAACCCACACTGAATCGTCCGCACATGCGGCCATTCTCACGCACGCGACGGCGGGGCGCCAGCCCGGGAACATAGCGGCGGGGCCAGGTGCCGCCGGAGCGCCGGGAAACACCGAAGGCCGGTTGACGTCCCACCGGAGTGGGCCGTCAACCGGCCTCTGGCCTGCGCAAACACTGCGCTACGCGGAAGGTAAGGGATTTGAACCCTTGGTACGGGGTTACCGCACACTGGTTTTCAAGACCAGCTCCTTAGGCCGCTCGGACAACCTTCCCTGCCTAGTAGTGTTTCATAGGGAGTTGGCTGCTTCAAAAAACCTGCAGCGCTCTTTGGCCGCCGCGGCCGCGCACCACCACGCAAGAAATCGGGAGCACGCATGAAAGCCGTCTACATTTCGGAACCCGGAGGGCCTGAGGTCCTTGAGGTCCGTGAGGTTCCCGCGCCGGTTCCCGGCCCCGGCGAGGTGCTGATCGACGTCGTCGCGGCCGGACTGAACCGGGCGGATGTCCAGCAGCGGCGCGGCTTCTACCCGCCGCCGGCCGGAGCTTCCGAGGTGCCCGGCCTGGAGGTTTCCGGCCGCATCGCGGCGTTCGGTCCGGACGTCAGCAAGCCCTTCACGGTGGGCGACAAAGTGGTGGCGCTGCTCGCCGGCGGCGGTTACGCACAGCAGGTCGCGGTCCCGGCCGAACAGGTCCTCAAAGTGCCCGACGGCGTGGACCTCGTCACCGCTGCCGCGTTGCCTGAAGTGGCGGCAACCGTTTACTCCAACCTGGTCATGACCGCCCAGCTGCAACCGGGCGAAACGGTGCTGATCCACGGTGCCACCGGCGGCATCGGCACCATCGCCGTTCAGCTCGCCAAAGCCTACGGCGCGGTCGTGGCGGCCACCGCCGGCACCGACGAAAAACTCGGAACCGCGAAGGCATTCCTGGGCGCGGACATCGTGATCAACTACGTCGAAGAGGACTTCGCGGAGAGCCTCAAGGCGCAAAACGGAGGCCGGGGCGCGGACGTGATCCTCGACGTTGTCGGGGCGAAATACCTGAAGCAGAACGTTGAAGCCCTCGCTGAGTACGGGCGGCTGGTGGTCATTGGCTTGCAGGGCGGCGCCAAGGGCGAAATCGATCTTGGCCAGCTGCTCAGCAAGCGCGCGGCGGTCATCGGAACCACCCTGCGTTCCCGTCCGGTCGCGGAAAAGGGCATGATCATGAATGGGGTCCGTGAGAACGTGTGGCCCATGTTCGCAGACGGCCGCATCAAGCCGCTCGTGGCCAGATCGTTCCCGCTGGAGCAGGTCCGCGAGGCCCACCAATACTTCGATTCCGGCGAGCATGTGGGCAAGGTGCTCCTGCTTCTCTAACCTGCTGCTTCTCTGAACAGTGCGGGCGGCGTCCGCTTAGGAGGGACATGGCAATCCGGCACGGCATCCTGGCACTGCTCCAGGACAAAGCCCGCTACGGCTATGACCTCCGGGCCGAGTTCGAGGCCCGGACCGGTGCAGTCTGGCCGCTGAACATCGGGCAGGTCTACTCCACGCTGGACCGGCTGGAGCGGGACGGCATGGTCACCCGGGAGGGGGCCGATGGCGAGGGCCATGTCATCTACAGCCTCAGCCCGGCCGGCCGGGACGAACTGGGGCAGTGGCTTTCGACGGCGGTGGGCCGCGAAGCCCCGCCACGGAACGAGCTCGCCATCAAGCTGTCGCTCGCCGCCACACTGCCCGAAGCGGACCTGCCTGCAATCATCCAGGAGCAGCGGGCAGCCTCGCTCGCGAAACTGCAGGAACTCAGCCAGCTGCGCAAGGATGCCTCCGGCACGTCCCGCGCCGCCGACACCGCCCGGCTCATGGTCCTGGATTCCCTGGTGTTCCAGCTGGAGGCCGAGGTGCGCTGGCTGGACCTGTGCGAGGCGCGGCTGGTCCACACCGGGCAGATCGCCCCTGTCCTGCCCGAGGCGGATCCGGCGGCCGCCCGCTGAGCAGCGGCCTTTCGTTTGACATGGCTTTGTCCGGGGGCCTTGCTACAGTGCGCCTAACGCCAAACCACTGTTCTCAGGAACCGGTCTCAAGGAGGAGCCATGGGTACACAGCCGAACGGGAAAGGCCCGGAATCCGCTCAAACTGACGTCCTCGAACTCGATCCGGAGCTGCCGCCGCCCGCAGTTGACGACGCCGTCAGGGAAGTGGAGGAGCGGCGCTGGACTCCCGGGAAAATCGCCCTTTGGGTGGCCATTTCGCTGCTCGGAGCCGTGGCCTGGTTCATGGTCGCCCTGGTCCGCGGCGAGACCGTCAACGCCGTCTGGTTCGTCTTCGCGGCAGTCTGCACGTACCTCATCGGGTACCGCTTCTACTCCCGGGTGATCGAACGCTACCTTCTGAAGCCCGACGACCGGCGGGCAACTCCGGCCGAATACAAGGCGGACGGGAAGGACTACGTCCGGACGGACCGGAATGTGCTCTTCGGCCACCACTTCGCCGCGATCGCCGGCGCCGGTCCCTTGGTGGGGCCGATCATCGCCGCCCAGATGGGGTACCTGCCGGGCACCATCTGGATCATCATCGGCGTCGTCCTCGCCGGGGCTGTCCAGGACTACCTGGTGATGTTCTTCTCCATGCGCCGCGGTGGCCGTTCCCTGGGCCAGATGGCGCGGGAAGAGCTCGGCGTGATCGGCGGAACGGCGGCCCTTGTGGCCACCCTGCTCATCATGATCATCATCGTGGCCATCCTGGCACTGGTGGTGGTCAACGCCTTGGGCGAGAGCCCGTGGGGCGTCTTCTCAGTGGGGATGACCATCCCGATCGCCCTGTTCATGGGCGTCTACCTGCGCTTCATCCGTCCCGGCAAGGTCATGGAAGTTTCGATCATCGGCTTCGTGCTGCTGATGGCCGCGATCATCGGCGGCGGCATGGTGGCCGGCACGCCGTGGGGCGCGTCCTTCTTCCATCTGGACAAGACAACCATCGCCTGGGGAATCATCGTCTACGGCTTCATCGCCGCCATCCTGCCGGTCTGGCTGCTTCTCGCGCCGCGGGACTACCTGTCCACGTTCATGAAGATCGGCGTGATCGTCATGCTGGCCGTGGCCATCATTGTGGTGCGCCCCGAAATCACAGTGCCGGCCTTCAGCGAATTTGCGGGCCGGGAGAACGGTCCCGTGTTCTCCGGGGCCCTGTTCCCGTTCCTGTTCGTCACCATCGCCTGCGGTGCACTTTCCGGCTTCCATGCCCTGATTTCCTCGGGCACCACGCCCAAGCTGGTGGAGAAGGAGCGCCAGACCCGCTTCATCGGCTACGGCGGCATGCTCATGGAATCCTTCGTCGCCATCATGGCACTGGTGGCAGCGATCTCCATTGACCGCGGTATCTACTTCGCCATGAACGCCCCTGCGGCCCTCACCGGCGGCACGGTCGAAACCGCCGCCCAATGGGTCAACAGCCTGGGCTTGTCCGGCGTCAACCTGACTCCGGCGGACCTGGCGCAGACAGCCCAAAACGTCGGCGAGCCGAGCATCGTCTCGCGTTCGGGCGGTGCGCCGACCCTGGCAGTCGGCCTGGCGCACATCATGCAGCAATTCATTGGCGGCACCGCGATGATGGCGTTCTGGTACCACTTCGCCATCATGTTCGAGGCGTTGTTCATCCTGACCGCCGTGGACGCCGGCACCCGGGTGGCCCGGTTCATGCTGCAGGACTCGATCGGAAACTTCGTCCCGAGGTTCAAGGAAGCGTCCTGGCGTCCCGGAGCTTGGCTGTGCACCGCGGTCATGGTCGCGGGTTGGGGTTACATCCTGATCCTCGGCGTCACCGACCCCTTGGGCGGCATCAATACCTTCTTCCCGCTGTTCGGCATCGCCAACCAGTTGCTCGCCGCGATCGCCCTCGCCGTCTGCATGGCCATCGCCGCGAAACGGGGATCTTTCAGGTTCCTGTGGATTGTCGGGGTACCGCTGGCGTTCGCCGCCGTCGTGACCATCACTGCGAGTTTCCAGAAGATCTTCTCGCCTGTGCCTGCGGTGGGGTACTTCGCCAACAACGCCGCCTTCGCCAAGGCCTTGGCCGAAGGCAAGACCTCCTTCGGCACGGCCAAGACCGTGGCCGCCATAGAAGCAGTATTCCGAAACACCATGGTCCAAGGCGTCCTCTCGGTGGTCTTCGTGGTGCTGAGCATCATCGTGATCATCGCCGCCATTACTGCCACGCTGAAGGCCTTCCGTGACGGCGGCGGCCCCAGCCACGAGGACGCACCGCGGCCGTCGCGGGTCTTTGCACCGTCCGGGCTGATCCCGACGGCGGCTGAGCGTGAGCTGGCCGCGGTATGGGCGAAGGTCCCCGCAGCCAAGCTCCTCGACCGGCCGGGCCATCACTGATGGAACTGCTAACGGAAACACTGCGACGCTGGCTCCGGGGATTCGCTGCATATTTCCGGGGTGTGATGGGGGCCGACGCCTACCGGAAATACCTGGAACACCATGAGGCCTGCGGCCATCCTATGGCGCCGATGAGTGAGAGCCAGTTCTGGCGGGACCGGATGGACCGCCAGGACTCGAATCCGCAGGGAAGGTGCTGTTGAACGAGATGCTGCTCAACGCAGCATGCAGGGTGACGAATCGGGCGGCGGACGGCTTGCGGTGCATGAGAGTATGAAGCCATGAGTGATGTGGACGCCCCTCAGGACAGCAGCGACGACTCTGATGACATTCCAGTGGAAGGAACCACTCTGGATGATGACATCGCGGCAAAGGCTGCGGAAACCACAGAAGCCAAGGGAAACGGATACAAACCCGGGGGAAAGAAGCAGAGTTCCCTTCAGGACCTGATCGATGAACCCGCGAAGGTCATGCGGATCGGGACCATGGTCAGGCAGCTGCTCGAAGAAGTGAAGGCAGCCCCCTTGGACGACGCCGCCCGTGGCAGGCTCGCCGAGATTCACGAACGGTCCATCAAGGAGCTCGAGGACGGCCTGGCGCCGGAACTTGTCGAGGAACTTGAACGGATCAGCCTGCCGCTCCCGGAGGGCGCTCCGCCGTCGGACGCCGAGCTGCGTATCGCACAAGCCCAGCTGGTGGGCTGGCTGGAAGGGCTCTTCCACGGCATCCAAGCTGCACTCGCCGCACAGCAGGCCGCCCGGGAGCATGCCACCACGCAAATGCAGTTGCGGCAGCTGCCGCCCGGGACCATGATCGCGCCCGGCGTCGTCATCGGGGCCAACGGCGAACCGCAGCGGGCTCCCGCCCGCCGGGGGGAACCCGGAAAAGGCCAGACCGGGGTCGCCGACGATGCGGACCATGGTCCCGGCCAGTACCTCTGAGCGTCGCTTGGGTATCTTTGGGGAGCTCCGCCAAGGGCGGAGGGATGACGCCGAACTCGGCAAGGGCCTGTGGCGGCGTGCCCACGATCGTTTCCACCGGGGCCTCGACCGGTACCACCAGGTGCTCGAAGGTGTGGAGGACGAGCAACTGTACGGCGAGCTCGTTGTCATCGCCAATGAGCTTGCCGGGCTGTCCGCCCGGGTGCGCGGAGTGTGCATCGAGGCCCAGCGGCTCGTGCCCAGCGAGGGCCTGGACATTCCGGGCCAGTTGGCGGATGTGCACCGGGCCCTGTCCAAGGCGGGAAACTCGCTTGCGACGACGGCGGAGGCAGCCGCGATGCTGCGGCTCGCCATCCCCGCGGCCACGGCGGGTGCGGCGTCCGTGCGCCGGCGGGCGGAGGCTGTCCACGAGCACGTGGACGAGGCCGAGCGCCTCATGCGCAGCTAACCCATGCGCAACCAGCACGGAGACGTTCCCGGGAACCCGGATTATTCCCGCATGACGGGAATTAAGCGCGGAGCTTAGCTGCTGCGGAAACCATGGCGACGGTATCTGCGGGGCTGGCAGGATGTGTCCATGACTTCGTCTCCGAATCTGACTTTTAACGACGGCAACTCCATTCCCCAGCTCGGCTACGGGGTGTGGCAGGTTGAGGACGATGTAGCCGAAAAGGTAGTCCGCCAGGCATTCGAGGCAGGTTACCGCCATATCGACACTGCCAGGATCTACGGCAACGAGGCGGGTGTGGGCCGCGCGATCGCAACCTCCGGTCTGAAGCCTGAGGAAATCTTCATTACCACCAAGCTGTGGAACGCCGACCAGGGCTATGAGTCCACGCTCGAAGCGTTTGAATCTTCCATGGACCGCCTCGGCCTGGAAACCCTGGATCTCTACCTGATCCACTGGATGCAGCCCAAGCAGGACAAGTACGTGGACACCTGGAAGGCGCTGATCGAGCTGCAGAAGCGCGGACGCGTGAAGAGCATCGGCGTTTCCAACTTCAGCAAGGAGGGCCTGCAGCGCCTGATCGACGAGACCGGAGTGGTACCGGCGATCCACCAGATCGAGCTGCACCCGTTCTTCAACCAGGCGGAGCTGCGCGAGTTCAACGCAGCCAACGGCATCCTGACCCAGGCCTGGTCCCCGCTTGGCCAGGGCGGCGAACTGCTGTCCGACGGGACGATTGCGGGCATCGCCGCGAAGCACGGCGCAACTCCGGCTCAGGTCGTCGTCGCCTGGCACCTGGCCATCGGCAACGTCGTGATCCCGAAGTCCGTCACCGAATCCCGGATCGTGGAGAACTTCGAATCCCTCGGCGTCACGCTCGACGCAGCGGACATCGAGGCCATCAACGGCCTGGACCGCGGCGCGGACGGCCGCATCGGACCGGACCCGGCGGTTTCCGACTTCGCCTGACCGGCACGGCCAGCCACCGCCCGGATAGGCTGAAAGACCGCAGGAGGGGCCCGCACTCGTGGAGTGCGGGCCCCTCCTGCGTGGCCGGCGCGCCTACGCCTCGTCGTAGCGTCCCCTGGCAGCGAACACCTCGGGCATGTTGTCTTCTGCCCACAGCTTCAGCTGGCCCATGACCTTCAACAGGGAACTTCCGAGTTCCGTCAGGGAGTAGGTCACCGTCACCGGGACGGTGGCTTCGACGTCCCGGTGCACCAAGCCGTCACGTTCGAGGTTCCGCAAGGTCTGTGTCAGCATTTTTTGGCTGACCCCTGCTACAACCCGGGCGATCTCGGAGTACCGGGCAGGGCCTTCTCCCAGTTCGGTGAGGACCAGGACCACCCACTTGTTTGAAATCCGCTCCAGGAGCTGGCGGCTGGGGCACGCCGCCAGGTACGCGTCATAGTCGTACTTCTGTGCAGTGCGCCGCTGCGCCGCCGTTGTCGTGGCCATGCTTACCTCCGCGGGGGATACGCACTCTCAGGTGCCTACTTACCAAAAGAGAGTAAGGCCGGAAGGATCGGATAGGAAAACACGCCAATCCTTCAAGGAGGACAAATGAAGACAGCCATTGCCACGCCCAACGGAATCGAGCTCGCCGAACTGGAGGAGCTGGCGCCCGGCCCCGGCGAGGTATTGCTCGAAGTACGGGCCGCCGCGGTGAACCCTGTCGACGCCATGATCGAGGCCGGCGTGCCGCGGGAGCTGGGATGGGTGCCGGCGGACGCCCCGATCGGGCTCGGCGCGGATGTTGCGGGAACCGTGCTCGCCGTCGGGGCCGGCGTCGCCGTTGAACGGCCGGAACTGGCCCCGGGTGTGCGGGTCGCCGGATTCCGCGGCGACTTCGTTTCACCCCGCGGCACCTTCGCCCATCAGGTGGTGCTGCCGGCCGCATCGCTCGCGATCATCCCCGACGCCTTGGACTTCGTCGAGGCGGCGACCATTCCGCTGAATTCCTCGACTGCCGCCCAGGCCATCGCCCTCGCGGGGGAACCGTCCGGCACCCTGCTCGTCACCGGAGCGGCGGGCGCGGTCGGAGGCCTTGCCGTCACCCTGGCCCGCCGCGCCGGGTGGCGGGTCGCGGCACTCGCCCGGCCGGCCGACGTCGGCTTCCTCCGTGAGGCCGGCGCCGAGGAAATCGTCGCCGGCCTCGGGGCGGCCCGTTTCGATGCGGTGCTGGATGCGGCGGCGCTGGGGGAGCCGGCGGTGGACGCCGTGGCCGACGGCGGGAGGTACGTGGGGCTGGTTCCGCCGGCCCTGCCGGTCTCCGAGCGGGTGACGACGACGGCACTGGTGGCCGTGCCGGAAAGCACCGAAGTCGCCACGCACCTTGGTTTGGCGGCCGACGGCGTGCTGGCGCCCCGGGTGTTCGCGGCCTGGCCTTTGGAACGGGCTGCCGAGGCGATTGCCGCCGTCGCGGCGGGAGGCGTCAGGGGCCGTTACGTCCTGGTGCCATAGACGCAGCTGCGGATCGTTGAGCCGCGGAGGGCTGCAGGTCAAGGTCCTCGGCAGGACTGCTGAAGGACGCCAAGTTCGGAAGTACTGCGAGGGCTTCAGTGTGGGTGGCGCCGGCGGCTTCCATCAGGTCGACCATGAATGGGCGGAATGTCAGGATCAGGGCCTGGCCCTCCACCGTTGCCGCGTGGAAGCGGTCCGGCGCCAGCTCAGCCGCCAAGTGCATCAGCTGGCTCAGGGTTTGCCGGATTCCGGACTCCCTGCGTTTCGGGTCCCGCTCGCAGTAGTTCTCGCCGAGCCCGGCCACGAGCTGGGCCGTGTGCTTCAGGAAGCGCGAAAATTGGAGCGCTCCCTCCTCCGGGAGGGCCAGATTGTTGATGGAGTGAGTGAGTCGTCGGCTGAAGACACGGCTGTTCCTGAGCGCAAGGTCCAGCTTTTCCGCCGTTAGCAAAGAACGCCGGATGTGCTCCCTGTGGCGCCACTGGAACGGGGAGATGATGGTTCCTTCCCGCGCCTTGCCCATGACTTCCTTGGCTTCGACAATGACGGATTGGCTGTTCCGTGCCCGTATGAGGGCGTGCCACGCCAGGGTTGAATCGTTCGCCTCGAGTGCTTCCGAGGTGCCGAGAAGCACAGCGGAGATTTCATGGGTCAGTTTGCGGATGGCTTCGCGCGGCCTTTTGAGCCGCACTGTCGGCACAACGGCCGTGGCAATCCAGGCGATGGCCCCGCCAACCGAGGCATCGAGGATCGTGTGCAGTGAAGAACCCTGGGCGGAGGGGATCATCGCCACGAGGGCTGCCTGAATCGCCATCTGTGTGGCGAATACTGCGCCCTTGTTGAGGAACCGGGCCATCAACGTGGCAACGAAAACAATCAGTATTGCTTGTGCCGGGCCGTTCCCCAGGATGCGGGTGAGCACTACGCCCGCTGTCACGCCGAGCATGCACCCGATGGCCACCTCCAAAGCTCTGCGCGTGCGCCAGTCTCCGGAGAACTGCAGTGTGAGCAAGGCAGCAACGGCGGCGAACACAGGACTTGCGTGGCCGAGGACATGCTCAGCAAACAGATAGGCCGTCACTGCACACAGAGCCATCACGAATGACTGGCCGATGGAAGCCTTGCATCGGTGGTATCCGGCGCGGAGATACGTCAGGAGGCGGTTGGCCATGGCTGGGGAATTCCTTCTTCCTGCCCGCCATGCGACGGGCAGCGGCATCGCAATCGGGGCACGCCCACTGGCTATGCAGGGGCTACCCAAAACGTAGCCGGGAATCATTTCGTGCACGTTGCCGCGGAATTACTGCGGGTTGCCGGCCCTGGACTGCGGCAGAAAACAAACAAGCCCCGCCATTCCAAGGAATGGCGGGGCTTTTTCGAGCTTCCTATCAGAATCGAACTGATGACCTTTTCATTACGAGTGAAACGCTCTACCGACTGAGCTAAGGAAGCACCGCGGTTCTTCCGGAAGGACCGGCTGAATCACGCAAGACACAACTGTAATGGAGCCACCGCGCCCGGGTCAAAACGGTTCCGGGCCACCGGAGGCCTGCCCCCCCGGGCCGCCGGGAACCCGGCCGATCGGGCAACCGGAAGCCTGCGCTCCGGACGGCCGGTAGCAGCGTTGGGACGGAGTTCATCCGCCTGTCAGCCATGGTTCAGCGGGCCGTCGCGGGCCGGGCTGAAGCTGGGCGGAACACCATGGTGGTTGATGCCGGCCACCGACGCCGGGACCCGCGGGGTCCGCCAGCAAAGGGGAACGATGAACATCGACAGCATGGGGTCAGCCGGGAACCTTGAAGGCCTTGCAAGGCCTCCGCGCCTGCGGCTGGCGGTCCTGGATATGGTCGGCACCACCATCACCGACGATGGCCGCACCGAGCAGGCCATGGCCCGGGCCCTGCTCGAACACGGCGTGGGGCCGGGGTCCAGGCGCTTCGAGAGCATGCTCGGCTACGCCCGGGACACCATGGGGTATTCGAAGCTGACCGTCTTCACACACCTCTTCGAGGACCTGCGCCTGGCCGAAAGTGCCAACAAGACCTTTGAACTGGCCTACGACGAACTGATCGCCGACGGCGGGGTCCGCCCCATTCCGGGAGCTGCGGAAACCATCGCCTGGCTGCGCGACGCCGGCATGAAGGTCTGCCTGGCAACGGGCTTCGGCCGCCATACCCAGAACATGGTCCTTGAATCCCTTGGCTGGATGGGGGAGGCGGACCTCAGCCTGTGCCCGGACGACGCCGGCCGCGGCCGCCCCTACCCGGACATGATCCTCACCGCGCTGCTCGCCCTCGACCTGGACGATGTCCGCGAAGTCGCGGTCGTAGGGGACACCAGTTCGGACATGGTTTCCGGTGTCCGGGCGGGGGCCTCCGCCGTAGTGGGAGTCCTCAGCGGTGCCCATTCGGAGGCGACGTTACGCGCCGCCGGGGCCACCGCCGTCGTACCTTCGATCCGGAACCTGCCGGCACTGCTGGAACCCCGCGCGGCCAGGCTGTAGCGAGGCGGCCCGGCTGTAGCCGGGCGCCCCGTCAGCAGTGGGTGCCGTCGGCGGGCAGCTTGCCGTCCAGGAAGTAGTCGTCGACGGCGGTGGAAACGCAGCGGTTGGAGCGGCCGTACGCGGTGTGGCCTTCGCCCTTCCAGGTCACCAGGGACGCGTTGCCGAGCTGCTTGCGCATGGCCTCGGCCCAGGGGAGGGGGGTGGCGGGGTCGCCGGTGGTGCCGATGACAACGATCGGGGACTGGCCGCTGTACTTGGCCGGTGCAGGGGAGCCGGCCGGCTTGAACGGCCAGTCCCTGCAGTTCAGCCCGCCGTAGGCAAAGTACGGCCCGAAGGTGGGAGCCAGCTTCGTAAGGTGTTCTGCTTCGGCCCGCATGCCTGCGGTATCGGTGACCATGGGGTAGTCGAGGCAGTTGATGGCGTTGAAGGCGAAGCCGGTATTGGAGTTGTATGTGCCATCCGGATTACGGTCGGCCCCGATGTCGGCGATGCGCAGCATGAGGGACACATCGCCGTCGAATGCCGCGCCAAGCGCCTCGGTGAGGGCCGGCCATGAGGAGTCGTCGTAGAGCGGCGTGTACAGGCCGCTCACCAAGGTGGGTCCCGTGACCAGGCGGCCATCGGTTGCCCGTTCAGGATGGGCTTCAACGGCAGCCACCAGCTCCCGGATCTGTCCCATCGCTTCGTCCACGCTGCCGGACATGGGGCAGTTTGCCTGTCCCAGGCAGTCCTCCACGTAGCGGCGCAGGGCCTTCTCGAAAGCGTCCACCTGCTGCGCCGTCAGGTCCTCGTAGTTGAGCGCCAGGTTCAGGGCTCCGTCGAGCACGAGCCTGCCCACGTTGTCCGGGAAAAGTTCCGCATACGTTGCCCCGAGCGCCGTTCCGTAGGAGTAGCCCAGGTAGTTCAGCTTGGCGTCGCCGAGCACGGCCCGGAGGATGTCCATGTCCTTCGCCGAGCTCACGGTGTCGATGTGGGCAAGGGCCGGGCCGGATTTCGCCACGCACTCGGCAATGACTTCCTTGTTGTCGGCGATGGCCGACTGGAGGCCTGCATCGGTGTTGTACCGGTACACCTTTTCGCGGGCTGCGTCCCGTTCGCTGTCGCTGAGGCAGGTCACCGGAGCGGACCGCTTCACGCCGCGCGGGTCGAAGCCCACCATGTCGAAGCCGGCCCGCAGTTTCGCCGTGAAGTGGGTCCGTGCCGCGTCCTTGACGAAGTCATACCCGGAAGCGCCCGGGCCTCCAGGGTTCACCAGGATGGAGCCCTTCTTGCCGCTGCGGGCAGGGAGCCGGATCGCGGCGAGGACAATGCTGCCCGCCTCGGGGTGCGCGTAGTCGGTGGGAACCTTGATGTTGGCGCACTGGAAGCCCTTTTCACAGGAGCTCCAGTCCGCGTGCTGTGTGTAAAAGGACTCAAGTCCTTTCGGCACGGAGGGCCGGGCGTCCTGATTCTGGCCGCTTCCGCTCGTCGAAGTCCCTCCGGGGTTGCCGCCGAAGGGGAGGGAGAACACGCAGCCGCTGAGCAGGAGACCAAGTGAAAGCGCCGCCGCAATGACGCCCGTAACCCTGCGCAGAGGGCTCCGCCGGGGCTGTCCGGGCCAGGGTGTTGCGGGGTTCATGCGGTTCTCCTCATTGCTGCACGGGATGCGGGTGGCAGGGTTCCGGCTGTTACTGGATCAGGCTGCTTGCCATGGACTCTACTGCGAGCAGCGGTGCCACGTTGCTCGTGGTGATCCGGACCCGCGCCTTGTTGATGGCATCCATCCGGGCCAGGGTGGTCTCGGGCGTCGAGGCGGCGGCGTAGGCCTCCAGCTCATTCTTGAGTTCAACGTTGACCAGTTCCACGGCGTTCCCCAGCTGGATCACCAGGACGTCGCGGTAGAAGGAGAGCAGGTCCGTGAGCGTGCGGTCCAGGGAGTCCGTGACCGAGCGCTTGGCGCGGCGCTTCTGGTCGTCTTCGAGTTGCTTGACCTGGCTCCGCATGGCCGGGGGCAGGGTTCCCGTGTCCGGTGCCCCGAGGGTCGCCAGGAGCGAGGCCTTCTCCGTGGCGTCACGCTCTTCATTCGAACTGTTCGCCTCATCCGTGGCGATTTTCACGAGCTTCTCGGCCATCATGACGGCGGCGGTCACCCCTCGCAGCCCCAAAGGGAAACGGACCGTTTCCAGCCGCCGCTCGCGGGCTTCGGGATCACGGGCCAGGCGCCGGGCTATCCCCACGTGGCTTTGCGCAGCCCGCGCCGCACGTTCAGCCAGGCCGGGTTCGACGCCGTCGCGCTTTACCAGAAGCGCGGCGACGTCCGCTGGCGGAGGAAGCCGCAGCCCCACCGGGCGGCAACGCGAGCGGATGGTGACCAGCACGTCCGCGGGGGAGGGGGCGCACAGCATCCAGATGGTGCGGGGCGTCGGTTCCTCGATCGCTTTCAGGAGCACGTTGGTGGTGCGCTCGGCCATGCGGTCGGCATCCTCCACCACGATGATCCGCCAGCGGCCCGACGACGGCCGGTCACCGGCCTTGGCCACCAGCTGCCTCGCTTCCTCGATGGTGATGGTGACCTTCTCGGTGCGGACGAAAGTCACGTCCGAATGGGTTTCGGCCAGGATGGTATGGCAGGAAGCGCATTCGCCGCAGCCGCGCAGGGCCACGTCTTCCTGTTCGCAGTTGAGGGCGGCGGCGAACGCCTTGGCGGCGTTGGAGCGGCCGGAACCCGGCGGGCCCGTGAACAGCCAGGCGTGTGTCAGCCCATCGCCCTGTGCGGCTTGCCGCAACTGGGCCACCACCGGCGCCTGGCCCTGAAGGTCGTCCCAGACCGTCACGGCCTGCCTCCGGAAACCGGTGTCTCCAGCAATTGCCGCACCCGCTCGAGGATTCGTGCGGCGAGGTCTTCCACCGGGGCCTTCGCCGGGAGCACGAGGTATCCCTCGGGCCGCGCCGCAGCCAAGTCCAGGAAGGCGTGGCGGATGCGGGAATGGAAATCGTCGGGTTCGGATTCCAGCCGGTCTTCCCCGGCCTCGCCGGCGGTCCGCCGCTCGCGGCCGTCTTCGGGATGGACGTCCAGCAGCACCGTCAGGTCAGGTTCCAGGTTCTCGGTGGCCCATTCGTTGAGCCTGCGGACCTCGGCGGTGCCCAGCCCGCGTCCGGCACCCTGGTACGCCACCGAGGAGTCGATGTAGCGGTCGGTGATGACGACGGCGCCCTCCGCCAAGGCGGGCCGGATCACCTGGTGCGCGTGGGCGGCCCGGGAGGCGGCGAACATCAGGGCCTCGGTGCGGGCGTCGATGGTGCCATGGCCGTGGTCCAGCACAAGGGAACGCAGCTTCTCGCCGATTGGCGTTCCGCCCGGTTCCCGGGTCCGCAGCACGGTGTGGCCGAGCGATTCGAGGGCCTGCGCCAGCCGGGCGGCCTGCGTGGACTTGCCCGCTCCGTCCCCGCCCTCGAAGGCGATGAAGATTCCTCGGCTCTGTGTAGTCACGGATCTAAGGTTACAGAGGAACCCTGACAGTAAAGACGACTGCTGGGCCGGACCGTAACGCGCTCCCTCCCGAATTACCCTTGTAGCCATGAGCCTTTCCCGAGAGCACGCCGCGGAACTGTCCGCCGATACCGTAGTGGTGGCGGCAGGCCGCCCCGAACGCGCACACGACGAAGCCGTGAACCCACCCATCGTCCTGTCCTCCACCTACTTCGGAACCGGCGCGCTGGGCGACGGTGACCGCGGCTACGGGCGCTACGCGAACCCCACCTGGGACCCGTTCGAGGAGGCGCTCGCGCAGCTTGAAGGCGCGGAGCTTCCCGGCCTGCTCTATGCCTCGGGACTCGCGGCGGTCAGTTCGGCCCTGTCACTGATTCCCGCCGGCGGAGTCCTGGTCATGCCTTCGCACAGCTACTCCGGCTCCCTCGTGATGGCCTCGGAACTCGCGGCCAAGGGACACCTCGAGCTGCGCACCGTGGACATCGCGGACACCCGCGCCGTGAAAGCCCAGCTCGCTCCCGTGGACGGCAAAGCCGCGGACATGCTCTGGGTGGAAAGCCCCACCAACCCGATGCTCGGCATCGCGGATGTCCGCGCGCTCACGGACGCGGCCCATGCCGCCGGGGCGATCGTCGTCACCGACAACACCTTCTCCACACCCCTGGTGCAGCAGCCGCTCAGCCTGGGCTCCGACGTCGTGCTCCACTCGGTGACGAAATACCTGGCCGGCCATTCCGACGTCGTCCTTGGCGCCGTCGTCACCTCCAATCCGGAGATCCGTGCCGAGCTGCTGCACCAGCGCACCATCCACGGCGGCATCGCCGGGCCTTTCGAGGCCTGGCTCGCGTTGCGCGGGCTGCGCACCCTGGCTTTGCGCGTTGAACGCTCGCAAGCGTCGGCCGCGATCCTGGCCGAACGACTGAAGCACCATCCGCGGGTGGAGGGCATCCGTTTCCCCGGCCTGCCGGCCGACCCCGGCCATGAGCGCGCCAGGAAGCAGATGAAGGGCTTCGGTTCAATCCTCTGCATCCAGGTGGCCGGCGACGCTTCCCGGAGTGCAGCGGAGGCCGCGGATGAACTCGTCCGGGCGCTGCGCCTCTGGATCCCGGCCACGTCCCTGGGCGGCGTCGAATCCCTCATCGAACGCCGGCGCCGGCACACGGCCGAGCCGGAGAGCGTCCCGGAAAACCTGGTCAGGCTGAGCGTCGGGATCGAGAACGTCGAGGACCTCTGGGCGGATCTGGAGCAGGCACTGGCCTCCCTGGAGGGATAGCCCGGCACCCGCTGCGGGGCCCTCGCAGGTACGCTTGGTCCGTGGACGGAAAATTCTTGATCGCGACCATCCAGAACGGCATCTATTTCATCCTGGGGCTGATTGCCTTCGGCCTGGAGCTGTGGGCGCTGGTGGATTGCCTGCGCTACAAGCCTGCCCAGTTCGAGGCGGCGTTCAAGCGCACCAAGACTTTCTGGCTTGCCATGACCGGCGTCTCCGCCGCGATCGGCGCCTTCTCCGTGTTTGTCGGCGGCGGCGGTCTGGGCCTCTTCGGGATCGCGGCCGTCACCGCTGCCAGCGTCTACCTGGCCGACGTCCGCCCGGCGTTGCGCGAAATCGGCAACAGCGGCCGCAGCCAGGGTCCTTATGGTCAGGGCCCGTACGGCTGGTAACCCCCGCTGGACGGCTGGTATCCACCGCTAGGCGGGCGACACCGCCATCCAGTCCACGGTCAATTCGCCCAGGCGCCAACGCGCCGGCCCGTCCTGGACCGGCCAGCCGGTGTCGCGCAGTGCAAGGCACATCGCGGTCCAGCGCTGCCGCTTGCCGAAGGATGCCATGGGTGCGGCCGCCAGCCATGCTTGGTCCATCGCCTGCAGGAAGGCGTGGATCCGTTCGCCCGGGACGTTGCGGTGGATGAGGGCTTTCGGCAGCCGTTCGGCCACGTCGGAGGGCAGTTCGAGGCTGCCGAAACGCACCGAGAAACTCAGGCTCAGCGGTCCGCCGGCACCAAGCGCCACCCACGTCATGCGCCGGCCCACCTCATCGCAGGTTCCGTCGATGAACAGCCCGCCCGGTGCCAGGCGTGAGCACACCAGGTCCCAGATCGCGGCCACATCCTCTTCTTCGTACTGCCGCAGCACGTTGAAGGCGCGCACCAGCACGGGCTTCCCGGGAACCGGCAGCTCGAATCCGCCGAGCTGGAAGCTCAGGCCCGGCCGCTCGAGTTCCTGGGCCAGCCGCACGCGTTCCGGTTCGATCTCGATCCCGCACACCCGCACGTCAGGGCGGACGGCCTGCAGCCGCTCGAAGAGTTCGACGGCGGTGGCCGGCGAGGCGCCGTAGCCCAGGTCAACCACTAAAGGGTCGACGGCGGCGCGCAGCCGCCAGGCCTGCGGGCCGGCGAGCCAGCGGTCCAGGCGGCGCATGCGGTTGGGGTTCGTGGTGCCGCGGGTGATGTTGCCTACCGGCTTGCCGCGTTTGCCTGTTACCCGTTCCGCTTTTTGGACCACCCCCCAAGGGTATCGGCCGGACGCTGCGCATGCCGCCGTCGGGCGTAACGCCCGGCAGCGCCGGGTGCCGCTCGGATAGGATGTGGACCATGACTTACAAGCTGATTCTGCTGCGCCACGGCCACAGCGACTGGAACGCCAAGAACCTGTTCACCGGCTGGGTGGACGTCGACCTGAACGACCAAGGCCGCGCGGAAGCAGCCCGCGGCGGGGAGCTCCTGGTTGAGAACAATGTTCTCCCGGACATCCTCTACACCTCGCTGCTCAAGCGTGCGATCAACACCGCCAATATCGCCCTGGACAAGGCCGACCGCGGCTGGATCCCGGTCAAGCGCGACTGGCGCCTGAACGAGCGCCACTACGGCGCCCTGCAGGGCAAGGACAAGGCACAGACCCTTGCCGAGTTCGGCGAAGAGCAGTTCATGGAATGGCGCCGCAGCTACGACACCCCGCCGCCGGCACTCTCCGACGACAGCGAGTTCTCGCAGGTCAACGATCCGCGCTACGCAGGCCTGGGCGATGCCCTGCCCCGCACCGAGTGCCTCAAGGACGTCCTCGTGCGCCTGATGCCGTACTGGGAATCGGACATCAAGGAAGACCTCAAGGCCGGCAAGACCGTCCTGGTCACCGCCCACGGCAACTCCCTGCGCGCCCTCGTCAAGCACCTCGACGGCATCAGCGACGACGACATCGCCGGCCTGAACATCCCCACCGGCATCCCGCTGGTGTACGAACTGGACGAGGACTTCCAGCCGATCAACCGTGGCGGCACCTACCTCGACCCCGAGGCCGCTGCCGAGTCCATCAAGGCCGTAGCCGCCCAGGGCAAAAAGTAGCAACAACGACGTCGGGGGCGGTCCCCCCCCCGGTGAGGCGGCGCCGCGGGAAGTAAGGCGGGGCCCCAAAAACAAACGGGCGCCCCGCGCCCCGGGGCCAGGGGCGGGGCCAGGGGG
>NZ_JBFPFO010000021.1:0-25336 GCF_047977865.1 Curtobacterium sp. LFS079
CCGCCCCCCGGCCCCGCGCCCCCCCCCCTGGGGGGGGGGGGGGCCCCCCCCGCCCCCCCCCCCAACACCCCCCCCGGGGGGGGCCCCCCCCCTGTGGGGGGGGCCGCCGCTTCTTTTGTGCCCGCGCAGTTTGAGCCAGGCAGCCCACGACGCTCCTTCCCACTTGCTTCGCGCCAGGGCTTCCGGGTGGGCTGAAGTTCCCCGGATTTCGGGGGCCCGGTGCGGGTAGTTCGAAAGCAACCGGGCAGGAACGTCGCGGCCGGCGCGTGCCCATGACGAAGCCCTATCGTTTTCACCCGGGCACCACTAGCCTGTGGCGCATGGACTGGAAACTGGAACTTGTATTTGTCCCTGTGTCCGATGTGGACCGTGCCAGGGATTTCTACGTCAATCAGGTGGGCTTCAACGCCGACTACGACGAACGCCCCATGGACGGCCTCCGGTTCGTCCAGCTGACCCCGCCGGGTTCGGCCTGCTCCATCGCGATCGGTGAAGGGCTCAGCGAGGCTCCTCCGGGTACCGCGCCGAGCCTGCAGATCGTGGTCAGCGACATCCAGGCCGCCCACGACCAGCTCAAGAACAACGGTGTGGACGTTAGCGACGTGGACATCCAGGCCTGGGGCCACTTCGTGTACTTCGCCGACCCGGACGGCAACAAGTGGGCGGTGCAGTACATCCCGCACCGGAACGTTTCCCCGGAGAAGGCCGGGATGGAAGGGGCCACGCCGAACACGGAAGCTCCGGAATACAACGTGTAGCCCGGGAGCCGGCATGCCTGAAACGTGGGAACCGGACGCACCCGGCGTCATGGCCCTGCCGTCGGGCCGCCTGATCCGGGGCCGGGCCCTCGGCAAGCCGCTTCCCGCCGGGCAGCGGCCCGACTTCGCGGTGTACCTGCTCGGCAAGCCCCCGCCCGCCGTGGATTGGGAGTCCGCTTGGGTGCGGTGGCCTGACTTCTGGCTGCCGGTTGACCGGCGGGGCGCCCGGGAAGCCCTCCGCATGGCGTGGCGCCGTGCCGAATCCGAACGGGTCGAGATCGCCTGCATGGGTGGCCTGGGGAGGACCGGCACGGCCCTCGCGTGCATCGCGGTCTTGGACGGCATTCCTCCTGGCCAGGCCGTGGCCTTTGTCCGGCAGCACTACAAACAACACGCAGTCGAGGCGCCCTGGCAGCGCTGGTATGTCAGCCGCTTCCTCCGGAAATAGGGAATTGCCCGGCATCGGGCAGGATGGAACCATGAGCCTTCCCGCGGACGCCGCACCGACCCTCGCACCGGACGCCGCACCGATCGCCGCACCGACCGTCCTGACCGTCCGTGCCGTGCTGTTCGACATGGACGGCACCCTGGTGGATTCGACGGCGGTCGTGGAGCAGGTTTGGGGTGAGTTCGCCGCCCGCTATGGACTGGACTACGCCGAAATCCTGCGGACCGCGCACGGCGTGCAGGCCCGGGATACCGTGCGCCGTTTCGCCCTGGCCGGCGCCGACGTCGAGGCCCTCACCGAGGAGCTCGGCGGGATGGAGCGCACCCGCACGGAAGGTGTCGTGGCTCTACCCGGGGCTGAAGCGTTCCTGCACGCCCTGCCGCCTGACGCCGTCGCGCTGGTCACTTCGGCGGACCGGATACTTGCGGAGGTCCGCATGCGGGCCGCCGGCCTGGAGATGCCGCCGACGGCGGTCACTGCCGAGGCGGTCACCTGCGGCAAACCGGACCCGGAAGGCTACCTCACGGCGGCCGCCCTGCTCGGCGTCGATCCCGCTGACGCAGTGGTCTTCGAAGACGCCCCGGCCGGGATCGCCGCGGCGCGGGCCGCGGGTATGCGCACCGTGGTGGTGGGCGGCGGCGGTGGTACCGCCGCGGACGGGCTGCCCCGCATCCGGGACTACTCGGGGGTCTCGGCTGCCGTCACCCTGGACGCCGACGGCCGCCCGCGGATCGAACTCAGCTTCTAGGAGCCCAGCAGCCCGAGGCGCCCAGTCCCCAGAAGTGCAGTGCTGCGGTCGCCAGTAGGTAGTCATCGCCGGCCTACTTCGCCAGCTTGTACACCGTGGAGGTGCCCACGGTTTCGGCCTGGAAGTTCGCGGCCACCCAGGTGGCGACCTCGGAGCTTCCGCCCCGGCCGCCCATGCCGCCGCCGAAGCCGCCCATCCCACCGGTGATGAAGTAGCTGACCTCGCCGTTGGCCACCATCTGCTGGAACTGCGCCAGCGTGGGGTACGGGTCGCTGCCGTTCCAGCCGCCGAGCGCGATCACGCTGGTGCCGGAGCCGAGTTCTAGGTTCGCGGCCTGGGTCGCTCCGGACACCGCCGCGGACCATTTCGTGGTGGTCGCGGACAGCAGGGCGGTCAGTTCGCTGCTGCCGCCCTCGGCCTCGGGGGAGCCGCCCACGGTGCCTGTTCCGCCCCCGGTGCCTGTTCCGCCCATGGCGCCCGCACCGCCGTCGCGGTTTCCGAAGCCGCCCATCGCGGCGGAGGAGGGGCCCGACGTCGGGATGGAACCGGTGTGCGGCACCGCCGCGGTGGCGATGGTCCAGGCAGCCGTGCCCAGCCCGCCGGCCAGCAGCGAGGCCACCACGAGGGCGGCAGCGGCCGCTTTCCGGAACCTGTCCACCCGCAGCAGCAGCGCGGCCGCGGCGAGCACACCGAGGAGCACCACCACGATCCGCAGCCAGGGCAGCCATGACGCATCGCGGCCCAGCAGCACGGCGGACCAGATCGAGCCGGCAAGGACCGGGGCGGCGAGCACCGCCCGGGCCGGCCAGTGCACCCGGCCGCGCCAGAGCTCCACGCCGCCGATGCCCACCAGGGCCGCGATCGCCGGAGCCAGCGCCACCGCGTAGTACGGGTGAACGATCCCGCTCATGAAGCTGAAGATGCCCGCCGTGACCAGCAGCCAGCCGCCCCACAGCAGGAGCGCGGCGCGGGTCCGGGAGGTCCGGACCTCGCGGCGGGTGAACCACAGCCCCGCGGCCAGCAGGATCAACGAGGCCGGAAGCAGCCACGAGACCTCGGCGCCGAAACTGGTGCCGAACATGCGCAGCAGCCCGGCCGCGCCGCCGAAGCCGGCGTTCCCGCCCGCACCGCCGCCCATGCCTCCGCCCGCACCGCCGCCCATGCCGCCCCCGCCGGGCATGCCTTCGCCCGAGCCGGTGATGCGGCCCAGGCCGTTGTAGCCGAAGGTCAGTTCCAGGAAGCTGTTGTTCTCCGACCCCGCCATGTACGGCCGGGCCGACGCCGGGGTGAGTTGGAACAACGCGATGTAGCTGCCCGCCACCACGAGGATTCCGCCCAGCGCACCGAGCAGGTGCAGCAGCCGGCGGCGCAGCGTGGTGGGCGCGGCCCACAGATAGGCCAGCCCCAGGCCGGGCACCACCAGGAAGCCCTGCAGCATCTTTGTCAGGAACGCGAGTCCGATCACCGCGCCGGCGGCCGCGAGCCATTTCCAGCCGGCCTGTTCGATGGCCCGGGTGGTGAGATATGCGGCCAGGACCAGGCACAGGGTGAGCATGGCGTCCGGGTTGTTGAAGCGGAACATCAGCGCGGCCACCGGGGTGAGAGCCAGCGCGCCGCCGGCCAGCAGCCCCGCCGCGGGACCGGACACCCGCTTCACCGCCAGGTACAGGAGCCCGACGGCGGCCACGCCCATGAGTGCCTGCGGAACCAGCATGCTCAGCGGCGAGAAGCCGAACACGCGGCCCGCGAGGGCAGGGATCCACAGCGAGGCCGGCGGCTTGTCCACCGTGATGGCGTTGCCGGCGTCGAGCGAACCGAAAAGCAGGGCGGTCCAGTCCTTGGTGCCAGCCTGCACGGCGGCGGCGTAGAAGGAGTTGGCGTAGCCGGTGGCCGCGAGGTTCCACAGATACAGCACCGCTGTGGCCAGCAGCAGCCCGACGGCGGATGGCCGCACCCAGGGGGGCTGCCCGCCGAAGGCGAGCCGGGACCAGCCGGTTCTGCTCGGGTGTTCCTGCTCGCGGGTGACGGCCGCCGGGGTGGCGGGCGAGGCCGGGGTAGCGGGCGTCATGGTGGAGGTCATCGGGCTGCCGTTTCTGCTTCGACGGGACGGGAATCTGTAGTCTCTCCGGCCGGGGGCGCCGGCCGCGGCCGGAACACCCACAGCCGGAACAGCAGGAAGCGCAGGACCGTGGCGGCGAGGTTCCCCCCCACGACGGTGACGACTTCCACCCAACGTTCGGGCGCCGTCGTACCGTTATGCACCAGGGCGAGGGCACCGGAGGTCAGCCCAAGGCCGATGCCGAACACCAGGAGTCCCTCGAAATGGTGCCGCATGGCGCCGCCGCCCTGGATGCCGAACGTGAAGCGGCGGTTGGCGCCGGTGTTGGCGATGGCTGTCACCAGCAATGCCAGGAAGTTGGCCAGCTGCGGGTCCATAAAGCCACGGCAGAACAGGAAGAGGAACAGGTAAGCCAGGGTGGACGCGGCGCCGATCGCGCCGAAACGCACCAGCTGGCCGAAGAGCCTGTTGCGCGGGTTCTTCTCGGCCGCGCGGTCGGCGGCGGGCAACGGACCGCGAGCGAGGGCTGCGCGGAGCTCGGGAACCGGGATGCGGCCGCTGAGCAGGTCGCGGCTCAGCCGGGCCATTCCGCGGAGGTCGGCCAAGGCTGTGCGGACCACGTCCACGCTGGAATCGGGATCGTCGATCCAGTCGACGGGCACCTCGTGGACGCGCAGCCCGCAGCGTTCGGCCAGGACCAGCAGTTCGGTGTCGAAGAACCACTCCTTGTCCAGGGTGTGCGGGAGGATCCGCTGCGCCACGTCGGCCCGGATGGCTTTGAAGCCGCATTGGGCGTCGCTGAACCGGGCACCCATGAGGGACTGCAGGATCAGGTTGTAGCTGCGGGAGATGAATTCCCGTTTGGGCCCGCGGACTACCCGGGAACTGCGGGTCAGCCGGGTTCCGATCGCCAGGTCCGAATGTCCCGAAATCAGCGGCGCCAGCAGCGGTGCCAGGGCGGCGAGGTCCGTGGAGAGGTCCACGTCCATGTAGGCAAGCACGGGTGCCGGGGAGGCCAGCCAGACTTTCCGCAGGGCGTTGCCTCGGCCCTTCTCGCCGAGGTGGACCGCGAGCACTTCGGGCAGTTCCCGGCCCAGGCGCTCGGCGATTTTCAGCGTGGCGTCCGTGCTGGCGTTGTCCGCGATGGTGATCCGGAAAGGATGCGGGAAGCTTGCCCGGAGGTGGCCGTGGAGTCTGCGTACGCACTCTTCGAGGTCGCGCTCCTCGTTGAAGACGGGGATGGTGACGTCGAGGACGGCGGTCCCGGAACGGGTGTCCACGGGAGCGTGGCGGAGCAGGGTTGCCGTGCCGGGGCGGGAATCGGCGGGAGCGTGCCGGAAGGTGCTGCGGCGGGTTCCCTGTGGCGGGACCGCGCAGTCTGCGCTTGCGGGAGTTGAGTCTGTGAGTGCCATGGATCCACAGTGACGGCGCGGGATTTGCGTGCTTTAGGTCCCGGCTGTGTTGCGCCTGTGGAAGTGGCGGGGATGCAAGAGCGGCCCGTCCCTATGAAGGGACGGGCCGCTCTGCGGTGCCATTGTGGCCGGGCGTGCCGGCTTAGTACCAGTTGTTGGCGTAGTGGAAGGCAAGCGCTGCCGACGGCGATCCGTAGCGTTCCTGGATGTACTTCAGGCCCCATCGGATCTGGGTCCTGAAGTTGGTCTGCCAGTCCGCGCCCTCAGTGGCCATCTTGGTGCCGGGCAGGGACTGCACGATTCCATATGCGCCGCTGGAGACGTTGGTGGCCGTGGTGGTCCAGTTCGACTCCCTGGTCCACAGGATCCGCAGCGAATCCATCTCGCCCGGGCCCCAGCCGAAGGAGGAGAGCAGGCTCGCGGCGTAGGCCTGCGCAGCCGCGGGGTCGTTCACGGGTGCGGGTTTCGCGGGAGCGGCGGGCTTGGGGGCGGCGGCGACCTTTACCGGTGCAGGCTTTGGCGCGGCCTTCGGGGCGGCAGGCTTCCCGGCCGCGGGCTTTGCGGCCGCCTTCAGCGCGTCCGAAGGCGTGGCACTGGGAGTTGCCGACGCCGTTGCGGCGGCGCTCGCCTGCGGCGCGGACTCGGAAGCCCGGCTGGCATCGAAGGTCTGGTTGGCGGCCTGTCCGGCGGCACCGGCGCCCACGACCAAGGCCAACACGCCGGCCGTGACGGCGAGGCGCTGGCTGGTGCTGCGCAGGGCGGCAGCTTTCTTCAGAACGGTGCGCGGAGCGGAAGCGTCCGCCCGGCGGCGCCCATGCAGGCGCGACTGATCCTTGGCAGGAGACATGGGTATACCTCTCAACGCCTGCGGAGTTAGCTGTCGGGTTCGGATGAGGTCATCCGGCCGCACACCAGCGGAGATTCTGGTTCTGCGGCTTCACCCCAAGGACCTGCCATGAACGGTTGGCGGTCCGGAGACTCTGGGTCCCCCGTCTCTGCCCGGAATGTTGGGGCACCGGGGAGCGGCAGAGCTCGGCGACTGCCCGGTGGTGGCCTGAACTATCCGGCGCACCCTTTCGACGGTACAGGACCGTCGCGCGAAAGTCACATTTAGGTAACGGAGATCACGACGGCGGTGAGTCGCCTTGCGCAGGCGCGCTCCGGCGTCGTGGGTTCAGGCGCGTGTCAGGGAAGCGGCAGCCGCACGGCGAATTCGGTGCGGCCCGGACGGGAGCTGACCTCCACCGAACCCCCGTGCGCACGCACGATCGATTCGACGATCGACAGGCCAAGGCCCGAGCTGCCTTCGGTGCCGGTCCGGGCGGTGTCGGCCCGGGCAAAGCGGGAGAAGATCCGGTCCTGGAACTCCGGCGGGATGCCGGCGCCGTCGTCGGTCACGGTGATCACCGCGGTGCCGTCGGCCGAACGCATCACCCCGGTGGTCACAGTGGTTCCGTCTGCAGTGTGCTTGCGGGCATTGGAAAGCAGGTTGGCCAGGACCTGGTGGAGCTGGGTGGCGTCGCCGCGGACCGTCAGAGGTTCGTCCGGAAGCTCCAGCTGCCACACGTGCCCCGGGGCCATGACCTTCTCGTCGCTGACGGTTTCGACCACCAGCTGGGTGAGGTCCAAGTCGCCGAATGTCACCGGCTTTCCTTCGTCCAGGCGGGCCAGCAGCAGGAGGTCCTCCACCAGCGCCGTCATGCGTTCGGACTGGCTTTGCACCCGGCCCAGGGATTTTCGGCCGTCCTCGCTGAAGTTCTCGGTCATCCGCAGCAGTTCGGTGTAGCCGCGGATCGCGGTGAGCGGGGTGCGGAGCTCGTGGGACGCGTCGGCCACGAACTGGCGCACCCTCGTCTCGCTCAACTGGCGGGCTTCAAGTGCGTTGGAGACATTGTCCAGCATGAGGTTCAGGGCGTGCCCCACGCTGCCTACTTCGGTGCCGGGGTGGGCAGCAGCTTTCGGGACACGCACCGCCAAGGCCACCTCGCCGGCGTCGAGCGGAAGCCGCGAAACCTTGGTGGCCACCTCGGAAAGCTGCTCCAGCGGGCGCATGGTCCGCCGGATCATGACGGTCCCGGCGAGGCCGATCAGCCCCAACCCGCCCAGGGACACCAGCACCATGGTCAACACCAGCGAGGCTTCGGTACCTTGTTTCGCCCCCAGCGGCAGCCCGGTGACGATGGTGTCGCCGTAGGGAGTTTCCGTCGCCACCAGCCGGTAATCTCCGTTGGACAGCGTGCGGTCCACATGCAGGCCGTTGCCGGGCAATTGCAGGAGGACCTGCTTGTCCGCGGCCGAGAGATCGGCCCGGACCCCGTCGGGGTCGATGAATCCGGCGCTGTTGACCGTTGATCCCAGGATCCTTGCATTGAGCGTTCCGGCCCCCTGGCCGCGGGCGTCCAGCGGGTCGGGGCCCCGGTTGGGGTTTCCCGACGGCGGCCTGCCGAACTCGGTTGCCCGGTGCGCCGCCTGCGACAGCTGTTCGTCCAGCTGCCGGGTCAGGAAAAGGTCCATGGAGGCGTAACTGACGATCCCGACGGCTCCGCAGATTGCCACCAGGAGGGCCATGGAAACGAGGATCAGCCGGGTGCGCAGATGCCAGGTGGCAGGGTTCAGCCAATACCGGCCGGGCTGCCGGGGTGCTCCGGAAAGCTTGGACACGCCGGCCCCTATTCGGCGGGCTTGATGACGTAGCCCGCGCCGCGCACGGTGTGGATCATCGGCGGGTGCTCGGCGTCGATCTTCTTGCGCAGGTAGGAAATGTACAGTTCCACGATGTTGGCCTGACCGCCGAAGTCGTAGTCCCAGACGCGGTCCAGGATCTGGGCCTTGCTGATGACCCGCCGCGGGTTCTCCATGAGGTAGCGCAGGAGCTCGAACTGGGTGGCGGTGAGCGCGATGTCCTGCCCGGCGCGGGACACCTCGCGGGTGTCGACGTTCAGCGTAAGGTCGCCCACCACCAGCTCCGCGGTGTCCATGGCGGCCACGCCCGAGCGCTGCACCAGGCGGTGCAGGCGCAGCAGGACTTCCTCCATGCTGAACGGCTTGGTGACGTAGTCGTCCCCGCCTGCGGCCAGCCCCGTGATGCGGTCCTTGACGTCGTCCTTGGCGGTGAGGAAAAGCGCCGGAACTTCCGGCGCAAAGGCGCGGATCCTGCCCAGCAGCTCCACGCCGTCGAACCCTGGAAGCATGACGTCCAGCACCAGTACGTCCGGGCGGAAGTCCTTGGCAAGCCTGACCGCGGCCGGGCCGTCTCCGGCTACTTCGACCGACCAGCCGGCCATGCGCAGGCCCATGCTCATCAGTTCCGCGAGGCTTGGTTCGTCGTCAACCACCAGGGCGCGGATGGGGGAGCCGTCCGGGTGGCTGAGCTGCGGAAGGTTGTTGGTGGAGGAGTGCGAGGATGCCATGGGACAAGCCTCCGATCTGGCCGTTTGCTGCCGCTTTGCGCTTCCTGTGAGCAGGCTGTGAGTCCTAAGCGTAGTCCCCACCGCCTCCCTAACCTCGCTCCGCTTCGGCCAGGGAACCCAGGCGGCGTGGGCCCAGCGAAGGCCCCGAACGGAGCGAAGATTCGCCTGTGCTCACAGGAGCGGCTTCCGTGCGACACAGCCCGTGCACAGCAATGCGGCTGAGTCTGGGTGGGACAACGATCCCATCCCAAAGATTCGGAGAAGACCATGGAACGACAGGATCCTCCCGCAACCCCCGCCCCCGACGGACCGGCCACCGGTGCCCGGGAGCCGGAAAACCGGCAGGCCTTCCAGCCGGTTCAGCCTGGGCAATTCCCGACGGCGGCCGAACCTTCGGCCGGTTGGGGCACCCCGACGCCACAGGCCCAAGCCCCGGCCGGCTGGGGTGCGCCGTCTGGGCAGCCGTCCGCCGGCTGGGGTGTGGCGCCCGGCCGGAGCGCGGGGCCAACCGCGCCGGGCGGGGGTATCTCCGGTAAGTGGACCCTGAAGAAGGGGCTCATCGCAGGAGGCGTCGCCGTCGTCGTTGCCGGAGCAACCGCTGCCGGAGTCTATGCAGCGGGCAACGGGGCGGCAGCCGGTGCCGGAACCCAGGGCGCCGGTGGCATGGCCGGGCAGAACGGGATGTCGGCCCAGGGCGGGCCGGGCGGTTTGGGCATGAACGGCGGCGGCTTTGCGCCGGACGGACTGGGCATGGGCGCCGGTGGACTGGCGGCTGCGGTCCATTCCGAATACGTGATCCTGCGGAACGGGAAATACGTGAACATGGCTTCGCAGTCCGGCACGGTGACGGCGGTTTCGAACGATTCCATCACGGTCAAGAGCGGGGACGGATTCACCCGCAGCTACAGCCTCGGCAGCGACCTCGTGGTGTCGCAGGGCATGCAACGCGGGATGAACCAGGGAAACACCCTGAGCATTTCGGACGTGCAAAGCGGCGACAGCGTGCGGATCGCTGCGCTGCAGGAATCCGGAAACTACACGGCCGAGACCATCCAACTGGTCACGGGAACATCGAACGGCACAGGAGCCGGCACCGGGCCCGGCACAGGGTCCTCCAGCAACTGACTTCAGAAAAAGCGGACGCTGGAGGGGCCTCGGTCGGTGGCTCCGGGCGGCAGTCCGGAGTCACCCCAGACCCTTCAGTCACACCCGCCAGTCTTCTCCGGGGCTCCTAGCAGACGTTTCAGAGAAAATTTTCCGGAAGGAGCGGAATCCCGATTGGACAAGAGATGTTTCATATCTTGAGATTCTGGCGGACCGGGAGATTCTGCCCCAAGATTCCAAAATGGCCTTCCAAGGCGAAGGATCTTCGATTATTTCACTTGGGTATGGGATTGTGACGAACCGAAGTCGGTCACATTTGGTCATTCTGAAATTGTGATTTAGCGCACAATAGTCCTTCGCGTCTCAGGATGTGGACGGATCTGCGCTTTGTTACTTGCAAGTTCCCTTTATTACGTTGCACACTTCAAATGTGAACAAGAACTCAACAGCACCTGCAGCCGCAGCAATCGGGACCAGCGCACCCGCTGGCATCGCGATGAGCTGTTGTCGAATGTACGCCTAACTTCCGACCCCAAGAAGATCCAGGCATTCGTCCCTTGCCCAACGTCGGGCGCCTTTCCCCAACTCATTGCGGGGACCGTATAAGCATTCGAAGCCGCGATGACGGCCATTCACATTGAGGTAAGCACTCCCATGTCAGTTGCATCCGGATACGTCCACATCTCTGTTCGAAACGCCAACAAGGCGGCATCCAACGCCGGCCTGCGCCCCGGCCTGGGCGGTCGCCCCGGCTACGTCCAGCCCGGCCCCGCCGGTGCAGGCCAGGCCCCGGGCTACGTTCCCCAGGGCTACAACCCCAACTCCTACGGACAGCTCCGGGCGGTTCCGGCCAACGAGGCGGCACCCCTGACTGCACCCACTCCGGTCCTTGCGCCTTCCGAGCGTGCGATCCGCCCCGTCCCCGGCGACAACGTCGCCCGCGGCTTCGTGCTCTACATGGGCATTGACGAGGACACCGCCGCGGCCGCTGGCACCTCCATTGCCAAGCTCGCCCAGGAGATCCGCGCCTACGCCCAGTCCCTCGTGACCGGCGCCGAGAGCTACGCAGCCGTCGCGGTTGCTCCGGCCAGCGCCCCGGGTTCCGCGCTCGACGTCGTCCGCTCCACCTTCGGTGACCCCACCGTCGGCAACCGCCAGCGCGCAGAGGCCGTCCGTCCGCAGCCGCAGCAGGAAGCCCGCCCCTCCGGCGTGCTGATCGACCTCGCCCGCCGCGAAGTGCACCTCGACGGTGAATCCCTGAACCTGACCTTCAAGGAGTTCGAACTCCTGAACTACCTGGTCGAGAACGGCACCCGCACCGTGGGCCGCGACGAACTCCTCGAGGGCCTGTGGCGCAACGCCGAGGAAGTGCCGAACGAGCGCACCATCGACGTCCACATCCGCCGCCTGCGCTCCAAGCTCGGCCGCCTCGCCAACACCGTGCGCACGGTCCGCGGCCAGGGCTACCGCTTCTACGAGCACCCCGAGGTCATCGTCTGGGCCGCTCCGGAATACTCGATCTAATCCTCAGCCGCGCCGAAAGGCGGCACGATCCCTCTGCGCCTGCGCTCGTTCCTCACGCAACAACGGCGCTATCGGGATGTGCCGCCTTTCGGCGTCTCACCCTTCCCGCGAGCATGTGCCTCCGCGGCTAAAGTTGGGGGCATGAGCGAGCACCACATCAAGCGCTTGGTGATCATGCGCCATGCCAAGTCCGACTGGCCCATGGGCGTCCCGGACCACGACCGGCCGCTGGCCGAGCGGGGGCACCGGGAGGCTCCTTTGGCGGGCAAGTGGCTCCTGAAGCACGGGGTGGTCCCGGACTTCATCCTGTGTTCCTCGGCCTTGCGGACCCGCCAGACCTGCACCTGGGTGTGCAGCGAGCTCGGCGAGAAAGCCCCGACGCCGAAGCTTGAGGGCGGCCTCTACGCCGCCTCCGCGCCGCGGATGCTCAGCATCATCAACCACGTGCCGGACACCGTCAGTACGCTCATGGTCTTCGCGCACATGCCGGGCGTCCAGGATCTTGCCATGCACCTGGCTTCCCGGGATTCGGACCATGAGGCGTACATGGATGCCGCCAGTCATTACCCCACCAGCGCCTTGACGGTCATGGAACTGGAGAAGCCGTGGGCGGAGCTGGACGGGCAGGACGCCCGCCTCACTCACTTCGCCGTGCCGCGGCCGAAATAGCCCCGCCCGAGGCGTCTGGCGCAGCCCGGTCCGGGCCGCGGCGGACCGCGTCCGCGAACACCACGACGGCGGTCACGGCCAGTCCCAGCCCGATCGACGCCAGTACGTCGCTCATCCAGTGGTAGCCAAGGTAGACGCGGCTGAAGGCCACCAGAAGCGTCCCGGCAAGGGCGGCCGCCGGGGCGAGCACCGCCGTCGAACGCCGGATCGAACGCGAGGCCAGGAAATAGGCGAGGACGAACAGGAACACCGCCGTGCCCAGGGTGTGCCCGGACGGGAAGGACAGCGCGTCATCGGGACCCATGAGGAAGTCCCGGGAAGACGGGCGCGGGCGTGCCACCCACCCCTTGATCACACTGGACAGGGCCACCGTGAAGCCCATCGCGAGCAGCAGGAGGGCAGGCCGCCAGACTTCACGGCTCCGGAGCCACCACAACCCGCAGAAGACCACCCCGATCACCGACATCCACAATGGCGCGGTCACGGTGGTCACCGCAGCGAGCAATGCGGTCAGGAACGGGCCGCGGATTGCCACGAGGGCGTCGTGGACCGGGCCGTCGAGGAGCACGAGCCCCGACGTGGTCTGCACTTGGGCGTACAGGGTCCAGAAGAGGGCATCGCCGATCAGCAGGAGGGCGGCCGCCCAGCAGAACAGGGTCCGCTGGGAGCCGCGCGGCGCGGGCGGGGGCGCGGGAAAAGACCGGGCGTGTTCCCGGGCGGCAAAGTGCATCTTCCGATGATCCCTGCCTGAACTGCGCGAACCCGGGGAGCTTGCTGGACGCCGGCTGGATCCAAGCCCGGCGAGCCCCTGTCGGCGAGCCCCTGTCGGCTAAGCCCCGTCCAGTTGGGCCCCGTCCAATTCCGCAGCCGCCTCGCGCAGCAGCCCCACGACATGACGGATGCTGGGGCTCGAACGCATGGTCTTGCGGTAGACAATGCCCACTTCCCGCTGCTGCGAAGGGTTCTGCACGGGCAGGGCCACCACTGAGCGGGGGAGTTCCGGCCGGCCGAGCCGCGGGACGAGTGCCACCGCCACGCCCTGCTGGACCATGGCGATGTGGGTGGAGAAATCAGGATCGTACATGCGGATGTCCGGTACCTGGCCAAGGCCGGCGAAGATCGCCAGCAGCGCCTCGTTGCAGATGGCGTTCGCCGGCGTGCTGATCCAGGATTCGCCCAGCAGGTCTGAAGCCTCGACGGCGGAGCGCCCCGCCAGAGGGTGCGCGGAGTTGAGCAGGACGTCGGCGGTGTCCGTGCACAGCTTTTCGTGGACCATGTTCCCCGGTATGAGCAGCGGCACCGAGTTCCAGTTGTGGACCACTCCGAGATCCGCTTCGCCGGAGGCCACGCGCTGCACCGCCTCGCGCGGGTCCTCGGCCAGGACGCGGATGTCCAGCCCGGAGTCGCCGTCGTCGGCCGAGGCGGCGCCGAGCTTTCCCAGCATCGGACCCACCAGGCCCCGGCAGGCGGTGGAGAACGCCACGAGCCGCAGCACGCCGCTGGGTTTGGCCGGATCGGCCAGGAGCGTGGACTGCAGTTCCTCCAGTTCGCCGAGGATGCGGCGCCCGTACTCCGCCAAGGCCATGCCGCGGTCCGTGAGCAGCACCCCGCGGCCGTGGCGTTCCAGGACAGCCACTCCGCTTTGCTTCTCGAGCTTCTTGATCTGCTGGGACACCGCGGATGGGCTGAAGCCCATGATGTCCGCGGCGGCGATCACCGAGCCGTGCTGTTCAACCGCGACGAGGGCGCGCAGGGCTGCGATTTCGATCATGAAGCAACGGTACATGATTGGATGAAGTATTCAACGCTGGTGCTTCATGGTGTGGGAGTGCCACAGTTGGATCGTGAACCTTCGCCACTCCGCCCTCGCCCTCCTGGTCGCCGTCCTCTGGGGACTTAACTTCGTCGCCATCGATGTCGGCCTGCACCCCTCGGACGGTCACGGCGGCACCGCCGAGGTGCCGCCGCTGCTCTTCGTCGCGATCCGCTTCGTGCTGGTGGTCTTCCCCTGCATCTTCTTCATCCCCAAGCCGGACATCGGCTGGAAGGCGATCGCCGGCGTCGGGCTGTTCATGAGCGCCGGGCAGTTCGGCCTGCTCTACCTCGGCATGGCGCTGGGCATGCCCGCCGGGCTGGCCTCGCTCGTCCTCCAGGCGCAGGTGCTGCTGACGGTGCTGCTCGCCGCACGCTTCCTTGGCGAAAAGCCGGCGAAGCGGCAGCTGGCCGGGGTAGTGCTCGGCGTTGCGGGGCTCGCGGTGGTGGCTGTCGGCCGGAGCCTCGTGGCGCCGGTGGTGCCGCTCATGATCGTCCTGGCCGCGGCGCTGTCCTGGGCCATCGGGAACGTGATCGTGCGCCAGGCCAAGGCGGCTTCCGGGCTCGGGCTGGTGGTGTGGTCCGGTGCCGTGGTGCCGGTTCCGCTCGCGGCATTGTCCCTGCTGGTTGACGGCCCGGATGCTGTCTTCGGGACGCTCGCGCAGCTGCAGCCGGCCACGGTCCTCAGTGCCCTCTACACGGCGGTCTTCGCGTCGCTGCTCGGTTATGGAATCTGGAACCGGCTCCTTGGCCTGTACCCGGGATCGGCGGTGGTGCCGTTTACGCTGCTGGTCCCGGTGGTTGGAATGACCGCGGCCTGGCTGTTCCTCGGAGAGGTCCCGACCCCGGCCGAGCTGGCAGGCGGGCTGATCCTCCTTGGCGGCGTCGCCGTCGCGGTGCTGCAGCGTCCGAAGCCCGCCCCGCTCCAGATCCCCCAACTAACTCGCACTTAAGGCCGTTTTCAGGCTCCACTACGGCCTTAACTGCCAGTCAGTCGGGTCAGCGGCGCTTGGCGGGGGACCGTTGCGGCGCCGCCTTGCGGGGAACCGGGCGGGGGGATTTCGACGTCGGCCGACGGGCTGCTGCGGGCGCTGGCCGCCGGGCAGCCGTTGACGCCGGACGCGGCGCCGGCTTGCGGGCTGCGGGACGCGGCGGGCCGGTTCGCCGGGCAGGCCACACTGCCCCGGCGAAGAGCAGCATCAGGGACGCTCCGCCTGCGGCGATGGAGAGGTAGAAGTAGATGTCCGAATCCTCGCTGCTGACCGCGCTGCCCAGGGAGTTCTCGCTCAAGGTGAAGGCCAGGCCCCACATGCGCAGGAAGGCGATGCCGAAGGCGATGAACAGCGTGGACCCGACGAACGCCGCGGCCAGGACCACGTAGCGGCGCCGGGCGAGCACCTGGGTGAGGGACGCCAGGTAGCCCAGGACCACGGCGCCGAAGAACATGAACAGGACCCACTCTTCGAGCGTGATCGCCGCCAGCACCAGCAAGGCACCGGCCACCACGGCGGAAATGACCGCGAGCTTTCCACTGTTCCCCATACGACGCATGGATCAATCATCCTTGAACGGAAGCTCGCGCCACCGCTCCCGCCACGCCCTGGCAGATTGCAGTTGCGTACCGTTATCGCAGCACGTAGCCGTGCATGAGGGTCATTACCGCGGCCACGCTCTGTTCCTTGCTGCGCTCCGGGTTGTAGGTCTGGCGGTCCAGGCCCACCACGAAGATGGCCCCGAACATCGCAGCTTCAAGGCTCCCGGGTGCCACCTTGGTGTCCACGGGGTATTTCCCCGCCACGTTTTCCAGGGCAGTACCGATCACGGAGATCAGTTCGGCACGCAGCTCCGCGAAAAGCTGGCCCCATTCGTTCGGCGTCTTCCAGTTCTCGCTGACCCAGAGCCGGGCAAACGAGGGGTAGTCGTCCATGAAGTCCATGGCCTGGCCCAGCATGGCCTCCATGGCGTCGAGGGGATCGGCCTCCGGGTCCGCGATGCCTTGCAGCCGCCCGAGCATGATGTCGACGCCGTGGCGCAGCAACTGGGCGATCAGGTCCGATTTGCTGCCGAAGTTGTAGTACACCGTGCCTTTGGACACCCCGGCCGCGGCCGCGATCTCGTCCACCGTCACGCCCGCGGCGCCGCGCTCGCCGATCAGTTCCATCGACGCCTCGAACAGGCGCTGCTTGGTGGCGTTGGTCCGTGCCGGGCGCAGCTTCTTGCCGGCGTCTTCCTGGGCGGCTTCCTGGGTGGTTTCGTGATCAGGCGTGGTCATACGGCGATCTCCGGCTTGAGGGTCTTCAGAGTCCAGTACTTGTGCTTGCGCACGGCCAGGGTGGACAGAGCCGCGCCCAGCAAGGTGTAGCCGAGGAGGCCGAGCACGGTCGGCCAGATCATGGACAGGTCCCCGCCGTAGACCAGGTGCCGCATGCCCGTGACAACGTAGCCCATCGGCATGATCTGGTGCACCACATGAAGCGGTTCCGGGGTGGTCTGCCAGGGGAAGGTACCGCCGGAGGACACCAGCTGCAGCACCAGCAGGATCAGCACCACGAACTTCCCGGGCGTGCCCAGCAATGCCACCACACCCTGGATGATCGCGGAGAACGCCATCGCGGCGGCCAGCATGAACAGCCACATCAGCACCGGGTGCGCCGGGTTCAGTCCCAGCCCGAAGTTCACCACGAGGGTCAGGATACTGGCCTGCAGCACGGACACTGCGAAGAACGGCAGCCAGCCGCCCACGGCGATTTTCCACGAAGGCGCGTTCGAGGCCAGGGCACGCTGGGTGATGGGCCGCATGGCCTGCACCAGCATGAACACGCCGATCCACAGCGCAAGGGTCAGGAAGAACGGGGCGAGCCCGGCGCCGTAGGATCCCGCCTTGGCCTGCGAGACGTTGTTCACGGCCACGGGATCGGCCATCACCTTGGAGACGTCGCTCTTCTGGGCGTCGTCCGGGTTCGGGATCTTGCCCGCGCCCTTGGCCAGTTCATTTGCGAGGGTGCGCGAACCGTCCGCGGCGGTGGCCGCGCCGCTGGCGAGTTGGGCGGCGCCGTCGTCGAGCCTCGCGGCGCCGTCCGCCAGGGCAGAGGCGCCATCAAGCGCGGCCTGCTGCCCGGCGGCGAGGGTGGCGGCGCCCGCGCTGAGCTGGTCCGCCCCGGAGGAGGCCTGGCCGATCGCCCCGGTCAGTGCAGGGGTTGCGCCGGCGAGCTTGGCGGCACCGGCGCTCACCGCTGCCGAACCATCCGAAAGCTGCTGGATTTTCGCGGCATCGGCGGCGATCTTCGCCTTCGCGTCGGCGACCGGCGCCGAGCCCGCGGCGGCGTCGTAGTCCGCCAGGATCTTGTCCGCCTGCGCCTTGTCGATGACCCCGGCGTCCATGAGCCGGGCATTGGCGGCGATGACGCGGTCCCGCGCTCCGGCGTCGAACGCATCCAACTGTCCGACGACGTCCTGCACCTTCGCGTTCAGCTGCGCGTTTCCTGCGGCCACCTGGGCGGCGCCGTCGGCCAGCTTCTTCGTGTCCGCCGGGAGGCCGGCGGTCTTGTCCTCAAGCTCGGAAAGGCCGGCGCTGAGCTGCCCCGCCCCGGCGTTGAGCTGGTTCGCGCCGTCGCGCAGCTTGGTCTGGCCTGCCACGAGCTCACCGGCACCGCTGCGCAGCTGAGCGCTGCCGTCATGCAGGGTGGACGCGCCGGAACTGAGCTTCCCGACGCCGTCCGCCAGCTTGGCCGCACCGTTCGCGGCCTTGACGATCTGGGCGTGGATGGTGCCGAAGCCGGTGAGGAGCTGGTTGGCCGTTTCCTCGCCCACTTCCTTGGCCACGGTGGAGTGCACCGCGGTGGTGAGCTTGTCCACGATGGTGCTCAGCAGGTAGTTGTTGGCATCGTTCGTGGTCACGTTGAGCATTGCCTGGTTGGCGGCGTCGAAACTGCCCGGTGAAACGAGGTTGGCGGAGAAGTCCTTGGGGATCTTCAGGGCGAAGGCATACTTGCCGCTCTGCACCCCGGCGTCCGCTTCCTCGGCCGTGGCCACCTGCTGCCAGTTGAAGACATGGCCTTCAACTAAGGAGTCCGCCACTTTGCGGCCTGCCTGCAGTTCCGTACCGTCGCTCGACGTGGCACCCGCGTCCTGCACCACCAGTGCGGCGTCGATTTTGTTCAGGTTTCCGTACGGGTCCCAGTTTGCGTACAGGTACACGGCGCCGTAGAGCAGGGGAACCATGGTCAGGGCAAGGATGGTCAGCTTGGGCAGCAGCCCGCCGGTCATGCGCTTGAGTTCGGAGCGGGCCAGCCGCAGCACGGTCATTGTGCAGTCCTTTGCAGGGTGTCGGTACCGGCGGACGGATCCGGCTGATCTCCGGCGGCTTCCGTCTCTTCCAGGGTTTCGTGGGCAGGTTCCTCGGCAGTCTCCGGCACGGCGTTGCCGACTTCGGCGGACGGGCCGTCCCAGCCGTCCGGGAGGGCGGAAACGACTGCGACGACGGCGAGCGGCCGCCCGGCGTCGTGCGCCAACTGCTCAAGGCGGGGGAGCCAGTCCGCGGGGTCGGAGCTGTGCCGGTCCGGAGAGTCGAACACGAGGAGGTCGACGGCGGGGTCGGCGAGGGCGAGGGCGGTCAGCAGTTCAAGGCGCCGCGCCGCGGGGAGCTGTTCGATCCACAGCCCGGCGATGTCCTCGAAGCTGTTTACCTTGAGCCAGGGCTTGCTCAGCAGGGCGCCGCGGTACCGGCGCGGGATGAGCGCAAGGTCCTCGGTGACGAGGTCGCGCACGCTCAGGTGCTGTTCGGGCTCGTTGACCCCGGGCGAGTCGAGCAGTGCGCTCGCCGAGCGGATCCTTTTGGTCTTGGCGGTGCCGTCCCAGCTGAGCAGCCCGCTTCCCGGCTTCATGCGGCCGCTGAGGGCGAGGGCGAGGCCGGTGCGCTGTTCCTGCCCGTCGCCGCTGATGAGCAGAAGCTGGCCGCGGCGGACCTCAAGGGAGGTGGGCGGCAGGAGGTCGGCGCGGCGGCCGTTGATCTGGAGTTCCTGTGCGGTGAGCACCGTTGGACCTTTCGAGAGCCTGATGTCACCTTTATTCTATTTGAACTGACTAGTCAGTTCAAATAGAGCTTTACAGGCCGTACTTTTCCAGGAGCCTCAACCACACTTCGCTCAATGTGGGGAAGGACGGCACCGCATGCCACAGACGCTCCAACGGCACTTCGCCCACGATCGCGATCGTGGCCCCGTGCAGCAGCTCCGCCACGCCAGGTCCCGCGAACGTGGCTCCGAGCAGCACGTGCCGGTCCTCGTCCACCACCAGCTGCGCCCACCCCTTGTAGTTCTCCGCGTAGAGCTGCGAGCCCGACACATTGATGGGCAGGTCCACGGATCCGGCCCGGATGCTCCGTTCCTGCGCCTGGCCCAGGCTCAGGCCCACGCTGGCCACTTCGGGATCCGTGAAGACCACGCTGGGCACTGCGTGCTCGTTGGCGGTACTGGTGACGGCGCTCCAGGGCTTCGGGGCACGGTGCAGCTTCCCTTCGGACCGGGCAACGATTGCGTCGCCGGTTGTCCGCGCACTGTATTTCCCCTGGTGGGTCAGCAACGGCGTGCCCGCGGCATCGCCCGCGGCGTAAAGCCACAGTCCGCTGGTTCCGTCGCTCGCCGCCCCCTCCACCAGGCCGGTCGAATCGGTGCTGAGCCGCACCGCCGGCGGGTCGCCATCCGCGCCGCCGTCGTCCTCGGCCCAGGCGAGTCCGACGGTCTCCAGCCCCAGGTTGTCCAGGGCGGGCCTGCGGCCTGTCGCCACCAGGAGCTTGTCCGCGTCCAGGACCTTGCCGTCGTCGAGCGTGAGGGAGAAGGACTGGTGGTTCGTCCGCACGCTCAGGACGGCGGTGCCCGTGTGCAGGGTCACGCCGTCGGCGCGCAGCCCGGCGGCGACCAGCTCCGCCGCTTCTTCCGGGAAGGCGCTGAGCAGCCTGCCCCGCGCCACTATCGAGACCTCAGATCCCAGCCGGGCAAAGGCCTGCGCGAGTTCGACGCCGGCCACGCCACCGCCCAGCACCACGAAACGCTCCGGAACTTCACGGGCGGAGGTTGCTCCGCGCGTCGTCCAGTACGGGGCCGAACGGAGGCCGGGAATGTCCGGGATGACCGGGGTGGAGCCGGTGGCGATGACGACGGCGTGCCGTGCCTTGAGCGCGTAGCTGTTGCCGTCCACCCCGTCCACCTGGACCTCGCGCGGCCCGGTGATGCGGGCGACGCCGCGCACCAGCTCGATCCCGGTGTCGGACAGCCACTGGACGCCGCCGTCGTCCTGCCACCGGTTGGTGAAATAGTCCCGGTATTTGAGCACCTGCGCCGGGTCCAGGACCTTTGTGACGGAATCGGCGGCGCCGGGGACGGACTGTGCGCCATGGAGGGCGGTGCCGGGGCGGAGCAGGGCCTTGGACGGTATGCAGGCCCAGTAGGAGCACTCCCCGCCTACCAGTTCGGACTCGATGATTGCTGCCGTGAGGCCTCCCCGGACGACGCGGTCGGCGACGTTTTCGCCGGCGGCTCCGGCACCGATCACAATGACGTCGAATTCCCGGGAGCGCTCCTCAGTCATGAAAGAAGCCTACGCCTGTCCTTTCGCGGCGGGATCGGAGGCCGCGGGCTTGTTTTCCGGTCAGAGGTGGGACATCCGATATTGTCTTGAGACGGGCACCGGGGGCGCACTAAGCTCGCTTCAGTATCGTCACCGGAAAGTTCCGGGCCGGTCCCTGCGGGCCGCTGGAACGGCGTCTTTCGCGAGGGGAGCATGGGTGGAATCCGGTATGGTTCGGCAGGCGCGCTACAGTGCCCAGTCCCGGCTGAGGGCTTTGCAGACGGACATCATGGACCTGATCCTCGAACGGGAACTCGAAGCCGGCGATCCCCTGCCCACCGAAAACGAACTCGCAGCCTCCCTCGGAGTCGGGCGCAACACTCTCCGCGAATCACTCAAGGTGCTGCAGGCGATGGGCGTGATCGAGATCCGCCATGGTTTCGGGATGTTTGTCGCCCCCGGCAATTTCGACTCGTTCGCGGACGGGCTGGTGTTCCGCAGCCGGCTGTCCCTGCGCCAGAACGGCGAGGACGCCCTACAACTGCTTGGCATCCGGGAGGCCCTGGAAACCGGGCTCCTTCCGGCCGCCGTCGCCGCGGCAACTCCGGAGGACCTGGAGCGGCTGGGCGAGGCTGTTGAACACATGGAGCAACTCGCGGAGGCGGGCGAGCACTCCGCCGCGGCCGACGCCGAATTCCACCGCCGCCTGTTCGAACCACTCGGCAACGAGCTGCTGCAGCAGCTGCTCGGGGCCTTCTGGAAGGTGTACCGGAGGATCGAGCTGGAGGCCGGGTCCCCGGGTGAAGACGCCGCGGCAGCTGCCCAGCTCCACCGGAAGATCCACGACGCCGTCGCCGCCGGAGACGCCGGTGCGGCTGCCGGGCTGCTGGCGTCCCGTTTTGAGGGATTGCGGGCAAAGATCGCCGCGCTGGTGGCCGCCCGCTGAACGCGGGCGTTTGCTGCCTCGGGCCCGACGCCGGTGCGGGTGCCCGACGCCGCCTTGGCCCGACGCCGGTGCGGCGGGCACCCGGGCCGGGCACCCGCCGTCGTACTACTTTCCGAGCTTGGACAGGATCGCTGCCAGTGCCGCCTGCACGCCCGTGCTCAGTGTCGGCTCGATGACGGGGGCGAAGAACGGCGAATGGTTCATCGGCACGGGCCGGCCGGATTCGAGCACTTCCCGGCTCATGCCGCCGAACATCCAGTACACGGAGGGCACTCCGATCGCTTCGGCGAAGGCGCCGAAGTCCTCGCTGCCCATCATCGGCTCCACAACGGCCACCTTCGCCTCACCCAACGCCGCGCGGAAAGCAGAGACGAGCTCTTCGGTGTCGGCCGGCTCGTTGTAGTTGCGCGGGAAGGTGTAAAGCTCCGTGATCTCCGGCTGGGGCGCCCCTGACGCGTCGGCCTCGGCCAGGATGATCCTGCGGACGGCGGCCAGGACCTGGGTGCGGACCTCCGGCTCCAGGGTGCGGATGTTCAGCGTGAACTCTGCCGTTGCCGGGATGATGTTCTCCTTGAGGCCGGCGTGGAAGGTACCCACCGTGACGACGGCGGCCTTCAGCGGGTGGACCTCGCGGGACACGATCGTCTGGAGCCGCAGCACCATCTGGGCGCCCAGGACGATCGGGTCGATGGCTACCTGGGGCTGTGAACCGTGGGACTGCCGGCCGAACACGGTGACCTTCAGGGAGTCGGCCATCGCCATGGCGTTGCCGATGCTGATGTTGATGGTCCCGGACTCGTTGCCCATGACGTGCTGGCCGTAGATGATTTCGGGACGCGGTGCCTTGTCCCAGATCCCGTCCTCGATCATGGCCTGCGCCCCCGCGGCGGTTTCCTCGCCCGGTTGGAAGATGAAGACGATGGTTCCGTTCCAGCATTCCTTGGCGCCGGCCAGCAGTTCCGCCGCTGTCAGCAGCGTGGTGACGTGGGTGTCGTGGCCGCAGCCGTGCATCACGGGCACGTCGGTGCCGTCCGCCAGGACGCCTCGGGCCGTGCTGGCGTAGTCGAGGCCGGTGTCTTCAAGGATCGGCAGGCCGTCGGTATCCGCCCGGAAGCCCACCACCGGTCCGTCGCCGTTGCGCAGCACGCCCACGACGCCGGTGCCGCCGCAGCCGAAGTTGCCGATGCCCAGGGCGTCGAGCCGTTCCGCGATGAAGCGGGCGGTGGCGTATTCCTGCATGGACAGTTCGGGATTGGCGTGCAGCTGCTTGTATATGGCGTGCATCCGGCCTCGGAGCTCGTCACTGAGCTGCCCGTTGAGCGCGTCGTTGAGCTGCTCGTTGAGCTGTGTGTCGGACTGCTCGTCGGACTGGGGGAGTGCCTCGGTCATGGGTGGGTCTCGTTTCTGTCTGTGACGCTGCATGCCGCGCCGTCGCGGCCTGTTCCCACGGTATTGAGGGGCCGCTCCCTAGGCGGCGAGTCCGGGCCGCCGCCAAACTCTATGACGAAATAAGACGCGAAAAAGGCCCGTACCGCCGAAGCGGTACGGGCCTTGTCTGTGCGCCCAAAGGGATTCGAACCCCTGACCTTCTGTTCCGTAGACAGACGCTCTATCCAGCTGAGCTATGGGCGCATTCCGTGTTTTCACACTGCGGTTCGTGGGCTTCGCTTTTTCGCTCGCCCCCCGAACCTCAATAAACTTTACGCGAGATCCGCCCATCCGCCAAATCGACGCACTGTAATCCGGGCGACTATACCGGTCTATGTGACCTTGCTCACTAAAATTGCCGGATTTTGGGTCACAATCGTTGATTTTCCGGGCTTTTGCTCCGAAAGGCCCATGAGATCCCATGTCCTAAGCCGAAATGGTCTACTCCGCGAGACCTAGCATTTAGGACACACCACTGACCCCGACGAAGGGAACCGCAATGGGCGACCTGGCGCGACTGCCGCTGCTTGAGAAGGCACCCACTACGCACGCACGCCTGCTGGCCTGGGTTGAGGAAGTTGCAGAACTTACCCAGCCTGACCGCATCCACTGGGTGGACGGCAGCGAGGGCGAATACAAGGCCCTGACCGAGGAACTCGTCGCAGCCGGCACGCTGAAGCCGCTGAACCCGGAGACCTTCCCGAATTCCTTCGCGGCGTTCTCCGATCCGGCAGACGTTGCCCGCGTCGAGGAGCAGACCTTTATTTGCTCCGAGAACGAACGCGACGCAGGCTTCACCAACAACTGGATGGCGCCGGCCGAGATGAAGCAGAAGCTGCGCGGCCTGTTCGCCGGCTCCATGCGCGGCCGCACCATGTACGTCATCCCCTTCGTCATGGGACACCTCGACGCCGAGGACCCCAAGTTCGGCGTCGAAATCACCGACTCCGCCTACGTCGTGGCCTCCATGCGCATCATGGCCCGCATCGGCACCGACGTGCTTAACCGCATCACCGAGACCGATGCGTTCTTCGTGCCGGCGCTGCACTCGCTGGGTGCCCCGCTGGAACCCGGCCAGCAGGACGTTGCCTGGCCGTGCAACCCCGAGAAGTGGATTGTGCACTTCCCGGAAGAGCGGTCCATCTGGTCCTTTGGTTCCGGCTACGGCGGCAACGCCCTCCTGGGCAAGAAGTGCTACGCCCTGCGCATCGCTTCCGTCATGGCCCGCGACGAAGGCTGGCTTGCCGAGCACATGCTCATCCTCAAGCTGACCTCGCCGGAACAGAAGACCTACTACGTCTCCGCGGCCTTCCCGTCGGCCTGCGGCAAGACCAACCTCGCCCTGCTCGACCCGACCATCAAGGGATGGAAGGTCGAGACCCTCGGCGACGACATCACTTGGATGCGCTTCGGCAAGGACGGCGAGCTGCGTGCCGTCAACCCTGAGGCCGGCCTCTTCGGCGTCGCTCCGGGCACCGGCTGGGGCACCAACCCCAACGCCATGCGCGCCATCGCCAAGGGCAACAGCATCTTCACCAACGTCGCACTGACCGACGACGGCGGCGTGTGGTGGGAAGGCATGACCGAGGAGACCCCCGCGCACCTAACCGACTGGCAGGGCAACTCCTGGACGCCCGAGTCCGGCGCCCCGGCTGCCCACCCGAACTCCCGCTTCTGCACGCCGATCGACCAGATCGACATGCTGGCCGAGGAGTACTTCAGCCCCGACGGCGTGGAGCTGTCCGCGATTCTCTTCGGAGGACGCCGCAAGACCACCATCCCGCTGGTCACCGAGGCCCGCGACTGGTCCAACGGCATCTTCATGGGTTCCACCCTGTCCTCCGAGACCACGGCTGCTGCCGCCGGTGCCGTCGGCGTCGTCCGCCGCGACCCCATGGCCATGCTGCCGTTCATCGGCTACGACGCGGGCGACTACCTGAACCACTGGGTGAACCTGTCCGCCAAGGCCAACCCGGAGCGCCTGCCCAAGATCTTCCTGGTGAACTGGTTCCGCCGCACGGCCGAGGGCGGCTTCGCCTGGCCCGGCTTCGGTGACAACGCCCGCGTGCTCAAGTGGGCCATCGAGCGGCTGGAGGGCAAGGCCGACGCCGTCGAAACCCCCATCGGTTTCGTTCCGACCGGAGCTTCCATCGATCTGGAAGGCCTGGACATGACCCCGGCTGAGGTCGAAGCGGCCGTCCGCGTGGATGCTGCCGAATGGGAGACCGAACTTGCCTCCATCGAGGAATGGTTCGCCAAGTTCGGCGACTCCCTTCCCGAGGCCCTGCAGGCCGAACTGGACGGGCTGAAGAACCGACTGGCCTAGACCGGTAAATACGACGGCGGGGGCGCGCCCCGGAGGGGTGGTGGTTGGGGGGGCCCCGGGGGGTTTTTTGGGGTTTTGGGGGGGGGCGGGGGGGGGGGGGGGGGGGGGGCGGCGCCGCGGAGCCCAGC
>NZ_JBFPFO010000022.1:0-23112 GCF_047977865.1 Curtobacterium sp. LFS079
TCGGTATCAACAAACTTGGCACACTATTGAGTTCTCAAACAACAGACACACCCGGCACCACCCAAACCAAACATTCAGGATCGCTCCGGAGCAACTTTCCAAACTTACCCGCTGACTCGCATTCGGTCAAATCGGCGTTTCTGACTCGATGTTTCCGAGGAAAGCAAGTCATGCCCGCTGATCGCTCCTGTGGAGCAGCGCGGGTACTAACTCTACCACCAGTTCCCGGTAGGCGCAAAAGGAGGGTCCGGAGACCCTCCTTCTGCAAGTGAACACGCCGTAGGCTGCCGCGGATTCCTCAGTACGAAGGCCCGATCCGCGACGTCGCGGCGCCGGTTAAGCGAGCGCGAACCAGGAAGCTCCCAGCGGTGGCAAGGTGACCTTCAGGGCGGCGGGCTGGCCCTCGGCCCCGGGCACCGAGGCAAGGAGTTCGCCGTCGTTGATGACGCCCGAACCGCCGAACTCCTCGGCGTCCGTGTTGAGCACTTCCTGCCATGCCCCTTCGAACGGAACGCCCAGCACGTAGCCCTCGTGTGGTCCGCCTGAGAAGTTCACGGCACATACCAGCGCCTTGCCGTCGCGGTCCCACCGAATGAACGTCAGCACGTTCCGGTCGGCGTCACCGCCGTTGATCCATTGGAAGCCGCCGCTTTCGTTGTCCCGGACATGAAGCGCCGGCGTCCGCGTGTACAGCTCGTTCAGCTTCTTGGTGAGCAGCTGCAGCCCGCGGTGGGCCGGGATGTCGGCGAGGAACCAGTCGAGCCCGTGCTGCTCGGACCACTCGGCCTCCTGGCCGAATTCGGTGCCCATGAAGATCAGCTGCTTGCCCGGGTGTGCCCACTGGTATGCGAGGAAGGCGCGCAGGTTTGCGAGCTGCTGCCAACGGTCACCGGGCATCTTCCGCAGCATCGAGCCCTTTCCGTGCACAACCTCGTCGTGGCTGATGGGCAGCAGGAAGTTCTCGGTGAAGGCGTACACCATGGAGAAAGTGACCGTGCCGTGGTGCCAGCGCCGGTTCACGGGATCCTCGGACATGTACTTGAGGGAATCGTGCATCCAGCCCATGTTCCACTTGAGCCCGAAGCCCAGGCCGCCGGAACTGGTGGGGGCGGTGACCCCTGGGAAGGCGGTGGATTCCTCGGCGATGGTCACGGCACCGGGATGCGTCTTGTAGACCGTGGCGTTGACTTCCTGGAGGAAGGAAATGGCTTCCAGGTTCTCCCTGCCGCCGTGGACATTGGGGAACCACTGGCCGTCCTCGCGGGAGTAGTCGCGGTAGAGCATGGAGGCCACGGCATCCACGCGCAGGCCGTCGATGTGGAACTCCTCGAGCCAGTAAAGGGCATTGGCAACCAGGAAGTTCCGGACTTCGCGGCGGCCGAAGTCGAAGATCAGGGTGCCCCAGTCCGGGTGCTCGCCCAGGCGCGGATCGGAGTGTTCGTAGAGGGCTTCGCCATCAAAGCGCGCAAGGGCAAATTCGTCCTTGGGGAAGTGCGCCGGGACCCAGTCGAGGAGGACACCGATACCGGCCTGGTGCAGGGAATCGACCAGGAAACGGAATTCGTCGGGATGGCCGAAGCGTGAGGTCGGCGCGTAATAGGAGGTGACCTGGTAGCCCCAGGAACCACCGAAGGGATGCTCGGCCACGGGCATGAACTCCACGTGGGTGAAGCCCAGCCATTTGACGTACTCCACCAGTTCCTTGGCGAGTTCCTTGTAGCCGAGGCCGAGGCGCCAGGAGCCAAGATGGACTTCGTAGACGCTCATCGGCGAATTGTGCGGGTCCTTGTTGGCCCGCTCCACCATCCATGCGTCGTCCTTGAAGCTGTACCGGGATTCCACCACACGGGAGGCGGTGGCCGGCGGGACCTCGGTGCCGAAGGCAAGGGGGTCGGCCCTTTCCACCCAGTGCCCGGACTTGGTAAGGATCTCGTATTTGTAGCACGCCCCTGCTACAACGCCGGGAACGAAGACTTCCCAGACCCCGGAGGAGCCCAGCGAACGCAGCGCGTGTTCGCGCCCGTCCCAGGAATTGAAGTCTCCCTTGACGCGGACTGCCTGGGCGTTCGGTGCCCAGACGGAGAACCCGACGCCGTCCACGTCGCCCAGCGAAGAGCGGTAGCGCTGCACGTGTGCGCCCAGCGCGTCCCACAGGCGCTCGTGCCGGCCCTCGCCGATGAGGTGCAAGTCCACCTCGCCGAGGGTCGGGAGGTAGTGGTAGGGATCATCGATGGTCACCGGCGCGCCGCCGTCGTACACGACCTTAAGGCGGTAATCCGGCACATGGCCGTGCTGCACGGGCTCCAGGACCGCAACCCACACGCCGTCGGTTTCGTGGGTCATTTCAGTTTTGCCGGTTTCGGTGACAACCGCGACCGACTCGGCCAGGTGCTTAACCGTGCGGATCGTGACATGACCGTGGTCATCGAGATGGGCTCCCAGGACGGAGTGCGGCGCATGGTGCGCTCCGGCGGCCACGCGGGCCAGGGTGTTGCCGTCAACGGGCAGCGGAACCCGTGGCCGTTCGGTGCGTGCAGAGCCTGTCATTTCTTCACCTTCCAATGTCGCCGCGGCATCCGTGCCGGGGCTGGTCTTGCCGAGGATTTGCCGCGAAGCGTTGACCGGGATGGGCAACCAGTCGGGCCTGTTGCGCAACTCGTAAACCACCTCGTACAAGGCCTTGTCCAGCCACAATGCCACAAACAGCGGCGAACCGCGGTCAATGGTTCCGGGCGTTACTTCGCTGTATCCGGACAGGAATGCTTCGGCGCAATCGCTGACCCAGGAAGCGGGTACGGAAGTTCCGGGATTTTCGCGGACGGCGGCCCCGGCCGCATAGTCGAAGGAACGCAGCATTCCCACCACGTCGCGCAGCGGCACATCCGGAAGGGTGCGCTCCTCAATGGGGCGCATCGGTTCTCCCTCGAAGTCCAGGATCACCCAGCGCCCGGGCTCGCCGGCGGCCTGCGGAGCCAGCAGGATCTGGCCCAGGTGGAGGTCACCATGGATGCGCTGCAAGGTGCCCGCTTTGTGGCCCGCGAGCCGGGAAAGCAGGGCCTCGAGCTGTTCGTCATATGGCCCGACGGCGGTGCCCGCTTCGGCCCAGGAGTGCCGGATGCGGCTGGCCACCGCAGGGGCGACGACGTGGCCCGGTTCCGCCTCCAGTTCGCTGCCGAAGGCATCCCCGAGCCGGGCGTGGACAGCCGCCGTCGCCCGCCCGAGCTCGCGGGCTTGTTGGGTGAAGTCCCTGCCTGCGGAAGCAGCATCGACCGCAAGCCGCCAGGCATCCTGGCTGTCCTTGACGAATTCGTGGGCAACTGCGAGTTCCGCGGACAACTGTGCAACACCACCCGGCTCGGTACCCGACGTCCAGCTTCCCGTGATCCAGCCCAGGGTGGCCGGAACCTCGCTGCTTCCGGCTTTCGTCAGGGCCACCCCGACTTCGATTTCCGGATTGGCGCCGGTGGAGACCACCCGGTAGATCTTCAGGATGGTTGCCGAGGTACCGTCGTCGACGATCACCGAAGTGTTGGACTGCTCTCCCCCAAGGACCCTTACCCTGGCGGGGAAAGCAGGCAGGTTTTGCTTGCCGGGCAAGGAGTGGCCCCGGGCGGCCGCTTCCCCGCTTCCTGAGGTGCTGCCGTCCCTGACCAGAGCCAGCCAAAGCTCAATGAACTCCGCGTCATAGGCGGCGTCGTAGACCCAGCGGGTTCCGCCGTCGTCGTCCTGGACGGATCCCAAAAGGGCCCTTTCGAGCTCCGGCACCGGTTCCGGACGGAAACTCAGGGGCACTTGGATGACATCGCTCTGCCTGGCGCCGCCGGCGCCCGTGTAAGCCACCGACAACAAGGCGATCTGGAAGGCGGCGTCGCCCGGAGCGGGCAGCGGGAACGAAGCGGTTTGGTCCATCGCGAACCAGCTGCTCTTCACGGGAAACCAGCGCTGCCGGGGCAGCCACTCGCGCAACAGTCCTTCGGGGATCTGCGTCGGCGCAGGGAAATACATGTCAGCCTTCGATCGAGAGCACAGGGATTGCCTGGGTGTAGGGGGCAGAACCCGTGGAACCGGGCGCCCGGACCCGGAGCCAGAAGAAGTCATGGCTGCCCAGGGTCAGGGTGAGCGTGCCGTCGGTTCCGATCCCGGGGAAAGGCTGGCCGCCGAAGACGTCCCGCAGGCCCCGGCCGGCGTACTCCGGGATGTCCAGGGTGGTCGCCACCGGATGCTGGGAGAGATTGAAGACGCAGAGGATGGACTCCGCGTCCTCCCCTTCCAGATTCTCTTCGGTCAGTTCACGCAGGTATGCGAGGACCACTTCGTGGTCGGCCGGCACATGACGGAAACCACCAAGCCCGAAGGCCGGGTGGTTCTTCCTGACGCTCAGGATCTGCCGGGTCCAGCGAAGCAGCGACCCCGAGTGGGCCGCTTCGGCCTCCACGTTCGCCATCGAGTAGTTGTACACGAGCGACTGGTTCACGGGCAGGTACAGCTTTCCGGGATCGGCGTGGGAAAAGCCCGCGTTCCGGTCCGGGTTCCACTGCATCGGCGTGCGCACGGCGTCGCGGTCGTCGAGCCAGATGTTGTCGCCCATGCCGATTTCGTCGCCGTAGTAAAGGAACGGCGATCCCGGCAGCGAGAGCAAGAGGGCGTTGATGAGTTCGATTTCCGCGCGTGAATTGTCCAGGAGCGAAGCGAGCCGGCGCCGGATGCCGATGTTGGCCCGCATCCGGGGGTCGGGTGCATACCAGCCGTACATCGCGGCCCGTTCGTCCGCGGTGACCATTTCCAGGGTCAGTTCGTCGTGGTTACGCAGGAAGGTGCCCCATTGTGCGCCCGCGGGTATTTCCGGTGTGTCCCGCAGCGTCTCGATGATCGGCGCGGCTTTTTGGTCCCGCAGGGCGTAATACAACCGCGGCATGATCGGAAAATGGAAGGCCATATGGCATTCCGGTTCTTCTTCCGTGCCGAAATAGTCGACGACGTCGTTGGGCAGCTGGTTTGCCTCCGCGATGATGACCCGGCCGGGATAGTTTTCGTCCACCATTTTCCGCAGGTCACGAAGGAATCCGTGGGTTGCCGGCAGGTTTTCGCAGTTGGTTCCCTCTTCTTCGAAGAGGTAAGGAATCGCGTCCGCCCGGAAGCCGTCGATGCCCTGGTCCAGCCAGAAGCGGACGACGTCATAAAGCGCCTCGATGACCTTGGGATTCTCGAAATTGAGGTCCGGCTGGTGCGAGAAGAAACGGTGCCAGAAAAACTGCCGCCGGATGGGATCGAAGGTCCAGTTCGATTCCTCCGTGTCAACGAAGATAATGCGGGCTTCCTGGTACTTCTCGTCCGTGTCGCTCCAGACGTAGAAATCCCCGAAGGGCCCGTCCGGGTCTTTCCGGGACTCCTGGAACCAGGGGTGCTGGTCAGAGGTGTGGTTCAACGGCAGGTCGATGATGACCCGGACGCCCCGGGCATGGGCCTCCGCGACGAGCCGCTTGAAATCGCTGATGGTGCCGAACTCGTCCAATACCGAGGTGTAGTCGGCAATGTCGTAGCCGCCGTCACGCAACGGTGAGTGGAAGAACGGGGGAAGCCACAGGCAATCGACGCCCAGCCACTGGAGGTAGTCGAGCTTGTCGATCAGCCCGTGGAAGTCCCCGGAACCGTCGCCGTTGGCGTCCGCGAAGGCCCTGACCAGCACCTCGTAAAAGACTGCCTTGCGGTACCAATGCGGGTCATGTTGCAGGCCCGGCGCATTGAGTTCGAAAGTGTTCTTCGGTGTGAAGTACGGGTTGGAAGCCTGCGGACTAAAGCTCAATTGGCTACCTCCGGATGCTCAGGATGTGTGCCGGTTCCACGTGTGCATCGAGCCGGACGTAGTTGTACTCGCCCCATTCCCAGCCTTCGCCGCTGATGAGGTCGTCCACCCGGAAGCGGCCGTTGGCCGTGAAGGTCTCCGGGTCCAGCTCGAGCGCCGCCAGGTCCAGGGTGACGGTGCTTTCCCTGGCGCTGTGCGGATCCACGTTGACCACGATGATCAACGTGTCTTTGCTGCCGTCCGGCAGGGTCTTGTGCTTCGAGAACACCACGGTGGCGTCATCGGTGCTGTGGTGCAGGGTGAGGTTCTGCAGATCGCCAAGCGCCGGATGGGTCCGCCGGATTTCGTTGAGCCGCGTGATGTACGGCGCCAGGGTGTGGCCCGACGCGGCAGCGGCGTCCCAGTCCCTGTTCTTGAACTCGTACTTCTCGTTGTCGATGTACTCCTCGGCCCCGGGACGGGCGACGTGCTCGTAGAGCTCGAACCCGGCGTAGACGCCCCAGAGCGGGCTGGCCGTCGCAGCAAGCACGGCCCGGATCCGGAACGCCGCCGGACCGCCGTACTGCAGGTACTCCGTGAGGATGTCCGGGGTGTTCACGAAGAAGTTGGGCCGGAAATAGGCGGGCGAAACGTGGCTGACCTCGTGGAAGTATTCCTCGAGTTCGGACTTGGTGTTCCGCCAGGTGAAGTAGGTGTAGGACTGCTGGAACCCGGCGCGGCCCAGGGCGTGCATCATCGCTGGGCGTGTGAAGGCCTCGGCGAGGAAGACGACGTCGGGATGCTTCTTGTTGACCTTGGCGATCAGCCATTCCCAGAACCACACCGGCTTGGTGTGCGGGTTGTCCACCCGGAAAATCTTGACACCGTGACTGACCCAGAGCAGCACGATCCGGAGGATCTCCTTCGACAGGCCCTCGGGATCGTTGTCGAAGTTCAGCGGGTAGATGTCCTGGTACTTCTTGGGCGGGTTCTCCGCGTAGGCGATGCTGCCATCCACCCGGGTGGTGAACCATTCGGGGTGGGCTTCCACCCAGGGGTGGTCCGGTGCGGCCTGCAAGGCAAGGTCCAGTGCTACCTCCAGGCCTACTTCGTTCGCCCTCGCCACGAAGGCGTCGAAGTCCTCGAAAGTGCCCAGTTCCGGGTGGATCGCGTCGTGTCCGCCGGCCGGGGAGCCGATGGCCCACGGCGAGCCGGGATCCTGGGGTCCCGGGGTGAGGGTGTTGTTGCGGCCCTTGCGGTGTTGGAATCCGATGGGATGGATGGGCGGCAAGTAGATGACATCGAAGCCCATGGCTGCCACGGCGTCCAGGCGCTTCGCCGCGGTGCGGAAGTTGCCCGAGGTCCAGACGCCGTTCGCGGGATCGTAGGCGGCTCCTTCGGAGCGCGGGAAGAATTCGTACCAGGCACCGCGCCCGGCGAGATCGCGTTCGACCAGGAGCGGGTACTTCCCGGATTCGGCCACCAGGTCGCGGATCGGGAGGCGCTCGACGACGGCCGCCACCTCACCGCTGAACCCGGCACCGAGGCGGTCCTCGACGGAACGCGAGGTGTCCGCGAGCCCTTCAGCAGCCTCGCGCAGGGTGCGCTTGTCCGCGGCGCTGCGTGCGGCGTCGTCGGCGGCCTGGGACAGCAGGGCGGCGCCTTCGGCGAGCATCAGCTCAACGTCGATGCCCGCTGCAACCTTCACTTCTGCGTTGTGGTGCCAGGTACCGTACCGGTCATGCCACGCCTCGATCAGGAAGCTCCAATTGCCGGGGGCTACCGGGGTGATGCGGCCTTCCCAGCGGTCGGTGCCCTTGCCACGGTCACCCGACGGCGGGGCAAGGCGGACGCGCTGGCGCTCCTTGCCCTTGGGGTCCAACAGCACGGCCGTGACGCCGAGCTGGTCGTGGCCTTCCCGGAACACGGTGGCGCCGACCACGATGTCCTCGCCCGGCAGTGCCTTCGCGGGGAACCTGCCCTCTTCAATCACGGGCTGGACGGCAGTGATCGGGAACCTGCCGAAGCGGAGTCCGGCGGTGATTTCCGCCTTCGTTCTTGCCTTGGCGGGAGCTTTGCCGGCTGCACTGGAACGCGGTGTTGCGGTAGTAGTCACAAGCTCGACGTTAGCGAGAAAAATCACGTTTAGCGAAGGTCCGGTACATATTCTTTGATGACAGGTGTCATTTACCTAAAAGAAACCTAAACCTGTTCCTGCAGCCGATTGGGTCGGTTAGTGTGACGCTCGTGAAGGCAATTCGAAGGTTTACCGTCCGCACCGTTCTCCCCGAGCCGATCAAGCCGCTGGCCCGTTTGGCGACCAATCTCCGCTGGTCCTGGCACCTCCCCACGCGTGAGCTTTTTGCCAGCCTGGATCCGGAACTGTGGGAAGAAAGCAAACATGATCCCGTGAGCCTGCTGGGGTCGATCAGCCGTGAACAGCTTGACCGGCTGGCTTCGGATGGCGGGCTCGTTGAGCGGGTGCACAACGCAGCCGCGGACTTGGACGTCTACCTCAGCGAACCCCGCTGGTACCAGAGCCTGGGTGAAGACGCACCCGCCTGCATCGCCTACTTCTCCCCGGAATTCGGAATCACCGAGGTCCTGCCGCAATACTCCGGCGGCCTCGGCATCCTGGCCGGCGACCACCTCAAGGCCGCATCCGACCTCGGCGTCCCGCTGATCGGAGTCGGGCTGCTCTACCAGGCCGGTTACTTCAAGCAGTCCCTTTCCCGGGATGCCTGGCAGCAGGAGACCTACCCCGTGCTGGACCCGGACGGGCTTCCGCTGACCCTGCTGCGCGAACCCTCAAAGGACGGCACCGGCAGGCCGGTGATCATCACTTTGCCGCTGCCCAACGGGCGCAAGCTGAACGCGCAGGTCTGGCGGGCCGACGTCGGGCGTGTGCCGCTGCTGCTGCTTGACTCGAACGTCTCCGGCAACGACGACGCCGCCCGGAGCATCACGGACCGCCTCTACGGCGGCGGCGGTGACCACCGCCTGCAGCAGGAACTGTTGCTTGGCATGGGCGGAGTGAAGGCGCTGCGCGCCTACCAGCGCCTCACCGGTACCCCTGCCCCCGAGGTCTTCCACACCAACGAAGGCCACGCCGGGTTCCTGGGGATCGAACGTATCCAGGAACTGATGTCCACCGAATCCCCGCTTAACTGGGACGAGGCGCTTGCCGCAGGCCGCGCGTCCACCGTGTTCACCACACATACCCCGGTTCCAGCGGGCATCGACCGCTTCGAGTCCGTGCAGATCCGCCACTTCTTCGAGGCGGGGCTGGCACCGGCGGTCCCAGTGGACAAAGTTCTGGAGCTGGGCCGCGAAAACTACGACGGCGGAAATCCGGCCGTGTTCAACATGGCGGTCATGGGGCTGCGGCTGGCCCAGCGGGCCAACGGTGTGGCCAAGCTCCATGGCGTGGTGTCCCGCGAAATGTTCTCCGGGCTCTGGCCGGGCTTCGACCATTCGGAAGTGCCCATCACCTCCGTCACCAACGGCGTCCACGTGCCGTCCTGGGTGGACCCGCGGATGTCCGAGCTGGCCGGAACCCAGTTCGGCTCGGAGGCCGGGGCACCCGGCCGCTGGGACGTGGCCTACAACGTCAGCGATGAAGAGATCTGGGCGCTGCGTCGTGAGCTGCGTGTGTCCTTGGTCGACGACGTGCGCAAGCGCTTGCGTGCCTCGTGGAAGAAGCGCGGCGCGGCCGACGCCGAGCTCGGCTGGACCGATACCGTGCTGGATCCGGACGTCCTCACCATCGGCTTCGCACGCCGTGTGCCCACGTATAAGCGGCTCACCCTCATGCTGCGCGATCCCGCCCGGCTGAAGGCGCTGCTACTGGACAAGAAGCACCCGATCCAGCTGGTCATCGCCGGCAAGTCCCACCCCGCGGACGACGCCGGCAAGAAGATGATCCAGGACCTGGTCCGTTTCACCGACGACCCCACGGTGCGGCACCGGATCGTTTTCCTGCCGAACTATGACATCGCCATGGCCCGGACGCTCTTCCCGGGCTGCGACGTCTGGCTGAACAACCCGCTCCGCCCGCTCGAAGCGTGCGGCACCTCGGGGATGAAGGCGGCCATCAATGGTTCCCTCAACCTGTCCGTGCTGGACGGCTGGTGGGATGAGATGTACGACGGCGAGAACGGCTGGGCGATCCCCACCGCAAACAACGGCGCCTCCTCCGAAGAACGGGACGACATCGAAGCGGCCGCCCTCTATGAGCTGCTGGAGTCCCAGGTGGCCCCGCGTTTCTACGGTTCGGTGGTCTCCCAGGGCGCCGGCGCGGCCGGGCCGTCGGAATCCGCTCCGCAGACCGTACCCACCCACTGGGTCTCCATGATCAAGCACACGCTGGCGAAGCTGGGCCCGGCGGTGTCAGCCGAGCGGATGCTGCAGGACTACGTCAACGGGCTTTACTGCCCGGCCGCAGTCTCCGGCCGGCGTGCCGCCGCGGGATCCTTCAAGGAAGCCAAGGACCTCGCTGCCTGGATTACCCGGGTCCGCAGCGCCTGGCCGCAGCTGGTGGTGGAGCACGTGGACTCCGTGGGTGTGTCGGAAGAACCGCGTATTGGTGACACCCTGCTGGTGAACGCCTACATCGCGCTCCGCTCCCTGACCCCGGACGATGTCAGTGTGGAGATCGCCTACGGCCGCGCCGAGGAGAGCGACGAGCTCGACGACGTGACGGTGTCCGAGCTGACCGGCTTCGAGGAACTCGGCAACGGACGCTACCTGTTCTCCGGCTCCGTACTGATCAACCGTTCGGGCTCCTTCGGCTACACGGTGCGGGTCCTGCCGAAGAACCCCGCCCTGGCGTCCAAGGCAGAGCTCGGCCTGATCGCCAACGCCTGATTCACCACACGCAAGGGGCGCCGGACCACAAGGTCCGGCGCCCCTTCCGCTTAAGTCCCCGGGGAACCCTTCCGGCGGCAGACCGCTACTGTTGCAAAACGGCGATGACCGCCAGGTCCCTGCCGGAGTACGCCTCGGCGTCCTGCAGGATTTCGCAGACGACGCCGAATGAACGGTCCGCGCGGTACGCGGCCGTCACCTGCCAGACGAGGGTGACCGGAGCCTGTCCGTCCTCGGAAAGGACGTCCGCGAAATCATGGAGGGAGTCGTTCAGGGCATCCAGGTTGACGCCGTAGTACTCGGGGAAGTCCAGGACCTGCCCGAAGACCTCCAGAACCTCCGTCTTGGTGCTGGCTGGCGGCACCAGCACGGTGCGGCGGCCGGCGTCGGCGACCTGCTCCTGGAGCTCCTCAAGAGTCCAGGTGTCCGCAGAATAGATCTTCATGGCGTCCTACTTCCCTTCGACGATGAACTTGAACGACACGTAATGGTCTGCAGTGTAGAACTTGCCGCCGTCTTTGCCGGCGATGATGCGGCGGCCGCCCCGGTCGGACTCGCCGGGCGTCCTGACTGTGTACTCCCGGTAGAAGCCCGACGGCTTCCCGGGCAGGATCCGTTCGCGGTTGCCGAAGGTGATACCGTCCCGCGGGTAGGGGTACGGTCCGCCGCGGGCGATCAGTTCCAGTGTCTGCCGGGCTTCCGCCGGCAAGCGGGAGGCGGGGATTTCCGGCAATCCGGAAGTGTTCGCCGTCGGCCCCGAATCCGCGGTGGTGGAGCCGGGCTTGGCAGGCGCCTGTTCCTCGACCGCAGCACTGCCGTCGGTGCCGCTGGGAATCACACCGGTCAGCAGCAATACGACGACGGCGACTGCGAGCCCTGCGAGGGCCAGGAAACCCTTCAGGCGGTTTCCGCCCGCGGACGCTCTCTTCCGGAAAGCCGGATCAGGCACGGTAGATGTTGATGGTGTTGCCCTGGATGATGTCCTTCTCGCCTGCGGAAACCATCGCTCCGCGCCTGCGGTCGTTCAGTTCGGAAGTGGTCAGCCGCAGTTCGAAGCGGGTGGTTCCCCCGCCGGCAGCCGGGCCGAGCTTGGGGAGCACCACCTTGGTGTCGTTCTTGTTGCCGTTCAGCACGATCAGGCCGCTGAAACTGCCGTCCTCTGAACCAATCAGTAACTGGACCAGGCGCAGGGAGCGATCGTGCCAACGGGCCTCGGTCATCCGCTCACCCTTTTCATCGAACCATTCGATGCCGGCGATCTTTTCCGGAAAATCCTCCGGCTGGGCGGCCAGGAATTCCTTGCGGATCCGGATGACCCGCTTGGTGCTGCGGAACATCTCATGGGACTCGGGCGTCTGGGTCCAATCGATCCAGGTCAGGTTATTGTCCTGGCAGTAGGCATTGTTGTTGCCGTGCTGCGACCTGCCGAGTTCGTCGCCTGCGGTGATCATGGGCACCCCAACGGAAACCATCAGGGTGGTCATCAGGTTTCGGCGGGAGCGCGCCCGCTCGGCGACGATGGCTTCATTTTCCGTGCGGCCCTCGAAACCGTGGTTGTAGCTGCGGTTGTCGCTGTGGCCGTCACGATTCTGTTCGCCGTTGGCCTCGTTGTGCTTGCGGTCATAGGACACCAGGTCGGCCAGCGTGAAGCCGTCGTGTGCAGTGATGAAGTTCAGGGAGGCGAGGCGGGACCGTCCGGAATGGGCGAAGACACTGGCCGAACCGCTCAGGGCATCCGCAATCGCACCGGCGTTCCCGGTGGGCAGGCCCGCCTCCGCCGCGGCACGGTCCGAAAGCCAGAAACGCCTGACCTCGTCACGGAAGTGGTCGTTCCAGTCCACCCAGCCCTTCGGGAAGCCGCCGGTCTGCCAACCGCCCCACCCCACGTCCCACGGCTCGGAGATCAGCTTGACCGAGGACAGCACGGGATCTGCTTCGATCCGCTTGAGGAAGGGGTGGTTCGGGTCGAATTCGTTGCGGGCGTTGCGGCACAGGGTGACGGCGAGGTCGAAACGGAAGCCGTCGATGTGGAATTCCTCCGCCCAGTACCGCAGGGAATCGATGGCCAGGTCCACCACCCGCGGGTGGCTGAAGTCCAGTGTGTTCCCGCAGCCGGTGGTGTCCAGGTAGCGGCCGTGAGCGTCGTGGCGGTAGTACTGGTCTTCACCCAGGCCGCGGAAACTGATGACGTCCCCGTCCGGACCCGCCTCGGCAGTGTGGTTGTACACGACGTCGAGGATCACCTCGAGCCCGGCGGCGTGCAGCAGCTTGACCATGCCCTTGAATTCGTCCTGCACCGCGTGCGGACCGGCTTCCTGTGCGGCACGCGTAGCGTAGTCCGGGTGCGGCGCGAAGAACGCGGCGGTGTTGTAGCCCCAGTAGTTGGTCAGGCCGAGGTACTGCAGGTGCTGTTCGTCCACGTGGAAATGCACGGGAAGCAGTTGGATTGCGGTGACACCCAGGGAGTGGAAGTGCTCGATCATGGCCGGGTGCGCCATGCCGGCGTAGGTGCCGCGCAGGTGTTCGGGGATGTCCGGGTGGAGCATGCTCTGGCCGCGGACGTGGGCCTCGTAGACAATGGTGTCCCGCCACGAAGTACGGATCCGCCGGTCGTCGCCCCAGTCGAAGGCAGGGTCCATGTGCACGCTGCTGAGGAGTTCGCCGTGCTGGTGAACCGCCCTGCCGTAAGGGTCCAGCAACAGCTGCGGGGCGCCGTCGACGTCGAAATCAATGGCCGGAAGGGACACCGGAAGGGCTTCATCCCCTTCCTCCGCGGCTCGGAAGCCATACCGGGTGCCCGGCGGCATGCCCTCGACAATCCCGAAATGCACTCCGTCCGCCTTGTTCGGAAGGGTGCGGACGCGCCACGAACCGCCCGGCTCCTTGAAGGCGAGTTCAACATGCTCGAGCCCGGGAGCCCAGACCGCCACGTTGACCTGGTCCGGAGCGGACTGCTCCGCATCGGAAATTCCGGGCCGCGGAACACTCACACCGAGGGGCGTCGGACACGCTGCGTCAACGGTGGCTGCGGTATCAAAAATCGGCATAACCATCGCCTAAAAGCTTAGCTCCCGGCGGGTAAAGCCGTATGAAATCGTCGTTCTGTTGCGGATTCCGCCCGGTCCGGCCACCCCTGCATACTTGATATGTCCGCTCTTTGGAGGTGCACATGCGCATTGCGCTCGCTCAGATCATCACCGGCCGCGACCTCGCAGCCAATCTGGAACAGCTTGAAAAACACGCCCGGCAAGCCAAGGACGGCGGCGCCAAGCTGGTGGTGTTCCCGGAGGCAACCATGCGGGCCTTCGGAAACTCACTGACCGACATCGCCGAGGATGTCGACGGGCCGTGGGCGGGACAGGTCCGCCGGATCGCCGCCGAACTGGGGATCGTCATCGTGGCGGGCATGTTCACCCCGGGGGGTGCCGCGGACGGCAGCAGCAACGGCAAAGTCCGTAACACCCTCCTGGCCACCGGGCCCGGCGTTGAGGCCAGCTACGACAAGATCCATCTTTTCGATGCCTTCGGATTTGCCGAATCCGACACCGTGGACCCCGGCACCGCTCCCGTGACCTTCGACGCCGGCGGCCTCACGTTCGGGCTCGCGACCTGCTACGACATCCGGTTCCCGGCCCTTTTCACGGCCAACGCCGCGCGCGGCGCCGTGGTCAACATCGTGTCCGCCTCCTGGGGTTCCGGTCCGGGCAAGGTCGAGCAGTGGCAACTCCTTGCCCGCGCCCGGGCGGTGGACACAACCACCTTCGTCCTCGCCTGCGGGCAGGGCGACCCCGCCACGCAGGGAGTCGAGCCGAAGGGAGCGGCCCCCACCGGCGTCGGACATTCGATGGTGGTCTCGCCGCTCGGCGAGGTCCTGGCATCCCTCGACGGCGCCCCGGGCCTCCTCTTCGCAGACCTGGACCCCGCCGTCGTAAGAGAAGCCAGAACAAAACTCCCAGTCCTGGCCAACCGCCGCGATTTCTAAAGAAAAACAGCAACGCTCCCTGCACGAAAGAATGCAGGGAGCGTTTGCTGCTCAGGTACGGACCGGCGGGCAGAGCGCCAAGCCGTGGCGGTCTTTTCGCAAGGAGCGCATCGCGGCGCATCGGACCCCGAAGGTCGCCCAGCGACCGCAGGGGTCCCCCATGCGTCGTGTCTAAGCGACGGCGAAAGGGCCGACGAGGCGGCCCAAGCCACCGCGCGAGCGGAAGTGGAAGCCTACTTAGCCGCCCGCTGCCGGGAGACTTCGTACAGGGAGATGCCCACCGCCATGGAGGCATTCAGCGATTCCATGGCCGAGTCGATCGGGATCGAGACGATCTGGTCGCAGTTCTCGCGGACGAGCCGGCTGAGGCCCTTGCCTTCGGAACCGACCACGATGCAGACCGGCTCGGTGGCCAAGGTGAGGTCCGGCAGGGAGACGTCGCCGCCGCCGTCGAGCCCCAGCACGTAGATGCCCATCTCCTTGAACTGGTTCAGGGCGTTGTTCAGGTTCGACGCGCGGGCCACCGGAACGCGGACCGCCGCACCGGCGCTGGTCTTCCAGGCGGAGGCGGTGACGCCGACGGAACGGCGCTCGGGAACGATCACTCCGTGGCCGCTGAACGCGGAAACCGAACGGATGATGGCACCCAGGTTGCGGGGGTCGGTGATGCCGTCGAGCGCGACGAAGAGCGGGGCGTTGGCGATGTGCCCCTTTTTCCACTTGGCGACGGTCTCTTCGGCAAGGTCGTACGCGTCTTCGTATTCGTACGGCGGGATCTGCAGCACGAGGCCTTGGTGCACGGCGTCGTCGGTCATCCGGTCAAGTTCGGGCTTGCCGGTTTCCAGCAGCGGGATGCCGCGTTCGGCGGCGATCTTGAGGGATTCGCGGACGCGTTCGTCCATGTCGATGCGGATGGCCACGTGCAGCGCCTTGGCGGGGATGCCCGCGCGCAGGGCCTCGACGACGGAATTGCGGCCGGTCACGACCTCTTCGGTGGCGCGGCCCTTGGGGCCGGAACGGGCTCCTTGGCCGGAGCGTGCAGTAGTGCGCTTGGCCGCCGAGCGCTCGGCGAGCTGCTTGTTCTTGAAGGCCTTGTGGTACACGCGGTCTTCGGCCTTGGGTGTGGGGCCCTTGCCCTCCAACGACTTCCGACCGTGGCCGCCGGTTCCGACGGAGGGGCCTTTCTTCTTCTTGACCGCCCGGCGACCGTTGTTGGCCATGGTTGTTCCACCCTTGTTTGAATTGATGAGTCTGCAGACAAGTCTACTGAACCCCTGCAATTCGGTTGCAGGGGCCAAGGAACCCCGTCCGGGGTCAGTCGCGCTTCAGGCTCCAGCTGGCGCCCTCGGCACCGTCTTCGACGGCGATCCCTGCAGCCGCGAGGGTGTCCCGGATGGCATCCGAGGCGGTCCAGTCCTTGTTGGCGCGGGCCTGCGCGCGGGCTTCCAGTTGCGCTTCCACGAGGACCGCCAGGGCTTCGTTGGCGTGGTCGTCCTGTGCCGGAGCGGTGGCGTCGCTGATGCCCAGGACCCGAAGCATGTCCGTGACGGACACGAGGGCCTGGCGTGCGGCCTCGAGCTCGCCGGCTGTGAGGGCGGCGTTGCCCGCGCGCACGGTGTCGTGGAGCACCGCCAGGGCCTGCGGCACGTTCAGGTCGTCGTCCATCGCGGTTTCGAAGGCTTCGGGCACCCTGCCGTGGCTGGCGAACAGAAGCGTGCCGTCGGCGGACGCCAATGCGCGGGCGGCGCGGCTGATGAAGCCGTCGATGCGTTCGACGGCGGCAGCGGCCTCCTGCAGGGACGTCGGCCGGTAATCCAGCACGGAGCGGTAGTGCGCCTGGCCCAGGTAGTAGCGGACCACCCGAGGCGATGCGAGTTCCAGCATCTCGGCCGGGCTGATGGTGTTGCCGACGGACTTGGACATCTTTTCGCCCTCGAAAGTGACCATGCCGTTGTGCATCCAGAAATTCGCGAAGCCGTCCCCGGCTGCCTGGGACTGGGCCATCTCGTTTTCGTGGTGCGGGAAGCGCAGGTCCAGGCCGCCGCCGTGGATGTCGAAGCGCGCGCCGAGGTACTTGGTGACCATGGCGGAGCATTCCAGATGCCAGCCGGGGCGTCCGGCGCCCCAGGGCGAGGCCCAGCTGGCGGTTTCCGGGTCGCCGTCCTTGTGCCCCTTCCACAGGGCGAAGTCGCGGGGGTCCTTCTTGCCGCGCGGGTCGGCGTCCGGCGCCGCCTGCATGTCGTCGATGTTCTGGCGGGTCAGGGAACCGTACTTGCTCCACGACCGGACATCGAAGTACACGTCACCCGAATCGTCCAGTGCCGGGTAAGCGTGGCCGCGGTCGATGAGCCGCTGGACCAATGCGTGCATTTCCGGGATGTGGCCCGTGGCGCGGGGCTCGTAAGTGGGCCGCTGCACGCCCAGGACCTCGTAGGCCTTCTCGAACTCCTGCTCGTAACGGTAGGCCAGGGCCCACCATTCCTCTGCCTGTTTCGCGGTCGGCTCTTCGAACCAGTCCGGGCCGAAGGACTGGGCGGACTTGGCGAGGATCTTGTCGTCGATGTCGGTGACGTTGCGGACCACGGTGACGCGGAGGTTCCGGTATTCGAGCCAGCGGGTCAGCTGGTCGAAGGCGATGGCCGAGCGGACGTGTCCAACGTGCGGCATGCCCTGCACGGTGGCACCGCAGTAGTAGACGCTGGCCTTTCCGGCTTCGAGGGGGACGAAGTCGCGGACTTCGGCGGAGGCGGTGTCGTAAAAGCGCAGGGTCACCGCACCAGATTATCCGATGGGCCGTCTTCCGACGGGCGTCCTGCCACCGTATAGACGAGCGCCGTGGCGACGGCGGAGATGCCCTCGCCGCGCCCCGTGAAGCCGAGGCCGTCGCTGGTGGTGGCCGTGACGCTGACCGGGGCCCCGACGGCGGCGCTGAGCACCTGCTGCGATTCCTCCCGCCGCGGCCCGAACTTGGGACGGTTGGCCACGAATTGCACTGCGATGTTGCCGATTTCGAAGCCGGCCGCACGCACGATCCGGGCCGCCTTCGCAAGGAGCGTGACACCGGAGGCTCCGGCGTATTCGGGCCGGGCGGTGCCAAAATGCGTTCCAAGGTCGCCGATGCCGCAAGCCGAGAAGAGCGCGTCGGCGGCGGCGTGTGCGACGCAATCGCCGTCGGAATGGCCGGACAGTCCGCGTTCTCCCTCCCAGAAGAGGCCGCCGAGCCACAGTGGCTGCGGATCGTCCTCGGCCGCGTAGGCGTGGACGTCCACCCCGATGCCCGTACGGGGCAGAATCATCGGAACTCCCGCGGTGCTCATCAGCCTTCCACCCAGCGCATGCCAAGGGGTCCCTCGAGCAGGCCTTCGGCGATAATCAGGTCCAGCGGCGTGGTGATCTTGAGCGACTGGCTCGCACCTTGCACTACATGGACCGGGGTGCCGAGAAGCTCCACGAGCATGGCGTCATCAGTGACCGCGGCGGACTGGGCATCGTCGAGGGATTCAGCTGCCGCGTGGGCCCGCAGCAGGGTGTCGACGTCGAACCCCTGCGGCGTCTGCACCGCGCGGAGCTGTTCACGCGGGGCCGTGCCGGTGACCAGTTCCGGGGCGATCGCGGAGTCCTTGCCCTCGGTTTCGACGACGGTCTTCACCGTGTCCACCACCGGCGTTGCGGGGATGACGGCTTTGGCGCCGGCGGCGAGTGCCTCGGACACGCGATGGAATACCCGTTCCGGGGCGAGGGCGCGGGCCGCGTCATGGACCAGCACCCAGCGGGTTCCTTCCAGGACTGCGGCCAGCGCCGCCCGCACCGACTCCGTGCGGGTGGAACCGCCGTCGACGATGCTCAGCAGCGGCCCGTCGGCTCCATTTTCCGCGGCGAAAGCCTCGCACAGGGCGCGCAGTTCGGTATCCCCCGCCGGGACGGCAACACAGATCTGACGGGCAATACCAGCGGCAACGACGCCGCGCAGTGCGTGAGTCAGGATCGCTTCCCCGCCAAGCGGCACTTTCGCCTTGGGCATGCCGTAGCCGAGCCGCTGGCCTGAACCGGCGGCCACCACGACGACGGCAGTCGCCCCGAGCTGGGATGGTGTAGTCATGCGCCCAAGCCTACGTGAGAGGGCAAAAAGAAACCCCGGCGGCACCGTGGGTGCCGCCGGGGTTCAATTCTTAGGAAGCCAGAACCTCGTCGAGAACGCTTGCCGCTTTCTCTTCGTCGGTCTTTTCCGCCAAAGCCAATTCCGAAATCAGAATCTGCCGGGCCTTGGCCAACATCCGCTTTTCACCAGCGGAGAGGCCCCGGTCGTGATCACGGCGCCACAGGTCACGGACGACCTCTGCGACCTTGATGACGTCACCGGAAGCAAGCTTCTCCAGGTTTGCCTTGTAACGACGCGACCAGTTGGTGGGTTCCTCGGTGAACTCGGCACGAAGGACGTCGAAAACGTGCTCCAGGCCTTCCTTGCCCACTACGTCACGAACCCCAACAAGGTCAACGTTCTCTGCTGGAACTTCAATGGTCAGATCACCCTGAGCCACCTTGAGCTTGAGATACATCTTCTCTTCGCCCTTGATGGTGCGCATTTTGATTTCCTCAATTTTCGCTGCACCGTGGTGAGGGTAAACTACTGTCTCGCCGACCTCAAAAACCATGTGGACTTTCCCCTTTCCCGCAGACCAGTTTATCACGTTTAAGGCATACGACTGGCCGGGACGGCGGGCGGGAAGCCCGGAATCACGCGGAAATCGGCCAATTTGCCCCTGGCGAACCCCCTTGACGAACGCGCCCAAAGGTGCATGTCGACCGGTGTCGGGGAATCCGGAAGCCTCGCGGGAGGTCAGCCACATTGCGCGCACGAATCCTTGTTTCACCTGGTTTGCCGATAGGCTATGCCTGAAAAGTGTTCCAATGACTCTTAGAGGAGTACGTGTCGTGCGCAATACTGCGATGAACCGTGTCCAGCGCGGCAAGCTGGCCATGGCGGCTGTGGCCATCGGTGCCGGCCTTCTGTCCGTGACCGGTTGCGGCTACATCAACGCCCAGCAGACCAGCCACCAGTACTCCGCCTCGGACGGAGTCAGGGCGGACCTCGGCTCGCTGCAACTGCGCAACATCCTTATTGTCTCCGCCGGCGCGGACAAGCCGGGCCGCGTGATCGGCGCCGTATTCAACCCGTCTTCCAGCGACGCCACCTTGGTGATCAACGGCGCCAACGGTGCCCAGACCAGCATTCCCGTGAAGGCCAAGTCCCAGACCTACCTCAACGAAGACAGCGACTCTGCGATCCTGAGCAGCACCGGCGGGAAGCCCGGCTCCCTGGTGACCTTGTCCATCTCTTCCGGCTCGGCGTCCTCCAAGCTCCAGGTCCCCGTCATGGACGGCTCCCTGGTTGAGTACCAGAAGTACCTGCCGGCCGGCGCGACCCCGACGGCGACCGCGGGCTCCACCTCAACCGAAGGCGCCCACTCGAGCGAACCGGCAGCGACGCCGAGCCAGTCGGGCCACTAAGGACCAAACAACGCAAAAGGAGGGCCTCCCCGCGGGGAGGCCCTCCTTTTGCGTTGTTCCGCGTCCAGCCCGTCCGAGGGCCCGTCCGGCCTAGGGTTCGAACTTGTAGCCGAGGCCGCGCACCGTCACCAGGTAGCGCGGTGCCGAGGGATCGGGTTCGATCTTGCCCCGCAGGCGCTTCACGTGGACATCCAGGGTCTTGGTGTCACCGACATAGTCGGAACCCCACACCCGGTCAATCAGCTGGCCGCGGGTCAGCACCCGGCCCGAATTGCGCAGGAGCATTTCCAGGAGTTCGAACTCCTTGAGCGGCAGCGCCACCTGTTCGCCGTTCACACTGACTACATGCCGTTCAATGTCCATCCGCACGGGCCCGGCCTGCACGGTGGAGGTGATGAGCTCCTCGGGTTCACCCTGCCTGCGAAGCACAGCGCGGACGCGCGCCACGAGTTCGCGCGAGGAGTACGGCTTGGTGACGTAGTCGTCGGCGCCGAGCTCCAGGCCCACCACCTTGTCGATTTCCGAGTCCTTGGCCGTCAGCATGATGACCGGAACGCCCGAGCGCTGGCGCAGCTGGCGGCAGACCTCGGTTCCAGGGGTACCGGGAAGCTGGAGGTCCAGCAGCACGAGGTCGGCACCGTTGCGGTCGAATTCCACGAGGGCGTCGCTGCCGTTGTCCACCACCTGGACGTCAAAGCCTTCCTTGCCCAGCAAATAGGACAAAGGATCGCTGAAGGACTCCTCGTCCTCCACAATGAGTATCCTGCTCAAGCACTTGCTCCTTGCTCTTGGGCGCCTGCCGCGCCCGAGGTCTGAATCTCGCCGCGCGGTGCCGCCCCGGCGTCGCCGGTTTCCTGGCCCTCGAGCTCAGGCAGCCGCATGGTGAAGGTGGATCCCTGGCCGGGCTGGGACCACAGGGTGACTTCGCCGCCGTGGTTGGACACCACGTGCTTGACGATGCTCAGGCCCAGGCCCGTGCCACCGGTCTGGCGCGAACGCGCTGCGTCCACGCGGTAAAAACGTTCGAAGACCCGTTCCTGTTCCTCGGGGCCGATCCCTTCGCCCTGATCAGTGACCGAAATTGCGACAACGCCCTCCTTCACCCTCACCCCGACGCCCACGCGGGTGTTCTCCGGCGAGTACCGGATCGCATTGTCGATGAGGTTGCGCAGGGCGGTCACCAGGAGGTCCTGATCGCCGAAGACCCGGGACTCGCTGCGCCCGCCCACCACGATGGTGATGTTCTTGCTTTCGGCCGGAAGCTGGGAGCGGTCCACGGCTTCGGCCACCACGTTGTTGATGTCCACGGCGTGCCCCTGTTGGGCCACGTTGGCGCCCTGCAGCCGGGAAAGCTCGATGATGTCCTGCACCAGGGCGGCAAGCCGGCCGGATTCCTTGTGCATGCGCCGGGCGAAGCGGCGGACGGCTTCTTCGTCGTCGGGGCTGGCTTCGAGGGCCTCTGCGAGCAGCGAGATGGCGCCCACCGGGGTCTTCAGCTCGTGCGAGACGTTCGCCACGAAGTCGTTGCGGATCTCTTCGGTGCGGGTGATTTCGGTGCGGTCGTCGGCAAGCAGCACGATGTATTCCCAGCCGAGCATGGCTGCCCGGACCTGGACAACAATGCTGCCCTTGCCCATGGGACCGCGGGGAAGTTCGAGGGTTTCCTCCAGGATGACGCCGTCGCGGCGCACCTTCGCGGTCATGTCCAGCAGCTGCTTGTGGACCACGGTGTGCCCGCGCACCAGCCCGTAGGCGTAGGCGGCCGGACTGGCCCGGACGACGCCGTCGATCGCGTCCACCACCACAAACGCGCGCCCGACGACGGAGAGGACTTCCGCCGCACCCTCCGGAAGGAGGGGCTCGTCGACGTCGACATCCGTAATGGTGCGCTGCCGCTCACTGAGCCTGAAGGCGAGCACGCCCAAGACACCGCAGGACAAGCCGACAAGGCCTGCGATGACACCGACGAGCACTGGATCCACGCATCCAGCATATGCGCTCAAAACACGGCAATTCCGGCTTGCGCAGGCAAACCGGCCTGGTTCAACTAACGTTCATCTAAAGATGCGCGACCGTTCACCGGGCGCTGCCACCCTTGCTGGTTGGACCAACCAGTGGTACTTGTCGGAAAAAGGCAAGCCGCACTGGACGTACAGCACGAATGTACTGCAGAGATGTCAGAGAGAGGACGCCACGTGCGCAAGGTTTTTCAGGAGGAACTCACCCAGGTTGGTGAAGACCTCATCGAGATCTCAAAACTGGTCACGGAGGCGATCCGGAACGCAACCACGGCGTTCGAGGGGGCCGACGTGGACCTGGCACAGGATGTCATCGCGGCCGATGCCCGGATTGACTTCCTGCAGAACAGCCTGGACGAGCGTGCCATCGACATCCTGGCCCTGCAGGGGCCGGTGGCCAGCGACCTGCGCATGATCGTGGGTTCGCTGCGTATGAGCGCTTCGCTGGAGCGCATGGGCGACCTCGCCCGCCACGTGGCACAGCTTGCCCGTCTGCGCTTCCCGGCCACCGTCATCCCGGAGGCCCTGACCGCCACATTCAAGGAAATGGCGCAGATTGACCTCGAGATCAGCCTCAAGGTCACCCAGTTGCTGGAAACCCGGGACCTTGAGGTTGCGCGCGATATCGTCAAGCTGAACATCGCCCTCGACGACCTGCACCTGAGCGTGTTCAAGACCATCGCCGAGCCCTCCTGGCAGGAGGCGCCGTCAACCACGGTGGACGTCGCCCTGGCGAGCCGCTACTTCGAGCGTTTTGCCGACCACGGTGTTTCGGTTGCCCGCAAGGTCAGCTACCTGGTCACCGGCGAATGGCAGCCGGAAGGCTTTTGAGGCTCCGCTGAATTAACGACGTCGGGCGCGGGCCGCGCCCGGGAAGCCGCCCCGCGGCGGGGGTGTTAGTGTTGTGAGGGGCGGCGCCCGGGCGGGTGGAGCAGGGCGCGGGCCCGCGGGGGGGG
>NZ_JBFPFO010000023.1:0-22779 GCF_047977865.1 Curtobacterium sp. LFS079
GTCATAGCGTGGGGGAAACGCCCGGTCCCATTCCGAACCCGGAAGCTAAGACCCACAGCGCCGATGGTACTGCACCCGGGAGGGTGTGGGAGAGTAGGACACCGCCGGACATAATTTGGAAGTTCAGGCCCCGACAATGAATGTCGGGGCCTGACCTGTTTAACAACCGGAACACACAAACCCAGGCCGGTCCGAGGCCGAGGCCGGCCGGCGGGGCAACGGACTACCGGGTCAGCGCACGAGCGCAGCCCACGTACGCGGACCGACCACGCCATCAGCGGCGAGTCCCCGGGAACGTTGGAAGGCCACAATGGCGGCCTCCGTCTTCGGCCCGAAGACGCCATCCTGTGCCGTCCTGAAGCCCTTGGCCTCGGCGCAGTGCTGGAGACCGAAGACTGCGTGGCCTTCGCAGCCTTCCGTGCGCGTGAGTTGCAGGGCAGTCCAGGTCTTTGCGCCAACGATGCCGTCGGCCGCCAGACCCCTGGACTTCTGGAATGCGACCACTTGGGCCTCGGTGCCGGATCCGAAGACACCGTCGACCGTGAGTGGGCGGCCGCGCTGGCGGAGCAGCCGCTGCAATGCGGTCACGAAGTAGCCGTGCTGCCCGCGGCGGACCACCCGCCAGGCGGGAGCCGAGGGAGCCGGCGGGGGAGTGGACGTGCTTCCGCCAAGCTTGCGGGCCAGCGCCGCGACGGCGGGATCGTTGGGTCCCTTGACCAGTTCGAAGTGCATCTCGTCCTTGCGGTTGTTGTAGTCACCGCCCCAGCGGACCACACCGTCGCAGGCTGAAAGGATGGAGCGGATCGCGCGGACCTGTGCGGCCGTGAAGGTTCCGGAGGCGCCAAGGAAGTGCTCGGGCGCATTGACATCGATCGCCGTGCCGCTGGCGTGGTTTGAATAGGACGTGCTTCCGCTGATCTTCCGGAAGTTGTAGCCCCAGCATTCGCCCCTGCGGAGGGTTTCGACCTCGTTGTTGAAGCGGCGGGCAACGTAGCCGAGGATGGTGTGCGGGGCCCCGCTCCGCACACCCTGCGGGAAGGTCACGGTGCCCACCGTCAGGGTGCTCAGGGGAAGGCCGGTCGAGGCCGGCCACCCGTTCTGGGAGGTGGCCGCGGCGGCGGGTCCGGCGCCAAGCAAACTGAGGCCTCCCACAGCAACCGCCACGCCGCCGCCGATGAAGAGCCGGCGGTTCAGCGGATTGCCCGGGGCAACAGCCGCCGTCCCGGTGGCCAAGTGTTCATTGCACATGTGTCTCTCCTGTCAGTTGGGACCCGATGGTGTGCGGGGCCCGGCCGGCCCCGGAAAGATCCGGCGGGGTCGTGGGCGGCGGGTCCGGGCGCCAAGTGGCGCTTCGCTCTTGCTTGTGAGTTTTGCAGCGGTGCCCTGCCGTGCCAATGGTCAGCACTGCCCATCCGGGCGCAGGACGAGGCTTCCCGGTGCGGTCCGTCCCGGTAAAGTTGGTGCCCATGGACAGCCTTTTCAGCCACCCGGAACCAGGCCCCGGCCGGGACGGGCAGGCACTCGACCTCGAACCCCTCGTCTTCACCGTTGTCGTCCCGGCACCCGTGGCTCACGCGTTCATGGGATTCACCGACCACCCGCATCTGTGGTGGCCGATGGAGGAGCACAGTGTCTACGGGGCCGGTTCGCATGTGGAGTTCGAAGAGAACCTGATCCTGGAAACCGCGGAAGACGGGCGGACCAGCGTGTGGGGCACCATCGATGACTGGCAGCCGCCGCTGTCCTTCCACGCCAGTTGGTACCCGGCGAGCACTGCCCTGTGGTCCACTGAACTCCGGGTGGCATTCCGGGCTGTCGACGGCGGAACCGAAGTCAGGCTGGTGCATGAGGGCTGGGAGGGCGCTGAAGATCCCGCGGCAACCCGTGCCTCGTATGAGGAAGGCTGGCCCGGGGTCCTGAATCGCTATGTCCGGTTCATGGGCGGTGCGGGTGGCTAGGATCCGCCGCCTGGTGCGGGAGGACTGGGAGCTGTTGCGGGCGGTCCGGCTCGAGATGCTTGCGGACAGCCCGCTGGCCTACCTTGAGACGCTGTCGGCCGCACGGCGCCAGACGGATACGCAGTGGCAGGAACGGGCGGGCATGATGTCCAGCGGCACGAACATCACGCTACTGGCCGACGGCGGCGCGGACGATCCGCGGGTACGCGGCCTCATGCGGGTGGCGCTGAAGGAGCCGCAAGGCCAGGAGCAGCCGCGCAGGGCAATCCTCCTCAGTGTCTACGTCGCCCCGGCCTACCGCGGCCTGGGCCTGGCGGAGGAACTGCTCGAGGAAGCCTGCGGGGTGGCCCGGGCGGAACTTGGCGCGGCCGTCCTGGAGCTCGGTGTGCATGAAGACAACCAGCGGGCCAAGGCCTTCTACCTCCGCCACGGCTTCGGATTCACCGGCGAATCACGGCCGTTCCCGCAGGACGTCCCGGGCGCGGGCGCCATGGCAAAGCGGGAGCTTTCGATGGAGCGGCAGCTGTCCCGGGCAGGGGCTCACGGCCCTGTGTGTACCACCCGATAACAGGCCCCGTCGGGCAGGCCTCAGCGGGGCTGCGGCGGTGTGGCGGTGCTCCGGCGCACCACGAATTCGGGTTCCACGATGTCGCCCAGGGCTGCGGCATCACCGTCGAGCTGCCGCAAGAGCATGTGGACGGCGTCGGCTCCCTGCCGGCGCGGCGCCTGGTCGAAAGTGGTGAGGCCGAAGACCTCACCGAGCTCATGCCCGTCGATCCCGATCACCGAGAGGTCGTACGGGACACGGAGGCCGAGCTCCTGCGCCGCCGTGATGACGCCGATCGCCATTTCGTCCGAGGCGGCGAAGACCGCCGTCGGATGTCCGGAAGGCGATGCCAGCAGCCGCTTGGCGGCAGCGTGCGATCCGGCAACCGTGAAGTCGGTGGGCACCAGCCATTCCGGGCGGACGGCGATGCCTGCGTCCTTCATGGCGGTTTCAAAACCCAGCCGCCTGCTGACCGGCAGGGCGAAGTCCCGCTCGAATTCGGGCGATCCGCTCAGGTGCGCAATATCCCGGTGGCCCAGGTTGATCAGGTGCTGGGTGGCGCGGCGGGCGGTTTCGACGTCGTCGATATGCAGGGTGGCGATGCCCTGGATCGGCCCGCCCAGGCCCACCACGGGACGCTTCACACGCAGCAGCTGTTCCACCTCGTCCGGCGAGAGTTCCAGGGAAACGGCCACCACGCCGTCAAGCCGTTGGCGGAGGAGGAAATCGTTCAGCACGCTATGGCGCTGACCCGGCCCTTCGCCGGTGGTGTAGAGGGTGAGATCGTAGCCGGCCTCGAGGAGGGCGCCAGAGGCGCCCTCCAGGACACTTGAGAAAAACCAGCGCTGCACGGTCGGCAGCATGACGCCGATGTTCCGGGTCCGCCCGGAGGCCAGGCTGGCGGCGTTGTAGGAAGGGACGAATCCGAGTTCGGCGGCGGCGTCCAGGACGCGCTGCCGGCTGCGCTCGGAGACGTTCCCGCGCCCGCTTAGGGCGCGGGACACCGTGGCCATGGAAACCCCGGCTGATTGCGCGACATCCCGGATGCTCACGCTCACAGGGGTCTCCGTCCGTTTATTAACTCTCCATGCTCAGGCCCGAGGTTCGAGGCTGAGCCATGCGGCCTCGCCCGGGGCGAGGACACGCCCGTCCTTGCGCTGGCTGCTCAGCAGGATGTCGAGGTCCGGCAGTTCCATGTATCCGTCGCCGAGGTTCAGCATCACCAGAATAGTGCCATTGACGAAGGCAAGTGCTCCGTGACGGCACCATGACTCGGCCCAGGCCAGCGAACCGGCGCCGAGTCCGAACTCCCGGCGCAGCTCCAGCGCACGGCGGTAGGTCGACAGATGCGAGGCCGGGTCCGCGGACTGGGCGTCACGGGCCAGGACATCCCAGTCACTGGGTTGGGGGAGCCAGCTCATGCCCGTTGGGCTGAAGCCGTGCGCCGCTTCCCCTGCGCGCCAGGGCAGCGGGACACGGCAGCCGTCGCGGCCCACCCGGGCGCCGCCCGTGCGGTGGAACGTGGGGTCCTGGCGCCGATCGGCCGGGATCGCCGTGTTGTCCGGAAGGCCGAGCTCCTCGCCCTGGTAGAGGTAGGAGCTGCCCGGCAGGGCGAGCATGAAGAGGCTTGCGGCGCGGGCCCGCCGGCGCCCCAATGCGGTATCCGGCTGGGGGTCGTCCGGGCCGACGCCGTCGCCCAGCCCTTGCCCGGGATCGCCCATGCCCAGGCGGCTGGCGTGGCGGACGACGTCGTGGTTGGAAAGCACCCAGGTGGTAGGAGCGCCGACGGCGTCAAACGCCGCCAGCGAACGGCTCACCACCGCGCGGAGCGGCTCCGCCGCGAACGGCGAGGCCAGGAACGGGAAGTTGAAGGCCTGGTGCTGCTGGCCCGGGGCGACCCATGCGGCCATGCGTTCGATCGGGTCGACGTTGGCTTCCGCGCAGAGGATGCGGTCATCGCCATACTCCGCGAGGACCTCGCGCCAGCGGCTGTAGATGTCGTGCAGGGCCGCCTGGCCGAACATCGGCGCCTCGTGGCTGGGGAAACCGTCGGAGGAACCGCCGTCGGCCCGTCCGCCCCAGTCCGGAAGCCCGGGCGCCTTGACGAGAGCGTGTGCCACATCTACCCGGAAGCCGGCGACGCCGCGGTCCAGCCAGAAGCGCAGGACGCGTTCGAACTCGGCGGCAACAGCGGGGTTGTCCCAGTTGAAGTCGGGCTGGCTGGAGTCGAAGAGGTGCAGGTACCACTGGCCGGGAGTGCCGTCGGCTTCGGTGATGCGGGTCCACGCCGTGCCGCCGAAGTGGGACTGCCAGTTGTTGGGCGGCAGCTCGCCCCCTTCGCCGCGGCCGTCGCGGAAGACGAAGTGTTCCCGCTCGGGGCTTCCCGGTGCAGCGGCCAGCGCGGCGCGGAACAGCCGGTGCTCGGAGGAACAGTGGTTCGGCACGAGGTCCACGATGACGCGCAGGCCAAGGTCCCGCGCACGCGCGCTCAGGTGCTCGAAGTCCTCAAGCGTGCCGAAAAGGGGGTCCACGGCGCAGTAGTCGGCGACGTCGTAGCCGCCGTCGCGCTGCGGCGAGGCGTAAAAGGGGGAAAGCCAGACGGCGTCCGCGCCCAATTCGGCGATGTGGTGCAGTTCGGCGGTGATGCCGGGGAGGTCGCCCACGCCGTCGCCGGACGCATCGCGGAAGGACCGCGGGTAGATCTGGTAGATGACAGCTGAACGCCACCAGGAGCCGTCGGAGTCCGCGGCATGAACGTGCGTCAGCGGGCCGAGCGCTGGGTGCTCGGCGGTGGCTGCGGCCGCTGGGGAAGCCGCAAATGTAATGGAAGACATGGTGCATTCTAGACAGCGCCGAAGCATTTGCGGAAACGCTTGCACAAAGATGACGACGCATTTTCTGGAAGCGCTTGCAGAAGGATTCATTGTGGGTGTAGAGGGTTTTTGCTTGGCTTCGCTTGGCAGAAACGAAAGTTCTGAGTAGAGTTTGGAAACGTTTCCAGAATGTGAGGCGGTTCACTTCCGCAAATCAGCGACGATGGCCATCGGCCCAGCGCGCCTCACCACAAAACATCCAGAAGGGACACCAACGATGGTGCGTTTCACTGAGCAGCCTGCCCTGAGCCGCAGGACTTTCACGATGGGAGCCGCTGCGATTGCGGCCATGATGGGCCTGAGCGCGTGCGGTGGCGGGACTCCCACCAGCACTGCCACTACCGAATCGAAGAAGGACCTCGCCGCCGCCGGCGCCGCGACGATCACCATGTGGCTCGACGCCCAGCGCGCGCCGGCGCTGAAGGCCGTGGCAGCGAAGTTCAAGGCGGACACCGGCATCGAGGTCAAGCTCGTGATCAAGGACTTCGCCGCCGTCCGGGATGACTTCATCACCCAGGTACCCACGGGCAAGGGCCCCGACCTGGTGGTCGGACCGCATGACTGGCTGGGCAAGTTCGTCCAGAACGGCGTGATTGCACCGCTGGAACTCGGTGACAAGAAGTCCGGGTTCCAGGACTCCGCCATCCGCGCCATGACGTACAACGGTTCCGTCTACGGCGTTCCCTACGCCGTCGAGAACATCGGCCTGATCCGCAACACCGCGATCGTGGACAGCACGTCCACCACCTTCGACGAGGTCCTGGGCAAGGGCAAGGCGGCAGTGGCCGCGGGCAAGGCCAAGTACGCGTTCCTCGTCGGGCTTGATCCCAAACAGGGCGACCCGTACCACCTCTACCCGCTGCAGACTTCCATGGGGGTTCCGGTCTTCGGGACCAACGCCGACGGCGAATACGACCCCAAGCAGCTGGCCCTGGGCGGCCCCGGCGGCGCCGAATTCGCGGCCAAGCTCAAGCAATGGGGCGACGCCGGCTCCAAGGTGCTCAACTCGAACATCACCGGCGACATTGCCAAAGAGAAGTTCCTGGCCGGCGAGAGCCCGTACTTCATTACCGGTCCGTGGAACGTGCCGGACATGAAGAAGAAGGGCATCAAGTTCGCCGTGGACCCGCTCCCCACCGCCGGGAGCAAGCCCGCCCAGCCGTTCATCGGGGTCAACGGCTTCTTCGTCAGCGCCAAGAGCGCCAACGCCCTGGCAACCAATGAATTCGTGGTCAACTACCTCACCACGGAAGCCGTCCAGGATGCCATGTTCGCAACGGGCAGCCTCCCGCCGGCGCTGAAATCCTCCTTCGACAAGGCCGCCTCCGACCCGGTGGTGAAGGCTTTCGGCGAAATCGGCGCCCAGGGTGTCCCGATGCCGGCCATCCCGGAAATGTCCGCGGTCTGGGCCGACTGGGGCGCCACCGAACTGGCCCTCATCAAGGGCAAGGGCGATCCCGCCACCGAGTGGGCCAAGATGGTCGCCAACATCAAGGGAAAGATCGGCTCCTAGCCCTTCCCGGCCGTTTCCGGCCCGCCTTCCAGATCCGCCCGGCCGGCGGGGGACGCAACCCCGCCGGACGGGCGCGCCTTGGCGACCTCCGCCGTCGCACGCCAGACACTCCATTGAAGGAATCTTCCATGCCCCCTACAGCCAAGTCCGCCCTTGAGGCGATGCCCGACGGCGGCACTCAACAGCCCGCGCCGCCGCGCCCCCGGAGGGTCCTGCCGGCAAGCCGCCGCGGCCCGGACTCCTGGAAGGGGACCCTCGCCAAGATCATCCTGCTTGGCCTGGTGGACGCAGTTGCGGTGTATGTGCTCACGGCGCTGTTCCTCAGCCAGTCCTGGGCAGTGGTGGCCGTAGCTGCGCTGGTGACCGTTGCCATCAACTGGATCTACCTGCGCCCGGGCGGGTTGCCCGCCAAATACCTGGCTCCGGGTGTGCTGTTCCTGCTGGTGTTCCAGGTGTTCGTGGTGGTGTTCTCCGGATACATCGCCTTCACCAACTACGGCGACGGGCACAACGGCAGCAAGGAAGACGCGATCTCCTCGATCCTGACCTCCTCGCAGAAACGGGTCCCCGATTCCCCGGCCTACCGCACCTCGATCCTGGAAAAGGACGGCAGCTACTACCTCCTGGTCACCAAGCCGGACGGCGAAGCGCAGATCGGCACCACGGAATCCAAGCTCGCGGATGCCCCCGGTGCCGTCAAGGACTCCACCGGCAAAGCCAAGGAACTCGCCGGGTACCGGACCCTTGCCTTCCAGGAAATCGTGGCGCACCAGAAGAACGTGCTGGGCCTGGTGGTGCCGCTGTCGGACGATGCGGCCGCTGGCACGCTGCGCACACAGGACGGCAGCAATGCCTACGTCTTCCGGTCGAACATGGTCTACGACAAGGCGGCGGACACCCTCACGGACACGGACTCCGGTGCCGTGTACCGGGACTCCGGGCAGGGGGACTTCGTCTCCGGCTCAGGTGAGAAGCTCGCCACCGGGTGGAAGATCGACGTCGGCTTCAAGAACTTCGTCACCGCCTTCACCGATCCGGAGCTGCGCGGGCCCCTGCTTTCGGTGACCCTGTGGACCTTCACGTTCGCCGTCGTCTCGGTGCTGCTCTGCTTCGCGCTTGGATTGTTCCTTGCCATCACCTTCAACCGCAGCGACTTCAAGGGCAAGAAGGTCTACCGGATCATCATGATCCTGCCTTACGCGTTCCCGGCCTTCCTCTCCGGACTGGTTTGGGCCGGCCTGCTCAACCCCGAATTCGGCTTCATCAACAACGCGCTGCTGGGCGGGGCCCACATCGGCTGGCTCACGGACCCGGTCCTGGCCAAGATCAGCGTGCTGGTGGTCAACCTGTGGCTTGGCTTCCCATACATGTTCCTGGTCTGCACCGGCGCACTGCAGTCGCTGCCCGAAGACGTGGACGAGGCGGCCCGCATGGACGGTGCCAGTGCTTGGCGGATCTTCCGCTCCATCAAGCTGCCGCTGCTCCTGGTCTCCGTGGCGCCGTTGCTGATTTCCTCCTTCGCCTTCAACTTCAACAACTTCAACGTCATCTACATGCTGACGGCCGGCGGGCCCCGATTCGAAGACACCACCCGGGACATCGGTGCGACGGACATCCTGATCACCCTCGTCTACAAGAGTGCTTTCGGGGTGGGCACTGGCCGGGATTACGGACTGGCCAGTGCGCTGGCGATTGTCATCTTCATCATCGTGGCCACGATCTCGGCCATCAGCTTCAAGCAGACCAAGGCCCTCGAGGACGTGAACTGACATGAGCACCACTCCTGCTTCCGCACGCCGCAACAGCTTCCCGCGCTGGTTCCGCGACAAGGGCTGGCGCCATCTGGTGGGCGTGGCCACGAGCATCTTCGCGGTCTTCCCGCTGCTGTACGTTCTCTCCGCCGCCTTCAACTCCACCGGAACCCTCGCCGGTTCGGCCAGCCTCTTCGGCCAGCTCTCCGGCGACAACTTCACCAAGCTGTTCGGCAACGAACAGCGGCCCTTCGGCCGCTGGTTCGCCAACACCATGGTGGTCGGGCTCGTCACCTCCGCTGCTTCGGTGTTCCTCGGCGCGCTGGCTGCCTATGCCTTCTCCCGGATGCGCTTCACCGGCCGCCGGGCGGGCCTGCTCAGCCTGCTCCTGCTGCAGATGTTCCCGCAGCTGCTGGCCGTCGTCGCGATCTTCCTGCTGCTCAGCGGCATCGGCGAGATCATCCCGGCACTGGGCCTGGGCAGCCAGCTGGGCCTGATCATGGTGTACCTGGGCGGTGCGCTCGGCGTGAACACCTACCTGATGTACGGCTTCTTCAACACCGTGCCGCAGTCACTGGACGAGGCGGCCAAGCTGGACGGTGCCAGCCATGTGCAGATCTTCTTCGGCATCATCCTGCGACTGGTCACCCCGATCCTGGCCGTAGTGGGCCTGCTGACGTTCATCGGCATCAGCAGCGAATTCGTGATCGCCAGCGTGGTGCTCAACGACCCCAACAGCCAGACCCTCGCCGTGGGCCTGTACTCCTTCGTGGCCAACCAGCGCACCGAGGACTGGGGAGTGTTCGCGGCCGGTGCCGTGCTTGCCGCGCTCCCGGTCATGGCGTTGTTCCTCTTCCTGCAGCGCTACATCGTGTCCGGCCTCTCTGCGGGGTCGGTGAAGGGATGAGGGTCGGTGAAGGGATGAGCATGCCCGGTTTCGAAGCCCACCACGACGGCTCCCCGCTCTACCTGCTGGACGGCCCGGTTCCGCTGGGCGGCACCACCCGGGTGCGCCTGCGGACCTGGGGAGGGGAAAACGGTCCGTCCGACGGCGGGCGGCCGGCCGCCGTCGAACGCGTCTGGCTGCGGACGGTCGAGGACGGTGAGCCGCGCTTCACCGAGGCCCGGCTCCTGGAGAACTCGGACGGCTGGGACTGGTGGGAGGCCGGGTTGCGTGCCGTCAACCCGCTGGCCCGTTACCGCTTCCTGCTGCGGGAGGCCGACGGGCGCGTGGCGTGGCTCAATGCCGCCGGTCTGCACGCACAGGACGTTCCAGACGCCCAGGACTTCCGCCTCTCAACCGCCGGCGCAGGTCCGGATTGGGCCGCCGGGGCCGTGATGTACCAGGTCTTCCCGGACCGCTTTGCCCGCTCCGCGGCAGCGGACAATCGCCCCGCGCCGGACTGGGCGGTGCCTGCGGACTGGGACACCGACGTCGTCCACCAGGGCCCCTACACGCCGCTGCAGTTCTTCGGCGGCGACCTCGACGGCGTCCGCGAACGGTTGGACCACCTGGCGGAGCTTGGCGTCGACATCCTCTACCTCACCCCCTTCTTCCCCGCGGCGTCGAACCACCGCTACGACGCCGAAAGCTTCCGCCGCGTGGACCCGTTGCTGGGCGGCGACGAGGGGCTCATCCGCCTGGTGCAGGCCTGCCACGAGCGCGGCATCAAGGTAATCGGTGACCTCACCACGAACCACACCGGGGACACCCACGAATGGTTCCGAACGGCGCTCGCAGATCCGGGGGCCGCGGAACGTTCCTTCTACTATTTCCGCCCGGACGGCAGCTACGAAAGCTGGTGGGGCGTGCCGAGCCTGCCCAAGCTCGACTGGGCTTCGGACGGGCTGCGCCGGGAGTTCGTGGAGGGCACCAAATCGGTGGTGGCCCACTGGCTTGCCGAGCCGTTCAACCTCGACGGCTGGCGCGTGGACGTGGGCAACATGACCGGCCGGCTGGGCGCCGCGGACTGGAACCGGGAGGTCGGGACCCTGGTGCGGCGGACAGCGCTGGAGACCCGCCCGGATGCGCTGATCGTGGCCGAATCCACCAACGACGCCGCCCCGGACTTCCAGGGCGACACGTACCACGGCTCCATGAGCTACGCCTCCTTCACCCGTCCGCTGTGGGCGTGGCTGACGGACGGGGCGGCCGTGAACTTCTTCGGCTCGCCCCTGCCGTGCCCGCCGCGGATCCCGGCCTCGCAGTTCGTAGCCGAATACCGTGCATTCGCCGCGGCGTATCCCTGGACAGCGCGGCTGCACAGCCTGGTGGCGATCGACACCCACGACACCGCCCGGGCCGCCACCGCCATGATCCCCGGCGGACAGGCTGTTGCAGCAGTGCTGTCCTTCACGCTCCCGGGCATGCCCACGGTTTTCGCCGGGGACGAGTTCGGCCTGGAAGGAATGAACGGCGAACACTCCCGCACCCCCATGCCCTGGGACGAACCCGGGCGCGTGGTGCAGGACCTCCGCGGCCTCTACTCCGCGCTCGGCACGCTCCGCCGCGAAACGGTCCTTCGCGCCGGTTCGCTGCGCTGGCTGCACGCCGACGCCGACACACTCGCCTTCGTGCGGGAACTGGCGGGAGCAACGGCACTGGTGGTCGCTGCCCGGGACGAGGCCGACGTCGTCCTGCCGGCGGGGCTGCTTCCTGCGGCTGAGGACACGGAGGCCGCGCTCGCCGTCGGGCGGCTGAGCCTGAGTGCATCCGACGACGGCGGCGCCCGGCTGCGCGCGGCGGGTCCGGCGGCGGCGGTGTGGCTGCTGCCATGAGCCTGCGGGGCGTTCCGGCTAAGCTGGATGGCACTGAAACACTGCGAAGACTGCCGGCTTGGCAAGTCCGCGGTGCGCATGTGAGGAAACACCCGTGTCACATCAGACGGCAGCAGCCGGGAAATCACAGGAAATCAACGCAGCGGCCAGCCCCAACGAGGCGCCGGCAGGCTTCATGGCAGAACTCGCCGCAGGCTTGGCCGCGGCACAGATCACCGCGGACGGCGGCACACTGTCCACCTACTCGATCGACCAAGGCCCGGTGGTGGACTGGCAATTGCCGCTCGCCGTCGTCTGGGCAGAATCCGTGGAGGACGTGCAGCACATAGCGCGCACGTGCACGAAGTACAAAGTGCCCATCGTGCCCCGCGGTGCCGGCACCGGGGTGTCCGGCGGGGCGCACGCCGTCAAGGGCTGCATCGTCCTCAGCCTGGAACGGATGAACCGCATCCTGGAGCTGAACCCGGAAGACGAGACCGCCGTCGTCGAACCCGGCGTCATCAACGCCGACCTCAACGAGGCCGCAGCGGAACATGGCCTGATGTACGCGCCGGACCCGGCGAGCTATCGGATCTCGACGATCGGCGGCAACGTGGCCACCAACGCCGGCGGGCTGCGCTGCGCCAAGTATGGGGTGACCCGCGATTCGGTGCTGGCCCTCGACGTGGTGTTGGCCGACGGCTCCCTCCTGCACACCGGGCACCAGACCTTCAAAGGCGTCGCCGGGTACGACCTGACGGCCCTCCTGGTGGGCTCCGAGGGGACGCTGGGAATCGTGGTCGGGGTGACCGTGCGCCTGCGGTACCTGTCCCGCGAGGTCCACACGATCGCAGCCTTCTACCCGGACTTCCGCGGCGCAGCGGCCGGGGTGCTGGCGGTCGGCAAGGCACGCGTGCAGCCGGCCATCATGGAACTCCTGGATTACGGGAGCCTGGAGCAGCTCGATGAGCTGAACGGCACCCAGCTGCTGGCCCGGGGCAAGTCCCTGCTGCTGGTCCAGACCGACGGCTTCGGCGCGGCGGCGGAAGCAGACGTGGTCCGGAAGGTGCTCGCCGCCGGGGGAGCGGTGGTGACCACCGAGGCCAGCGAGGAAGCCGAACGGCTGGTGGACATGCGGCGCAGCAGCCGCGGCACCGAGGTGGACGACGAATTCCGGGTGGGCGAGGACATCGCCGTGCCCAGGTCGAAGCTGGTGGACTTCGTCGCCGCGCTGGAGGACATGGCAGCACGGCATGACGTGCGCCTGAAAGTGGTGGCGCACGCCGGCGACGGGAACCTGCACCCGACCTTCTGGGCGGACCGCGTGGACGAACTGACAGACGCCGGCACCGTCCGCCGGCTCAATGCTGCCTTGGACGAGTCGATCGAGGTAGGCCTGCGCCTGGGCGGCACGATCACCGGCGAGCACGGGGTGGGCCAGTACAAGCTGCGTTGGCTGGATCTGGAACTGCCCGGGCCCGTCCGCGAACTCCAACGGCAGATCAAGGAAGTCTTCGACCCGGCGGGCATCATGAATCCGGGGAAGGCGATCTGAACATTGGTATCCCAAACGCCATAGAAGGTCACATCCGATCACGTCCTGGGACTTTCATTTACTTTGATCGACTCGCCCCCTAGTCTTGTTTGGTATACCAAATTGGATTAGGGGGAACGATGAGTGCACGACGGCGGCCAGTCCGCAAGGGGACCGCGGCGTGGTCCGCCTGGGCTGTCATGGCAGCCCTGCTCCTGGTGTCCATCAACTTGAGGCCGGCCATCACCACGATGGCCGGCGTCATGGGCAAGCTCGACAACGGATTCGGAGTGGACAGCAATCTCCTTCCGATCCTGGGAGCCCTGCCTGTGCTCGCGTTCGGGGTTTCCGCGCCTCTTGGCCCCTGGCTGGCGAAGCGGCTCGGAACCGGATGGGCCGTTGCGGTTGCCCTCCTGGTGCTCGCCGCGGCCCTGATGGCCCGCGCCCTTGTTCCCGGATTCATCTTCCCTGGCACCTTCCTCGCGGGGGCGGCAATCATGGCGGCCAGCGTGCTGCTGCCGCAGATCGTCAAGGAGTACCACGGCACGGGTTGGTGGACCGGACTGTGCACCATGGGCTTTGGCCTCGGTGCGGCGCTCGGGGCAGGACTGGTCCAACCGCTGCAAGCGGCACTTGCCGGCAGCCTCGCCGGTGCCCTGGCGATCTGGGCCGTGCCGGCTGTGATCGGTGCGCTGACGGTGGGTTCAGCCGTCCGGCAAGGCCCGGTCCGGCCCGCCTCCGCCGGCCCGGGAACCGGTGGTCTACCTCCGGCGAGGATGCCCCTGCGGAAGCAGCGCACCGCCTGGGCCGTTGCGGCGTTCTTCGGGCTCCAGGCCCTGCTGTACTTCGCCGTCACCTCCTGGCTTGCCGTGTTCCTGGAATCCAAGGGCCTCGATCCGGCCGGGGCCGCTGCACTTCTGGCCTGGTTCAGCATGGCCGGCCTGCCCGCGGGACTGCTGGTCCCGGTGCTGGCAGGCAAGCGCGCCGTTCTCAGGCTTATGGCTCCGGGCTTGGGCATCCTGATCGCTGCCGCCTTGCTGGGCGTACTTGTGGCGCCGGCAAGCATGCAGTTCCCTCTGATCGGCATCCTTGGCTTCGCCCAGAGTGCTCCCTTCGGCCTGGGCATGGCGTTGATCGTGATCCGTTCCTCGGGTCCCCGTACGGCCGGCCGGCTGTCCGCCATGAGCCAGGGCTTTGGCTTCGCGGTAGCCTCCCTGGGCCCGCTCGCCGCAGGCCTGCTGCACGAATGGAGCGGTAGCTGGACGCCGAGTTTCGTGATGCTCACTGCCGTGGCCCTGCTGGTGGCTGTGGCCGGATACCTTGCGGTCAACGGACCGTTGGTCGACGCTGGCGAGGCCGTAGTGCACAAAAGGGAACCGGCCGCCGTCGGGCGCTAATCAAATAGCGCGAACGTACAGTTGAGGCCCCGAAATCCGCGGATTCGGGGCCTCAACTGTACGTTCGCGCTTATGGAAGGGGGCTAGACGAGTTCCAGCTGGTCTGCCACTACCTGGCCACGGTGGATCACCGTGCGGTCCTTGCCGCGGTCCATCACGGCGGAGGCGACCGTCTCGCCGTCGACCAGGAGCAGTTCCGCCGGGTCTCCGACGTCGCAGCCGGGGCGGTGGGCCGTGCCCTTCAGGCGGGTGGCGTTCGGGTCCAGGATGCTGGCGCCGCCGATGCTGGCGATCGCGAGGCAGTGCTCGATCAGTTCGTCCTTGCGGAAGCCGTGGGTGAAGGCGAGCTGCCAGGTGCGGTCCAGCATGTCCGTGTTGCCGTACGGGGACCAGTAGTCGCGCTGGCCGTCCTGGCCGAGGCCCAGGCGGACGCCGGCCTCGGAGAGCAGCGGGATAGGCAGCTGGCCTGCCGCGCCGGCCGAACCCGGGGCAACGGAGGCCAGGGACACGTCCAGTTCGGCGAACTCGTCGATGAGCCGGCGGGTGGTGGCCTCGTTGACGCTGCCCAGCTGGTAGGCGTGGGACATGGTGACCTTGCCCTGCATGCCCAGCGCCCGGGTGCGTTCCAGGATGAGATCGGTGCTGAAGACGCCCAGCTCGCCGGGTTCGTGCAGGTGGAGGTCCACGGGGACCTGGTACTTCTCGGCGAGGCCGAACACGATGTCCAGGTGCTTCACGGGGTCGCGGTCCAGGGTGCAGGGGTCGATGCCGCCCATCACGGTGGCGCCGGCCTTCAGGGCCTCCTCGAGCAGCTCGGGCGTGCCTTCTTCCCGGAGGAGGCCGGCCTGCGGGAACGCGATGATTTCGACGTCGGCCTGGTCCTTGAAGTGTTCCTTGGCGGCCATGACGGCGTCGAAGCGCTCCAGCTTGCAGTCCACGTCCACCTGGGCGTAGGAGCGGACGCGGGTGGTGCCGCGGGCGATCATGCGCCCAAGGGTGTCCCGTACTCGATCGTTCAGCGGAACCTCGGCGTTGCGCCAGTTCAGGCGGTCGTTCATCATCATGGCCCAGACGCCGGGAGCCCCGGTGTGTTCGCGGAACGGCAGGCCGATCCGGGTGGAGTCCAGGTGCACGTGGACATCGGAGAACGACGGGACCAACAGGCGGCCGCGGCCCTCGACCACGGTGGCGTCACCGGCCGGGCGGGCCGGGTCATGCGGCTCGACGGCGGTGATCTTGCCACCTGCGCTGTCCGAAACGATGCTCACGTCGCTCAGGGCCTGTCCCCAGGGCCGGGCGGCACGGATCAAGGTTTTCACAATGATGCTCCTTTGTTGATGGGTCTATTGCACACCAGCGGAAAGCGCGCCCGCCAGAGTGGAGTGGTGGCAGGCCGGCGAGCCTGCGATGGCCGGAGCCGGGATTTCGCCGATGCAGCGCTGCTTCTGTTCCTCGTCGAGGGTGCTGAACAGCGGGCAACGGGTGCGGAACACGCAGCCGCTGGGCGGGTTGGCGGGGGACGGCAGGTCGCCGCGGAGCCGGATCTTCTCCTGGGCCCGGGCCTGGCGCGGATCCGGCAGCGGCACGGCGGAAAGCAGGGCCCGCGTGTAGGGGTGGCGCGGATTGGCGAACAGTTCATCGCGGGAACCCTGCTCCACCATCTTGCCCAGGTACATCACCGCCACCTGGTCCGAAATGTGCCGGACCACCGAGAGGTCGTGGGCGATGAAGATGTAGGAGACTCCGGTGTCCTGCTGGATCTCCTGCAGCAAATTGACCACCTGGGCCTGCACCGAGACGTCCAGCGCGGACACCGGTTCGTCGCAGACGATCACGGACGGGTTCAGCGAGATGGCCCGGGCGATGCCCACGCGCTGGCGCTGGCCGCCGGAGAACTCGTGCGGGAAGCGGTTGTAGTGCTCGGCCTTGAGGCCTACCTGTTCCAGAAGTTCCTTGACGCGGTTCTTCAGGCCGCCCTGCGGGTTGATCTTCTGGGCCACCATCGGGGCCGCGATGGCCGTGCCGATGCTCTGCCGCGGGTTCAGGGAGGCGAAAGGATCCTGGAAGATCATCTGTACCTTCCGCCGGAAGTGGTAGAGGTCCCGGCCGCGCAGTTCGCTGATGTCCACGCCGTCGACGACGATTCGCCCGGCGGTGGGCTCCATCAGCCGGGCGATCATCCGGCCTGTAGTCGACTTGCCGCATCCGGACTCGCCCACGAGTCCCAAAGTCTTGCCGCGTTCGAGGCTGAACGAGACGCCGTCGACGGCTTTTACGGTGCGCTTCCCGCCGGAGGCGAAGAGGCCGGTCTTGATGGGGAAGTGTTTCTGGAGGTTCTCCACCTGGAGAATTGCATGATGTTCCATGGTGGTCCTATCGGGCCTTCCGGATTTCGAGGATCTGTGGGCCGCTCAAGTGGCAGCGCTTGCCGTGCCCGTCTTCGCTGGTGAACTGCGGCCGCTGCGATTCGCAGACGCCGTCGCCGGCGAGGGCCGCGTATTCGCAGCGCGAGCTGAAGATGCAGCCTTGCGGCAGGGCGAGGAGCGACGGCGGCTGGCCGGGAATCGGGTTCAGGCGCCCGGCGGAACTGTTCAGCGTGGGCATGGATTTGAGCAGGCCCAGGGTGTAAGGGTGCCGGGTGTCGTAGAAGATCTCATCCACGGGTCCGGATTCGACGCATTGCCCGCCGTACATGACCAGGACGTCGTCGCACACCTCTGCTACAACCCCGAGGTCGTGGGTGATGAGGATCAGCGCCGAATTGGTTTCCTGCTGGAGCTCGGACATGAGGTCCAGGATCTGGGCCTGCACCGTGACGTCGAGGGCGGTGGTTGGCTCGTCGGCGATCAGCAGTTCCGGCTCGCATATCAGGGCCATGGCGATCATGGCGCGCTGGCGCATGCCGCCGGAGAAGCTGTGCGGGTACTCGTCAAAGCGCATGTCCGGGCTGGGGATTCCCACCCGGCCCAGCATGTCGACGGCGGCCGCCCGGGCCTGCTTCTTGCTCGCCTTGTTGTGGACCAGGTAGGCCTCAGCGATCTGGTGGCCCACCGTGTAGAAGGGATGCAGGGCGGAGAGCGGGTCCTGGAAGATCATGCCGATGTTTCGGCCGCGGAGCTGGCGCATGCCGGACTCGGGCAGCGTCACCAGGTCCTTGCCCTGGAAGATCGCCTCTCCGGTCACCTGGGCGGACGTGCCCTTGAGCAGGCCCATGAGCGCCTGGCTGGTGACGGACTTGCCGGAGCCGGACTCGCCCACGATGCCGAGGGTCTGGCCGCGGTCGAGCCTGAAGTCCATGCCGTTCACTGCGGAAACGACGCCGTCGTCGGTGGGGAACTTCACGGACAGGTTCCGGACATCGAGGAAGGCACCGGCCGTGGGGGCTTTGGCGCCGCCGGCAGCCCGGGGGCTGGGTGCCGCTGTTTGGCTGGGCTGGATCATTGGAGTCTCACTCGGGGGTCAATGGCTGCGTAGGCGAGGTCGACGACGACGTTCGCGACGATGACGAAGAAAGCGGCCAGCATGGTGATGGCCATGGTGACGGGAAGGTCGCCGGAGATGGCGGCCCGGACGGCCGTGAAGCCAAGGCCGGGAACGGAGAAGATCTGCTCGGTCAGCACCGCACCTCCAAGGAGCAGGCCGATGTCCATGCCCAGCATGGTCACCACCGGGGTGATGCCGGCACGCACGCCGTGCTTGAAGGTGACGGTCCGGGGAGACAGGCCCTTGGCCCGGGCGGTGCGGATGAAGTCCTCGCCGAAGGTCTCGATCATGTTGGTGCGCGTGACCCGGATGTAGGAGGCGCTGAAGAGCACCGCGAGGGCGATCCAGGGCAGCAGGTAGTTCAGTACCCAGGCCCACGGGCCCTGCGCGCCGAAGGGACTGTTGATTTCATTGGTGGTGAACGGCAGCAGATGGAACTGGTTGACGAACACCAGCAGCAGGAAGAGGCCGGTCACCGGAATCGGCAGCGAAACACCAACCGAGGCGGCGCCGACAATGAACTTGTCCGCGGGAGTGCCCTTGCGCAGGGCGGCCAGGAGGCCGAGCCCGACGCCGGAGAGGGTCCAGAGGACCAGGGCGCCGATTGCAATGGAGAAGGTGTAAGGGAGCGAACGGGCAATGATGTCCGAGACGTTTTCATTGGTCTGGAACGACTTGCCAAGGCACGGCCACTGGCAGATTGACTCTGCGCCGGGGGCGCCGATCATGCGGGACGAGAACAGGCCGCGCATGTACTCCAGGTACTGGACCAGGAACGGATGGTCCATGCCTAGGGCCACACGGGCCTCCTGCACGCGTTCGGGGGTGCATTCCTGGCCGCAGGCCGCGGACGCCGGATCCGCAGGACCGAACTGGAACAGCGTGAAGGTTATGAAACTGACGGCAACGAGGAGCAGGAACAGGGAGCCTGTCCGGCGAAGGATGAAACGGATCATGGTGCTGGTTGCGGGCCGCCCGGGCTCTGCCGGGCGGCCCGCGTCTCCTTTGCGGTGAGGCGGTTAGTGTTCGACGCCGACGATCGAGAGGTCGATGCCGCCGAAGAAGTAACCCACCTGGGCGTTGCGGATGTTGGAGCCGACCACGCTGTTGGTGTGGCTGCGGATGAGCGGGATGACCGGGTAGGTCTTCAGGGCCTTGTTGAACTCTTCAGCCCACTTCTTGCCCAACTCCTCGGACGTACCCGCCGTGTTGCGCAGCTCGTACATGGCCTTTGAAACCTGCGGGTCGAAGTAGCGGGCAGTGTTGGAGAAGCCGTAGCTGGTGCCGTCGTTGTTCGGGCCCAGGATCGGGTCTGCCGAGGTGCGGACCGAGGACGGGTCGGCGCCGCCGCACCAACCGGAGCGGCCCATGTCGGGCAGCTGGTCGCTGGCCAGGACCGAGTAGTAGTTCGGGGCCGGGATCGGCACGAGCTGCACGTCAATGCCCAGGGCCTTGAGGTTCTGCTGGACCACGGTGCCGGTGTTCTTGTAGGAGTCGCGGTTGTTGGCGTAGCCGTAAGTGAGGCTCTTCGGGTAGTCCTTGCCTTCGAGAAGCTTCTTGGCTTCTTCCAGCTTGGGCTTGCCCGCGGGGTCGATCTCCAGGCCCGGATCGGCGTAGCCGACCATCTTCGAGTTCAGTGGGCTCTGCTCAAGCTCGCCGAAGCGGCGTCCGCCGTACTGGACCAGGATGGACTGGCGGTCCAGGGCGAGGGCGATCGCCTTGCGGACGTCCGGGTCCTTGAGCTTCTCGGTGTTCAGGCTCAGGACATCATTGCAGCCGAGCAGACCGGACGCCACGCGGTCCTTGACCTGCGGGTCGGCCAGCTTGGCCGAGTCCGAGGTCTGCATTGCGCCGTTGGAGTCAAGGGTGATCGCGGTGGGGTCCGAGTTGGCGAGCAACTGCTGGCTGATGGTGCTCTGGGACGTGGAGAGCGAGAAGCTGAACGTGTCCGGCAGCGCTGTGCGGTTGGTGTCGGTGGCCGGATCCCAGTGGGGGTTCCGGACCAGCTTGAGCGACTTGCCGCGGCTGTAGGACTGCACCATGTAGGGCCCGGAAGACACCGGGTGGTTGGTGTAATCCAGCTTGGTGTCCTTGTCCTTCGGGACAGGCGCGGTGTTCGAACGCGAGGCAAGCGCCGGGAACTCCGCGAACGGCTTCCTCAAGTGGAAGATGACCGTGCGCGCATCGGGGGTTTCCACTGCCTTGAGCACAGCGGAAGGATCCTTGTACGGGCCCTTGTAGCCGCCGGCGTCGAGCGCTGCGTTGAGCTCCTGCGGGGCCTGGGTGTACACGTCCTGCGCGAAGGTGCGCTCGACGCCGTACTTGATGTCGGCGGAGGTGATCGGGCGGCCGTCCTCGAACTTGATTCCTTCCTTGAGGGTGTACGTCCAGCTCAGGCCGTCCTTGGAGACCTTGCCGGTGTCCGTAGCGAGGTCGGGGACGACGGTGGGCGGCTGGCCCGCGGTCTCCTTGGCCATGGTGAGTGTGCGGTAGTACAGCTGGCCGACATTGGCCGTCTGGACGTAGTTGCTGTTTCCGGGGTCCAGAGTCTGGAAATCCGAAGACATCAGGACGTTGACGTTGCCGCCTTTGGTGGTGAAACCGGACTTCACGATCTGCGGAGCGGACTCGGTGACAGAGCCTGCCGAGGCGTTGTTGCCCGGTTGGCTCTGGCCGGCCGCGCAGCCTGAGGCGGCGGTCGCGATCAGCACGGCAAGGGCAAGCGCCCTGCTGCGGTTCTTCATGGTTCTCCTCGTTGAGTGGATGAAACGGAGTTGGGTGGAACGGAATTGGGTGGAGCGGATGTGGAAAGGATCAGTGGCGCGATGCCTTGGGATCGAGCGCATCGCGCACGGCGTCGCCGAGCAGGTTGAAGGCAAGGACGGTGATGATGAGCATCACGCCGGGAACGGCCAGGAACCAAGGATCGCTCAGGTACCAGTTGCCGGCCTGTGCCGCGTTGAGCATCTGCCCCCACGACGGGGTGGGGTCTTTGACGCCGACGCCGAGGAAGGACAGCGCCGCTTCCGCGGAGATGTTGGTCGGGATGAGCATTGTGGCGTAAACCAGCACCACGCCCATCACATTTGGAATGATCTGGCGGAACAGGATGCTCAGGTGCGAGGAACCGAAGGACCGGGCGGCCTCGACGAACTCGCGCTCGCGGAGGCTGAGGACCTGGCCGCGCACGATCCGGGCCAGGTATGCCCAGCCGAAGAAGCCCAGGATGATCACCAGCGATGCCATGGGCAGGAAGCTGCCCTGGCCGAGCGGGGTGTCGCGCAGCCGGGACTGCAGGATCGGGGTCAGGGACAGGACCAGGAGCAGGTGCGGGAAAGCCAGGAACAGGTCCATGATGCGGCTGATGATCGCGTCGGTCTTGCCGCCGAAGTAGCCGGCAGCGGCTCCAAGGACGGTGCCCAGGACAACGGAAACCGCGGTGGAGAGCAGCGCGATGGTCAGCGAGACCTGGCCGCCGAAGGCCAGGCGCGCGAACAGGTCGCGGCCCAGGCCCGGTTCGACGCCGAGCCAGTGGCCGGCGGAGGGGTACATGTAGCCCGGAAGCGGGAGGCCCGGGGTTTGGAAGTCGTCCAGGACGTCCGGACTGGTGTTGGAAGTGAACGGATCATTGCCGGACATGGAGCTGAGGACCGGCGCGAGGATCGCGAACAGCAGGATGGCCAGTACTACGCACAGGCTGAGCAGGGCGATCTTGCTGCGGCGGATCCTCAGCCAGGCTGTGGCTAGCAGCGAGCGGGCCTCGGCGGGGCGGGCCTGGGCTGTGGCCGCGCTCGAGGTGCCAGTCTCGGCTGGGGACTGAAGCTGGGTCAACGGAAAAGCTCGTTTCGTGGTTCAAGGAGCGCGCTCCGGAACGTTTTGTATACCAAAACTCAGATTATGGTAGATCGGATGCGATGTAAATCACAAAAGAGCCACTATCTGGGATACCAAACACCCTTTTAAATGCGACCGGCCCCGGGTGGAAGATCCCCGGCGGATGTGCGTAAGGAAATCCAAGGGCGTCGTGGCAGCGGCGGGCGTCGCAGGACTTCCGTCGAGGCGTTTCGGCCCGTGTATGCTCAGGTGAAGCTATGGGCGGTATACCCGCCGGTCCCCGGAAAAGCCTTGCCGGGGCAGCGAACGGAAAGGGGCCATGCCAATGTCGACGCCGGTGACGGGAACGCTGAGCAGCCGGGACGACGAAGCCCGCGCGGAACAGGTGTACCAACTGGTCCTTGAAGGCATAGTCGCGGGTGACTACGCCCAGGGCGAGCGGCTCCGTGAACGCGCTCTTTCCGAAATCTACAACGTGTCACGGATCCCGGTGCGCGAGGCCATTCAGCGGCTGGAGCAGGACGGCTTCGTAGAGACCTTCCCCCGGCGCGGAGCGGTGGTTCGCCGCCTGACGCTCAGCGACGTCAACGACTTCTTCGACATGCGGCTGTGCCTGGAAACCTTCGCCGCGCGCCTGGCGGCCCTCCAGGTCGCAAAGGGTGCCCCGGGCGAGAGCCTGCAGGAACTGCTCGAGGCCGGCCGGTCGGCCATCGACGACGGCCGGACCGACGACGTCGCACGGCTGAGCGCCGCGTTCCACGCGGAGATCGTCCGCCTGTCCGGCAACCGCCTGCTGATCGAGTCGGTCAAGCCGCTGTTCGGCAGGATGCGCTGGATCTTCGGCCTGGCCCACAACCGCAGCAATGAACTCCAGCGTGATGAGCACGTGGAATTGTGCAAGGCGATCCTCGGCGGCAACGCGGAGCTGGCCTACTCCCTCGCGTACTCTCACATCGAGCTGGGCCGGGTGCCCGTGCTGGCGGGCCTGGCCGGGAAACTGGAGCCCTAGGGACTCCAACGACGGGGACTCAAACGACGGCGCATCCCCGGCAGTGCTGTTGGGCTTGGGAGGCGACGAGCTGGGTCCGGTGGGCATCAGCCTTCCAGCCGGAGCGGCCATTCTGGTTCTGGG
>NZ_JBFPFO010000024.1:0-10778 GCF_047977865.1 Curtobacterium sp. LFS079
CACCCCCCATACCCTTCACCCCATCCCCTGGCCCCCCCGCTCCCCCACCCCTCCCGCCGCCCTCCCCCCCCCCCCGGGTGATTCGGCCCCCCACCGGGGGGGGGGGGGGGGGGTCACCCCCCCCCCCCCGGCCCGCCCTCGTTCCGGGGACCGTCTCCGCGGACGGTCCTAGAGGCCCAGGTCCGCTTCGAAGGCGCCTTCCTCAAGGCGGGCCTTGAGGGTCTGCAGGAAGCGCCCTGCATCGGCGCCGTCCACCAGGCGGTGGTCGTAGGTCAGGGACAGGTACATCATGGAGCGGATGGCGATCGAGTCGTCACCGTTCTCATCAGCAACCACCACGGCACGCTTGACGATGGCGCCGGTGCCGAGGATGCCGACCTGCGGCTGGTTGATGATCGGGGTGTCGAACAGGGCGCCCACAGAACCGATGTTGGTGATGCTGAAGGTGCCGCCGGACAGCTCGTCCGGGCCGATCTTTCCCTGGCGGGTGCGGCCGGCGACGTCGACGATCTTGCTGGCCAGGCCAGCAAGGTTCAGGTTGCCGGCGTCGGAAATGACCGGAACAAGCAGGCCCTTGTCGGTGTCTACCGCAATCGCGAGGTGTTCCGCGTTGTGGTAGGTGATTTCCTGCTTGTCTTCGTCGTACGCCGCGTTCAGCTTGGGGTGCTGCTTCAGGGCTTCGGCAACAGCCTTGGCGATGAACGGCAGGAACGTCAGCTTGACGCCGTTCTGTGCTTCGAAGGAGCCCTTCGCCTTGGTGCGGAGCTTGGCGATCTTGGTCATGTCGACCTCGTGCACCTGCGTCAGCTGGGTTGAGATTTCGAGGGATTCGCGCATGCGGCGGGCGATGACCTGGCGGATGCGCGGAGCCTTCTCCACCGTGCCGCGCAGCGAGGAAGCCACGACCGGTGCGGCGGCCTTCGGTGCTGCAGCTGCGGCGGGGGCAGCTGCGGGGGCGGCAGCCTTCTGTGCCTCGGCAGCGGCGAGGACGTCCTGCTTGCGGATGCGGCCGCCGACGCCGGTACCGGTCACCGTGGCGATGTCCACTCCGCTCTGGTTGGCGAGCTTGCGCACCAGCGGAGTGACGTAGGAGGAGGATTCCGACGATGCTGCTGCGGCAGGTGCAGCGGCGGGTGCCGGGGCTGCGGCGGGTGCAGCTGCGGGAGCCGGTGCGGCGGGTGCAGCTGCGGGAGCCGGTGCGGCTTCAGCGGCGGGTGCCGGGGCGGCCGGAGCGGGCGCTGCAGCAGGAGCCGGGGCGGCGGGTGCCGCGGGGGCAGCAGCAGGAGCGCCGGAACCCACGACGGCCAGGACGGAGCCGACCTCAGCCGTTTCGTCTTCGCTGACCCGGATCTCCAGCAGGGTGCCTGCGACGGGGGAGGGGATCTCGGTGTCGACCTTGTCGGTGGAGACCTCGAGCAGCGGCTCGTCGACCTCGATGGTGTCGCCGACGGCTTTCAGCCAGCGGGTGACTGTGCCTTCGGTGACGCTCTCGCCCAAGGCAGGGAGGGTGACTTCGTGGCCTTCGGCAGCGGCCGGAGCTCCTGCGGCGGGGGCGGCGGGAGCCTCGTCCGCGGCGGGGGCTGCGGGAGCCTCGGCGGGGGCGGCAGGGGCTTCCTCGGCTGCGGGAGCAGCAGCGGCGGGGGCTTCGGCGGCCGGAGCGGCGCCGTTGCCGATCCGGACCAGGGGAGCGCCGACCTCTGCGGTCTCGTCCTCGGCGACCAGGATTTCCTCGATGATGCCTGCGATCGGAGAAGGGATTTCGGTGTCGACCTTGTCGGTGGAGACCTCGAGCAAGGGCTCGTCGACCTCCACGCGGTCACCAACCTGCTTGAGCCAGCGGGTGACGGTGCCTTCGGTGACGCTTTCACCGAGGGCGGGCAAGTTAACGGATTCAGACATGTCGTCCCCGTTCTCCTTATTTGTTTTTTGTGCGGATGGGTGTTGCCTGTGTTGCCCTGCGCCGGCAGTTCATGCCGGCGCAGGGCGGCTGTCTGGTGGCTATTAGCCGTGGAGCGGCTTGCCGGCGAGGGCCAGGTTCGCTTCGCCGAGGGTTTCGTTCTGGGTGGGGTGGGCGTGGATGAACTGTGCCACGTCCTCCGGGTAGGCCTCCCAGTTGACGATCAGCTGGGCCTCGCCGATCTGCTCGCCCATGCGGGAACCGATCATGTGGATGCCGACCACGGGGCCGTCCTTCTGGCGGACCACCTTGACGATGCCGCCGGTGCCCAGGATGGAGCTCTTGCCGTTGCCGGCCAGGTTGTATTCCTGGGTCTGGACCTGGTCTTCGCCGAACTTCTCCTTGGCGCCCTTTTCGGTGTAGCCGACGGTGGCGATTTCCGGCTCGCAGAACGTCACCTTGGGGATGTTGACGTCTTCGACGACCACCGGGTTCAGGCCGGCGATTTCCTCGGCGACGAAAATGCCCTGCTGGTAGCCGCGGTGCGCGAGCTGGACCCCCGGGACGATGTCGCCGACGGCGTAGATGTTGCCGACGCCGGTGTGCAGGCGCTCGTTGGTGATCACGAAGCCACGGTCGATCGTGACTCCGGCTTCCTCATAGCCGAGGTTCGCGGTGACCGGACCGCGGCCGACGGCAACCAGAAGCAGTTCGGCTTCGAAGGTCTGGCCGTCCACGAGGGTGACCTTGACGCCGTTCTCGTCCTGCTCCACGCCCTGGAAGAAGACGCCGGTGCTGAACTTGATGCCGCGCTTCTTGAAGGCACGCTCAAGGGTCTTGATGATCGCGGCGTCCTCGTTGGGGACCAGGGAGGGCAGGCCTTCAACGATCGTGACGTCCACGCCGAAGGACTTCCACACGGAGGCGAACTCGACGCCGATGACGCCGCCGCCGAGGACGATTGCGCTCTTGGGGATGTAGTTCAGGGTCAGCGCCTCGTCGGAGGTGATGACGCGGCCCCCGATTTCCAGGCCCGGGAGGGAACGCGAGTAGGAACCGGTGGCCAGGACAATGTTCTTGCCCTTGTAGGCGGTGCCGTTCACCACTACGGTGTCGGTGCCCTGGAGCTTGCCCTCACCCTCGATGACGGTGATGCCCTTGGCCTTGATCAGGCCCTGCAGGCCCTTGAACTTGCCTGCGACGATGCCGTCCTTGTAGGCGTTGACGGCGTCGATGTCGATGCTGTCCAGGGTGACGTTCACACCGTACTTGGCGGCATCGCGGGCGTGGTCCGCGAGTTCCGCGGAGTGCAGCAGTGCCTTGGTGGGGATACATCCGTTGTGCAGGCAGGTGCCGCCGAGCTTGGCCTTCTCAACGAGGCCGACGGTGAAGCCAAACTGTACGGCACGCAGGGCCGTGGCGTAGCCGCCGCTGCCGCCACCGAGTACCAGGATGTCGAATTCTTGCGCAGTTGCCTGATCGGCCACTATGACGCTCCCTCGCGTGAACGATGGCACGAGATCACGGGCCATCTGGTCTTGGAACAAGTTCTGCCGCGATTATGCCAGCACGAAAAGTTCTCTTGCATTTGTGACTACCGTGGTTCACCTTAGCGAACCACCTATTCATGCTCCACCCTCCGGTGCCGTTTTGGGTGGTGCTTGTGGCCAGTCTCACGTCCGGCCGTGGGGCCGGTCATGGACCGGCCCCACAAGGGTTACGCCCCGGACCGGGAAAGCAGGTCTTCGGCGTAGGCGACGAGAGTGCGGACGGTGCAGCCGGTGCCCTGCTTGGGGGTGTAGCCGTAGGGGCTTCCGTTATTGAAGGACGGGCCGGCAATGTCGACGTGGGCCCAAGGGATCTGTTCCCCCTGGGCGTCCTTGCCGACGAACTCCCGCAGGAAGACTGCCGCCGTCATCATGCCGCCGTGGCGTTCGCCGATGTTCGCGATGTCCGCCACCTGGGAATCCAGGCTGGCGCGGAGTTCCTCCGGCATCGGCATCGGCCACACCAGCTCGCCGGCACGGTCGGCGGCGGATTTCAGGGCACCAGTGAGGTCGTCGGATCCCATGACTCCGGCGGTGCGGTTGCCGAGGGCGATCAGCTGGGCGCCCGTAAGGGTGGCGACGTCGATGATCGCGTCCGGCTGCTCCAGGCTCGCGGCAACCAGCCCGTCCGCCATCACCAGGCGACCCTCGGCGTCGGTGTTCAGCACCTCCACGGTCTTGCCGCCGTAGACAGTCAGGACATCGGCGGGGCGCTGCGCGGCGCCCGAGGGCATGTTTTCCGCGATGCAGAGCCAGGCAGTGGCCTTGATCGGCAGGCCGAGGCCGGCGATGGCAAGGACCGTATTAAGGACGACGGCGGCACCGGCCATGTCGCTCTTCATGTCGCCCATGCCGAGGGCGGGCTTGATGGAGATGCCGCCGGTGTCGAAAGTGATGCCCTTGCCGACCAAGGCAATCTTCCGGGTGGCCTTCGCGGGGGCGTACTCCACCTTGACGAGGCGGGGCTGGCGGGTCGAGCCCTTGCCGACGCCCAGGATGCCGCCGAAGCCTTCCTTCTCCAGGCGCTTCTCGTCCCAGACCGTCACCTTGACCGGCAGGCCCTTGGCCAGCTCCTTGGCGGCGTCGGCGAAGGACTCAGGGTACAGGTGGCTGGGCGGCTGGTTGACCAGGGTGCGGGTGGCGTTGACGGCGCGGCCCAGCAGCACGGCGCGGTCCAGCAGCGGCCTGGCTTCCTTGGCGTCCACCGCGGTGTGGATCAGGACGGCCGGCACCGGATCCTTGAGCCCGTTCAGGCTGGAACGGTGCTCGGTGTACGAGTAGGAACCCAGCGCGGCACCTTCGGCGACGGCCGCGACGTCGGCGGCGTCCGCCGTCGGGAACGCGAGCGTCACGGAGCGAAGGCCTGCGAGCTGGCGGACCGCGGATCCGGCGGCGCGGCGCAGGCTCTCGCCGCTGGTCCGCCCGTCGGCGTCGGGCTTGCCGGTGCCGGCAAGCACCAGGACGGCGGAGCCGGTTTCCGGAAGGCCGGGGAGACGGTGGACCTGATCGCTGGCCCCGGTGACGCCGAGGACGCCCAAGGAGCCGGCAAGGGTTTCGGCGGCCTTGGCGCTCAAAGGGTTGTCCAGCAGCACGGGGCCGTCGGGGCCTTGTGCAACACCGATGACCAGTGCTTCGCTGGGGGACTTCTTCAGGTCCTTGGCGATGATGCCAAGGGTGATGTCTGTAGTCTTCACCACGAGGATTTGTCCTCATCTCTCTTTGCATGGCTTTGCCGGGCTGCATGTCAGGCGCCCGGTTCCGGTCGCCCCCGGCCGTCGGGTGGACGGGTCCGGAAGTGCCTGGGGCCGCCGTGGCGGCACGTTTTGATCGTAGCCGCTCCGGCGCGGCGGGAAGCAATCAAATGAGATCTGCGGCACACGCGCCGCAGGAATGCGCCGCCGACGGCGGGCGTTGTACCGAAAGAAGTCGTATTGATTGAAAGGATCCTGCCGTGCTTGAAGGTATCTCCGGCTCATTCCTTGACCCCGAATCGCTCTACGCGGGCAATATCGGGCTCTTCCACAGTCCTGAACTCAAAGGCCTGAACATGCTGGTGGGTTTCACCGGCTTCGCCGACGCCGGGCACGTCGTCCGGCAGGTGAACGCCGAATTGCTGGAAGCCCTCGACGCCGAGACCGTGGCAGTGTTCGACGCCGACCAGCTGATCGACTACCGGAGCCGCCGGCCCCAGATCAGTTTCGTGGAAGACCACCTTGAGGACTACCAGGCGCCGGTCCTGGCCCTCTACCGCCTGCACGACGGGCTCGGCCAGCCCTTCCTGCTGCTGGCCGGATTCGAACCGGACCTGCAGTGGGAGCGGTTCGCGCGCGCCGTCCTTGGCCTCGTGGAAACCCTGCAGGTCAAGCTGGTGAGCTGGATCCACTCCATTCCCATGCCGGTTCCGCACACCCGGCCCATCGGTGTCACCGTGCATGGCAACCGGCCCGAACTCGTGGAAGGCATTTCCACGTGGAAGCCGACCGTCGACTTTCCTGCCGCCGTCGGGCATGTCCTGGAATACCGGCTCAGTGAGGCCGGGCACTCCGTTGCCGGATACGTCATACACGTCCCGCACTACCTTGCGGACGCCGAGTACCCGCCCGCTGCGGTGGCAGGCCTGGAATACCTCGGCGCGGCAACGTCGCTGATGCTTCCGACGGACCGCCTGCGGGAAGCCGGGCGCGAGGTCGGCCGCCAGATCGATGAACAGGTCGAGGCGTCCGAGGAGGTCAAGCAGGTGGTGGCGAACCTCGAGAGCCGCTACGACGACAAGGCCGAAGGGCAGGTCCGCCGCTCGCTGCTCGCGGACGAAAACGACGAGCTGCCCGACGCCGACGAGCTCGGCGCCGCTGTTGAGGCGTATCTCGCCCGCAAGGACGTGCGACCCTGAGTCTTCTTAAATCTGCTTTCTGCCCCTTTCCGGGGATAATTGAACGGTGAATGCACCCCGCGCCTGGCTCATCTGGTCGATCGGGGTGCTCGCCTATCTTGTGGCGGTTGCTCAGCGGACCTCCTTCGGCGTCTCTGGCCTGGAGGCCACTGAACGTTTCCACGCCGGCGCAGCCGCGGTATCGTTTTTCACCGTGCTCCAGCTGCTGGTGTACGCCGGCCTGCAGATTCCGGTGGGAATCCTCGTTGACCGCTTCGGTTCCCGGGTGATGATCGCCGGGGGCGCCGTGCTCATGGGGCTGGGACAGCTGGAACTGGCCTTCGCCGATTCGATCGGTGCCGGCGTCTTCGGCCGTGTGCTGGTGGGCGCGGGCGATGCCATGACCTTCATCTCCGTGATCCGGCTGATCCCCCTCTGGTTCGCTCCGCGCCGTGCGCCCTTGGTCACCCAGCTGACCGGGATGAGCGGCCAGCTTGGCCAGGTGATCAGCGTGGTGCCGTTCGCGCTGGTTCTGCACTCCGCCGGCTGGACCCCCGCCTACCTGATGCTGGCCTCCTTCTCCGCACTCGCCGTCGTGCTGGTGCTGGCGATGCTGCGGGACACCCCGCCGGGCCACCCGCCGCGCGACGGCAGCCAAGGCCTCCGGGCGACGGGCGTGAGCCTCGCACGGGCCTGGCGCCAGCCCGGCACGCGGCTTGGCCTGTGGAGCCACTTCACGGTGCAGTTCTGCGGCACGGTTTTCGCGATGTCCTGGGGGTATCCCTTCCTGGTCTCGGCCCAGGGGACCGGACCAGCAGTGGCTTCCGCCCTCATGGGCCTCTACGTGCTGGTGGGCATGATCGCGGGGCCGTTCTTCGGCAGCTTCGTGGCCAAGCACCCGATGCGCCGTTCGGCGATGGTCCTGCTCATTTCAACCGCCACGGCACTGACCTGGGCCGCGGTCCTGGCCTGGCCCGGCAGGGCGCCGCTGTGGCTGCTGGCCCTGCTCGCCGCGGTGCTGGCAGTGGGCGGGCCGAGTTCGATGATCGGCTTCGATTTCGCCCGCACCTTCAACCCTTCCCACCGGATCGGGACGGCAACCGGGATCGTGAATGTCGGCGGCTTCGTTGCCGCGCTCCTCACCATCTACCTGGTGGGCCTGGTCCTGGACCTCCTCAATGCCTCGGGATTCTCCGGCGGGGAACTCTACGGCCTGGATCCGTTCCGGATCGCCTTGAGTGTCCAGTTCGTGTTCCTTTTGCTGGGCGGGGTGCTGATCGTGCTGGTGCGGCGGAAGGTGCGCCGCCAGATGGCGGAGCAGGGCGTCCACGTCCAGCCACTGCCGCAGGTGCTGGCGGACCGCCTCCGCGAACGCCGCCTGCGGGGCAGGGGACCGGACGGAAAGCAGGACAGCTCCGTCGGCTGACCGCGCGGCGGCCATCAGTGCTCCTCCACAAGACAGTGCTCCTCCACAGGGGTCGGGCTTGCGCGGCTATCCACATAGGCGGATCAGCGCCTGCCACGATCCGCGGCTGCTGCCGATGCTGGGTCCATGACAAACGAACGCATGACCATCTCCAGCCCCGAGGACATCCTCGGCTACATCCCGCATGCCCTGGGTCTCTGGCCCGAGGAAAGCCTCGTGGCTCTGACCCTGCAGGGCAAGACGCTTGGTGCCACGCTCCGCGTGGACCTGCCTCCGGATTCCGGGCCACCCCTCGCCGCCTATGCCGAAAAGATCGGCGGGTACCTCGCCGCGGACCGGTCCGCGAACGGCGCGCTGTTGGTTGTCTATTCGGGGTCCGGCTGGGACGACGGCACCGTCGGGGAACGGTACCGGCCGCTGTTGCAGGGGGTGGAAGAAGTCCTCGACGCCGGCGGGTTGGTCCTGCGCGATGCATGGCTGGTGGGTCCCGGGCACTGGCGCAGCGCGTTCTGCGACGACCCCGGATGCTGTCCGTGGCCCGGGCACCCGGTCGAACGGATACACGACAGCCGGCTCAACGCCGAAATGGTGTTCCGTGGCAGCAGTGTCGCGCCCGGGACAGCGCCCGGTACTTCCTCCGGTCCGTTCGCCGGTCCGGAGGAACCCGGTTTCGCCGGGGAAGAAGCAGCGGCCCTGGAACGGTTCGGGGAGCTATGGAGGGACCGGGCGGCCCTGGGAACCATGCTCGACGCCTGGTTCCGGGTTCTTGACCGCGCGGACGGGTCCTCGGCGCCGGGAGCCGGGTCGGCAGCTTTTCTCCGGGCGAGCCTTCGCATACCCGCCTGGCGTGACGCCGTTGCGGTCGCCGCGGCCGCCGGGCGGGACACCGCGTGCGCGGGAGCCGAGGCCTTCGGATTCTTTCGAAACGGAATCAAAGCCGAGCTTGAGCTTCCCGATGAACTCGCGGTTACGGCCGGGCCCGGGGAAGGTAGTGCTCCCGCGGCTGGCTGGGCGTCCGTCCCGGCAAAGTTCCGGGCCCCAAGAGGTCCTGCGGACATGTTGCGCTATGGAGATGTGCTGCTCGGCCTGCACCCGGCGATCCCCGACTGGAAACGGCTCGACGCGCTGGACAGGCTCTTGGAAGACCTTTCCGCGCGCGGCGGCGGGGAAGCCAGGGCGGCAGCGCTCACCCTGCGCGGCTGGATCCAATGGTGCCGGGGGAGCGGTTCCTTCGCTGACGCCCTGCTCCGCCAGGCGGAGGCTGAACACCCCGGCTACCGGCTCGCAGCCCTGCTGACGGAACTTGTGCACCGCGGCACCCTCTGCGGCTGGGCGCGGAACAGGGGCGCTGCGTGGCGCCGGTTCGGCGGGGCAGCTGCCTGAATACCGCAACAGAATGACGATTCGCCCCCTGACAAGGAAAAGCGTGAGACAATGTAGGCCGAGACCCGGTTGGGTCCGTGTTTCAAGTGCCAGAGGCGTTCCCTTATTACCGGGAACATTTCGGTGGCGCCGGCAGTTTTACTGAGTGACTCTGCAGGCGCCGATCGCACTTGATGTTGATCGCGGACTTGACAGGGTCATAGTGGTGTTGCCCCCATGGTGATTCCACAGACCGCCGCTAGAAAGGTTTTCTGTGACCCCGTCTCCCGCCGAGAAGGAACCCGCCGCCCAGGCCGAACTGACCGCCGAAGAAACGAAGGCGGCCGCAACTGCCAAGCGTGCGGCAACACGTGCTGGCAAGGCTTCAGACGCAGAGAAGCCGGCCCCCAAGAAGCGTGGGCCCAAGCCCGGAGCCAAGGCAGCTGCCAAGGCATCCGGCGAATCCGAAGACTCTGAAGAAGAGGTGGAGGAAGAGGAGTTCGACGCTGCAGCTCCCGACGAAGCAGAGCTCGGCGAGGAGGTAGAGGAGGACGAGAAGAAGCCCGCAAGTACCGGCTCGGGCTTTGTCTACTCGGACGCCGACGATGATGACGCCCCGGTCCAGCAGGTCATGTCCGCCGGCGCCACCGCCGACCCCGTCAAGGACTACCTGAAGCAGATCGGCAAGGTCGCGCTGCTGAACGCCGAGCAGGAAGTCGACCTCGCGCTCCGCATCGAGGCCGGCCTCTTTGCCGAGGAGAAGATCAACTCCGACGACGGCTCGATGGACCCTAAACTCAAGCGCGAGCTCGAGTTCATCATCCACGACGGCAAGCGTGCCAAGAACCACCTGCTTGAGGCCAACCTGCGCCTCGTGGTCTCCCTGGCCAAGCGCTACACCGGCCGCGGCATGCTCTTCCTGGACTTGATCCAGGAAGGCAACCTGGGCCTGATCCGCGCCGTGGAGAAGTTCGACTACACCAAGGGCTTCAAGTTCTCCACCTACGCCACCTGGTGGATCCGCCAGGCCATCACCCGTGCCATGGCCGACCAGGCACGCACCATCCGTATTCCGGTGCACATGGTGGAAGTCATCAACAAGCTGGCCCGTGTCCAGCGCCAGATGCTCCAGGACCTCGGCCGCGAACCCACGCCGGAAGAGCTCGCACTGGAGCTCGACATGACCCCGGAAAAGGTCGTCGAAGTCCAGAAGTACGGCCGCGAGCCGATCTCCCTGCACACTCCGCTGGGCGAAGACGGCGACTCAGAGTTCGGTGACCTCATCGAGGACTCCGAGGCCGTTGTTCCTGCCGATGCGGTGAGCTTCACCCTGCTGCAGGAACAGCTGCACTCCGTGCTGGACACCCTGTCCGAGCGCGAAGCCGGCGTTGTCGCCATGCGCTTCGGGCTGACCGACGGCCAGCCGAAGACTTTAGACGAAATCGGCAAGGTCTACGGCGTGACCCGCGAACGCATCCGCCAGATCGAATCGAAGACGATGTCCAAGCTGCGGCACCCGTCGCGCTCCCAGGTCCTGCGCGACTACCTGGACTAGGACACCCGATCGACAAAACGGGCGTGGGGGGGGGGGGGGGGGGGGGGGGGGGGGGGGGGGGGGGGGGGGGGGGGGGGGGGGGGGGGGGGGGGGGGGGGGGGGGGGGGGGGGGGGGGGGGGGG
>NZ_JBFPFO010000025.1:0-8302 GCF_047977865.1 Curtobacterium sp. LFS079
CGCCGGATACGTGAAGTACTACCCGGTCTACGAAGGTGGCCACGATTTTCTCCTCTGTGTATGCAAAAACTCTAAAAGATTCTAATGCTGTTAAAAGACAAGTGGAGGGGGGCGGGCCGCCCCCCCCCCCCCCCCCCCCCGCTTTTCTGTTCCCAATTCACGCCGTGGCTTTGCTACAGGACGTAGAAGGTGCTCGCTAAGCTGTAGCCATGAGTATTCTCTTCAGCATTCTGGTCTTCTTGCACGTCGTCGGCGCGGCAATGATTGTGGGCTACTGGATCGCCACCATCAAGGAACCGACCGTCCACCCGCGCCAGCGCGACGGTGCGTTCCTCCAGTTGCTCACCGGCATCGCGATGATGGGCCTCATCCCCGTCCTGGGCATGGATGCCAACTACTTCAAGCTCGGCATCAAGTTCGCGATCGGCGTGGCCGTGGCGGTCCTGGCCGTCATCGGCTCCCGCAAAGTCAAAAAGGGCGAGCCGGTCTCCACCGGCCTGGCCCACGGTGTGGGCGGTCTGGCCCTGATCAACATCGCCATCGCGACGATCTGGCACTGATTTCCGGAGCTAAAAAGGCCACCCCGCCATGGCGGGGTGGCCTTCTGTCTTAAGGCATCGGGGAAAGGGTCACATTCCACCCGCAGCGGACAGCCTGTGCGGCACGGCCCGGGAATCCATAGGATTGAGCATGATGGCCTCCGGCGCCCGCCGGAGGCCAATTCGCGACGACGCTGAGGAGTGGACATGGCAGCAACACGCACCGCACACACCGTTTGGAACGGCAACCTGATCGAAGGCGCCGGCAACACCACTTTGGACAGCTCGGGCCTGGGCACCTATGAGGTCACCTGGAAGGCACGCACCGAACAGTCCGGCGGCAAGACCAGCCCGGAGGAACTCATCGCAGCGGCCCACTCCGCTTGCTTCTCCATGGCCTTCAGCCACGCCCTGGCAGAAGCCGGCTACTCCCCGGAAGAGGTCCGGACCAAGGCCGACGTCACCTTCGTTCCCGGCACCGGCATCACCGGAAGCCACCTCACCATGACGGCCACGGTTCCCGGCATCACGGAAGAGGACTTCCAGAAGATCGCCGGCGAAGCCAAGACCGGCTGCCCCGTCTCCGGCGCACTGGCGGCCATCGACATCACCCTGGATGCCACGCTCGCTGCCTAGCGGGAACAGCACAGAACTGAGGCCCTGCCCCTCCGCAAGGAGAGCCAGGGCCTCAGTCGTCCTCGGACCCGGTTACGGCCGCGGAGGCAGTGGCTCCGGACGGACTGTGCGGTAGCCCTCCCGCAGCGGCGGGCGGTCGGTGGGAAGTTCCTGGACCATTTCCTTGAGGGCACCGATGCCGTATTCCAGCTGCGGGTCCGTGCCGGCGGCATAGGCGTGCGGCGGGAAGAGCACCTCGATGTCCGGTTCGACGCCAAAGTTCTCCACGCCCCAGGCCACGCCGTCGCCGAACCAGGTGGCGTAGCGCGGCTGGGTGACGCCGGTGCCGTCGGCCAGCGTGAAGCGGTTGTCGATGCCGACCACGCCGCCCCAGGTCCGGGTGCCGATCACCGGGCCGATCCCCCGCAGCTTCGAGACCTGGGTGATGATGTCGCCGTCCGAGCCTGCGAACTCATCGGCAAGGATCACCACCGGGCCACGCGGCGCATGGTGGGGGTAGGTCCGCGGCCGTTCGCCGCGCGGCATGCTCCAGCCGGTCACCTTGCGTCCGATCAGCTCCGCCACGAGCTGGGACGTGTGCCCGCCGCGGTTCCGGCGGACGTCGACGATCAGTCCATCCAGGGCCGTCTCGGTGTCCAGGTCACGGTGCAGCTGTGCCCAGCCGTTGGCCATCATGTCGGGGACGTGCAGGTATCCGAAGGTGCCGTTGGACGCTTCGCGGACTGTACGGCGGTTGCCATGCACCCATTCCTGGTAGCGGAGCCGCTCCTCGTCCTTGAGCGGGACGACGGCGATCCGCCGCTGCCGCCCGGCCGCTGCACCGTGCCCGGCTCCGTTGCGCAGCGTCAGTTCCACGGCCCGCCCGGCGGCGCCGAGCAGCTGCTTCGCCGGTGTCACCTCAGCCGAGAGAGCGACGCCGTCGATCGCCAGCAGGATGTCGCCCTCCTTCGCGTCGGCTCCGGGGCGCTTGAGCGGCGGGTTGGCCAGGGGGTCGGAGGAATCGCCGGACAGGATCCGGGTGATCTCCCAGCCGCCGTCGCGGTACTCGAGGTCGGCACCGAGCCGGCCCTGGCCATTGCTGCCGGCCTCGGTCACGGCCGCCGGACGCACGTAGGCGTGCGAGGTGCCCAGTTCGCCGTGCAGCTCCCACAGCAGGTCCACGAGGTCGTCGTGCGAGCCAAGACGTTCCACCAGCGGACGGTAGCGCCGGTAGACTGCCTCCCAGTCCTGCCCCGCCATGTCCTCGGTCCAGAAGAAGTCCCGCTGCAGCCGCCACGCCTCGTCGAAGGCCTGGCCCCAGACGGCCAGCGGTTCCAGGAGCACGCGGACGCGCTGCAGGTCCACCTTCACCAGTTCGCCGGATTCCTCGTCGGCCTTGGCCGTGGCGGGTGCCGCGCTGAGCTGTTTTTCATGGACGAAGACGATCTTGCGGCCGTCCGCGGACAGCCGGTAGCCCGTCAGGGCAGGCACCAGCGTGCACTGCTTCCGCTTGCCCAGCTCATAGCGGACCAGGGACGGCGCCGGCGCCTTGTCCTGCAGGCTGCCGCGGCCGTCGCCAGTGACGCCGGAAAGGGGCGTATCCAGCCAGAGCAGTGCCCCGTCCGCGGCGGAGAGCCGGGAGTAGTTGCCCTGCGGCACGGGCACTCCGATCACCCTGAACGCCAGGCCGTCGACGTCGACCCGCACCTCGGGAACAGCGGTCCCCTGAGCGGCCGGTTCCGCTCCCCCGGTGGCGGCGGCGCCGTCGTCGTCCGTTCCGTCCTCGTCCTGCAAGTCAACGGCAGGACCGAAGGGCGACGGCGTCTCCGCGGCGAGGGCCAGCAGGTATGGCTTGATGGGGCTGGGGAAGGAAAGGTCGAAGGCGTGCCCGTCATAGACGGGGTCGAAGCTGCGGTTGGAGAGGAAGGCGAGGAACTTGCCGTCGGGCGTGAACACCGGCGATTCGTCGCAGAAGCGGCCGTCCGTGATGTCGATGATCCCGCTGCTGCCGTCGGCCTTGGCCATGCGCAGCTTGCTTCGCGAGCCGAAGGATGTGACCGGTTCGGACCAGGCAAGCCATTGCGAATCCGGGGACCACGCCAGTGCGTCGATGGTGCCGTCCCCGATGGTCACCAGGGGTTCCAGGTCGCCGTCGCGGGTATCGGCCAGGAAGACGTCCCCGAATGCCGTGCCGACAGCGAGCCAGCGTCCGTCCGGGCTCGCCTCGAGGGCGCTGGGCCGGGCGGGGCGCGGGAAGTCGATGCGGCGGACCGTTTCCGGAGCCTCCGGAGCTGCCCCGGCCGCGGGGGTTCCGCCGTCGTCGGTGCCTTCCGGGTGCTGTCCTGTTACCTCGTCATGCACTGTTTCCCCGTCATGTACAGCGCCCTCAGCACCGTCTGCGGCCACGGCACTCCCGGTGACCCCGGTGACCACGGCCGCCGACACCGGCCGCGGCAGCGCGTCGGGCTGCGCCCGCTCCTCCGGCTGCGCAGCAGGGGTCTCACGGGGAGTTCCGGGCTGCGTCCGGGCCCCTGCCTGCAGCGCCAGCGGGGCGGCAATGTCCTTGATGTAGATGGCTTCGACGCCGCCGTGGTCCGCCACGTAGGCGATCTTTCCGCCGGCGAGCGGGCGGGGCAGGCGGGCGCGCACGCCCGGGGTGGCTTCGATGACCCGGGAAGGGCCGTCCTTGTGGCGGAGCCAGTGGATGGTGCCGTGGCTTTCCACGGCGCTGGCGGTGCCGGCCGTGTTGGGGAAGACCTCGCCCAGGTGGGCGCCGACCTTCAGCGGGGCGGGGCGCCGGTTCTGGGAGGCGGAACCCAGGGTAATGTCCAGCTTCGCCGCCGTGGAGCCCTCCGCAAGGCCTGGCAGCACCCACAGTTCGCCGGCGGATTCGAACACCACACGGGTGCCGTCCGTCGCGGCATGGCGCACGTAGAAGTCCTCGTGGTCGGTGTGCCGGCGCAGTCCGCTGCCGTCCGGGAGCACCGAATACAGGTTGCCGTGGCCTTCGTGGTCCGAAAGGAACGCGATCCGCCCGTCGATCCACATGGGATCGGCCAGGTTGCCGTCGAGCTCCTGCACCAGCCGTTCGAATTCGCCGTTGCCATCGCGGTCGATCCACAGCTTCCCTGCGGTTCCGCCGCGGTACCGCTTCCACCAGGCGGGTTCCCTGGACAGCACGCTGGCCAGGACCACGGGACGCTCATCCCCCACTTCGGGCCCGAAAGCCACGGATTCGACGGGCCCGTAAGGGAGCTCGACGGCGGACCCTCCGTCCAGCGGCAGCGCGTAGGCGTAGCTGTGACGGCTTTCCGACTGCCGGTAAGAGCTGGTGACCAGCACCTCGCCTGCGGGGGTGAATCCCCTGACGCGGGTGCTGCTGTGCCCGAAGTAAGTCAACTGGCGGTACGCACCCCCGTCGACGTCGGCAGTAACCACCTCAGGGGCGGTTCCGACGATTGTGGTCCAGACAAGCTGCTTTCCGTCCGGCGAGAAGCGCGGGCTGCGGGCCGGCAACTGCTGGGCCGAAACACGCCATGCACGTCCGCCGGCGAGAGGGGCGACCCAGATGTCGTCCTCGGCCACGAAGGTGACCAGATCGCCGTGCAGATGCGGAAAACGGAAGTAACTGGAGGAGGTCATCGTTCGATCATAGCCAAACGGATCTTTCGCCCCCGGAAGGCGTCGCCGTGCCGGAAAACCGCGCGCCGTGATGTGATGAGGGCATGCGAATCGTCATTTCCGGAGCATCGGGCTTGATCGGGACCGCGCTGGCGGAAAGCCTTCGCAGCAAGGGCCACGAGGTGGTCCGCCTCGTCCGGCGGCCGGCGACTGCCACCGACGAGTGGTCCTGGGATCCCGCGGCCGGGACTTTGGACGGAAAGGTCCTCGACGGCGCCGGTGCCGTGATCAACCTCTCGGGCGCCGGCATCGGGGATCGCCGCTGGACCAAAGCGCGGTTGCGGGAACTGACATCGTCGCGCCTGCGGACAACCGGGACGCTGACTGCCGCCATGTCCCGCATGCAGGATCCTCCGGCTGTGTTCCTGAGCCAGTCCGCTTCGGGGTACTACGGTTCGCGTTCCGGTGTGCTGCGGGAGGACGCCGCCGCGGGGACCGGCGCCCTGTCCAGGCTCTGCGTCGAATGGGAAGCTGCCGCGCACTCTGCACCCTCCGGGGTCAGGGTGGTCACTCCACGGACCGGGGTCGTGCTCAGCCCGAAAGGCGGCGCCTTGGGTCCCCTGCTTCCCCTGCTGAAGCTCGGCCTGGGCGGCCCCTTCGGCAACGGGCGCCAGTACTGGCCGTGGATCACCCTGCCGGACGAGGTTGCCGCGCTTGAATTCCTGCTCGGGTCCGGGCTCGAGGGACCGGTGAATGTCTGTGCGCCGGAAAGCGCGGACGTCAACGCCCTGGTGGCGGCGCTGGCGGGCGCCTTGCACCGGACCGCTTTCTTCAGGGTGCCAGCCCCTGCGCTGCGGCTGGTGCTCGGCCGGCTTGCGGATGAACTGGTCCTGGCGAGCCAAAGGATGGAACCGGCACGACTGCTCGGCGCAGGTTTCGAATGGCAGCACCCTGCGCTCTCCGACGCTGCTGCGTGGATCGCCTCGGAGACCCGCGGATCCTAGGCTCCGCGGCCGGTTCACGAACGGCCTGCGACAAGCCGCTTCAGGCGTCCCTTCACGCGCCCCCGGCGAGGATGTCCACGATCCGCCACCCGCCGTCGACCTTCGAGAGCACCAGCCGCAGTTGCTGTGGCGGTACGGCCTCCCGGGCGCGGACCAGCTTCCCTGACGCGTCGCGTTCCTCGAAGCGGGAGGTTTCGACGACGGCGATGACGGCCGCCTCCACGTTCCCGGCGGGGCTTGAAACGCGGATGTCCTTCAGGATGGTCGTGAACCCGGCCAGCACCACTCCTTCCTTTTCCATCTGCGCCCGGAGCTTTGCGTCCGCGGCTGCCGCCGGCGATCCGGCGGCGTTGACGTCCGCGAAGAGCTCCAGCTTTCCCGTGCGGAGGGCGGAATCACGGAGGGCGGACAAGCCTCTGATGGCTTCTTCGGGCCGGTCGGATTGCAACTGCATCCGGACCGTTTCGCTCATGCCGCCACTGGGGCCGGGGGACGCCGGAGCGCTGGCGGGAACTGTCGGGTTGCCGCCCTGGGCCGTCGGCAACGGCCTCGGCTGTGCAGAAGACCACCAGATGCCGCCGGCAACCAGGAGCGCTACGACCAGCGCCCCTGCAACCCAACCCGGGACTTTCCGCCGGGGTCCTGCCAAGGGCCGCGGCCCGGCTTCCGCAGCAGCACGCCTGCCGGACGGCCCGAACGGAGGCCGGCCCTGGCCGCGCAGCGGCCGCTTCGCACGCATGCCCTTGCCTGAAGCCGGCCGACGCCGGGTCAACAGTTCCGGAACAACGGTGCTGTCCACAGCATCCGCGAGATCCACTGGAGCCGCAGCGGCGCTGCGGTAGACAGCGGCTCCGAAGGCCATGGCAGCAGGCCGGGCGGCCGGGTTTTCCTGGAGGCCTGCCTCGATCGCGGCGGCCAAGGCTACGGGCACCTCAGGCACCACCAAGGTGAGCGGAGGACGCCTCGATGCGCGCTCGGGAGGCATCCCGGTAAGGCAGAACCAGGCGATGGCGGCCAGCGAAAAGCAGTCACGTTCAGGGCGGAGGACACCCTCCTCGCGATCCGCCGCCGGGTCACTGAAACCCGGCGTTCCCTGGACCGGAACTTTCCCGGAATCACCGAGCAAGCGGGCGAGGCCCAGATCGGCAAGAAGCGGCTTGCCGTGCGCCGTGAAAAGGATGTTCCCGGGGGACACATCCGAATGCACCACGCCCTCCTGGTGGAGGAAAGCCAGCGTGCGGGCAAGCGGCGTGATGACCGTGACCGTCTCCGCCACGGTGAGCTTCTTCCTCGCGCTGACGAGACGACCCAGGGATCCCCCGGCGGCATAGTCCATCACGAGCCCGGGCATGCCGTCGAAGGCGCCTCCGAGCCGGATGACGTCGTGTATCTGCACCAAGTGCTCGTGTTGGAGCCGGGAGAGGATCCTGACTTCCCGCTGCAGGCCGGAAAGGTCCTGCCCATCGGACACGGCGGCGGCTCCCCCAGTGAAGCATTTGACGGCGACTTGGCCGCCGTCGTTCTTGCCGGTGGCGAGCCACACCGAAGCACTGGCGCCGCGCCCCAGTTCGCGGACGGCCTTGTGGCCGGGAATCAGCGGGGCGTTGGGAAATTCCATGCTTCCAGGAATACCGGAAACCCGGAAATGCCGCAGAAGTTATCCACAGGCAGCCAAATCACCGCTGATGACTGAGAGCTTGGCCACAAAATCATGGCGTGGCGCGGACGGGGTCTAAGCTTGGACGCATGACTCTCGAGTTTTCACAACTGGGTCTTGCCCCCGATTTCGTCGATTACATGCATGGCTGGGACCTGCAGCGCGAAATCCACAACAAGGTTGTTGCCGGCGAGGGACCCAATACCGTTTTGCTCCTGGAGCACGCCGCTGTCTACACGGCAGGCAAACTGACGGAAGACCACGAACGCCCCTTCGACGGAACCCCGGTGGTTCCCGTGGACCGTGGCGGCAAACTCACCTGGCATGGCCCCGGGCAGTTGATCGCTTATCCGATCATCAAACTGAAGAACCGGGCAGGTATCCGCGATTACGTGGAACGCCTGGAAGCCACCATGATCGCCATCATGACCGACTACGGCATCAAGGCAGAGCGCATCAAGGGCCGTGCCGGAGTCTGGATCAAGGCCGACGAAAAGGGCCCGGACCGCAAGATCGCCGCGATCGGCATCCGGGTGCTCGACGGCGTGACCATGCACGGCGTCGCCATCAACTGCAGCAATGATCTCGCGCCCTACGCACAGATCATCGCCTGCGGCATCACAGACGCCGGGGTCACCACCATGTCCCTGGAGACGGGCCGCACCATCAACCCCGCGGACATCGTCGACCGCTTCGTGGAAGAATTCCGCAAGCACGAAGAAGCACTCGTCCTCAGCCCCGAAGGAGCTATCCAGTGACCCTGGCACCTGAAGGCCGCAAGTTGCTGCGTGTTGAGCAGCGCAACAAAGCGGTCCCGGTCGAACGCAAGCCCGAGTGGATCAAGGCCAAGGTCCAGATGGGGCCCG
>NZ_JBFPFO010000026.1:0-4271 GCF_047977865.1 Curtobacterium sp. LFS079
CCAAGAACGCCAACGAGCAGGAACAGGCCTCCCACTAACATCCGGACCACCGGTCCTACCGGCCCAAACGTGGATGTACCCCACAACATTGAGGGGGTCATCCACGTTTAGGCCCGGAAATCCACGCCGCACGCCCGCACTCAGGTGACTGCAACCGCAGGAATCTTGCCGGCGTCGCGGACCCGCCGGATGACAAGCCACCCGGCGAATGCCGCTACCACCGTGGCGGCACCGGCTGCGAGCTGGCTGGTGCCACGATCGAACGGTCCCGAGGCGGCAAGCGCGTAGCCCAGCGGCATGAGGGCCATGCCCACGAAAGCATCTGCCGAATAGGCAGTCCCCAGGAAGCGCTCCGGGATACCCAGCTGCACCTCGTATGGAAATTCACTACGAACGCCTCAAGCAGGACGCCGGCACCAAATGCCGCGAACGCAAGGAGCACCGGGTGCGGCCACAGTCCGAACGCCACGAGCGGCAAGGCCTTGCCGGCAAGGAACAGCAAGGGAGTGGAGCGCGGCTTCGTGAACGTGACGCGTTTGAAGACGAATCCCCCAAGAATCATTCCTGACCCGAGGGCGGCGCTGACAATGCCCCAGGTCAGCTCGGGCGCGGTTGAACTTCCCTGGAGGATGACCGGCCCGTTCAGCTGGTAGTAGCCGGCCCACAAGACGTTCATCAACGCCGTCGCGATGACTGCGGACCAGAACCACGGCACCATCAAGGATCCGGCCGCTTGATAGCCGCTCTGCGTGGCCGGGCCGTTGAGTCCTGAAAGCAGGCCCGTCAGGGCCCCGAATACGGGGAAAACTGCGTCGGGAGGATCACCCGACAGCAGGAGGGCCGCCAAAGCCGCCCACGTGAGGCCGCTCGCAGCCTGCATGGCCACGAGGAACCACTTGCGGTTGACACGGTCAATCAGTCGTCCGGAAACCAGCAGGGCCACCAACTGCGCCAGGACCTGAAGGCTGAGCGACTGCGCCAGGATCTCCGTCCGGCCAGCGGACTCGAGGACCGCGAAGGTGAAAACAATCGGCGCGCTGGTTGCGGACAGGGCCGCAATTGCGCGGCTCAGCCAAAAGATCTTGAATCCGGATGCAAACCCGCCTTTCACACCAGCCCCGTGCGTTCCCGCAGCCAACGTACGGCCGCCTCGCCCTGCCGCCGCTGGAAGTCCCGCAGCGTCGGCAGGCCGGGTGGGGGCGCCTGCCGGGCCGCGTCGGTGAAGTAAGCGGCCAGACCGGCCAGCACTCCATCGAGCTCCCCCGGCGCGGCAGGCGCGAATATCCGGTGCGATTCGAATACAGATCCGGCATCGAAATCGGGATCGAAAACCCGCACGTTGAGCAGGACCGAAAGCGCGTCCATCCAAGATAACCCGATGCATGTCCAAGGCCAGTCGACCAGGACTGCGCCGCGGTCCGCGGTGATCAGGATATTGTCCGCACGGACGTCGGTGTGCACCAGGGAACTGCCGTCCAGAGCGCCGAGCCCGTCACGGGCCAGTTCCTCGAGCCGCGGGAAATTCCGAAGTACCCAGGGATCGCAGTCTTCCGGTGGTTTCTCCCGCAGCCGGGTCCAGCCGCCGAACGGCTCGGTGAGTTCGCGTTCCAAGCGAGGCAAGAAGTCGAGGTCTTCATGCAGCGGTGTCTCAGCCACGTGGAGCAGCGCGTCCAGAACCAGACTGAGCTCCCCGGAATCCCAGGGCGTACGGGGATGCCGGCCCTCGACGTCGGAAAAGACCAGCGCCACCCAGTCGCCGTCGTCGTATGTCCCAATCAGCTCCGGGGCAGGAAGCTGCGCCGGAAGCGCCGCCGCGATCGCGGCCTCCTTGCGGTGGATGTCTGGTGAGTGCTCGTTCAGCCCCGAAGAAACAGCCTTGACGAAGGCACGGCGCCCGGTGGACGTGCGGACGCGGTCCGCGCTGCCAGGAGAGAATCCACCGCTCTGCCCGATGGACTCGACGACGGCGGAACCCAAGAGCTGTTCGACACCGCCACGCACCCGGGCGGGCAGGTCCGCCCAGCCGATCCGGGGGCTCCATTCCGTCCGCATGGCACCCCATCCTGCCATGCAACGCAGGCGGATCCCGTCAGCTCACGCAGGCAAGGCTTAAGCGGTGCCGAAGCGGATCGCGGCGCGGGCCCTGGCCTTGGCAGCTTCCTCTTCGCGGTTCTTGGCCGGGCCGTGGCTTACCAGGGAATCGAGCAGGTGTTGGGTGATATGCGCGATCTGGTGCACGGCCTCTTCGAATGCGGCTTCGTTGGCTTTGGACGGCTTGGCGCTCCCACTGATCTTGCGCACGTACTGCAGCGCTGCGGCCTCCACCTCGGCAGAAGTGGCACGCGGTTCGAAGTTATGCAGGGTGTGGATGTTGCGGCACATGGCTTCATGCTAGGCCGCGCCGCCGACATTCGGCAGGCCCCGGAGTCCGCGGCAGGCAAGTTCACGCTGTCGCGATTCACGGAAATTGAGTACTGAACGCCCATGAAACCCCGGAATGCAAGGAAAAGACAGGTACCGGCCACTCGGGTGCCGGGACGTACCGCACGCCTATCCTGCAAACAGCGCGCAGTCAGCGCGCTGGCATTCCAAGAAATGCCGCGTCTCGAAAGGCTGGGCGGTGGAGACGGTGAAGCGGGGGCGCCATTTGCGCCACGTATCCAAACGACGGGATTTTTGCTGAACGTGCCGGCCAGTACCTACAGACCGGGCGGTCCGTGATCGGGCAGCCACGGCCTGTGAATAGTGAAACATGGTTCAGAAACCTGGATTGAGGAACAAGGAACATGAAAAAACTATGGGCCGCCGGCGCTGTAGCCGGACTCGTCCTGCTGGGCATCGCGCCTTCGGCAATGGCTTCTCCGCCGCCGGACCACAAGGTTACGTACTGCCACGCAACACACAGCGAGACCAACCCGTTCGTAGTGATCAACACGGATGAACTTGCCGTGGTGATGGGACACCAGAACCACCAGGACTTCGAGGATGTCATTCCGCCATTCGACTGGGCAGTGCCCAACGCGAGCGGGCACTTCGACGGCCTGAACTGGGGCCCCGGCGCCGCAGACTTCATCGCCAACGGCTGCGTCGCCGGCACGCCGACCAGCTGATCGGAAGGTTTCCTTCCCGGGGAAAAGGAGGGGCCGGCATGCGCCGGCCCCTTTTCACTGCGCCATTCTGTGCAACTCAGCCCGCCGACTTGATGGTCTTCATGGTGAACCGCGATGAGACCTTCTGGAGCCCGGGAAGGCTCATGACCCGTTCGGTCAGGAAGGATTCGTAGGCCGGCAGGTCCTTGACCGCCACGCGCACGAAGTAATCGGGCGAGCCGAACAGCCGGTGCAATTCCACCACTTCGTCCATCGCCGCCAGGGCCTCCTCGAAGGCGTAGACGGTCCATGATCGACGAGGCCTACGCCGTCACGGCGGCCTCCCGGGAGCGCTGGACCGGCTGGCGGCTGATCAGCATGCAGCTGGCCTTCCAGTCCTATTGGGTGCTGGGCGGCCTGGTGGGAGTGGGCATTTCGTCATTGCTTCCGGGCCGGATCAAGGGCCTCGAGTTCGCGCTGTGCGCCTTGTTCGTGACGCTGACGCTCGACGCCGCCCGGAGCCGCAAGCAGCTCCCCTCACTGCTGCTCGGGGCAGCAAGCTTCGCTGCCGCCGTCGTGCTGGCTCCGGATGCCTCGCTTTTCCTGGGCCTGCTGCTGTTCCTGGCCCTGCTCATCGTCCGCTTCGCCCTCAACCGCCGCCGGGGTTCCGATGCCTGAAACCCCCTACCTCCTTGCCGTCCTCGGGATCACCTTCGCCATCACCTTCGGGCTGCGGGCACTGCCTTTCGCTGCCTTGAATCCCCTCAGGAACTCCGATTTGGAGCAGAAGCTCTCGCTCTGGATGCCGGTAGGAATCCTCGGCATCCTGGCCGCCTCGACCCTGCGCACCACCGTTTCAGCGGACGCCGGCGCGGTACTTCCCGCGGTGGTTGCGGTGGCGGTCACCGTCACCATCCACCTGCTCGGGCGACGGCGGACCCTCCTCAGCGTTGGCCTGGGGACGCTCGTTTTTGTCACCCTGGTGAACCTCTGAAGCCCTGCGCGCGGCGGGGGATCTCTTCATGGGGAGGGGTTCCCATCGACACCCTTCACCCGGCCGGGATAGTTTCCAGGTATTGGGGATGCCGAAGAGTTCGGGTCCGCGACAATCCAAAAGGAGACACACCATGGCCATTTGGGGCGCAGATGTACAGCAGCTCAAGACCCTCGGCAGCAAGCTCA
>NZ_JBFPFO010000027.1:0-3556 GCF_047977865.1 Curtobacterium sp. LFS079
TTTCCCTTCGTGGGGGCGCTGTGTGGGGTGTGGGGGTTGGGGTTGTTGTTTGAGAACTACATAGTGGACGCGAGCATCTTGTAAAGCAATTTTGTTTTTGATGTTGAACCTGGCCTTTGGCTTGGTTCTCTCGAAATGATTTTTTTGTCAAGTTTGATCTGTGTGGTCAAGTTTTTAAGGGCACACGGTGGATGCCTTGGCATCAGGAGCCGATGAAGGACGTAGGAATCTGCGATAAGCCTGGGGGAGTTGATAACCGAGCGGTGATCCCAGGATGTCCGAATGGGGAAACCCCGCACAACGCCGCAAGGTGATTGTGTGACCCGTGTCTGAATATATAGGGCGCGTGGGGGGAACGCGGGGAAGTGAAACATCTCAGTACCCGCAGGAAGAGAAAACAACAGTGATTCCGTTAGTAGTGGCGAGCGAACGCGGATCAGGCTAAACCGACCCATGTGTGATAGCCGGCGGGCGTTGCGTGGGCGGGGTTGCGGGGCAGTTGTGTGCTGGTTCTGCCGGACCGGCGGGGTGTGTGTGCGTGCATAGGCGAACGGTTTTGAAAGGCCGGCCGGAGAGGGTGTGAGTCCCGTAGCCGTAATGTGTTGTGCCGCCCTGGTGATTGTTCCCAAGTAGCACGGGGCCCGAGAAATCCCGTGTGAATCTGTCAGGACCACCTGATAAGCCTAAATACTTCCTGATGACCGATAGCGGACCAGTACCGTGAGGGAAAGGTGAAAAGTACCCCGGGAGGGGAGTGAAACAGTACCTGAAACCGTGTGCTTACAATCCGTCAGAGCGGGCTTTGTTCCTGTGATGGCGTGCCTTTTGAAGAATGAGCCTGCGAGTTAGTGTTACGTCGCGAGGTTAACCCGTGTGGGGTAGCCGTAGCGAAAGCGAGTCTGAACAGGGCGAGTGTAGTGGCGTGATCTAGACCCGAAGCGGAGTGATCTACCCATGGCCAGGTTGAAGCGACGGTAAGACGTCGTGGAGGACCGAACCCACTTCAGTTGAAAATGGAGGGGATGAGCTGTGGGTAGGGGTGAAAGGCCAATCAAACTCCGTGATAGCTGGTTCTCCCCGAAATGCATTTAGGTGCAGCGTTGCGTGTTTCTTGCCGGAGGTAGAGCTACTGGATGGCCGATGGGCCCTACAAGGTTACTGACGTCAGCCAAACTCCGAATGCCGGTAAGTGAGAGCGCAGCAGTGAGACTGTGGGGGATAAGCTTCATAGTCGAGAGGGAAACAGCCCAGACCACCAACTAAGGCCCCTAAGCGTGTGCTAAGTGGGAAAGGATGTGGAGTTGCTTAGACAACCAGGAGGTTGGCTTAGAAGCAGCCACCCTTGAAAGAGTGCGTAATAGCTCACTGGTCAAGTGATTCCGCGCCGACAATGTAGCGGGGCTCAAGTACACCGCCGAAGTTGTGGCATTCACATAGGTTCCTAGCCTTCGTGGTTCAGGAGTGTGGATGGGTAGGGGAGCGTCGTGTGGGCGGTGAAGCTGCGGTGTGAACCAGTGGTGGAGCCTACACGAGTGAGAATGCAGGCATGAGTAGCGAAAGACGGGTGAGAAACCCGTCCGCCGAATGATCAAGGGTTCCAGGGTCAAGCTAATCTGCCCTGGGTAAGTCGGGACCTAAGGCGAGGCCGACAGGCGTAGTCGATGGACAACGGGTTGATATTCCCGTACCGGCGAAGAACCGCCCATACCAAGCGGGGGATACTAACCGCCCGAAACCTGCCCGACACCCCTTGTGGGTGAAGGGTTTTGGTGGAGCGCGGGACCTGATCCCGGGAGGTAAGCGTATTAACAGGTGTGACGCAGGAAGGTAGCCGGGCCGGGCGATGGTTGCCCCGGTCTAAGGATGTAGGCCGTTCCATAGGCAAATCCGTGGAACATACAGGCTGAGATCTGATGGGACCCCCGTCTGGGGGGATCCGGTGATCCTATGCTGCCTAGAAAAGCATCGGCGCGAGGTTCCAGCTGCCCGTACCCCAAACCGACACAGGTGATCAGGTAGAGAATACCAAGGCGATCGAGAGAATTATGGTTAAGGAACTCGGCAAAATGCCCCCGTAACTTCGGGAGAAGGGGGGCCCGGACCGTGAAGCGACCATGCGTTGTGGAGCGGGCAAGGGCCGCAGAGACCAGGGGGAAGCGACTGTTTACTAAAAACACAGGTCCGTGCGAAGTCGCAAGACGATGTATACGGACTGACTCCTGCCCGGTGCTGGAAGGTTAAGAGGACCGGTTAGCCCCTTGTGGGCGAAGCTGAGAATTTAAGCCCCAGTAAACGGCGGTGGTAACTATAACCATCCTAAGGTAGCGAAATTCCTTGTCGGGTAAGTTCCGACCTGCACGAATGGAGTAACGACTTCCCCGCTGTCTCAACCATAAACTCGGCGAAATTGCAGTACGAGTAAAGATGCTCGTTACGCGCAGCAGGACGGAAAGACCCCGAGACCTTTACTATAGTTTGGTATTGGTGTTCGGAGTGGCTTGTGTAGGATAGGTGGGAGACTGTGAACCCCGGACGCCAGTTCGGGGGGAGTCATCGTTGAAATACCACTCTGGTCACTTTGGACATCTAACTTCGGCCCGTGATCCGGGTCAGGGACAGTGCCTGATGGGTAGTTTAACTGGGGCGGTTGCCTCCTAAAAAGTAACGGAGGCGCCCAAAGGTTCCCTCAGCCTGGTTGGCAATCAGGTGTCGAGTGTAAGTGCACAAGGGAGCTTGACTGTGAGAGAGACATCTCAAGCAGGGACGAAAGTCGGGACTAGTGATCCGGCGGTACATTGTGGAATGGCCGTCGCTCAACGGATAAAAGGTACCTCGGGGATAACAGGCTGATCTTGCCCAAGAGTCCATATCGACGGCATGGTTTGGCACCTCGATGTCGGCTCGTCGCATCCTGGGGCTGGAGTAGGTCCCAAGGGTTGGGCTGTTCGCCCATTAAAGCGGTACGCGAGCTGGGTTTAGAACGTCGTGAGACAGTTCGGTCCCTATCCGCTGCGCGCGCAGGAAATTTGAGAAGGGCTGTCCTTAGTACGAGAGGACCGGGACGGACGAACCTCTGGTGTGTCAGTTGTACTGCCAAGTGCACCGCTGATTAGCTACGTTCGGATGGGATAACCGCTGAAAGCATCTAAGCGGGAAGCTCGCTTCAAGATGAGATTTCCATACACATTTGTGTGAGAGGCCCCCAGCCAGACCACTGGGTTGATAGGCCGGACGTGGAAGACAGGACCAACGACTGTCGAAGCCGACCGGTACTAATAGGCCGACAACTTACACCACACAACAAGATCACTGCATCGCGTCCACTATGTGGTTCCCGGACAACAACCCAGGAACCAACAACTGAATAACACCAGCAACACCTGGTAACCACAAAACTTCCCACCCACCCCACACCGGGGCAGGAACGGGTAACAAGGTTACGGCGGTCATAGCGTGGGGGAAACGCCCGGTCCCATTCCGAACCCGGAAGCTAAGACCCACAGCGCCGATGGTACTGCACCCGGGAGGGTGTGGGAGAGTAGGACACCGCCGGACA
>NZ_JBFPFO010000028.1:0-2264 GCF_047977865.1 Curtobacterium sp. LFS079
TGCACCCGGGAGGGTGTGGGAGAGTAGGACACCGCCGGACAACCATTACAGGTCGAGGCCCCCGGAAGGAACCCCCAACAAGGGCTCCACCCGGGGGCCTCCCACATTTAACCACTACCGCAGGCCGCGGATTTTGGCTTCAAGGGCTGCCCGCTCGGCGCTGTTCCCGCACATGCCGACGGCTTCCTGAAGTGCGGAGCGGGCCTCCTCCCGGCGTCCCAGCCTGGTGAGCAGCTCACCCCGGACGGCGGGCAGAAGATGGGAAGCGGCAAGTTTGCCGCCGGCACTCAAGGCCTCCACCAGTTCCAGTCCTGCGGCCGGGCCCGACGCCATGGCTACGGCAACAGCGTGGTTGAGCTCGACTATGGGCGATGGCGCCAACCGCCCCAAGGCTTCGTAGAGAACCACGATCCGGGGCCAATCTGTAGCGGCCACGGAGTCCGCCACCGCGTGGCATTCCGCAATGGATGCCTGGAGGCCGTAGGCGCCGAGGCCGCGCCCGGCGGCCGCGGCTCGTTCAAGGGCCGCCCGCCCCCTCCGGATCGCCGAACTGTCCCAACGGCGGCGGTCCTGGTCCTCGAGCAGCACCGGCCGTCCGGCGTCGTCGGTCCTTGCCGGGAAGCGGGCTGCGGTGAGTTCCAGGAGCGCAAGGAGGCCGAACACTTCCGGCTCGGGCTTCAGCTTGACCATCATGCGGGCCAGCCGGCGGGCCTCGTCGGTGAGGCCGGTACGGATCCAATCATCACCGCCGGATGCGTAGGAGCCTTCGGTGAAGACCAGGTAGATGACCTGGAGGACCGAGCCGAGCCGTTCGTCGAGTTCGTGCGCCTCAGGTACCGCGAACGGGACCCGGGCGGCGACCAGTGTCTTCTTGGCCCGGGTGATCCGCGCCTGGATAGTGGAAACAGGTACAAGGAACGCCTTGGCGATTTCCTCGCTCCCAAGCCCGCCGACCACCCGCAGCGTCAGGGCGATCCGGGCCTCCTTGGACAGCATGGGATGACACGCCGTAAACATCAGGGCGAGGACGTCGTCGTCGATTGCGTCATAGTTGAACAGCTCGTCAGCCCCGGGTTCCTCGGAGAGCTCCCGCGCGAGGACGGCATAGCGCTCATCGAGCGCGGACCTGCGCCGGAAGGTGTCGATGGCGCGGCGCCGGCCCGTGGTGAGCAGCCAGGCCGCGGGCTGCTCCGGAACTCCGTTGACCGACCAGGACACCAAGGCTTCCGCGAGTGCTTCCTGCGCGAGGTCTTCCGCCAGAGAAAAGTCCCCCGTGTAGCGGGCCAGGGCGCCGACGATCCGGGCGGACTCCATCCGCCAGACGGTCTCGACGGCGCCCCTCGCCCCGCTGCTGTTCACGAGCGGCTCAGAGCTGCCCGGTCTGCTCGCGCCAGGCGCGCTCCTTCTGGATCCACTTGTTGTCCTGCGGGAACTCGTCGATGGTGGTCACCCGGCGGATCTCGGTCTTGCTGCCCGCAGTGAGCGGGGCCCGCTTGGCCCATTCGACGGCCTCCTGCTTCGAGGCCACATCGAGGATGTAGTAGCCGGCGAACAGCTCCTTGGTTTCTCCGTAGGGGCCGTCCGTCACTACCGGGGTGTCTCCGCTAAAGTCCACAACCACACCCTCATTGGCGTCGTCCAGGCCCTCTGCCGCGAGCAGTACGCCGGCACGGATCAGTTCGTCGTTGAACTTGCCCATGGCGTCCATGATTTCGTTGAAGTCCGTGTTCGCGAACGTCGCGAAAGACTCGTCCGTCGGACGCATGATCAGCATGTACTTGGCCATGATGTTCTCCTTGGTTCCGGAAGGTCGCCTTCCGACCTTCTCACCCATAGGTCGAACGGCACCAGAGCAGATCGACACCGCGCCCGGGTTTTTTCGCTGCCGATCGGAACTGCCCGACGGCGGGCGGCCGGCTTGCCGGCGAAGGCGGGTCGGACAATGGGCCAGGCAGTCCAAACAGGCCGTCATTAGCTGCGCTGGACCCTGATTTGCCTCTCCTTCCGGAACCGTGTAATGTTTTCTGAGTCGCCGCGGGAGGGACGGAAGAGCTGAAAGGCTTGGAGGTTCCGGAAGGCGGCAGAATCCCTTTCTTAGATGGCCACTTTTGGTGGCGCACTGTAGTGCGCCGTGTGGTCTGCGGTTTGCGGAACTGTTGTTTGAGAACTCAATAGTGTGCCAAGTTTGTTGATACCGATTTGTTTTTTGAATTGGTTATTGCCGGGTTGCCCGCACCCCCGTGTGTGGTGGCCTGGTTTTGGCT
>NZ_JBFPFO010000029.1:0-1893 GCF_047977865.1 Curtobacterium sp. LFS079
CTGTTGTTTGAGAACTCAATAGTGTGCCAAGTTTGTTGATACCGATTTGTTTTTTGAATTGGTTATTGCCGGGTTGCCCGCACCCCCGTGTGTGGTGGCCTGGTTTTGGCTGGTTTCAGATTTTGTGCAGCCGGGCTGGTGTTATTTCCACTGGTTTTGGTTGTGTCTGTTTGTTTTTTGACGGAGAGTTTGATCCTGGCTCAGGATGAACGCTGGCGGCGTGCTTAACACATGCAAGTCGAACGATGATCCTCAGCTTGCTGGGGGGATTAGTGGCGAACGGGTGAGTAACACGTGAGTAACCTGCCCTTGACTCTGGGATAAGCCTGGGAAACTGGGTCTAATACCGGATATGACCTTTCACCGCATGGTGGGGGGTGGAAAGCTTTTTGTGGTTTTGGATGGACTCGCGGCCTATCAGCTTGTTGGTGGGGTAATGGCCTACCAAGGCGATGACGGGTAGCCGGCCTGAGAGGGTGACCGGCCACACTGGGACTGAGACACGGCCCAGACTCCTACGGGAGGCAGCAGTGGGGAATATTGCACAATGGGCGCAAGCCTGATGCAGCGACGCCGCGTGAGGGATGACGGCCTTCGGGTTGTAAACCTCTTTCAGTAGGGAAGAAGCCGCAAGGTGACGGTACCTGCAGAAGAAGCGCCGGCTAACTACGTGCCAGCAGCCGCGGTAATACGTAGGGCGCAAGCGTTATCCGGAATTATTGGGCGTAAAGAGCTCGTAGGCGGTTTGTCGCGTCTGCTGTGAAAGACCGGGGCTCAACTCCGGTTCTGCAGTGGGTACGGGCAGACTAGAGTGATGTAGGGGAGACTGGAATTCCTGGTGTAGCGGTGAAATGCGCAGATATCAGGAGGAACACCGATGGCGAAGGCAGGTCTCTGGGCATTAACTGACGCTGAGGAGCGAAAGCATGGGGAGCGAACAGGATTAGATACCCTGGTAGTCCATGCCGTAAACGTTGGGCACTAGGTGTGGGGGACATTCCACGTTTTCCGCGCCGTAGCTAACGCATTAAGTGCCCCGCCTGGGGAGTACGGCCGCAAGGCTAAAACTCAAAGGAATTGACGGGGGCCCGCACAAGCGGCGGAGCATGCGGATTAATTCGATGCAACGCGAAGAACCTTACCAAGGCTTGACATGGACCGGACCGCTCTGGAAACAGGGCTTCCCTTCGGGGCTGGTTCACAGGTGGTGCATGGTTGTCGTCAGCTCGTGTCGTGAGATGTTGGGTTAAGTCCCGCAACGAGCGCAACCCTCGTTCCATGTTGCCAGCGGGTTATGCCGGGGACTCATGGGAGACTGCCGGGGTCAACTCGGAGGAAGGTGGGGACGACGTCAAATCATCATGCCCCTTATGTCTTGGGCTTCACGCATGCTACAATGGCCGGTACAATGGGTTGCGATACTGTGAGGTGGAGCTAATCCCAAAAAGCCGGTCTCAGTTCGGATTGGGGTCTGCAACTCGACCCCATGAAGTCGGAGTCGCTAGTAATCGCAGATCAGCAACGCTGCGGTGAATACGTTCCCGGGCCTTGTACACACCGCCCGTCAAGTCACGAAAGTTGGTAACACCCGAAGCCGGTGGCCTAACCCCTTGTGGGAGGGAGCCGTCGAAGGTGGGACCGGCGATTGGGACTAAGTCGTAACAAGGTAGCCGTACCGGAAGGTGCGGCTGGATCACCTCCTTTCTAAGGAGCCTCTAACTTCTCCTGGTGGGTGACTGCATGGTTGTCGTACCGGGGTGGTCAGGAGATACAGCCCATTGCGCAGGCGTTCGTTCTGCGGTGGGTGCTCATGGGTGGAATATCAACGAATCAGTTTTTTTGGCATGGCCTGGTGGTTGTGTCCTGTGGTGAGTACGGTGCCTGTTTCCTTTT
>NZ_JBFPFO010000030.1:0-1720 GCF_047977865.1 Curtobacterium sp. LFS079
TGCGGATTCTAGGGGTCGTTGCAACGCCTGTTGGTTAGGTGGTTAGTAGTAAATCACGCAGACGCTCGGCTGGAGTTTTCCAGTCGAGCGTTTTGCGTGGTCGGCCGTTGAGTTCTTGGGCGACGTGTTCGAGGTCTTCGGGGCCATAGACGGACAGGTCGGTGCCTTTGGGGAAGTATTGGCGCAGTAGCCCGTTGGTGTTTTCGTTCGAGCCGCGCTGCCAGGGGCTGGCCGGGTCGCAGAAGTAGACGTCCATGTCGGTGGCGAGGCTGAACGACTTGTGGGCCGCCATTTCTGCTCCTTGGTCCCAGGTCAGGGATCCTCGCAGGTGATCCGGGAGTGTGGTCATGGTTTTGATGAGTCCGTCGCGGACGGTTTCGGCGGTGTGGTCGCCGGGCAGGTGGACGAGCATCACGTAGCGGGTGGTGCGCTCGACCAGGGTGGCGATCGCGGACTGGTTGTTTGCCCCGGTGATGAGATCACCTTCCCAGTGTCCGGGAACGGCCCTGTCTTCGATTTCGGGCGGGCGTTCGGAGATCATGACCATCGGATCCACGAACCGTGACTGGCGGTGTTGTGGATCCTTGTGGGGTTTGCGACGGGCTCGGCCCGTTCGCAGCGCAGTTGCGACCTCACGCTTGAGGCCGCCCCGGGCCTGGATGTAGAGGGCCTGGTAGATCGTCTCTGGGCTCACGCGCATCTCCGGTTGGTCGGGGAACTCGTCGACCAGGGTGTGGCTGATCTGTTCCGGAGACCAGCGTATGAGGAGTTTTGCTTTCACGTAGTCTCGCAGTTTGGATTCCCGGGCGAGCTTGGCGGGCTTGGGCCGTGCCCGTCGGGCTACGGCCTTTCGTTGGGCTGCATAGGGCTGGTAGCCCAGCGCGTGCCGGCTGTTCCGGGCGAGCTCCCGGCTGACCGTCGATGCGGGTCGGCTCAGGGCTGCCGCGATCGCCCGCATGGAGGAACCGGCAGCTCGCATGTCCCTGATCGTTTCCCGCTCCTGGAGCGAGAGGAACCTGGGGTCTACGGGTTTCTCCAGCGCGGACATGGCCAGCGGCGGGCCGGCAGTCGGCGTGGCCGGGCCGGGATGGTCGGTCAAGGTGGTCACACCCCGTTTGTAGTCGACGACGCGCCCGTCGGGGTAAATGCGTCGGCTGCCGACCTTCCTGACGCCTTGGTCCCACTCCTGCGCGGTCCGGGGATGCACGCTCACGACCAGGGCAGCCTCACGCCGGGTCGCTCCTTTCTTGCGCAGTCGGAGGAACTCCTCACGTTTGCCGGAGTCCTGGCGAATGTTGGCAATTCCGGCCTTATAGGCCCAGTGGTAGCACGTCATCCGGTTGAACCCGAGCTCCGCGGCAGCGACCGTCACGTTGCCGACGCGATCGAGTAGGGCGAGGAACTGCTCTTTCTCTTCCGGGGTGTACTTCCGCTTTGGGACCTTTCTGGTCAACGGCTTCTTTGGAGCAGCCCCGGTGTTTCGTGCCCAGCCGAAACACGTACTCCGGTTCAGGCCAAGCTCGGCAGCAGCCGCGCTGACACTTCCAAGCCGGTCAAGCACGGAGAAGAAAGCATCCTTCTCCTCCCGCGAAAAGGCTCTCCGCGGCCGTGGGGAACCCGATTCTTTCCTCAAGGGAGAATCTGATTTTGACCTTAGAGACGACACGGTCGTTGCAACTCCCAAAAGATCTGGGTGTTGCAACGACCGTTAGAACCCGCC
>NZ_JBFPFO010000031.1:0-1100 GCF_047977865.1 Curtobacterium sp. LFS079
TCAACGGCCGACCACGCAAAACGCTCGACTGGAAAACTCCAGCCGAGCGTCTGCGTGATTTACTACTAACCACCTAACCAACAGGCGTTGCAACGACCCCTAGAATCCGCAGTCATGGAGGCGGTTCTTTTGTATGTGCAGGAAATCAGCGCCCGCGCTGAGGACGTGCCTTGTACGGGTCGATGCCCTTGGGGATCGGCAGGCGCTTGCCGCCTAGGGAAGAGATGCGCTTGCTGACCGCGTTGACCTCCACCTTGGTGAGCTCATTCTTGAACTTGTTCATGGTCTTGGCGATCTGGCTGATCGGAACCTGGCCTTCGCCCCGGCCGCTTTCGATCACGTGGACCGTGACGTTCGGCAGGATGCGGGAGAGCTTCTTGCGTTCGGCGTCCAGCAGCGGCTTGGCCCGGTGGGACGGACCCTCACTGACGAGCACGACGCCGGGACGGCCGATAGCGCGGAACACGGCGTCCTGCGTGCGGGGGTTGACGGCGACCGGCTGCTCCTCAGTGATCCAGCCGCGGCGCAGGGTTCCGAGGGCGGCGCCGGAAGCGCCCGGCTGGTTCTCGATCTGCGCAAAGGCGGCCCGCTCGGCGCGGCGGGACAGGATGAAGACGGCGGCCAGCAGGCCCAGCGGAATGCCGATGATCAGGCCGGTGATCGGGTTCTGCAGCAGCAAACCGATGACCAGGCTGACAGCGATGACGCCCAGGAAGGCAAGAACCATGAGCCAGACGACCTGGGGGTCGCTCCGGCGGGTCATCTTGAAGACTTCGCCGATCTGCTTGAGCTGGCTCGGCTTCTTTGCCTTGGCTTCCTTGGGCTTGCGGGAGAACAGCCCGCGCTTCGGAGCGTCGGCTGCCGAGGGGGTCGGATTGCTGGAATCAGGGGATTTCGCCATAGTGCCTTAATTCTACGTGATGACAAAGGACCGGACGCCTGTTGAAAGGCGTCCGGTCCCGTCGGCTTGATGGATGTTACGCGCCGTGGGCGAGGAGGGTTCTGGCTTCCTGGCGGGTGGTGCCGGAGTCCTGGATGCCTTCGGCGATGTGGGCCAGGTGTTCGGGGATGTCGCGGCCTTTTTTGCGCATGGCGGTGGC
>NZ_JBFPFO010000032.1:0-612 GCF_047977865.1 Curtobacterium sp. LFS079
TGCGGGGCTTCGGTGTCGTTGATTCCGCGCATCAGCACGGCGTTGAGCTTGACCGGTCCGAGTCCGGCGTCCCAGGCGGCTTCGACGCCGGCGAGGACTTTGTCCAGGAAGGGCCGGCGGGTCAGTTGGGTGAAGGTTTCCTCGTGCAGGGAGTCCAGGGAGACGTTGATCCGGCTCAGGCCCGCGGCCTTGAGGGCGGCGGCTTTTTTGTCCAGGCCGACGCCGTTGGTGGTCATTGAGATGGGCAGGTCCGGGTGTTCGGCGCGCAGGGCGGCGATGATGTCCGCCAGGTCTGCCCGGACCAGCGGTTCCCCGCCGGTGAGGCGGAGTTCGCGGACCCCCAGGTGGTGTACGCCGACCCGGACGATCCTGACGATTTCCTCGGCGGTCATCACGGCCTGCTTGGACAGCCATTCCAGGCCTTCGGCGGGCATGCAGTAGGTGCAGCGGAGGTTGCATTTGTCTGTCAGGGACAGGCGCATGTCCGTGGCCCGGCGGCCGTGGGCGTCGAACAGGCCTGCGGGGACGCTTTGAGGGCGCGGCGGGGGTACGGCGCCCTTGCCGGCATCCCCGTCCGCGCGCACCAGCGGCATACCCAGTCCAACACTCATG
>NZ_JBFPFO010000033.1:0-578 GCF_047977865.1 Curtobacterium sp. LFS079
TCCTGCCGTGTGAGCCACCACTGACGGTCCAGGACGTTCTTTTGCAGCAGCGAGAAGAACGATTCCATCGCGGCGTTGTCCGCGCACGCGCCGACTCTGCCCATCGAGCCGGTGAGTCCGTGGTGTCGCAGTGATTCGACGAACCGGCGTGAGCGGAACTGGGAACCGCGATCCGAGTGCACCACGGTCGCTGCCGGGCGGCGTGACCGCACGGCGTTCTCCAGTGCGGCGACGGCAAGCGAGGACTTCATCCGCGAACCCATCGAGTAGCCCACGATCCTGCCGGAGTAGACGTCCTTCACCGCGCAGAGGTAGAGCTTCCCCTCGGCAGTAGGGTGTTCGGTGATGTCCGTCAGCCACAGTTCGTTCGGTGCCGTGGCGGTGAAGTCCCGCTCGACCAGGTCGTCGTGGACCGGCGGACCGGGTCTGCGGTTCAGGCCGCGCTTCTTTGAGAACACCGACCAGATGCCGTGGTCCCGGCATAGGCGCTGGACCCTGTTCTCACCCGCGCTGATGCCCTTCTCCGGGAGTTCGTCGGCGATGAAACGGTACCCGAATGCCGGGTCGTCGGCGTGGAT
>NZ_JBFPFO010000034.1:0-532 GCF_047977865.1 Curtobacterium sp. LFS079
CTTCCTGGACAAAGTCCTCGCCGGCGTCGAAGCCGCCTGGGACGCCGGACTCGGACCGGTCAAGCTCAACGCCGTGCTGATGCGCGGAATCAACGACACCGAAGCCCCGCAGCTGCTGGCCTGGGCCCTGGAGCGCGGCTACGAACTGCGCTTCATCGAACAAATGCCCCTGGACGCCGACCACGGCTGGACCCGGCGGAACATGATCACCGCCGCCGAAATCCGCGAACTCCTCTCCCGCGACTTCATCCTCGCCCCCGACCCCCGCGACCGCGACGGCGCACCGGCCGAACGCTTCGAAGTACGACGCCGGGAACCCGCCACCACAGGGACAGACAATCCCGCCGACGCCGTCGAAGCCGTCGGCCCCGTGCTGGGCACCGTCGGGATCATCGCCTCCGTGACCGAACCGTTCTGCGCCGACTGCAAGCGCACCCGGATCACCGCCGAAGGCAAAATCATGAGCTGCCTGTTCTCACACGAGGAATTCGACCTGCTCGGCCTGCTCCGCCAAGGCGCCGGGGACGAGGAA
>NZ_JBFPFO010000035.1:0-494 GCF_047977865.1 Curtobacterium sp. LFS079
AATGCACCCGCCGCTGCGACTTCTGCCAGATCGACACCGGCAAACCCTCCCCCCTGGACCGGATGGAACCGACCAAGGTGGCCCGCTCCGTGCAGTCCATGAACCTGCGCTTCGCCACCGTGACCGGCGTGGCCCGCGACGACCTCGAGGACGAAGGCGTCTGGCTTTACGCCGAGACCGTGCGCAAGATCCACGAACTGAACCCCGGCACCGGGGTGGAACTGCTCATCCCCGACTTCTCCGGCAACCCGGGGCACATCGAGGCGATCTGCGACTCGCAGCCTGAGGTGTTCGCGCACAACGTCGAGACCGTGCCCCGGATCTTCAAGCGCATCCGGCCCGCGTTCCGCTACGAACGCTCCCTGGACGTCATCACCCAGGGCCGGAACCACGGGATGGTCACCAAGTCCAACCTGATCCTGGGCATGGGCGAAACCCGCGAGGAAATCAGCGAAGCCCTCAGGGACCTGCACGAGGCCGGCTGCGACCTGGTC